>CAZNZK010000001.1:0-272310 GCA_964577595.1 uncultured Candidatus Saccharibacteria bacterium
GAGTTGCGGACGTTACAAGGTAGAATTAAAAGCGAGCACGAATAAGAAGGGTAAAAATCCTGCAAAAGACAACAGTAATAAACCAAAGGCAAGATTGACACTGTATATACAACGTATATACTTGTAATTATGACCACTAGCATCATTTTTAAAATAGACCCTAAGCTTAAAAAAGCCGCGCAAGCAAGGGCTAAGAAGGAAGACATTTCCCTAAGCAGTATCCTTCAATTTGCTACCCGTTCATTTGCAGAGGGTAGACTCAACATGGGTCTTCACGGCGAAGCCCTAGTTCCTAATAAAAAAACAGCTCGTATTCTCGATCGAGTTATGAAGACTCCTTCCGAAAAACTCTCACCTCGTTTTACTAACGCGCAGGACGCAATTAAATATTTACGGCGTTTTTATAAATAGGTAGTTTTCAATGATAATCATATTTTCTTCGTCGTTCAAGAAACGGCTTCCTCGTCTTATGCCAAAAATCAAAAAAGCGTTTGAAAAACGCTTAGAACTTTTTATGATTGACCAAAGGAATCCGTTGTTAAACACTCATAAACTTTCTGGGAAATATGAACATTGCTACAGCATTAACGTTACAGGTGATTATAGGGCAATATTCGAATGGAGAGAACGGGAAGATCTGGTTACTTTTACAGAAATCGGTAGACATCACGAATTGTACGGCAAATAGTCATAAATATTTCCCCCCGCCTGATGAGGGCGGGGGTCGTGGGCAAGTCCCAAAAAACCTTCTCTCGGCATCATCGTCTGCCGTACAAGAAAGTGAGCCTATATTGTAGCTAGTGTATAATAAGAGTCAATACACGGTTGCTAAAAATATGAAAAAACTTGAAGCAGACATAAAACAGTATCTTGAAGAACGAGCTTGGGATAAGCTGCGCCCGGGTGATTTGGCGAAATCCATTTCCATTGAAGCAGGGGAGCTCCTAGAGCTTTTCCAGTGGGCAAATCCTACCCATGAAGAAGTACTTAAAGATAAGAAGAAACTGGAGGAAATCAAAAACGAACTTGCTGACGTTTTGACGTATTGTTTTGATATAACAGTGTCGCTTGGTTTGGATACTGAAGCGATCATTCGGGAAAAGCTGGAACACGTAAAAAAGAAATACCCAGCGCATGTTATGAGTAAAATGAAGGGAAAGGAACCGGGTACGGAACCGGCATATTGGGACATCAAGAAAAAATATCGCAAAAATGCGTAATTCACATGCTTAACCCCCTCGCAAAACTCAATCCTAAAATTTTTGACGCTGACGTGGAACAGGTGCCTATCCGCAAGGGCTTTGGCGAGGGGCTCGTCACCGCCGGCGAAAACGACCCGCGAGTGGTGGGCCTCTGCGCCGACCTCACCGAATCCGCCCAGATGCACCTCTTCAAGGCAAAATTCCCCGAACGCTTCACGGAAATCGGCGTGGCCGAGCAAAACCTGGCCGCCACCGCCAGCGGCATGGCCGCCATGGGCAAAATTCCGTTTATCGCTTCCTATGCCATGTTCAGCCCTGGCCGCAACTGGGAGCAAATCCGCACCACCATTTGCTACAACAATCGCCCCGTCAAAATAGCCGGCTCGCATGCGGGCGTCTCCGTTGGCCCCGACGGTGGCACCCACCAGGCCATTGAGGACATCGCCATCACCCGCGTCATTCCGCGCATGGTCGTCATTTCCCCCTGCGATGCCATTGAAGCTAAAAAGGCGACGATTGCCGCGGCCAAAACTTCAGCGCCGACCTACATTCGCCTGGCGCGCGAAAAAACTCCCATCATCACCACTGAAAGTTCGCCATTTGAAATAGGGAAGGCGCAGGTAGTTTTCCAGCCCATCACCCGCACGCCCGACGTCGCTATTATTGCCACCGGCGCTCTCGTCCACAAAGCGCTCCTTGCCGCTGCCGCTCTGGAAAAAGAAAAAATCGGCGTCACCGTTCTCAATCTTCACACCATTAAACCCCTCGACGAACGCGCCATCCTCAAGCTCGCCGAAGAAGCCGGCGCAATCGTCACCGTGGAAGAGCATCAAATAGCCGGTGGCATGGGCTCCGCCGTCGCCGAGCTCATCGCCGCCAAGGGCAAGCCGGTCCCTATTGAATTCATCGGCGTCCACGACCAATTCGGCCAATCCGGCACCCCCGCCGAACTCATTGAACACTATGGTATGGGCAAAGACGCGATTTTAGAAGCAGTAAAAAAAGTCCTCCAAAGAAAGGCTAAAAAATAAGAAGTGTAAGACAAAAAGATTTTAAGGTACAATAGTACTATGGCTATCCGCACTCCATCAAAAAATAGCTCCGTTACTGGCTTAAGGGGCTTACCAGTACAGAATATAAAACCAATATCTACCGAGGTTATTCTGGGTAATAGTCTTGACGTGTTAAAAAAAATTGATTCAAATTATGTCGATTTGGTAGTTACTTCACCCCCGTATAGCGACCAAAGAGATTCCACTTATGGTGGCATAAAAGCAGATAAATATGTTGAATGGTTTTTGCCTATCAGCGCAGAACTCTTGAGGGTTTTGAAACCAACAGGAACATTTGTCTTAAACATTAAAGAAAAAGTGACCAATGGCGAACGACATACCTATATTCTTAATTTAATTTTAGAAATGCGAAAACAGGGCTGGTTTTGGACGGAAGAATTTATTTGGCATAAAAAAAATTGCTATCCGGGTAAGTGGCCAAATCGTTTTCGTGATGCCTGGGAACGACTCTTGCAATTCAATAAAGATAAAAAATTCAATATGTATCAAGATGAGGTTATGGTGCCGACCGGCGATTGGGCAAAGACGCGATTAAAAAATCTCAGCGAGACGGATAAGACACGCGACAATTCTAAGGTGGGAAGTGGTTTTGGAAAAAATATTTCTAATTGGATAGGTAGAGAAATGGCTTATCCGAGTAATGTCTTACATCTGGCAACTGAAAGTGGCAATAAAAAACATAGCGCAGCATTTCCCAAAGAATTACCTCGTTGGTTTATCAAGCTTTTTACTAAGCCCGGGGACATGGTGCTTGATCCTTTTCTTGGTTCTGGGACAACGAGCGTTGTCTCAAAGGAAATGGCTCGAAATAGCATAGGTATTGAAATTTTGCAGGAATACTATACTCTTGCTAAGGAGAACGTGGCGAATGTACAAGACCGTCTACCGCTTCTCTAGTTCATGCGAAAAATAGAATATAGTGAAATTGACGCGTTTATAACGGCTTCCATTATGAAGCCATTTTATGATGATCGGCTCAGGAAACTCAAGGAACTAAATTTAGAGAATATCCTGAAACGGAAAAATCCGTATCTATTCAAGGCAAAAAATATTGAGACCAGTGGGGAATTTGTTAAATATATTCTGGACGCATTTCTTTCTTCTCAAGAGGAAACCATCTTCGGTAATCTGCTTGAAGAGTTGGCAATATTTATTTGTGCAAAAGTATTTAAAGGGAAGAAAGCTGAACAAGGTGTGTTTAAGAGTGTTGACCTACAATTTGAAAAAGATAATAAGCACTATATTGTAGGTATAAAATCTGGTCCCAATTGGGGCAACAAAGATCAGGTTGATGCAATGAAGTTAAACTTCAAAGTAGCCAAAGCTCTCTTGAAGACCAGCGGAATCAAAAAAGAAGTCGTCGCTGTGAATGGTTGTATCTACGGAAAAGAGCGAACTCCTTTTAAAGAGAATGAAGATCCAGAAAAGAGTTATTACAAGATTTGTGGCCAAGAATTCTGGGAATTTATTTCTGGTGATAGTAACCTCTACAAAAACATCATTCTTCCTTTAGATAAAGAGGCGAAAGCAAGAGGGGAGTACTTTAAGGAAGTATATGCTCAAAAAAGCAATGAGATGATTAAAGAATTTTCCGATTCTTTTCTTACAAAATCGGGTCAGATAGATTGGGAGAAAATTGTTGATTTTGTTTCTAAGAAATAAGAGTTAGCCTCGCTGATTTTGACAAAACGATTCTTTTGTAGCATAACCTGCATATTCGTATTGCTTGTATAATTTAGTGGTATATAATACATTTATTACAAATAATTATGTATCACTATGGAAAATGACGAAAAAAATGTGGAAGTAAGTTTGAAAGGGGGTGGGCTTGATTTTAGTTATAAAACTTCTCTCCAAAAAGCCGCTCATGTAATAGCTTTTTTGAGCACAGGTAAGGAAATACAAAACAATAGTGGTACTGTAAAGACAGAATCTGTAGTTTTTTTGGGGTCAAACCATCAGCGTTCCACCGGTTCGCCTTTGGATGCTATAAAGCAATCGACTGCGCGTACTTACCCACAAAAAATTGCTGTACTCGGTAAATTTCTTACAGAGCGTGACAATAGGGAAACATTTGATCCTAAAGAAATACTCACTTTGTTACGTCGTATGGGTGATATGCCCAAGAATTTTACCCGCGATTTAAAAGATGCTGGTTTGTTGGGTTATGTTACCGAAGAGCCAAATAATGAATATCTACTAACAGAACACGGTAAGCAAACGGTGGAGTCAAAATTTCAAGGTGCCATTGCTGCCAGTTCTGGTGTAAAGAAGAAATCAAAAAAGAAAGTTAACAATGATATTCCTCAAACGAAAATAAATCATGGCGAATAAACGACTATACATAGAGCGTAGACCCGAGGGTGACTACGCTGTTAGGCGTCCAGATTCTGAGCGTGCAAGCGCTGTGGCGCCTACACAAGCAGAAGCAATTGAAAAAGCAAGGGAATTAAGTCCTGGCACAGCTCCCGATGTAGAGCGAGTGCGCTACACATCAGGGGGTAATCCGGATAAGTGGCGTCGTGCTTAATTTAGTTACACCTTCCTCACCTTATAATCCGCGGGGGCTTTCTTCAAAAAATCGAGTAATTTCGGCATGGTCAAGAGACCTTCTTGTGCACCCACATATTGCACGACGGATTGGGAGTTAATTGGGCCCCAAGAGAGGGCGTCGCTCAAGGATTTGCCCATGGCGAGGGCGACGGTGACTGTGGAGCTGAAGGCGTCGCCAGCGCCGGTGCGTTCGTAGGGCGTATGCGGGTAAATTCCAATGAACCAGAGATCGGTGCCATCGTAGGCGAAAGCGCCATTCATGCCGTCGGTGATGCAGACAATTTTGGGGCCGAGGGCGCGGAGGGCTTTGGCGAAGTCTAAGATTTCAGCGTTCTTTTCTTCTGACGAAGCGTTTTCGGGGCGTTCAGTTTTGCCGAGGATACGGGCGGCTTCTTCGCGGTTGCAGAAGAAAATTTCGGTGCGCTCGTAGATGCTTTTGAGGGCGGTGGTGCCAAACTTCATTTGGTAGGTGCCGGGCTGGAAGGCGAGCTTCACTTTCGGATTGGCTTTGAGGTAGGCGGCGATTTCCTGGTGATAGGGCAGGGAGTTTTCGCCGAGGGAGCTGAGGTAGATCCACTTGGGTGCGTCGTTTTTGGTGAGGGGGAATTTGTAGGGGTACTGCTGGTGCTTCACGAGGATAGTGCGCTCCACGCCATACCACAACACGTAGTGGTAGTTGGAAATCATGGTTTTGTGGGTGGTGACAAACTGCGTGGCGACTTTATTGGTTTTGTAGGAGGCGAGCATTTCTTTGCCGTAGCTGTCGCCGCCGACATCGGAAATAATAACGGCTTTCAGGCCGAGGCGGGCCGCGGAAACGGCGGCGTTGGCGCTATTGCCCACGCCAGCAATGACTTTCACGAAATCGTAGGGGATTTTTTCGCCGAAGGTAACACAGAGTTCTTTAGTAACGCCGTCAGCGGCAGGCAGGACGGTGGCATCGGTCAGATGAATAAAGGCATCGGTCACCGTGTCGCCGATAGCGATGAATTCAGGGCCGCCGCCAAAAATGTTTGAAATGAATGACATAAGGTGGTTTTTATGGGTACTGCACCAGTATACCAAACCTTTTATGTGTAGATAGTCGTAGTATAATAAAAGAATGCTAAAAAGATTTTCTTATGCTGTTGCGGGTATCGCTTTGGCGCTTACGCCTTTTACTGTTATTCATGCCCAAACCGCGCCAACTATTTCCATTGGCATCAGCCAGTTTTCGCCGGGCACGCAGGTGACGGTGGGCACCGCGCTGACCTTTCAAATAAATATTTCTGGCTTTACGACGCCGACCTATGGGGTGGGGGATTCTTTTTCGGGGAGCACCATTACTCCGAGCGACATCGCCTACAACGGCGCTTTTTCCTGGACGCCGACAGCGGCGGATATTGGTTATCACCAACTTCGCATTAGCGCGACCGATGGTAATGGCGACAGTGCCACTATCATGCAGAACGTGACCGTTGCAGCGGTTGGCAGTGTGTCTATGTTATCTATAAGTCCTGGCGCGCAGGTGGCGGCTGGAACTCGTGTGGGCTTTAACGTCCAGGCCAACGGCTTCACACCACCTATTTATTCAGTGAGCGATTCTTTTTCTGGTACGAGCGTTAATAATAATGACGTAGACCAAAATGGCTATTTCAGCTGGACACCCGACGCCAGCCAAACGGGCACGCACAATATTACTATTCGAGTGAGCGACTACAACGGCCATCACGGAAGCATTAGTCAGCAAATAATCGTGGGCGCGCCAAGCTCGTTGGTAGCAGTTTCCTCGCCGGCTTCTGTGCCGGTTACTGTGGGCGCGATATTTACCAGCACGCTTGATGTTGGTTCAACGGGTTCGCAGGTGACGGCTTTGCAGCAACGTTTAACGACCAATGGATTCTATACAGGGCCGATTACTGGTTTCTTTGGCGCGGTGACTGCCGTGGCAGTAAAAAAGTTCCAGGCGGCTCACGGCCTTTCGCCGGTAGGCGCCGTTGGTCCCGCTACTCGCGCGCTTTTAAATAAATAACCGGGGTCAGGCACCGGTTAATTTCCAATCAACAAAAAACCCGCGGTTTAGTGCGGGTTTTCTGCTTAAGTTGCTCCGTAAGGGGCGCCTTAAATGCCTGATTACGCGCGTTGCACGTTGACGGCATTGATGCCCTTTGGGCTGTCTTCAGTTTCAAAGCTGACGGCATCGCCTTCGCGAAGCTCATCAAACATTACGCCGACAAGGGACTTGGAATGGAAGAAAATATCCTTTCCGCCGTCCTGAGGGGCGATGAAACCAAAACCCTTAGGCATGATCTTTTTGATCGTTCCTTTCATGAGTGAATGGTGATTTAATAAAAACAAATAGAATGTTCGTGGATCGACGATTTCGAATCACGCTGTTTGTTACAGGGTATGATAGCATAGCCCGTTGTGCTTGTCAACTACTTCTAAATATTGTCTGGTTTTGCCCTTGTAACGGCTTGCTAAAGGAATTTTTCGGCATGGTATACTATTTCCATGAAAACTTTGCGCGAATATGTGGCCGCGGCGAGCGAGAAGAAAATCGCCATTGGCCATTTTAATATTTCCGATATTGCGGGGCTTTGGGCGGTGTTTACTGCGGCGAAAGAGCTCGTTCCTGGTCAGAAAACACCTATTATTATCGGCGCCTCGGAAGGGGAGCGAGAGTTCATTGGTGTGCCTCAGGTAGCAGCACTGGTGAAAAGCTTGCGTGAAGAATTTGACTACCCGGTCTTTCTCAATGGCGACCACACCTATTCATTTGAAAAAGTAACAGCGGCTATTGACGCCGGTTTTGATTCGGTGATTTTTGACGGCGCCCAGCTTTCTTTTGATGACAACGTGAAGCAGACAAAACAGTGCGTTGACTATGCCCGCGAAGTCACGAAAAAGACTGGCCGTGACATTTTAATAGAAGGGGAGCTCGGCTACATCGGTGTTTCTTCCAAGGTGCTGGATGCTATTCCGGCGGGCGTTGGCCTTTCCGGTGATGCTCTCACTTCGCCTGAGCAAGCTAAAGAATTTGTCGCAAAAACCGGCGTAGACATGCTCGCTCCGGCCATTGGCAGTTTTCATGGCATGGTTAAAGGAATGACGGTGAAGCCGGGGCTTGATATTCCACGCATCGCCGCTATCCGCACCGCCACGGGCGTGCCCCTTGTGCTCCATGGTGGCTCTGGTAATAAGGACGAGGATTTTATCAATTCCATCACGGCCGGCATCAATATCGTGCACATAAATACCGAAATTCGCGTGGCCTATCGCGATGCCCTAGTGCTCTTTTTGCAGGAAAATCCCGAAGAAGTCGCTCCTTATAAGTATCTACGGGCCGGTTCGCAGGCCATGCAGAAAGTTATCACCGGGCGTTTGAAGCTGTTTAATAAGATTGCCTAAACCGTTGCATTTTTAGCGGTTTCTTGTATACTGTGCTCCTGCTTTTATATTGACCTTGTATGTTAACTTTGGATTACACCCCCCGCGACAGCAAAATCAAGCCGGAAGCCCTCCGCGTAAGTGGTTCCGTGCCAGCTGTTTTTTACGGCCCTAAGCAAGCGTCCACGCCGGTGACGCTTAAAGCGATTGATTTTCTCAAGGCTTGGAAAAAGGCTGGCGAGTCTTCCATTATTATCTTGAAAGGCCCGAAAGGCGAGGAGCATGAGGCGCTTATCCACGACGTTGACCTTCACCCAGTGAGCGAAGCACCCCTGCATGCTGATTTTTATGTTATTGAAAAGGGTAAGAAGCTTAGTTTGGAAATTCCACTTGAATTTACCGGTGTTTCCGCGGCTGTTAAGGATTTAGGCGGCACGCTCGTTAAAGTGCTCCACGACATTGAAATTGAAGCTCTGCCTAAGGATCTCCCGCACACGCTTACTGTTGATATTAGCCTCCTCACCACTCTGGAAAGCCAAATTCTCGCCAAGCAAATCGTTCTGCCGGCCGGCGTAGAGCTCATTAGCGGCCCTGAAGAAGTTGTGGCCGCCATTACGGTTGCTAAGGAAGAAGTTGAAGAGCCTTCTAAAACCATTGACGATATTGAAGTAGTTGGTGCCAAGGGTAAGGAAGAAGTCGCCGAAGGTGATGCCGCCGCCGCGGGTAAGGATGCCAAAGCGGGCGATAAAGCCGCTAAGCCAGCCGAAAAAGGCGCTGAAAAGAAGCCTGAGAAAAAATAATCTGAAAGAGCAAAAATATAGTATACTAAAACCCGTCAATCCCATTTTGACGGGTTTTTTGTTTATGAAAAAATTTTTCACCCCAATCCTTATAATTTCAGTCCTATTTTGTCCGATTGGCGCTTTTGCTCAGACGGCCCCAACTACCGCGACGCTCGTTCCGGCAACCGCCGACACCACCAAGGCCGCCCAGCAAGCCGCTCTGCAGGCCCAACTCACCGATATTCTGGCGCAGATTTCCGCCCAGCAGTCAGCACTTTCTACTGAACAGCAAAAGGGTCAAACGCTTCAGCGTGATATTAATATTCTTGACGACCAAATTAAAACTGCACAACTGCAAATTAAAGCTCACCAGCTCAACATTCAACAGCTTGGCACGCAAATTGATCAAAAGAGTCAGACTATTTCTGACTTGGGTGATCAGGTAGTTGCCACTGATCAGTCACTTTCCCAACTTGTCCGCGAAACCAATCAGATAGATTCTTTTTCGCTTGCCGACGTCGTGCTCAGCGGCCGCAGCATTTCCGACTTTTTTGCCGATCTGGACACCTTTAGTTCGCTCAAACAATCCATTCAAGTGACACTTTCCGCCATCCGTCAATCGGCCAGCTCAACGCAGGAGGCAAAACAAAATTTAACGACCCAGCAAATCGCCGAGCAGGATGCCAAGGCCGCTATTGTGCAGGAACAGGCGCAAATTCAAGCTAACGAAACTCAGAAGGCGGCACTTCTTAGTTTAAGTAAACAACAGCAGGCCAATTACGCCAGCACTATCGCCGCGCAACAAACAAGGGCTAACGCCATTCGCCAGGCGCTCTTTTCACTTCTGCAGACGTCGTCACAGATTACGTTTGGTACCGCGCTTTCTTATGCACAAACCGCCCAACAGCTCACGGGCGTTGATCCAGCTTTCTTGCTCGCTATTTTGACTCAGGAAACCAATCTTGGTAAAAATGTCGGCACCTGTAATCAGCCTGGCCAGCCGGCGTATAAATTGTGGCAGTCTATTATGTCTAAAGGTAATCAGCCGGCATATTTACAAGTCACCACAGCACTCGGCATTAATCCTAATGGCCAACCGCTTTCGTGCCCTCAAGCCTCCGGTGGCTACGGCGGTGCTATGGGGCCGGCGCAGTTTATTCCATCTACCTGGCTTCTGCTGCAACCAAAAATCAACGCGGCCCTTGGCACGAGCGGCATGCCTAATCCGTGGGATCCGAAAACCGCCTTTTTAGCCGCAGCCCTTTACTTGCGTGACATTGGCGCGGCCGGGGGCGGCTACACTGCCGAGCGCAATGCCGCCTGTCGCTACTATTCCGGCCGTCCTTGTGACAGTAAGCGCCCGCCAAACACTTCTTATGGTAATTCCGTTATGGCTTTGGCGGGTTCTATTCAGTTAAACCAAATCAATCCGCTTGAGAATGTGGGAGGTTGACACCGCCATACAAAAATGTTATTCTAGATAAGGTTTTTGTTTTTGTCCGACGTAATCCTCGGCGCTCACTGTGCCGGCGATTCGTCTTTTAAAAAAGGAGTTAGTTGTGGCAACCAAAACAAGCATGTTCAGTGGTATCAAAGGACTGTTGCGGTCCAGGCCCCGTTGGCATACTGAAGCCGGACTTGTTCGGCTTGATATTACGTCAGGGGGCATGGCTGGTTGGCAGTGGGTTGGGCATCTTGAAGAGGCCCATGTCTCTGTGGCCCCCAGTGCCGCCAGTGTGCTCGTATCGCCCGATTTTGTGTGTGCTGAGAAGGGTGTGAAGTATGCGGTCGCAATTCTCCCAGGTCGTCTTTTTTCTGCTCGGAAAAATCGGACCGCGACAAACATTCAGGCCGAGGCTGATCGCCGGGGGTTGATCAAGCCCAACACCGACCTCGCTTGTCTTATTCGCCGGAGCTTTTCGGATGAAGACATTCAGGCGATGGGGTTCAGATCAATCATTGTTATGCACGAGCCCATTTTGGCAGACGGTTCCTTGTGTGTTCTGGGTGTTGATAGTGATGGCGCTAGTGACGGTCCTTTTTGGGCGACGTATGAGTTGGGAACGTATTCCTATGATGATCCGCCCGATGATCCCTGGGATCGTGAGCACGGCTTCGCATACATTGTTCCTGTCTAAGTGTCTCGGTTTTGTCCTAATTTCCAGCTCCTCTCGCCTTGCGCGGTGAGGGGCTTTGCTTTTTTCCAAATATTCTGCTAGAATCTCGCATACAAACATGAAAGTAGATACCCACCCCAAATACTTTGAAAAGGCCTCGGTTACCTGCGCATGCGGCACCACCTTTACGCTGGGCTCTACGAAAGAGAAAATCAACGTTGAAATTTGCTCCAATTGTCACCCTTTTTACACTGGTAACGAAAAAATCGTAGACACTGCCGGTATGGTGGACAAGTTCCGCTCTCGGGCTGCTAAGGCCGCTCCCAAAAAGGCTCCCAAGAAAGCTGTTGAGGTAGTTTCAGAAGAAGCTATAGAAGCAAAGTAACTACACTGCCCTTTTTATGCACGCTCTCTAGCTAGTGGGCGTGTATAATTGCGTATATCAATATGAACCCCGAAATCCAACAGTATAAAAAGAATCCGAAAACCGCGTATATGGCGGACATGGTTTTAAAATTGGACGCGGATGCGGCTAGTGTTCGAAAAATGGGGGAGAGCGACCCGGCTATGGCTGAATTAGCCAAAGGTGAACTTGCCGACATTGAATTACAGAAAGCCGCGCTCATGGCGCAGATGAAAGAAATTACAGATGCCGATGCGGCCGCCGAAAAGCTTGCCGAAGAGGCCGACAAATATCCTAATGAGTTGATTTTAGAAGTACGGGCCGGTGCCGGTGGCGATGAAGCCGCGCTTTTTGCCGCTGAGCTTGCCGCCATGTACCAAGGCTATGCTGTGCGCCAGGGTTGGCAGTTTGAAAAAGTCAGTGAATCCCAAAGCGATTTAGGCGGCTATAAAGAGGCGGTTTTTGAAATTCACGGCAAGGATGTCTATCGCAAACTTCGTTTTGAAACCGGCGTGCATCGCATTCAGCGCATTCCTGAAACTGAAAAAGCCGGCCGGGTACACACCTCTACTGCTTCCGTCGCCGTTTTGCCTTTGCGCAAAAAAGTGAAATTTGAAATAAATCCTTCCGAGCTTGAAATTGAAACCTCACGGGCTGGCGGCAAGGGCGGTCAGAACGTGAATAAGGTGGAAACCGCCGTGCGCATTGTGCACATTCCCACGGGTATCGATGTGCGTTCCACTGCCCAGCGTAGCCAAAGTGCCAACAAGGAAAAAGCTATGGAAATTCTCATGGCCAAGCTGGAGCAGAGGCACGACGACGAGGCCAACGCCAAGTTTGCCGCTAACCGTAAAGAGCAAATAGGCACCGGTGACCGCTCGGAAAAAATCCGCACGTATAACATTCTCCAGGACCGCGTCACCGACCATCGTCTCAAAGAAAACTGGCACAACATTGAGCAGATTTTCGCGGGCAACATTGATGAAATGGTAGACGGCATGAGTAAGATGGGCGACAATGCCATAGTTGCCTAAAACCGGCTTATTTGATACACTCTTTTGCCTATGGTAGATGATATTTCAACCCCAGTTGCCAACGTCGCTATGAACGATCCTTTGATGGAACAGATGTTCAAGGCGGGCGCGCATTTTGCTTTTGCTAAGAATCGCCGCCATCCTTCAGCCAAGCCACTGATTTTTGGCACGAAAAACCGCGTAGAGATTTTTGATTTAGAACAAACCAAAGAATATTTGAATACCGCTAAAGATTTTGCCCGTAAGCTTGGCACTACCGGTGGGGTTATCCTTTTTGCCAGCGCTAAGAGCGAGGCGCGCGAAGCTGTTGAGCGCGCCGGCCGTGTTTTGAGCCAGCCTTTTGTTGCTGGTCGCTGGATTGGTGGCACTTTTACGAATTTCGGCCAAATCCGCAAGCGCATTGACCGCATGGAAAAGCTCATGAGCGACAAAGAGAAAGGCGAGCTTGGCAAATACACCAAAAAAGAACGTCTTTTGATTGACCGTGAAATTGCCAACCTTCAGCGCTTCTTCGGTGGTATCGCTACGCTCAAGGAAATGCCCAAAGCCCTTTTTGTGGTTGATCCCAAGAAAGAAAAAACCGCCGTGGCCGAAGCCCACTCCGCAGGCGTTCCTATCATAGCTATTACCGGCAGTGATTGCGATTTGACCGACGTAAAATTTCCAATTCCGGGCAACGACTCTTCAGTTTCCAGCATCAATTTCTTCGTCAACGAAATCATCGCCGCCTATCAGGAAGGAAAGGCTCAGGCTGCCAAAACTCCTGCTAAATAGACAATTTCTAAAAATTGTTTTGTAACTAAAAGTTTTATTTTTTCTTCAGGACTATTTTAACTAGGGTTGGTATAATTAGACTATATGATGGCAGAAACAGTCTTTCTTCCAATAATAACCCTTCTCGTCGGCATTGTCGGTTACTTCGTAAAGAAAACCTACGATAGGGTTGATACTATGGGTAACAGGGTTGACGATATTAGCCGCGATCTTTTTGATGTGAAGTCAAAAGTTGATATTCTTTGGCAAACCAAGTAAACTGGATGAATTATGGCTATTACTACTGAACAAATCAAAGAATTACGCGACAGAACCGGTGTTTCGGTGATGCAGTGCAAGAAGGCGCTGGAGGAAGCTGGCGGCGACACGGAAAAGGCCGTGGTTATTTTGCGCAAAATCAGCTCTCAAGTGGCTGGCAAGAAAGCCGACCGCGTTTTTCATGCGGGTTTTATCGGTTCCTATGTGCATTCAAATGGCTTGATTGGCTCCATGGTAGAGCTTCTCACTGAAACTGATTTCGTCGCCGGTAATGCTGATTTTAAGGCACTAGCTCGCGACATCGCCATGCATGTGGCCGCTACTCGCCCAGAATTTTTGAAGGCAAGTGATGTTTCTGCAGAAGCCACAAAAGCCGCAAACGAAGTGTTTGAGAAAGAATTTGCCGATTCCGGCAAGCCGGAAAAAATGCGCGCCGGTATTGTGGACGGTAAAATGAAAGCATATCTTAAAGAAAAAATTCTGCTTGAACAGCCTTTCATTAAAAATCCCGATATCACCATTGCCGGCCTCGTTGATTCCGCTATTCAAAAATTCGGCGAGAAAATTGAAGTTGCCCGTTTTTCCTATGTTTCAGTATTAGGTAAGTAATATGTTTATAACTCCACTCATTCTTTTTATTGTTGCGGGCGTCGGCATTGTCACGCTGGTCAGTCTCAAGGCCTACCAACTCTCACGCGGGGTGCAGTTGCCAATGGCCGCAAAGCGTAATGCTGTGGAAGGCAGGATTAGAAAATTTGAGAGGGGAGTGAAGCGTAAAACAGCGAATGTTAAGAGCATTTTTTCTTCCGCTGGTATGTGGAAGATGCTTGCAACAATTGAGGCGTATTATGCTCGGGTTACTATTGCCGTGAAAAATGCTCTCACTGGCCCCGGCCACTGGCTTGACCGCAACACTCGCAACCTGGTGAGCTTGGTTCGTGGTCGCCAAACTCTTTCAGGCCGTGATACTCCTTCCTCATATCTCCGCGATATTAGCCGCCCCTAAGCTTTTTAAATTTTCTAATTTAGGATATAGTAGCGCTTATTGCCGCCTTAGCTCAGTTGGTAGAGCAACTGTTTTGTAAACAGTAGGTCCCCAGTTCAAGCCTGGGAGGCGGCTCCGATTTTCGATTGACATTGGAATGCAACTACTATAGGATATCCCAATCAAACGCTGACTGAGTTTTGACTAGTTTGATGCTCTAATTTGGCGATTTTGTCGTTATTTATAACGACATTTTATCGTTTTCTGCTTTACTATAGTCGTCTAATTTAATAGGTTAACTTACTAACCAGAAGGTTGCCCAAAAACGTAAATTGGGGTCGCCAACTTTTTGCACAACAATATTTTTTATATGTCAAACTCGTCAATCGCCTTGAACGAAAACGTGTCGGGAGCCGGAAAAGAGCAGAAGCATTTCGGTCGTTTCAAAAAACCGTTGGCAGAAATGCCCAACTTGGTAGAAGCCCAGATGGCCTCATTCACCTGGCTTATTGAACATGGCATGGAAGAGGTTTTCAAGGAATTTTCTTCCATTCGCGACTACGCCGGCAAGAAATTCGAGCTGACCTTCGTTGGTTTTAAAATCGGTCAGCCGCAATATGACGAATTCTACGCCAAAGACAACAAGCTTTCCTACGAAGCGCCCATGAAAGTGATGGTACGTTTAAAAAACAAAACAATTGGCACCACCAAGGAGCAGGAAATCTTTATGGCGGACTTTCCGCTCATGACCCCGCACGGCACGTTCATTGTGGCCGGCGTTGAGCGCGTTATCGTGCCCCAGCTCGCTCGTTCATTCGGCATTTTCTTCACCTCCAGTGAAATCAAAGGAAAAATGTATTTCGGGGCAAAAATTATCCCGTCGCGCGGTGCCTGGATTGAAATTGAAGCCGAGCCGGATGGCGCGCTCTACGTGCGCATTGATCGCAAGCGCAAATTCCCAATTTCCTCGCTTCTCCGTGTTGTTGGTGCTCAGCAAAGCGGCGGCAAAGTGTTCACCGACACCGACATTTTAGATTTGTTTGCCGGCCAAGTAGCTTCTCGCGCTTTCATTGAGAGCTCACTTGCCAAGGATCACGCCAAAACCACCGACGACGCCTATATTGAAATCCATAAGCGCTTGCGCGATGGCGACCTGGCCACGGCCGAGAACGCCCGAGAATTCGTCAATTCTATTTTTAATGAAGAGCGCTACGATATTTCTCGCGTTGGCCGTTTTCGCTTCAACAAGCGCTTTGCTAAAGAGATGGACGAAAAAGCGCTGGCTCGTCGCACTATCAGCCTGGAAGATTTGACTATGGTGGTCAACTACATCGCCACGCTTTCCACCACGCCGAACTCCTTCGCTGACGACATTGACCACCTCGGTTCGCGCCGCGTGCGCTACGTTGGTGAGCTTCTTCAGCAGAAGGTCCGCGTTGGTCTTTCACAAATGAAGCGCAATATCCAGGACCGCATGTCCACTATTGAGTCCGACGTGACCATGCCGGTGCAATTTATTTCGCCCAAGCCCTTGCAGGCTCGCATCAAGGAATTTTTCACCACCAACCAGCTCTCGCAGTTCATGCAGCAGGAAAATATTCTTTCCGAGCTTGAACACTTGCGTCTGCTTTCCGCTCTCGGCCCAGGCGGCTTGGATCGTATGCGTGCTGGTTTTGAAGTACGCGACGTTCATCCATCACACTATGGCCGCTTGTGTCCAATTCACACCCCTGAAGGCACCAACATCGGTCTTATCTTGCACTTGGCTACGCATGCCAAGCTGAATGAATTCGGTATGATTGAAACGCCGTATGCCAAAGTAAAAAATGGCAAAGTCACCAAGGAAATTGTGTACCTCAATGCTCTGGAAGAAGAATCCTTCCACATTGCGCACGCCGCTACTCGCTACGATGACGAGGGTGTCATTTTGGAAAAAGAAGTAGAGGTGCGCCACAACAGTGACCCGGCCGTGGTTACTCCCGACAAAGTTGATTTCATTGACGTCTACACCAACCAGGCATTTTCCGTGGCTACGTCTATGATTCCGTTCCTTAACCACGACGATGCCGCTCGTGCGTTGATGGGTTCCAACATGCAGAAGCAGGCCACACCCTGTCTTATTCCGGAAGCTCCGCTTGTTGCGACCGGCATTGAAACTGCCGCCGCCCGTGACACTGGCCGCCTTATTTTTTCCGAAGAGGCGGGCACGGTTGTCTATGTTGACGCTCGTAAAATCATCGTGAAGGGTCGCGCCAAGGAGCACGAATACAAGCTCATTAATTTTTCCCGTACCAACGGTTTCACTGCTTTCTATCATCGCCCCGCGGTTACTACCGGCGATAAAGTTGAAAAAGGCGCCCTCTTGGCCGACGCTTCCTCAAGCGACGGCGGCCAGATGGCTCTTGGCCAGAACGCCTTCGTGGCTTTCATGAGCTGGAGTGGTGCCAATTATGAAGACGCCATTATCCTTTCCGAACGCCTCGTTAAGGAAAGCAAATTCACCTCTATCCACATTGAAGAATTCATTGTAAACGTCCGCGACACCAAACTCGGTCCTGAAGTCACCACCCACGACATTCCTAACGTTGGTGAAATCAAGCTCAAAAATTTAGATGAAGAAGGCATCGTGCGCGTTGGTGCCGAAGTGCGCCCCGGTGACATTCTTGTCGGCAAAATTACGCCGAAAGGGGAGACTCAACTCACGCCGGAAGAGCGCCTCCTTCGCTCACTTTTCGGCGAAAAGGCTCGCGATGTAAAAGACACCAGCAAGCGCCTTGAAAACGGCAAGCGCGGCCGCATCATTTCCGTCAAAGTATTTTCTCGCGAGCGCGGTGACAAATTAGATTCCGGTATCATCAAGCGTATTCACATTGAAGTAGCTCAGCTACGCAATATTTCCGTCGGCGACAAGCTCGCCGGCCGCCACGGTAACAAGGGTGTTATTTCCAAAATTCTTCCTGTAGAAGATATGCCTTACACTGCCGATGGTACGCCTATTGACGTTATCCTCACTCCGCTCGGCGTGCCAAGCCGTATGAACCTTGGTCAAATTCTTGAATTACACCTCGGCCTCGCTGCGCACACGCTCAACTACCAGGCCATCGTCCCACCTTTTGCCGGTGCCACCGACAAGGAAATTAAGGATGAATTAGAAAAGGCCGGTTTCAAAAAAGACGGCAAAATGCCTCTGTTTGATGGAAGAACGGGCGATAAATTTGATCAAGAAATCGCCGTCGGCTACATGTATATTCTTAAGTTGCACCACATGGTTGAAGACAAGATTCACATGCGTTCCATTGGTCCGTACTCGCTCATTACCCAGCAACCGCTTGGTGGCAAGGCTCAGCAAGGTGGCCAGCGCTTCGGTGAAATGGAAGTTTGGGCGCTGCTTGGTTACGGTGCCGCGCACAACCTGCGTGAAATGCTCACTATTAAGAGCGACGACATCCTCGGTCGCAGTGCCGCCTTTGATTCCATCGTGAAGGGTCAGGAAATTAGCACGCCAAACATGCCAGCCTCTTTCAACGTGTTGGTCAGCACGATGAAGGGTCTTGGTTTGGATGTGGATATGAAAAAGAAGGTCGGAGAAGAGCCGCCTCGTGAACGCGGCAAGGCGGCAGTTATCGCCGAAATGGAGAAGGAATTAGCTCGCGAAGAATAAGAGAAAGAAATAATTAATAAAAACATGCCAACACCACAAAAAACAATGAATACTTCTTTCTCCCACACTGCCCGCGGCCGCGCCAGCGCCGCCGCTCGCGCCGAGCAGGATTTTGACTCCATTATTCTGAAAATCGCCTCGCCGGAAAAAATCAAAGAATGGTCACGTGGGGAAGTGACCAAGCCGGAAACCATTAACTACCGCACTCAGCGCTCCGAAAAAAGCGGCCTCTTTGACGAAAAAATCTTCGGTCCGGATAAGGATTTTGAGTGTTATTGCGGTAAATATCGCGGTATTCGCTATAAAGGCATCGTCTGCGAAAAGTGCGGGGTAGAAATCACGCGCTCCATAGTGCGCCGCGAACGCATGGGCCACATTGACTTGGCTGTGCCGGTTTCGCATATCTGGTTCTTGCGCTCAATGCCGAGCCGCATCAGTATGATTCTCGGACTCACGAGCGCCGAAGTGGAAAAAGTTATTTACTTCGCCGGCTACATTGTTACCAGCGTCAACGAGCCGGAGCGCGCCCAGATTCTTAAAGACCTGGACGCAGAATTCAAAAGTAAATCCAAGAGCTCGCAGGACGAAAAAACCAAAGATGCTCTGAAAGAAATGTATCTGCAGGCCAAAAAAGATATTGACAGCATCCAACGCGGCATTGTTTTGGATGAAGTCGCTTATCATAATTTTTCCGTAAAATACAGCACGCTCTTTGAGGCTGGTATTGGTGCCGAAGCGGTCTTCAATATTCTCCGTAATGTTGATGTTAAGAAGCTCGTCACTACGCTTGAGGCCGACCGCGAAAAAGCCGGTGCCGCCGAGCGCGAACGCATTGACAAGCGTCTTTCATTGGCTCGCTCAATGGTTTCTGCCAATATCCGCCCCGAATGGATGTTCTTGACGCGCATTCCTGTTATTCCGCCCGGTCTTCGCCCGATGGTGCCGCTTGATGGTGGTCGTTTTGCCACGTCCGACGTCAACGATCTTTACCGCCGCGTTATTAATCGCAACAATCGTCTCAAGAAACTTAAAGAAATTAATGCCCCCGAAGTCATTCTCCGCAATGAAAAGCGCATTCTCCAGGAAGCCGTTGACTCTTTAATTGACAGCTCTATTCGCCACGGTTCCGCTTCGGCTGGCCCCACGTCTTTGGCTGCCCGTCGTGCTCTGAAATCCCTTGCCGATAACTTGAAATCTAAGCGCGGTTTGTTCCGTGCCAACCTTCTTGGTAAACGCGTTGACTATTCCGGCCGCTCCGTTATTGTTGTTGGTCCTGATCTCGCTTTAGACCAGTGTGGTTTGCCTAAGCATATGGCATTGGAACTTTTCCGCCCATTCATTATTGCCGAGCTTTTGAAGCGCGAGCTTGCTTACAACATCCGTTCCGCCGGCCGCCTCATTGACGATGGTATTCCGGAGGTGTGGGCTATTTTGGAAGATGTTATTCGCGGCAAATATGTTCTCTTAAACCGCGCGCCTACTCTACACCGTTTGGGTATCCAGGCCTTCCGCCCTATTCTTATTGAAGGTAATGCTATTCAGGTGCACCCACTTGTTTGCGGTGCTTTTAACGCCGACTTTGACGGTGACCAAATGGCCGTGCACGTGCCACTTTCCCGCCAAGCCCAGCTTGAAGCTTCTGAAATCATGGCTGCCAATAAAAACATCTTGAAGCCAGGTTCCGGCGACCCTACTGTTTCCGCAAAAATGCTTGATATTGTCCTTGGTTGCTACTGGGCCACAAAGATTGTTGCCGGCAAGAAAGGCGAAGGTAAAATTTTTGCCGATGCCAACAGCGCCATCACCGCTCGCGATTTTGATGAGCTTGATTTGCGCGCTAAAATTAAAATCTTGCCCGGTGAAGGGGTAAAGTACGCCGCCTTTGACGGTAAGCCTTTTGAAACATCGGTTGGCCGCTTACTCTTCAATGCCGCACTGCCTGCCGACTACCCATTCTTGAATGCCGAAATTGACCGCAAGAAAATGGGCGCTCTGGTTAACGACATTATTGATCGCTACGGCATTGCCGCGGTGCCTGCTAACCTAGACAAAATCAAGAAATTTGGCTTCTCTTTTGCCACCGCTTCCGGCGTAACGTGGGGCATTGATGATGTGACTATCCCCGAAGGAAAAACCGCTCTCATTGAAGCCGCCCGCACTCGTGCTGAAGGCGTTGAAACGCAATATAACGATGGCCTGCTTTCCAAAGAGGAGCGCCTGCGCATGCTCATTGAGGTTTGGCAGGGTGCAAAGGGTCAAATAGAAAAACTCATTCCAGCCACGCTTGCTCCCAACGGTTCTGTTCACGACATGGTCATTTCCGGTGCTCGCGGTTCGCTTGGCCAAATTACCCAGATGGTTGGTATGAAGGGTCTTATCACCAACACTGCTGGCGACACTATTGAATTCCCAATTATCTCTTGTTCCAAGGAAGGCCTTACGCCAATTGAATACTTTATTACGACGCACGGCTCTCGTAAGGGTTTAACCGACACCGCGCTTAACACCGCTAAGGCCGGCTACCTCACGCGCAAGCTCTTCGTTGTTGCCCAAGACACCATTATTACTGAAGACGATTGTGGCACAAAGGACGGCATTTTGGTCCATAAGGATTCTGGTTCTGGTATTGAAATCTCACTTGCTCGTGTCACGAGGGGCCGTGTGGCTGCCAGTGACATCATCGCTCCAGATGGAACGGTTCTTGCCAAGCGTGGCGCGCTTATCAGTAAGCATGACGCTCAAAAAATTGAAGCATCCGGTGTTAAGAGTGTGCACGTGCGCTCCCCGATGACCTGTAAAACAATTGGCGGCATCTGCACTCATTGCTATGGCTACGATCTTGGTCGTGATGCACTTATTGAAATCGGCGAAGCTGTCGGCACGGTGGCGGCCCAGGCTATCGGCGAGCCGGGTACCCAGCTCACTATGCGTACTTTTCACGCTGGCGGTACTTCTCAAATTGGTGGCGACATTACTCAAGGTTTGCCTCGCGTTGAGGAACTCTTTGAGAAGCGTGCTCCCAAAAATCCCGCCGTTATCATCCGCGTAGATGGCATTGTTTCTGACATCCAAGACACCGGCAAGGAACGTCTCATCATGGTTATTCCCGACGTGCCCGCTGGTAAATCCAAGAAAGCTACTAAGGGCGACAGCGAATATGCCGCCAGTTACAACCGCGTTATCCTCGTGAAAACGGGCGACAAAGTTAAGAAGGGTGATATCGTCACCGACGGTTCTGCCGATATTGACGAAATTTTCCTCTATGCCGGCCGCGAGCGCGCGCAAGAATATATCATCAGCGAAGTGTCTCGCATCTACGAACTCCAAGGTGAGGCTGTTTCAAGGAAGCATATGGAAGTTATTGTCCGTCAAATGTTCTCCCGTCGTCGCATCACCGAGCAGGGCGACACAAATCTTTCCGCTGGCGATATCGTAGAGCATCATCGCTTTCAACTTGAAAACATTCGCGTTAAAGAGCTTGATAAAACCGAAGCCAAAGCCGAGTCGGTGGTTATGGGTATTACAGAAGTCTCCCTTTCCCGCAAGAGTTTCCTTTCCGCCGCTTCATTTCAGCACACCACTCGCGTGCTTATCAATGCCGCCGTTCGTGGCAATGAAGATCGTCTCGTTGGCCTCATGGAAAACGTCATTCTCGGTCGCCTCATTCCCGCCGGCACTGGTTTTCCCGGCAGTAAAAAGCAGAAAATGATTGAAGCGATAACTCCTCTGCGGCCCGCTGTGCAGGAAGATGTTGTTGTGGAAGGGTAGGGGCTAGGCACGCTCAAAGGGTTTGGTATAATGTAAGTACATGTCATCCAAACCTTGGCTCCCTTGGACTATTTTTGCAGTGGCTATGTTTATCTTGGTTGGCATTGCCTACACCGGCATTGCCGTTCTTACACCTGCTCATACCACTCCCGCGGCAGTTATCACTGCTACCACCGCCGCTACCGCTACTCCTAAAGTTACTCCTTGCATTGGCGGCGCAAAATTTAATGTGATTACTGGCGCAGTTTGCCCCAACGCGCCGGTTGTTCCTGCCTACACTTTTACTAAAGTTCTTGCTCCCGGTAGTGTTGGTCCTGCCGTGAAAGCGCTTCAACGACTGTTAAACAGTGATCCTGCCACGAGAATACTCGGTAAAGGCGCCGGCTCTCCCGGTAAGGAGTCAACTTATTATGGTCCTGGCACCATGTTGGCAGTGGGGAAGTTCCAATTAAAGTATCGGGCTCAAATCCTCACTTCCGTCGGGCTCAAGAAGCCTACCGGTATTGTTGGCGCTTCAACTATTAAACAACTCAACGCTGTGGAAGTCGCTATCGCGAGAGCTAAAATCTCCACGCTGGCCTCAACACTTACAACTTCTCTTGTTCCGTCTGCCCCTTTGGCCGGCGGTGTTGTCACTCAGAATCTCATTGGTGCTAATGTCGGTGGCGGGGGTTTTAGTAGCGGTGGAGGAGGTGGCGGGGGAGGTGGTTCTGGCGGTGGCGGCGGGTGTGTGGTTCCAACAATAACTTCATCACTTTCTGCGAGTGGAAATACTGGTTCGAATTTTACTTACAACATAACTGCGAGTGGTGATCCAACCATAACCTATTCAACGGGCTCTTTGCCAGGCGGGTTGTCTTTGTCAGCGCAAACTATTTCTGGTACACCGGCAAGCGCCGGCACCCCGACGGTATCCATCACTGCCACAAACGGTTGTGGACATGATACCGAAACACTTTCACTCACAATTACAAGTGGTGGCGGTGGCTGTGTTTCGCCCGCAATTACCTCTTCTCTTACAGATTTTGCCACGCAAAACAGTGTTTATTCATACACGCTTTCGGCTGCTGGCACCGCGCCATTTACGTACACGGCTACCAATCTACCCTCTGGCGTCTCGTTCTCATCGCCGACCATTTCCGGCACGCCAACGGTGCTTGCCACAACAAACGTTTCTGTTTCTGCCACCAACGCTTGTGGTACTGACAACGAGACTCTTTCGCTCACGGTGAATCAGGCTGTGTCGTGGCAACAGAACGCTAGTGGTTTTACCGCCCTTGCTACAAGTTCCGACAGTCAGGTTATTTACGTGAGCAGTAGTAGCGGTAATGATTCAAATAATGGTCTCTCTCCTCAGGCTCCGGTGCAAACTCTTAATAAGGCACGTTCCCTGGTTCGTGACGGGTATCCCGATTGGATTTTGCTAAAGCGCGGCGACACTTTTAATTCCAGCGACGGTGGTTCGCCCGGAGATAGCCCGTCTGTGCTTTTGCTTAACTGGGGCGGTCGGTCGGCATCGGAACCAACAGTCATTGGTGCCTACGGCACTGGTGCTCGGCCAATTCTCGATGCGTATGGAAATGCTGCGGCTATTGATATTGGTTCGCAAAATGTTAACCACATTGCCATTACCGGTCTTAATCTCACGTCTAGTCAAAGAAATCCCAATTCTCCAAACTACGCCGGAGACGGAAATGTTTCAGATAACAGTGAAGGAATATTGTGGTTAAGTTCTGCAGAAGGTGATACCGATTTACTTGTTGAAGACTGCGTCATGAGCTATTTTGATGATGCAGGCAACTTTAGTGGTTTTAACGGTGGTCGTTTAAGTAGCATTACTTTCCGACGTAATATTGTTATGGACGACTACAATACCGGCGGCTCAGAAGGCGGCCACTCGCAGGGTGTGATTTTCGGCGGCGTTGACAATGTACTCATTGAACAGAATGTTTTTGACCATAATGGTTGGAATGAGCAGATTCCTGACGCCGGTGCCAATAGTTTTAATCAAGAGATTTATATTCAGCATGGCAATACTGGTGTTACGGTGCGGGAGAATATTATCGCTAATTCAGCTGGTGACGGTCTCCAATTGCGTTCTGGTGGCACTATGCAGGACAATATTTTTGCCGACGACCCACTCGCTGGTTTCGTAAGCGGTGGTGATGGCGCTGTCGCTGTTGATGTTCCTGTTGCCACCTCCATTATGACTGGTAACGTGGTGCTGAATGGCCTAGATATGCCAGGAGTGCTTGGCGGCCCTCGTGGCTGGGGCTTAGATGTGAATCCAAACTATGGCCCGAATCCCGTTACCGTGTTGGTAGACAATAACGTTCTTGCGCATAATACAGGAACAGGATCTCACGGCACCTGGCTATTTAATGATATTCAGTCTCCAGAACTTGCCACTGGTATTTCCAATGTCACGGTCAGTAACAACACATATTACAACTGGTCTTCGCCATCTAACGATCTCATTATTGACCAGCCAACAGTTGGTACAAACACGCTTACCAATAATACCTTTGACGGCACAGGTTACAGTGACCCGGATCGCACACTTGCTTCCTACAATGTAACACTCGGCGGCGCCAATTCCGACGATGCCTTTTTGGCCGCTGCAGAAAGTCGACCCACCGGCACCTGGAACGACAACTATGGCGCCTTAGCAGCTATCAATTATGTTCGCGAGGGCTTTAATTTGTCTGATTTAGTGGCGCCGCCTTCAATATCTTTTTCTCCTGCTTCTGCTTCCGTGAATACCGGCAGTGGTACTACGCTCACGTGGTCTACTTCCGGCGCTTCCTCGTGTACGGCCAGCGGGGGTTGGTCGGGAAGCAAGGCCACTTCAGGCTCGCAAAGCACGGGCAATCTTACTAGCACTACCGCCTTTACTTTGACGTGTACGGGCACTGGCGGATCCTCCTCCGCCGGGGCAACGGTAACGGTGACTCAACCACTGGCCATAGACATTGCCGCTATAAGTGGAGTCGTCGTGCCATCAACAGGCGCCACGCCAACGGCAAGCATAAGCGCGACAAGTGAATACACGGCCGCTATTTCCTGGAGTCCCACCGACAATCCTTTTGCTGGGAGTACCGCGTACACTGCCACTATCACGTTAACTCCAAAATTCGGTTACACCGTAACCGGTATTACGTCAAATTTCTTTACGGTATCTGGCGCCAGTAGTGTTACTAACTCTTCTAATTCAGGGGTTGTCACTGCAGTATTTCCTGCTACTCAAGCAGCCGCCAATCTCACGAACGGTTTGCTGGCCTACTACCCATTTGATGGTAGTGTGGCTGACACGAGCGGTAATGCCAATAACGGCACTGCAGTTGGTAGTCCCTCATATATTACCGGTCAGCTCGGTCAAGCCATTTCTCTTGATGGTACAAGCCAGTATGTTGATACCGCCAATTATGCCGACAACCTTTCAAGTATTTCAGTCGCCGCTTGGATACAAGTGGGCACGGGTGTTTCAGGCTCATTCTTGCCAGTTGTATATAAAATGAGTAGTAGTGGTTCTTCTGGGATAGGGTGGGGTGTAAATATTTTTCATACCCTTGGCAATTATGAAATTGGCTACTTACAACAACAAGATGGTTCAACATATAATGAATTTACCAGTCACGACGCTATTACTGATGACGGTGGTTGGCATTTCATTGTGCTCACGCAAGGTGGTGGCCTCAATAGTGTTCCTGATATGTATATTGATGGCGCGAACGTTAGCATTGATGACCACGGTTCCACTAAAAATCTCACCACTACTTCCAACGCTCTCAATGTGCGAATCGGTGCCACTGGTAGCGGAGACAAGTTCTTCCCTGGCTCCATTGACGAGGTCCGTGTCTATAACAGAGCGCTGAATTCAGATGAAGTGTCGCAATTGTATAACCAAGGCCTGGCCTATTTCAAAACTCCCCAGCTTCAGCCTCAAACAGAAATAGCTTCAGTGTGGCAAGCGGTGCAGGCCTGGATTAATGGATTGAAAAAACAATTCGGCTTGTAAGGGATTGCTCATTGCAAAACAAAAATTTTTAGGACGCAATAAGAAGAGTGGCAAAAAAGTGCTACACTGGTGCTGAATATGACTCCAGTAGAGCAAATTAAAAATAAGCTGAGCATCAACGATGTCGTTGGTTCCTATATAAAAGTAGAGCGTGCGGGGGCTAATTTTAAGGCAAGATGCCCATTTCATAACGAAAAGACGCCGTCGTTTTTTATATCACCGGAGCGCGGTTCTTATTATTGTTTTGGTTGTGGGGCTAAAGGCGATATTTTTAGTTTTGTGCAGCAGTTTGAGGGCTTAGATTTTGTGGGCGCCCTGCGCGTGTTGGCTGATAGGGCAGGGGTTACTTTGCACCGCCGCGATGCTGGAGTTGAAAGCCGCGAACGCAGTGCCCGCGAGAAACTCTATGTAGCCCATGAATACGCCACGCTTTTTTATCAGCGCCAGTTGGCGAATAGGTCGGAAGCTTTGGAATATTTGAAAAAACGCGGCCTTACCGAAGCTACTATAAAAGAATGGCGTCTCGGCTATGCGCCAGTGGAGTGGCGAACGCTCTACGATTATCTGAAGAGTAAAAATTTCAGCGACGCCGAAATTGAAATGGCGGGCTTTGCCAAAAAATCAGAAAAAAGCGCGGGGTTTTACGACCGTTTCCGCGGCCGGGTGATGTTCCCGATTTTTGACGCGGCCGGGCGGGTCATTGCTTTTTCTGGCCGCCAACACGAAAGCGACGGTACAGAGGCAAAATATCTCAACAGCCCGGAAACGCCGCTCTTTCAAAAATCCCACGTTCTCTATGGTTGGCATAAAGCTCGTTTGTCTATTCGCCAGAAAGGCCAAGTAGTCTTGGTTGAAGGGCAAATGGATTTGCTCGCATGTCACCAGGCCGGGCTTGTCAATACCGTAGCTACTTCCGGCACAGCGCTCACTATTGACCATATCACGCTCATGAAGCGCCTGGCCGACAAATTAGTTATTTGTTACGACGCTGACACGGCCGGCCAAAACGCCGCGGCAAAAGGCTTCGGCCTGGCTCTGGCTGCTGGCTTGGAAGTAACTGTCGCTACCTTGCCGGCGGGGAAGGATCCGGCCGAGCTTGCCTCCGAGAGCCCGGAAAAATTAGTTACTTTTATCAATGCCGCCCGTCATATACTAGACGTGGAGCTAGAGAGGATTTTGGTGGAGCACCCCTCAGTCCGTGAGCGCGATAGGGCCATTGAAAAAACTCTCCTTCCTCTCATAGCTCTTTTAGAAAGTCCTACCAATCAAAGTCGCTACGTGACCGAAATCGCTCACAAAGCAAGCCTCAAAGAACAGGTACTGTGGGACGAAATCAAGAAGCTGGCTTCGCGAAATGTGGTTCAAAGAAGCGCAGGGTCAGCCGCTCCAATGGGAGGCACGGCCAGTTCTCATAGTAGTCATTTAACAAAGCGTTTAGAGGTGGTAGAACGGCTTTTGTGGGGTTTGGTTTTCTTGCTCGACAACAATACCGGCAAGGAGGGCAAAAGTGGTGCCTCGCTGGACATTCGGCAAAAAATCAGTACAATTGTGGGCACGCCTCAATTTGTTGCTCGCGAGCAAGCGGCGGCTAAAATAAAGGATGAATTGCTTTTTGAAGCCGAGGCCGCTTTTGCTTCTGGCGATGAATCAAGCTCCTTTAAGAAGGTTGGCGATGAGCTTGTAGCTGATTTTGAAGAAGAGTGGCTCCGAGAAGAGCTTGCTAGTGCCACTAGGGCCGGCCAGTCGCAGGACGTTTTAAATCAATTACTCATGCGCCTTCGTTCCGCGCATCAAAAACACCTTCAATAATAATTTTTTATAAAAACATGGCCACCAAAAAAACAAAGAAAATAGTCGCCAAAAAACCCGCCAAAAAGGCGGTTAAAAAAGTCCTACACGCGAACGACGCCATAAAAACAGCTAAAAAGGGTGTGGCCAAGCTGGAAGAGATGGATCGCAAAGCCGATATGTTGGTCGGCAAAGGCAAGGAACGCGGTTTCGTCACCTACGACGAAATTTTGAAGGAATTTCCAACGGTTGAGGACGACCTCCTCTTTTTGGAGGATCTCTATGAAAAGTTCTCCACGGCTGGCGTTGATGTGTTAGAAGGTGGTGGCCTGTTAGAGGTGCCCACCGCTGAGCCTAGTGGTAAAAAGTCCTATTACAGCACCGGCGAAGGTGGTTACGATTCCATTCAAATGTATCTCAAAGAAATTGGCCAATACCCGCTGTTGACTGCCGCTATGGAAAAAGAATTGGCTCGTCGCATTGAAAAAGGCGACGACGAGGCCCGCACTTTGCTGGCTCGCGCCAATTTGCGCTTGGTGGTCTCTATTGCTAAAAAATACGTTGGTCGCTCGCCCGATCTCACTCTTCTAGACTTGATTCAAGAGGGTAACATCGGCCTCTTTAAGGCAGTGGATAAATTTGACTGGACCAAAGGCTTCAAGTTTTCAACCTATGCCACCTGGTGGATTCGCCAGGCCATCACCCGTGCTTTGGCCGACCAGTCCCGCACCATCCGTGTGCCGGTGCATATGGTGGAAACTATCGCTAAATACAAGCAGGTCGTGCGTCGCCTCGCTCAGGATTTGGGCCGCGACCCTCTGCCCGAAGAAATCGCCATGGAAATGGGCTTGGAGGTGGAAAAAATCTATCAAATTGAAAAAATTGACCAGGGCGTGGTTTCGCTCCAGAGCCAAGTTGGTGATGACAGCGGCGACCGCGATTCTGAGCTTCAGGATTTTATCGCCGATGATAAAATTCTCTCACCTGATCAGGAAACCTCCCGCCGCATAGTTCAGGATCAAGTGCGCGAAATTCTCAATGATTTACCCGAAAAAGAGCGTAAAATTCTTGAATTACGGCACGGCTTAGTAGATGGCGTTCAGCACACTCTTGAAGAAGTCGGTAAAAAATTCGGTGTCACTCGCGAACGTATCCGCCAAATAGAGGCCAAAGCTCACGAAAAAATCCGTCAGCACGAGCGCGTCAACCGCTTGAAGAATTATTAATAGTGTGGTATGGTTCTTCGTTAGATACCCGTATTGTGCGGGTTGAAACTGTGGGTGCGTCTACAAAGGAGTTATACGCATGATCTACCCAGTTGTCGCGGAAGTGGTGTATCTTTTTCCTGGGGCAAGCGGCAATCCACTGCTCGTTTTTCCTCCCTGGTGTTCTCTTGAGGGGGTAAAAGATTCGTTTGCCGATATGGAGCAGCCAAGTGGTTTCTTTGGCATCCACTATGAGCAGAATGGTGACGAGGCGTGGCGGGTTTTGCTCGGAGGAACGCAGTGGTATCGTGGTGCTGTCGCGACGCTTCGCGAGCACGTGGTTGTGGATAAACACACAACCATCGTCAGTCGGGATTTCAACATAGCGGTCACCATCTTCACGCCCGCGCACCCCTTCGTTCACCAAGTTCTTTCCGTGCCGCCGCCCGGGTCGGTGTGTCACCCAAATATTCTTCGCGAAAAGGCGCGCCTTAAGCACGTACCGTCTTTTGACGGTGATGAATGGCGCAGGGGCGTTTTGCTCCGGGGTTTCCCGTCCAATTTGATTGCGAATGAAATCCGCAATCGGGCTCGTCAATCACTGGCGGCCTAAATCGGTTCCAGTCTTTTCAATATTGTCCTTTCTTGCCGGGGGCGGGTCACACTCTTGTGACCCGCCCCTTTTTTATTTGGTCGAAAAGGTGGTACGATTCGCCCATCATGGCCAGCGGCGAAAATTTTGAAAAACTCTATAAGGCGCTCAATGTCGCCCAGAAAAAGGCGGTGGATGCTATTGAGGGGCCGGTTATGGTTATTGCGGGCCCTGGCACGGGTAAAACGCAAATTTTAGCCCTGCGCATTGCCAACATTTTGCGAAAAACCGATACATCACCCGACGCCATTTTGGCCCTGGCCTTCACAGAATCCGCGGTGCACTCCATGCGTTCGCGTTTGGTTTCAATCATTGGGCCGGCGGCCTATAAAATCGCTATTTTCACCTTCCATGGTTTTGCTAACAGTATTATTGAACGCTATCCGGAAGAATTTCCACGCATTATTGGTGCCGCTCCAGCCACCGCCGTTGATCAGGTGGGTATTTTGACTGACATCATTGAGGGTCGCTCGAAACTGGCAAACGGATTAGTAATTTTGCGTCCCTACGGCGAGCCACTCTTTTACTTGCCGGGAATTCAATCAGCCATTACGGAATTAAAGCGTGAAAACATCGGCCCGGCAGAGTGCTTGGCGCTGGTTAAAAAAGAAGTAAAAGCCTTGGCGGCCGTACCCGAGAGCGAGCGGGTGCACCAAAAAGGCGCTCATAAAGGCAAAGTTAAAAGTGAATTCACCGAGCGCGAAAAAAATGTCGCTAAAAACCAGGAGTTTGCCGCTGTATATGCCGCCTATGAACACGAGCTGGCGAAGCGTCGGCTCTATGATTTTGAAGACATGTTGCGCGAGGTGGTGCAGGCGTTTTCCAATAATGCCGACTTGCTTCTGCGCGCCCAAGAACAGTATCAATACATTTTGGCCGACGAGCACCAGGATGCCAATGCTACCCAAAACGCCCTTCTGGAATTGCTGACGAATTTTCACACCGAGCCGAACCTTTTCATTGTCGGTGATGAGAAGCAGGCAATTTTTCGTTTTCAAGGCGCGTCGCTGGATAATTTCTTGTATTTTAAAAAACTCCACCCAGCGGCCACCGTTATTTCTCTTGAGCAAAATTACCGCTCAACGCAGGCAATTCTTGACGTGGCCGGTGGGCTTATTGCTAATAATCGCGTTGCTGATGCCAACATGCGCGTGTCTCTGCGGGCCAGCGGGGCTGTGGCCGGCAAGAAAGAAAAGGGGACTGGCGGGCTAGACATTTCGCTGGCTGAATTCAGCTCACCGGAACGAGAACTCACGTTTGTGGCTCGCGATATTGCTACGCGAAAAGAGCCTGATGTCGCCATTATATATCGCACCAACAATGACGCTGACGGCATTAGTCGGGCCTTGCGTGTGGCTGGCGTGCCGCACACGATTTATTCTGATAAAAGTTTATTTGCCGACCCGGCCGTGGCCAACCTGGTTCTCTTGGCGCGAACGCTTGCTACCTATGGTGATGATGCCGTCCTCGGTCGCGTGCTGTACGTCGATTTTCTGAAATGCTCACCGCTGGATGTTTTTAAACTTACTCGTTATGCTTCGGAAAAACGGGTCCTTATTGCTGATGTGCTAGCTTCGTCCAAGCTTTTGGCCGCCGCTGGTGTTGCGGATGTGGAACACTTCAGTGGTGTCGCCACCACGCTTTCCGCTCTGGCTATTTTTAGTAAAAACCATGGGTTGACCGAAACTTTGGACCAGCTAGTGTATCACTCGGGTTTTATTGAGCATTTACTAACAGCGCCGGCCATTGTGGAGCATTTAGCGGCTTTGGAATCTTTTATGCGTGAAGCGGGTCAGGTGGTGCGCGGCAACGCAAAAGCCACCCTCGCCGACATGGTGGCGTTTATTGATGTGGTGGAGGAACACGGTATTGGGCTTGGCATTACAGTTGCAGATGCGGACGATCGCGACGGTGAGCCACTAGTGCGCCTTATGACCGCGCACAAGTCAAAGGGTTTGGAATTTCAAACGGTATATATTATTGGCGCCCAGGAGGGTCACTGGGATGGTCGTCGCAAGCGCACTCAGTTTAAATTACCCCTGCCGCGCGCCGCGGATACTGCGGAGGATTTTTCTCTTGAAGACGAGCGTCGGCTTTTTTATGTGGCGCTCACGAGGGCCAAGCGGCACGTCACTATAAGTTGGGCGGCGGCCGATATGGGTGGCAAACCAAAATTACCCAGCCAATTTGTCACCGAGCTTAATCCTGCATTAGTCCGTCACATTGACGCTGTTGTTTTGGAAAAAAAATTACGCCAACCGGAAATGAGCAAAATGGCTGGCGAGGCCACTACGGCGCCTTTGGCCAACCGCGCTTTTATTCGGGATCTTTTTAAAAGACAAGGATGGTCGGTGACTGCGCTCAACAATTACTTGCGCTGCCCTTGGGAATATTTTTTCAAGAATTTGGTGCGATTGCCGGATACAAAAACCATTCACCAGCTTTACGGTACGGCCGTGCACGCCGCGCTGGCTCACTTTTTCCGCCTTTTTGGAGAAGGCGAGCTCATGTCTCGAAAGGCGTTCTTGGATATCTTTGAATTTTCCCTGAACCGACAACAGCTTTCCGCCAAAGACCGCGTCGCCAGTCTCGTTAAAGGGAATAAAGCTCTCGGAGGTTGGTACGATTGGTACGTTAAAAAAGGCGCGAATCCGTGGCCACCACAAGGTTTGGTGGAGTTTGATATTCGCGGTGTAACCGTGCCTGTCGTCGTTGCTGAAAGCAAAGATCAGCCCGAAACACTGGATGTTCCGCTTAACGGCAAGCTTGACCGGGTAGAGTTTCTTAATGATCGCGAAGTCAATGTTGCCGATTTCAAAACGGCCAAGCCAAAAAGCCGCAATGAAATCCTCGGTAAAACAAAAAGCTCCAAGCAAAATAGCGCCCCTGATTATTTCCGCCAGCTCATTTTTTATAAACTGCTCCTGAGTTTGCATGAAAAAGGCCGGCGGGTCATGGTTTCCGGCGACATTGATTTTGTTGAACCCAATGGGAGCGGCAAATATCAGAAGGAGCGTTTTATGCCCACCGATGACGACGTAGTGACATTAAAACAAACCATCATTTTGGCTAGTAAAGATGTGTGGAATCTTGCCTTCTGGAATCGCATCTGTGACGATCCCGATTGCGAGTTCTGTGCACTCCGTAAAAAGCTCGGGCCCGATCCAATGTAGTATAATTTAGCTATGCCTCCCCAGTCCTCCTCGCATTCAAAATTTGTCATATTTGTGTTGTGTGTGGTGGCGATTCTTTTGGGCGTCGTCTTCTTTTTTATTCATCAGTATTCTTCCAAGTCAGCTACTGGTGCCAGTTTGGCTACGTCCGGTCAATCGGCACTTCTTTCGGCACAAACGCAAACGGCTGTTCTGCGATGTTTTGAAAATACTACCTCAGCCCAAGTGGGCCCAATCTGCACCACAGCCACCACTGATGCCGCCGCTGAAAATCCACTCTCCCGCACCGTTGTCATTTCCGATTCGGTAGTATCCGCCAATAATATAGGGAATACTCCGGTTGAAACCGCTAACAAGCCCTCTTCTGATATTTCCGTTGTGGCACAAAAGAATTCCGTTTCCACGCAAACCACGTCTGCAGACAAAAATCCATCTGCAAATGTATCCACCCCAATTGTACCTCCAGTAAATAGTACCAGTTCTTCATCACCGGCCGACCGAGCGCCAAGCCAGCAAATCTATACCATCACAGCCACTGCCGATGCACACGGAACTATTTCGCCTCCGGGAACGGTTACCGTGAATGCTGGTTCTTCACAAACCTACGCTCTTATTCCCAATGTTGGCTACCAAATCAACACGGTTACGATTGATGGCTTTAGCGTCACTCCTGCTGGCACCTATGTTTTTGCCAAGATTGGCGCCAATCACGCCATTTCCGTGACGTTTATTTCTATGGTGGCATACATACCTTCTGGCACATCACCGAGTGACTTAGGTACTGATACAGGGTCGCCTACGACTCCTCCCTCGGGCCCTTCCTCCGGTACTCCTTCGTCTGGGTCTGGGGAGTCTTCATCTGATACGCCTCCATCTAATAACAATACTAGCCCGGCTGATTCTCCAGCGGTTTCTGCGTTCTCCATTACTGCTTCTTCAGGAACAAACGGTTCTATTTCTCCAAGCGGCACAACAATGGTTACTGCCGGCGATTTACAAACATATACTTTTACGCCAAACAGCGGCTATCAGGTTAATTCTGTAACCATTGATGGCGTCAATCAGGGTGCTTTACCCGCGTACACATTTTTTAGCGTTATGACCAATCATGCCCTTTCTGTTACTTTTATTCCGGCGTCGCAATCATCTTCCAATCAACAATCAAGTTCTTCCGGCTCCTCAGGATCCGGAAGTTCATCGGCTGGTGGAGGAAGTGATTCTTCTTCTGGAAACAATGATTCTTCTTCTGGAAATTCTGGCTCTGGTTCCGGCGGCGCGTCTGCCGGAGGTCTCATTGCCTATTATCCTCTTGATGGCAATGGTCATGATGCAAGTGGTAATGGGTACGATGCCACGCTTATTCATTCACCTCTTTTTACTGCCGGTGAATTTGGCAGAGCGGTAGAATTTAGTACTGCCGGTGCAAAATACGTTCTCTTGCCCAGTATTCTCAATTATCCAGCAGTCGCCACTACCTCTTATGCCCTCACTGTTTCGCTCTGGTTTAAAAGTACTACGGGCGATTGTCCGCTTTATTATGAAGATAATACCGGTATTGCTGGCATCCGTCTCGGTACCGACGATAAAATCTACGCCAGCGTTTTTGATCATGGTTCCGGCACTGATGAGTTGGTGACCAGTGGCACGTATACCGATGGAAAGTGGCACCACGTTGTGGACACTTATGATGGTGGCACCGAAACACTTTATGTTGATGGTGAACTTGTTGGTAGTCAGAGTGGCGTCTCCGAGCTTGGTATTACTGGCGACCCGAGCGCTCGCCTTGGAATGGGTATCGTTTGCGGCTGGCCGCATGGTAGTTGCGCTTATCATTGGCTTGATAATGGTGCCATTGACGACGTGCGTTTTTACAACCGGGCGCTTTCCGCCGCGGAAGTTATGCAACTCTATCTTGGTAATTAATTAGGGGCGAAGCAGGGTATCTATGGCCGCTTTGAGGTTGGAATAGGGGACTGCGCCGGAAGTAATTGGTACTTTTGCCGTAGCTGTCGTTAATACAGTAAAGGGCGTTCCTTGGGCGCCACTAGCAAGGGCGTCGTTGTATTCCCCGGTGATTTTGGTGGCATACTTGTTGCTTTCTAGGCAGGTCGTGAAATTGGCCTGATTAAGGCCAATTTGGGCCGCCAGGACGGGTAATTGGCCGGGATCAAGGCCTTGGTAGTTGAGCGCAGTAAAGTCTTTCTTGCTAAAAAGGAGGTCTAAATAGGTCCAAAAAGCAGTGTTACCACCGAGCTCGGCGGCGCATTCGGTAGCCTGTGCCTCTTTTGGTGCTTTCGGGTGAAATGCAAAGTGGCGGTAGACCCAGGCTACTTGATTAGTGCCGCTCGGGCCGTAGGTCGCCATAATTTGCTCCATGGTTTTTTGAAATTGTTGGCAGTAGGGGCAGTCGGTGTCCGCGTATTCCACCACGATAACTGGCGCATCCAAACTGCCCTGGATGTGGTCGGCGGTAGTGACGGGTGGCAGGTTGGTAATGGCGGCCCCGTTGGCGGCATTAGGTGCGAGGGAAATGGAAGAGGTGTTGGGAGCTTGTTTGATATACACGATTGCTCCCGCTACGATGATGCCTGCTACCACGATAGCGGCCGATAGTACCCAGATGATTTTATTGGAAGACGAGGGGGAGTCCATATACTATAGGATAGCATAAACTAGAAACTAGGGTCAGGCACCGGTTAATAACCCGTGCCTGACCCTAGTACTTGGTTTAAAACGGCAAGGTGTGAGTCATGCTGGCATTGCCAAGCTCTTGCCAGCCGCTGGTATCAATAGCGATATCTACTTTTCGCGAGCCGTCTTTATAGTGGAGCTTGCCTTTTTTGAGCGCGTATTCGTAAAGCTCTTTGGTGAGACGGACATCTTCTAGGCAGTATTTCTTTACTTTTTCAATCTCGCCATTTTTCCACCATACCAGTGCTTGGAGGCCGTGGCCCGATTTATTTTGACCAAGCGTGCCTTCGGCTATTTGATCAAGTTTTAGGCGGCGGCCGAGTGTTTTCTTGATTTCCGCGAGCAGGTCAATACTTTTTATTTTACTTAAATCGCCCGGGTAATATTTATTTAAAAGAGGAATGTCAAAATAGTCACTGTTGTAGCCTATGAGCACATCGGCGGCCTCAAATATAGGCCACAATTGAGGTAATTCTTCCTGTAGATAGGCACGATATGTGTCGGTGGCAGAGTCATAGACACCGACCACGGAAATATCCAAATCAGTCGGGTCATTACTGCCGACATCTTGAAAAAGATTTCTAGTTTCAATATCAAATACAATAAAGCGCATGGGGGGAGGGTCAGGCACGGGTTATTAACCGGTGCCTGACCCTAGTTTACAATAGTTTCGGACTATCGCAATTATCCACAGGTTGTGCGTATTGCTTTTACTGCCAGTCGGCGGTATTCTGTAGTGAACAATCATTTACTTATCTCATGAAAAAAATATTCACGCAATCGGTTTATAACGCTTTAGTGACCAGTGTCTGCTCGTCGCTTGTTATCGCGAGCGTGTATGTTGCCTTTGAACCGCTTTTTGCGCAGGGCGCGACGTCTCAAACGGTTACAGTCACCCTTAACGTGACGAGCGGCGTGGCGGTGACGGTTGATTCTAATGCTATCAACATGAGCACCAACTTGAGTGTTACGCAAAATACCGCAGTTGCCACTTCTACCTTTACCGTTTCCACCAACGACAACATTGGCTACACGTTCCAGTTGGCAGCAAGCACTAATTCGGCTATGCAATCGGGTGGTAATAAAATCGCTGATTTTCCTACTACAACACCGCAAACATGGACGAGCGGTATCGGAAACCCCGATGCACGTTTCGGTTTTTCGGTTATCGGCAGTGACTTAGCTGGTCCTGCGAGTTGGTGGGGTAGCGGTAGTTATTGTAATGGTGCTAGCACTAGCACAATTTCCACGACACTTAAATATTTTGGTTTTTACACCACCGCTACTACCACGTCAAAAAATTCCAGCACAACTACTCCTTCCGGTGACACCACTATCGTTTGCTACGCAGTTAATCAAAATAATACCTACATCCCGAGCGGCACCTACACGGCAAGCATAACAGGCACGGCTATTGCCAACTAGTGCGCATTGCCATTTTTGCTCGCAGGGTGTAAATTTTCTCCATGAACATGATTTCATCACGCAGGGCGCTCTCGGCTCTAATTCTCTTTATTAGTGTTGCTTTTTGCGTACTTCCCACAGTTACGGCTGCCGCGCCAGCCGGCGCAGGTCCATACCACATAGACGGGCTCTCTGTGGAAAGTCGTGGCGATTTTGTGTTGGAGCCAGCTAAACAAGAGACGTTCCTCAATCCTGGTGACACTGTCACGGAAATCATTTATGTAACCGACCGTGTCCGAGGTACTACTACGTTTAGTATTGGTATCCAGGATTTCAAGGGTACTAATGACCCTAATGCGCCCGTGGCGATAGTTCCTCCAGGCCAAAGCGGTCCCGATTCGGGTAAGGATTTTCTCAGCGTGCCGGCTTCAGAGCTCACTCTTTCTTTTGGTCAGCGGGCCACGATTCCAGTTACGGTTACTGTCCCTAAAGATGCTTCGCCGGGCGGCTATTACGCGGCCGTCCTTATTTCCAATGAGCCAACGGTGGTGGCTACTAGCTCTACTTCAGTTACCGGTGCTACTCGCGTTATCTCGCGTCTTGGCACTCTCTTTTTCATTCGGGTTAATGGTCCCGCCAATCCGCAAGGCCAATTGCAGGATTTTCGCATTAATGCACCCACAAGCCGAGCGATTTACAACAGCGGGCCATTCACTTTTGAAATGCTTTTCAATAACACCGGCAACCTCTACCTCACGCCTTACGGCACTATTACTATTAAGAATTTTCTCGGTTCAACTATTGCCACCGTGCCGGTGGATGCCTATTATTCTTTACCACAATCATTGCGCTATCGCGATGTAAGTTGGAATCAATTTGCCTTGTTTGGCCGATATACTGCCACACTCCAGCTTAATCGCAGTTACGGCGGCACTACTGACACCAAAACCATCGCCTTCTGGGTTATTCCGTGGGAGTTTCTGTTAACCGCTTTTGCTATCCTTTTTGTTGTAATCTTCGGCGTGATTTTCTTCCTGCGAACCTTTGAAGTGCGGCGAAAGTAATTAAACTATGAAGCAGTTTTTGTTCGCGTTCATGGCAATGACGGTGGCGATGATGCTTGTGTGTATCGCGCGTTTTTTTGTGCCTGTCGCGGTCAGGGCCGCCATGCAAAGCTCAAAGTATGCCATTCCAACCGACAGTATTAATTTCGGTGGCGGCGACAGCACCAGCACTAATTTTAGCGAAGAAGACACACTCGGCGAAGTGGGAAGTGGTTTGGGAACAAGCACCAAGTACTCACTCAACGCAGGTTACCAGCAAATTTCCGGTTCCAGTATTTCTTTGACGTCAGCGGCCAATGTCACTTTGCCGGCTATTGGCGGTCTTAATTCCGGCACAACTATGGCCAGCTCAACCTGGAACGTCACGACCGATGACGCGGCGGGCTATCAGCTTAGTATTCTTTCTGCCACAGCACCCGCTTTGGTAACGCCAGCCCATGCCTATTTCGGCGATTATGCGCCGAGTGGCGGGGTAGGCTCGGCCGACTTTACTTTCGCAGTAGGTAGCGGCGCTTCCACATTCGGCTTTTCTCCAGAAGGGCCCGACATCGTCAGTCGTTTTAAAGATACTGGTTCATCCTGTGGCACTGGTTCCAGCGACACGCCCATGGCCTGCTGGGCCGGCTTTACCACCACCAGCCAAACCATCGCCGCCGGTAGTGGCTACAATTTACCCGCTGGCGCTTCTACCACGGTTGAATATGAGGCTGGCATCGGTTCCAATAAAATTCAAGACGCGGGGACGTATACTGCCACGCTCACAGTCACCGCTGTCGCGCTGTAAGCGCGACAATTTGTTATGATACGGTTATGAAATACCGTTTTTCTGCTTTCTCTTTTTGTGTAGTTGTTTTTGTTTTTTGCACGCCCCCTCACGTATTTGCCGCTACTGCTCAAAGCGTGTGCGTTAGTTTGTCGGTAGGTAGTACTACCGACGCGGGTGACAATTGCTCGCCGCCGGTAGCCACGTCCACACCAACCACCACACCAACCACCACGCCGGCAACACCGCCCAGTCCATCAACCGTCACCTCGCCAAGCGCGCTTGCTGGCCCGGCAATCATCCCCAACGTTAGTGACATCACTGTGGGCTACCAGGGCAATTCGGTGGTTATCAATTGGCATAATCCAACCGACGCGGCACATTTTTCTGGCGTGCGCATCGTGCGCTCGTCCTACACCGTGCCGCTCGATCAGTTTTCTGGGAAGGTCGTGTATCAAGGTTCCGGCACGTACGCGCTTGATACGGGTGGCATTCCCGGCACGGTCTATTACTACACCGCTTTCAGTTATGACGCGGTGGGGAATTATTCCTCAGGCGCTGTCTTTTTTGCCGTCTGGCCGAGCGTCGCCCTGCCGGTAGTGCCGCAATCGCCTAATCAAACTCAAAATCAATTTCCGGTGCAGTCAGTTTTTCCGCCGCTCTTTCCGCAGACAACAAGCTCGTCGTCGCCGCTGTTACCAAGCACGGGGGGTCGGCAGCTAATTTTTTCGCTAACAGATATCTCATTCATTCAGGACGGTCGCGTGCTTCTTTTAGCGAATAGCACAATTACAGCCGACGGCACCATGCCGCTCGTTGTGGCAGTTGCCGACAGTGCTGTCGCTAGAAAAATTTCCGGTGGTTTAGCACGGGCAATGATCGCGATAAATATTCTTGGTCATGAAAGTGCCTATTTGTTGCGCGAGAGCGCGGCCGACCAGGCTTCAGAAGCTCGTCTGGACTTAACAACGGTGCCAGCCGGCGGTTATCCTTTTGTGGTGGAATTTTGGCCGAATAGGGGAGAGCCTTTCGCCGTTTCCGGTACTCTTGTGGTTACTGGTTCGTCCACTTCAACTGGTATTTTAGGTACTGGTATAAGCTTCGCTCAGCTAGGGAAGTTACTCATCTTGCTTGCCCTATTTTCCATTTTTATTTTACTCATTCATCGCGCCCGCCGTCACCAAAACCAGGGCTAAGTCTCGTTAGCAACAATTCAAAAAACACCCCCATATAGTTAGCCATATTTTTGCTGGCTTTTCCCCACGTACCTGGGGATTTCCTGTGTTTATGTCACCTCGGCTAAGGTATAATTAGCCTTATAAATAAAGGTTTTTTCCTTGCCGAGGTACCTCGGCAAGCCGAGAAAGCCAACGAAATGGAAATTTTGCAAGATTTTATTACGGCAGGTCAGGCGGCGAAGCTCGCTGGCTATAACCCTGATTACGTCAGTCAGCTCATTCGCGCCGGAAAAATTCGCGGAAAAAAAGTCGGTAAAAACTGGGTAACAACCCGCCATGAATTAAGCCGCTACATACAAGTAGTAGGTGGTAAGCCTTTGCCGATTATTGGCTCCGGTCAGTCGGGTAGCCGCCGTCGCAATTGGCGCGGCCGTTTCGTGAGCCCGCTGTTTGTCATTGTGGCCGCTTTCATCGCGGGCTTTTTGGCCTTGGTCGGTTTCGGTGTGTATGCGTCCATTTACAACCAGGCTTTGAGTTCTGCACAAAACGGCTCACAGGCTTCTTCTACGATGACTGGATCAACGGCCGCCGCGGGCAACATTGTCACTAGCTTGCCGCAGCTATAAAAATCATGTTCTCCCGCAACAACCAACCGAACAAGATTTTCAAAACAACACTCGTGGTGTTGGCGGTGCTTGTTGCGGCCGTAACCCTTTCCCTCGCCAGCTTCTTCACGGTTGCTCGCGCCGCTATCAACCCGGAAATTAATTACCAAGGCAAACTCACCACTAACACCGGCACGCTCGTTCCGAACGGTTCCTACAACGTTGAATTCAAACTCTACACCAACACCGGCACGAACATTTGGACGGAAGATGATCTTGTTTTCAACAGTCAGGGCGTTAGCATTACTAGCGGGCTTTTCAGCATTATGCTCGGCTCCACCACCGCGTTCACCGGCGTCAACTGGAATCAGACACTCTACCTCGGCGTCAATATCGGTAGCACCACTACCAGCCCCACCTGGGACGGCGAAATGACGCCGCGCAAAATTCTCGGCACTGTGCCAGCTGCATTTGTGGCACAAACACTTAATGGTCTTTCTTCCAGCGAATTCATGCGTTCCGATGCTACCAACTCCACTTCCACCGCGAGCACATTCTTCTCCGTAACCCAAAGCGGTGCCGGTGACATTGCGGATTTTATTGGTCAAAACAGCGCGCCGGTGCTTTACCTCCAGTCCGGCGGCAGTGTTGGCATCGGCACCTCGTCGCCCTGGACTGCGCTTTCCGTGAAAGGCGCCAGTGACCTCGGTAATTTTGCTCAAGCCGGCTACTTCGTTGGCACCACTACCGCAACATCAACCCTCGCTGGGGGCTTGCAAGCACTCGCGCTTAACATCACTTCTTCCACGGCTAGTTCCACATTTGGTAACGGTATCAATTTAGCGAAAGGTTGCTTCTCAGTCGCTGGTACTTGTCTTACTCAGTCTGCCAACTACTGGACTTCTGCTGGCGGCAACATCTACAACAACACCGGCACCAATGTTGGCATCGGCACCACTACACCGAATTGGAATTTGCAGGTAGCAGGCCAGAGCCCGGTGATCGCCCTCACCGACACTGGCGCGCCCGCTAATCAACAACACTGGTTCCTGGAAAGTCAGAATGGGGGATTCACTATTGGCACGAGTAGTAATAATCTCTCAGCCACCACCACGTATTTGCGTTTTGACAATACAGCCAGCCGCAACAACACAGCTGTTGGCTTCACCGCGCTTTCGGCGGTGACCACCGGTTCGGCCAACGTTGCTCTCGGTTATCAGGCGGGTCAAGCTGTCACTGGTGCTTTTGATCAGACGCTTGTGGGTTATCAAGCTGGTTACAACACCACCAATAACACTAGTCAGCAGAATACTTTCCTTGGCTATCAGTCAGGTTTCAATAACACGACGGGTGCTTACAACACGGCTGTTGGCTCTGCCGCTTTTGCCGCCGGTTCCACTGGCAGTTACAACGTCCTTGTCGGCGCCAGCGCCGGCTACGGTTTTGCTACGTCTGGCTCCAATTCAAATAACGTCATTATCGGCTACAACGCTGTCGGCGGCGCGGCCGCGGCTTCCACGGGTAACGATACCGTTGTCGGTTATCAAGCTGGTTATACTCTCAATGGCGGCAACAACAACACGTTGTATGGTTTTCAAACTGGATACGGCCTTTCAAGCGGCGCGAATAATATTTTCCTTGGCTATCAAACCGCTTCCACCACAAGTAGTGGTTCCAATAATATTGCCATCGGGTATAACATTAATTTACCGAGCGTTAATGGTTCCAATCAATTAAATATTGGCAATATTTTGTACGGTACAGGGTTGACTGGCTCCCTCACCACTTCTGCTGGCGCCATTGGTGTCGGCACGAGTAGCCCATGGGCAACACTTTCTGTGCAGGGTCCGGCGCAAAGCACGAGCCCTCTTTTTGCCATCGGCTCCACCACGAACGCAACTCTCTTCGCTATTCTGGCTAACGGCTTTGTCGGCATCGGCACGAGCACGCCGGCCAGCGAATTAGCGGTGAGCGGCAATGTTTCCATAAAAGAAACCGCAAATAACAACAACTGGCTTACGCTTTACAACGCTATTGGTAGCACCACTGGCATTATTCGCGAAAATAGCGGCTCTGGCTCCGGTGGCATTTCAATCCAAGGATTCCGTTCCGGTGGCAATGGTCAGGCCTTGGCTTTTTACGGCAAAGTACTCAAAGATGACGGCACTGAAGTAGCCGGATCTCTGTTTGATGTTATGCAAGGCACTACGGCTGTCGGCACTACTGGCAACAATGTCACCAACACCCCGATTGCCGCATTTTGTAATAATTACGAAGGCGGTCTCTTCAGTGCCACCACCACCTGTAAAGTTATCTTCAGTGCCGCTGGCAACGTCGGCATCGGCACCACCTCGCCCTGGACTACGCTCTCCGTCAACGGCTCAAGTGACCTCGGCAACTTCGCCCAAGCTGGCTACTTCATTGGCACCACTACAGCAACGTCAACTCTCGCTGGTGGCTTGCAAGCACTCGCGCTCAACATTACCTCAACAACCGCGAGCTCAACCTTTGCCAACGGCATCAACCTCGCCAAAGGTTGCTACGCTATCGGTGGTAGTTGTTTGAACGTCAACAACTTCTGGACATCGCTCAGCGGCAATATCTACAACAACACCGGCACTAACGTTGGTATTGGTACTAGCACACCGAATGCCTCGCTCTTTGTCACCACGGCTGGTCAGCAAAACGGTAGCTCGCCGCTCTTTACTGTGGCTTCTACCACTGGCGCCTCACTTTTCACCGTGCTTGCCAACGGCAATGTTGGCGTTGGCACCAGCTCTCCATATGGCGCGCTCGGTATGAATGGCACGGTAGATGCCACGGCCTTCATCGGTAATGGCGCTGGCCTCACGCAGCTTACCGCCGCTGGCTCGTTGGGCGGTATACAATTTAATGACACCCTCATTCTTAATTCGGACACTATCAACCAGCCGGGTATTAATGACTCTAGTTACAACGTCACTTCTTTTGTTGTTGCGCACGGTTCCCGCTTCAGTATTGGTAACATAGTTAAGCAAGAAGCCAGTACTCCAGAATTAATGCTGGTTACGGCCGTTAGTGGCAACACACTCACGGTCTTCAGGAATTATCCAACGGGAGCTTACCCAACGGGTCGCTCCCAGCTCCTGAATAACGAAGTGTTGGATATCGTCGCACTTAATCAATTTAATTCCGATGCTACGCTTACGTGGGATAATATCAATAAGCGCTTGGGCGTTGGCACGACCACATTTAGTGGTAACACCATTTTGGCTATCGGCGGTGTAGCGGCCAATAACAATATTGGTTTGAGTCTGGAGGATGGAGGTGTCTCACAAGGGTCACTCGTGCTTGATAACACTGATCAGGTTCTGCTTAGTGCTACGAACGGCTCAGGTTACAACAACATTATTCTTAGCGGTGCGAATATTACTCTGAATGGAGGCCTCAATTCTGCCACCCTTGATCAAAACGGCACCTTTAATGTCGGCGACCTAGTTGACGGTGGCCAAATCACCGTTGGCGGTGCTACGGGTGTTGGCGCAACGCTTACCGCAACCGAATTAACTTTGGGGGTTGACGATACAATTACTGCGAATGCTGGCTTTGATGGGGGGCTACTCTTTAATAACGACAATACTACTGGTTATCAGTGGGAGTCTAATAATCTTTCCATCGCCACACTTGGTTCTACCGGCAATCTTGCCGCCTCTGGCACCATCGCCGTGCAGGGCACTGGCACGAGCACGTTTGCTGGCGGCCTCGCCGCAAACATTTTTAACGCTACTTCTGCGACCGCAAGTTCCACCTTTGCCAACGGCATCAACTTAAAGAATGGTTGCTACGCCATCAGTGGCGCTTGTATCGGCACCGGCGCGGCAACACTCACTGGCGGCGTGGCTGGCGCGCTCACGTATTGGACGGGTTCTGGCACTGTGGGCGCCACCACATCGCCAACGTTTAATGCTTTCTATGCCACCTCAACCACGGCCACCTCCACCATCGCTGGTGCCCTCACTATTGGCTCGACCAATACCAACATCTACCCCAACGCGCCACTTATTCTGACAGGCAACGTCAATAATGCCAGCCAGTTTGTAATGCAAAATTTGAGCAATGGCAGCAATGCCTCGGCCGATTTGATCGTGGGTGCTGACCTCATGAACAACAGCTCGTATTACGGCGACCTTGGTTACAACAGCTCTGCTAACACTGCTAGCGCGTACACTGGCTTTGCCGCTAACGACCTCTATCTCTATTCCAGTGACAGTAATCTTGACTTGGCCGCCGCAAGCACTACCGGCCCCGCCAGTATCAACTTCCTCACGGGCGGCACTTTGGCGGCGAATGTCCGCATGACCATTGGCAATACCGGTAACGTCGGCATCGGCACTACGAGCCCCTACGCCCGCCTCTCTGTGTGGGGAGCAAACGCTCTTTCCGGCAGTAATCTTTTCCTGCTTGCCAACAATGCTTCAACGACACTCTTCGCGGTTGATGGCGCCGGCAACGTAAACATTCCTGTGGCGACTGCCACCACCACTATCGCTGGCGGCTTTGATGTCGGCAACGGCTCGCTCCACTATGAATCGTCCACCGGTCAAACTAATATCAGCAATCTCCAGATAGGGGCTCTTTCATTCCCGAGCGATTCCGGTGTGCTCACTTGGGCCGACATGCCGGTGACCACGGCTTCAGCCATGGGCACGCTGGAAAGTTACAGTGCTAACATTGATGGTAGTGTTCTTTTGACAATTGCGGCGCAGGCAGATGGCTTGGGCGGTATCCAAAACGCCGGTATCGGTATCGGTACGACGAGCCCGATGGCCACCTTAGCCGTTCAGGGGTTGACCGGTACCACAACGCCGTATCTTTTTGCCGTTGCTAGTTCCACGGGGCAAACATACTTAACTATTGATAATAACGGCACTACTACAATTCGGGGAAACTTGGTTGTCTACGGTAATATCGTTCCAGGAAACACGGATACGTATAGTCTTGGTACGGCTTCTTCTACGACGGAATGGAAGAGTTTGTACGTGGCAACCTCAACGATTTATTTGGGTGGGACGGCCGTAAGTATCAGTAATGGTAGTTTGCTCGTGGGCGGTAATCCGGTGACTGGCGGCGGAGCCACCACTGAGAAATGGGCAACATCTACCGATCTCACCTCTATATATACCAATACCGCCACCAAAATTGGCATCGGCACGTCGTCGCCTTGGGCAACCCTATCCATCACCGGTTCTTCCGATCTTGGTAACTTTGCTCAGGCTGGATACTTCACAGCAACAAGCACGACTGGCACTAGCTATTTCGCGGGCAAGGTTGGTGTTGCTTCCAGTACTCCTTACGCGAATCTCTCCGTTTCCAGTCTTTCTCAACAAGTTGGCACTTTGCCGCTCTTCCAGGTTGGTAGCACCACTAACGCTTCGCTCTTTAATGTTCTTGGCAACGGCAATGTCGGCATTGGCACCACTTCACCGTATTCATTCCTTTCAATTCAGACGCCATCCAGTTTTGCCGGTCAGATTATTGATATCTCCACCAGTGCTGGCGCGTCACTTCTCCATCTAACGAACGCTGGTAATCTTGGCCTTGGCACCACTTCGCCGTGGAGCACCTTCTCCGTCAAAGGCTCTTCCGACCTCGGCAACTCCGCTTTGGCCGGCTACTTCACGGGCACCAGCACAGCAACCAGCACGTTCACCGGTGGCCTCGCCGCAAACATCTTCAACGCTACTTCTGCGACCGCCTCTTCCACCTTCGCCAACGGCATCAACCTTACGAACGGTTGCTACGCCATTGCGGGCACTTGTTCCACTATTGGTTCCGGCTCTGCTGGCTGGTTGTCATATTACGCCGGTACTGGCCAGGCGCTTACCGCCACCTCTTCCATCTTCCTTGCTACTAGCGGCAACGTTGGTGTCGGTTCTACCACGCCCTATGCCACGCTTTCCGTTTCCACCCCTGGCCAACAAATTGGCACCCTGCCGCTCTTCCAGGTCGCCTCAACCACCAAGGCCGCCATCTTCAGTGTCTTTGGCAACGGTCTTGTTGGCATCGGTAGTAGCACGCCATGGGCATCGCTCGGTATCTCTACACTCGCCCAGCAAGCTGGCACGCTGCCGCTCTTTAGTGTGGCTTCTACGACAGGCGCACAAATCTTCACGGTTACGGGCAACGGCACGTTTACCTATGGTGTCAACTCAACGTCCACCATTCCTAACAACACTACTGGCGCTTGGATAATTTCTACCTCAACAGCCGCCAATGCCACACCGCTCTTTAGGATTGATACAACGACCAATGCTGAAAAAATTGTCCTCGGCACAGCCTCGAGTAGCGACGTGATTATTGGCGATAACGGCATTTCACCCAACCTCGTCTTCTACAACAGTGGCACTATCAAGGGCTTTACCAGCGGCGGTTCAACCATCACACTCGGTTCCGGCAACGACATCATCAACTCCGCGGTCAAATTCGGCATCGGTTCTACCAGCCCGTGGCGCGCACTTTCCGTTAACGGCACGGCCGCCTTTACCGGTCTTACATCTTCGGTTACTGGCACTGCGGTATGTATCGCCGCCGGCACGGGTGAGCTCTTGAACTCTGGCGGCTCTAGCTGTACGCCGTCATCAATTCGTTTCAAAGAAAACGTCAACACACTAAGTCCGGGCTTTGCTCTTAATGAGCTTGATGAATTACGCGTGGTCTCTTTTGATTACAAGCCCGGCGATTATCCTACGTGGGATAGCCCGCATTCTTACGGTATGATTGCTGAAGAGGTTCAGCAGATTGACCCAACCTTGGTAGATTATGGTAGCGATGGTCAGCCCTTCTCCTTGCGCTTTGAAAAAATCACCGGTCTTACTGTGCAAGCCATTCAGGAATTGAATTTGAATTTGGAGACAATCGCTTCCACTACTGCAAGCACGACGCCGGAATCACAAGGTTTTGCCAGCGCCTTCTTCGGTAATTTGTTCCACCAAATCAGCACCTGGCTGGCCAGCACCACTAACGGCATCAGCGACCTCTATGCCACTGTCTTCCATAGTAATGAAGTAGATACTAACAAGCTTTGCGTTGGCACAACCTGCGTTACGCAACAGCAATTTATGGCGATGGTAAATGCTTCAGTCAATAATGGGGGAGGTTCGTCTGGTACCACTTTTAGCGGATCTAGCGTCGGCACCGGTAGTACAAGTGGAACAACGGGTGGCACTACTACGACAGCTGGCACCACAACCACGGCCACGAGTACCGACACAACCACGAGTTCGGGTACTGGTTCGGACACGGCCACAACCACTCCCGTGACCACGACAGGTGGGGGTGATTCTGGCACGACATCCGCCACAACAACCGATACTACAACTAACACAACAACCGGCGACACGAATACTAATCCGGCTACGCCGACTACCGATACAACCACCACAAGCACCGACACCACATCCACCACTAATACAACCAGCTCAACTGACACCACGAGCGCAACCGATGCGTCCACACCAGCGCCAACAACTCCCGCGCCCAGTTCTGACACAACGAGCCCAACCACGACACCATAATGTTAAAAACACCCACAATAAAAAAAATAAACCGGTGCCTGACCCCCATTCTTATTTTCGTTATACTTTTTTCGTTTCCAGGCGTGCTTGAAGCGGCGGCTATCAACGGCTACACGGTTGTATTTATAACCAACGGCACCACGAGTTGGGTGCCCCGTAGTGATTGGAACCCGGCTTCAAATACGGTGGAGCTTATTGCCGGCGGCGGCGCGGGGGCGAGTGGGTTAAACGCCACAAGCTCCACTGCGTCCCCGGGTGGCGGTGGTGGTGCGGGAGGCGCGTACGTTAAACTTTCCAACGTTAGTTTGGTTGTTGGCGACGTGGTGCAAATGTCCGTGGGCGCGGGCGGAGCCACGAGCACGCTTACCTCAACGGCCGGCGGCGACACGTGGTTTTGGTCAAACACTTTTGCGCTCGCCAAAGGTGGCGGTGGAGCCTCAACGACCAGTAACTATGATGGCGGTGCCACCACGACTGGTTCGCTTGGTCCAATAATAAAAAACGGAGGCTATGGTGGCGGTAGTGGCGGTGTTGGTGGCTCTACGTGTACGGCAAGTGGCGGTGGCGGTGGCGGCGGCGGCGCGGCGGGGCCGGACAAGTCGGGTGTGGCTGCGGCCACGAGCACAGCCAGCACGTGTACCACAACAAACACTGCCGGCACTGTCGGCGGCACTGCTGATGGTGCAATAGTTGCCGGCGGCACAGCTGGCGCGGCGGGAGGTGCTGGTGCAATTGGTGGTAAAGGCGGTGCTGGTACTGCTGGAAGTATGTACACAGCCAACCCTGTTGGCACAACGGGCGGCTCAGGAAGCGGCGGCGGCGGGGGAGGCGGTGCTAAAAGTACATTTGCCGGCGGTGGCGGAGGCTTGGCCGGTAACTATGGTGGCGGTGGCGGTGGAGGTGGGGGTGCAGGAGGCACTGCCGCAACTAAAGGCGGCCCTGGCGCCAACGGCGCTCCTGGCCTTATTGTTATCAGTTTTACTGAATTAGCTAGCACTACTGCGCGGCGAATCCGCTTGCTCGGCGGTGTTACATTTTTAGGTGGCGTCCGGCTTTACTAAAAACACTTTATATATACATGCAACGCCGAACTCTCTTTCTTTCCATAATAGCCATCTGCTTGGTTGCGTTGGCACTTGTCGCGATATTCTTTATATATGTATATCATCACGCCGATCCAGAATCTCTTGCACGTGTTGACGTGCCTGGCCCTGCCGTTCCCACTAGCCCCATGATTGCTGAAACTCTGCCTGATGGCCAGAAATCCTATGTCAATAAGTACTATCATTTCTCGCTAGTATATCCACCCGATCTTGCTCTTACGGAATATGCTGAAGCCGGCGGCGGTCGCACTATCGTTTTTCAGGAAAACCCGGCCACTAATACGCCTATTTCAGCCCAGAAAAATCTCAACGGTTTCCAAATTTTCATCATTCCCTATGCCGACTCGGAGCTTTCCGATGCCCGTTTCAAGATGGATGAACCCTCCGGCATTCATGATGACCCGCAGAATGTCGTCATTGGCGGTGTCACCGGCACTATTTTTTACGGCCGCAACTCCATCATGGGGGACACGCGCGAGCTCTGGATAATCCACGGTGGTTTTCTCTATGAAATCACCACATATAAGCCCCTGGATTCTTGGCTCGCTGGTATAATGAGCACCTGGAAATTCCTATAAAATGAAAAAATATTTCTCAAAAATTTCTATAGTGCCCGCCATCTTCATTGTTGTGGCTTGCGTCGCGCCGCAGGCCGCCAAGGCTGCGGTTATTCAGGCGCCAATTTCTCTCGGCACCCTCGGTAATGGTCTTGTTGACTACTACACTATGGATGGCGTGAATATCAACTGGGGTACTGGCGTGGTTGCTGATAATTCTAATCATGGTAACACTGGCATTGTGACTAATATGGGCACGACGACGTCGCCTGTGGCAGGGAAGGTTGGGCAAGCGCTTACTTTTAATGGTACGAATCAATACGTGAATGCTTCGGGAATACCATCGGTCAGTAACCCGCTTACTGTTGCCGTTTGGATTAATCCATCAGCACTTTCCCAATCAAGTTTTAGCGCTGGCTCCGGAGGCACTATTATTGATGAAAATGAAGGCGGCGGAACCAGTGGTTGGGTTCTTGGTGTAAAAAATAATAACACCGTCTGGTTCTGGCCTTCTTCTGGTAATGATAAATACAGCACGGCGACCATTCCACTTAATACTTGGACGCATGTGGTGATAACCTACGATGGCACCAATATCCGTTTTTATATTAACGGTGGGCTTGATAGCACTCAGGTCATGTCTGCTCCCCAGGGGTCGGCCACCTTTTTCCGGGTAGGCGGAAAATCGTGGATAACGGGCTATTGGAAGGGTGGTTTGGACGATGTGCGTATCTATAATCGGGCGCTTTCAACTGCCGAGGCAAAACAGCTCTATGGTCTTGGTACCAGTAAAACTAACGCCGTCTCTTCGGCGAGTCCTTTGGCTAGCGGCTTGATTGGTTACTACACCCTAGACACCGCGAATATTAATTGGGGTACCGGCGCTGTCGCCGATAGTTCTGGTAATGGTCACACGGGCACAGTGACCAACTTAAGCACGCCAGCTTCAGTCGTGACGGGGCAGATCGGGCAGGGAATCTCATTTACCGGTAGTAATCAATATATTGACACTACCAACTATGCCGACAATCCCAGCAATCTTTCTGTTGCTGGGTGGTTTAAATCCGGTGGAGATCAGACTCATAGTTTCTTGGTTGACAAAATGAGTAATTTTGGCAACGGGGCGGGTTGGACAGTGTATTTCAACCAAATATCCGGCGGAATGGAAATAGGTTTTGTAACTCAGGAAGCCGGCGGGAGTAATTGGGAGCAATACCAAAATCATTCTGATATTCCCGCTGATGGGCTATGGCACCATTTTGTGGCAACTCTCAGCGGTGGTCCTGGTAATGGAGGTATCATTCTCATTTATATCGATGGATCGAGTGTGTCGCTGGACAATCTCAGTCGTGGAACATTTACCACTATAACTACCGCTGTCAATGTTAGAATGGGTAATGACAGTGATGTAGAAAAGCAATTTATTGGTTCTCTCGATGATGTCCGTGTGTATAATCGCACTCTTTCTGCCACTGAGGTGAGTCAGCTTTATGCGCTTACAACCAATACTGCTATCACGAAAGCGGCACCGGTGTACCTCAACACGTCATTAACGGGCGTGGGTGGCACGTTGACCCGCGGCCTTGTTGGTTATTGGACAATGGACGGCGCAAATATTAATTGGAAAACTGCTGCAGTCGCTGATAACTCTGGCTATAGCAATGTTGGTGCGATGGTTACTATGAGCACGAGCACATCGCCTGTGGCAGGGAAAATTGGCCAGGCACTTAATTTCGTAAAATCTTTTTCACAGTATGTGAGTGTTCCTAGTAGCGTGATTACTCCACTCGTGACCACTGGCCTGGCCTCGGTTGCTTTTTGGATGAAGCCGGCGACGCTCGCGAGCTATTCTGCGCCTTTTGATTGCGGTCAAAGCGGCACATCTCGTCAGCTCAGTATGCTTATTAATAGCGCCGGTGGCGGCACCGTGGCCGCCAAAGGTGTTGCTGGTGCCGCCGCCACCTATTCTCCCGCTTGGACAATCGGTCAATGGCAGTTTGTAGTCATGACTGTTGATGCGACGAATTTCAAAACATATAAAAACGGCGTGCTCAACAGCACTACGGCTGGTGCGATTGGTTCTGGTTTTACCGACACCAGCGCCATTTGCCAGGTAGGAGGTAATCCCAGTGGCGGGGGTTCTAGTTTTGACGGTTCCATTGACGACGTTCGCGTCTATAACCGCGTACTCACCGCAGGCGAAATCACCCAGCTCTACAATCTCAGCAAATAAGAACAGGACATTTTTTGCTTTTACTTTTCCGCGCCGCTATGCTAGTATCCTAGTAATCGTACGTTCTCGTTTCAAGCCGCGTCACTAGTTGAGTTGTTGGCCAAGAGGGGTCGGATACGATTGATTACTGTAAACAAATTTTCTGAAGTTATATGGCTAAAAAGTTATACGTTGGTGGCTTGCCTTACAGCACTACGGAACAAGGTCTTCGCGATGTCTTCGCTAAGTATGGCGAAGTAACCGCATCCTCCATTATTATGGACAAGATGACGGGCCGCTCGCGCGGTTTTGGTTTCGTTGAGCTTGAAGACGCCGGTGCCGACAAGGCCGTTGCCGAAATGAACGGTGCCCAATTTGAGGGCCGCCGCCTTACGGTCAACGAAGCTCGCCCCATGGTGCCTCGCGATGAATTTCGCCCGCGCTCTCCTCGTGGTGCTCAGCAGTTCTAGGTTGATAGGCAGTTTTAGTCCGACCTCACTACTACGGTAGTGCGAAAAATCCCCGAGCAATTGGGGATTTTTTGTTGCGGGAATTAAAAATTATTTCTTTTATCCAGAGTCCTTACCTGAGTGTCGTATTTAGTACCCGCAACTTTCCATTTTTCCTTAAGGTCTCTAAAATTTTTGGCAATCCTCTTTTTAAAGGTCACATCTCTATCTCCTTTAGTGTTATTAAATCGCTTGTCTGTCATTTTATAAAGCTCAAGTATTGTATATTCTTTTTTCTTCATGTCCATAGGGTTACAAATTAGTACTTAATAAGTAACTAGTATAAATGAGCGTTATGAATTTTGATAGTGCCTTTTCGGTACCTACAGAAAATTGTTTACAAAACGTGTATTTCCAGCATTTCTGCGTCGCTTTATTTTTAAAAATGGCCTACTGAAGGCGTGCTATACCACATTAGGTCACAAAAAAACATATGCGATTTAATGCATATGTTTCCTGCGGTAAAAAAGCCCTTTAGTTAGGGATCCTGCGTCGAAAAAATAATTTATTTGCAAAATTTGACAGGTTTTTAGAGCATTTTCTGTACCTTGCCTAAAGGCTTTTCTGACAGAACAGGATTTTTTGGATTGCGCAAGGGTCTTCGGCGAAAATGTGGCTATTATTTATTTTTGGTACCCCGTTCAGCGCGGTCTTTGTCTATTTTGGTGAGATATTTTTTGCGGAGACGGACGTTTTTAGGCGTAATTTCAATGTATTCATCCTCACTCATGATTTCCATGGCGCGCTCAATAGAGAGTTTCCAAGCGGGGGCAAGGTAAATGCTGTCGTCACTGCCGGAGGCGCGCATGTTGGTGAGTTGTTTGCCTTTGGTGGGGTTGACGTAGAGATCTTCACCTTTGGTGGCAGTGCCAATAACTTGACCCTCGTATACTTCATCGGCAGGCTCAACATACAGGGTGCCGCGCTGTTGGAGGTTGTCCAACGAGAAGGCGAGGACTTTGCCTGGAGCCATGGAAATCATGGCGGCGGCCTGGCGGTGGTCCATCTCGCCGGCATAAGGACGGAATTCCAGAAAACGCGAAGAAAGAATACCTTCGCCTTTTGTGTCTATGATGAATTCGTTGCGATAGCCGAGAAGGCCGCGGGTGGGGATTTCAAAAGTGAGGCGAGTGATGCCGCGATCCTCAACCATGTTGTGGAGCTGGCCACGGCGGCGATTGAGCTTTTCAATGATGGCACTGGCGTAGGTGCTTGGCACGTCGGCAATAGTTTCCTCAAACGGCTCAAGCTTAACGCCATTCTCCTCCTTTATGATGACCTGTGGCTGAGAAACCTGGACCTCATAGCCTTCACGGCGCATGTTTTCCAGGAGAATTGAAATGTGGAGTTCTCCGCGGCCGTATACCTTGAATGCTTCGTTGGAAGAAAAGTCCACTTTGAGGCCGACGTTCACTTCAAGCTCGTGCTCCAGGCGTTCGCGGATTTGGCGGCCTGTGACGAGCGAGCCCTCGCGCCCGGCAAAGGGGGAGTTGTTAACCAGAAAGTTGAGGGCAATCGTCGGCTCGTCAATTTTAATGGCAGCCAGGGGAGTGGTGTCGGGGCTCGTGCTGACGGTTTCGCCGATGAAGATTTCCGGCAAGCCAGCAATCATGACGATGTCGCCCGGAGCAGTTTCGTTGATTTCCTTGCGCACCGTGCCTTCAAAAGTAAAAATTTTGGTGATTTTTCCGGAGTGTTTTTCGCCGGTAGGGGCATTGGCGTAGACCATTTCGCCCGTTTTTGCTTTGCCGGCATACACGCGGCCGATGGCCATGCGGCCGAGGAAGTTGTCGTAGGCAAGGTTGAATACTTGCATTAGAAATGGAGCGTCGGCCGAAGCGTCTTTATTTGCGGGGGCGACTTCACGTAAAATAGTTTCCAGAAGCGGCGTGAGGTCCTTGGATTCGTCCTCCAATTTCATTTTAGCTATTCCTTGGCGGCCGATGGCGAAAACGGTGGTGAATTCTAGTTGCTTGTCGTCGGCGCCGAGCTCAAAGAAAAGTTCCAACACTTCATCAATGACTTCTTTGGGGCGAGCGGCCGGTTTATCTATCTTATTAATAACCACAATTGGTTTAAGGCCGAGCTCAAGCGATTTTTTCAAAACGAAACGTGTTTGCGGCATTGGGCCTTCCTGAGCATCAACGACGAGTAAAACGGAATCAATGGCGCGAAGAACACGCTCTACTTCAGAGCCGAAGTCGGCATGGCCTGGGGTGTCTACGATGTTGATTTTTGTGTCTTTGTAATAGAGAGAAGTGTTTTTGGCGTAAATGGTAATGCCGCGCTCCTGTTCAAGGGCGTTGGAGTCCATGGTGACGCCTTCGGCCACCATGCCCGTTTGGCGTAGCAGGGCATCCGTCAAGGTGGTCTTGCCGTGGTCAACGTGAGCGATAATGGCGATATTGCGAATTTCCATACAATTAAATTTACCGAGAAATAAAAAAGGTTCTCCTCAAGCCGGACGATAGGGAACAGCTTTCGGAAAACCCTTTTCGTTTCTCTGTGATATAATATTATTGTAACATATGAAAAAAATATGGGCAAGCGTGGCGGTGCTGGTGGCGGCTGTCGGCGTGGTATACGGTGATATTGGCACGTCGCCGCTCTACGCTATTAATCAAATGTTCTTGGGTGGCGCCCATGCGCTCGCGCCCACGGCGCCGGCTATTTTGGGTGCTATTAGTTTGATTTTTTGGGCGCTGACGCTCATTGTTACCTGTAAATATTTGATTTTTGTTCTGCTGGCCGACCATGAGGGCCAGGGTGGCGTGTTTGCCTTGCTGGGCCTCCTAGAGCGACATCGTCAGAAAATAGTTATCGGCCTTCTGCTCATCGTGCTCCTTGTTTCCGCCGGCCTTATTCTCGGCGAAGGCGTGATGACGCCGGCCATTTCCGTGCTTTCGGCTGTTGAGGGCTTGGCTATTGCTAATCATGTTTTCGCGCCGTTTATCGTCATTATTACACTGGCGATTTTGTGCGTTTTGTTCGCGGTGCAATATAAAGGGACGCATCGCTTGGGCCGAATTTTTGGGCCGGTTATGCTTGTGTGGTTTTTGGTTATCGCCTTACTTGGCTTGCGCCAGATCATTGGCCAGCCGGGAATTTTGTGGGCGCTGAATCCTATTCTTGGCATTCAGCTTCTGGTGACACTCCACTGGCAGACGCTTTTCTTTGTAATAAGCGGCATGGTGTTGGCCGTTTCCGGCGTTGAGGCTCTGTATGCTGATTTAGGGCACTTTAGTGCCGCGCCGCTGCGGCGCGGCTGGCTTTTCTTTGTGTACCCGGCTCTCATTTTAAGTTACTTTGGTCAGGGGGCATTTCTGCTCGCTCACACCGCGCCGGGGGCACTCGCTGGTGTCACTAGTATTTTTTATGCTTCGGTGCCGATAGCTTTTTTGTACCCGATGATTATTCTGGCTACTGTCGCCACGGTGGTAGCCAGCCAGGCTCTTATTTCCGGAGCCTATTCTTTAGTTGCTCAAGCTACGGCACTCAATTATTTGCCGCGTTTTCGCATTATTCACACTAACCGCACCCATGAGGGGCAAATTTATCTGCCGGCAGTGAATTGGTTTCTATTTCTCGGCTCGGCGCTTTTGGTGGTAGTTTTTGGTTCTAGCACCGCTTTGGCCAGCGCTTATGGTTTTGCTATTGCTTTGGTGATGGCAGCCACCACTGTGGCGATGGCCGCGGTGGCAATTTTGTGGTGGCAGTGGCCGTGGTGGCGCAGTGTTTTAGTGTTCGGATGTTTTGGCGCGATTGATGTAGCTTTTGTTATTTTTACCGGGGTGCGTTTTGGGGCGGGAGGCTGGGTGCCCGTGGCAGTTGGTGCCGCTATTTTTGCTCTCATGGGCAGTTGGAACTGGGCGCGAGGCACTATTGCCAGTGCCCTCACTCGCTATGCGCGAGATAATAAAAATACTATGGCTGAGTTAGTGGCGCTTAAAAAACGCTTGGCCACCGGGCAGGGAGTAGTGGATGACGAGCGTGGCCGTTTTGTTGAGGCCGATAGGGCGGTGGTGTTTTTGGTGCCTGAGAGCGTTGACTCTTTGGCCGATCCCGTGCCGCTCATTGTGCGTGCGTATATGCGTCGCAACGGTGCCATCGCCAAGCATGTGATTTTGATGCACTTGGCGCGCAGTCGGCATGCCTTTGTACGCAAGGGCCGTTATGAAATCATTCCCTTCGGAGCGAACATTTGGAGCGTCACTGGCCGTTTCGGTTTCATGGAAGAGATGTGTTTAGGTGACATCGTGGCAGAATTGGTTAATGATATTCCCGTTCTTAAACATGACCGATTCCTAGTGGAGGCGGGGACTGAAGAGGTGCATACCGCTCGCGGGGTAGCGTGGTTTGATAATCTGCGACTGCGGCTGTTTCGTTTATTACAACGCATTTCAACGCCAACCTACCGCTATTTCGGTATAGAATCATCTACGTCGCTTTCAACCACTACTTTTCACATTTATATAGACGAACGGGGTGCCAGTATGCGTTTGCCCGACATAGATTTACCGTAAATTATGCTTGACAAGTTGTCAACACTTTGCTAGTATATAGCCTGAACTACTCTAGGCAACTAGATAGCAAAACAGCGCTTTGTAGCGCCGTTTAATCGACCTTTCACAAACTTCTTTTTTAGGAGAAGCTTATGCTTCACACAACTCGTTCCGCTCGTCGTATTCGTTCGTCCTCGGCCCGTCTCATGATGGAAGCTTTGGACAGTCGCGAACTCATGTCCGTGACCATGCCGACGGTAACGCCGGCCGCACCCGTCCAAGCCGCTCCGGCCCCCGTCGTCACGGTGACGACACTGGTGCCCTTGGTCAATGCCAATGTGCGGGTGGGCGTTGATAACAACGGCAACTTGCAGGTGGCGGCGTATGGCGCGTATAGCGTCACTACCGGTCAGCCGACCGCGCCAGCCAACATCGTGCTGTACATGTACCACGACAGCAGTCGCGGTGGTGCTGATGTCAGCATCTCCGCCGGCGGTATGAACGTCGTCCTGCCCGTTGCAAGTTACAGCGGCATTACGGTGACGGACACCACCGGTGGAACCATCAATTTCAGCGCTCCGGACACCCAGTTGTTGGCGGACTATGTGCCATTCGTCAATTTGACGTCCAATGGCTCCGTCTATCTCACTTCGGTTGTGCCGGTCAACGCCACGGGCAACTACGTCAATGAGGGTGACACGGGGTTCTTCAATCCCCGCGACAACCTCACCGGCCATACCGTTATCTCGGTGCCGGGTGGTGCCAATCTCTTTGCCGTAGGTACGGGTGCGACCCTGGTTTCTTCCGGGCCGATCAATTCCACCTTCTTTGGCGATAGTGGCGGCACTAGTGTTATCTGTGGTGGCAATGCCAATAACATTGCCTATCTCGGTGCCGGCGACAGCGCCTCATTCGGGACTGGCAACAATACCGTCAACGTCAACTCCTACGGCACTACGTTTGACCCGAGTAACATTTATTTTGGCGGCGGAAGCAACCAAGTGAATGTGCGTGGCGACCTGAATGCCCTGGTAACGATTAACCAAAGTGGTGGTTCGGTATACGTACAGCAGTTCACCTCCGTGCGCTATCTTGGCGTCATGGCCTACAGCGGCGGTACGGGCACGCTGGTTCGGGACAACTCCCTTATGGGTGATCCCAACTACAACTTGCTCAACAGTGTTCTCTATTACGCCGACCTCAACACTGTTGGCGGCAAGGGCTAGGATGTAGCGTCAGAAAAAAGAAGGTTGGTTCGTAGCCCCGGGCACATTCGTGTGTTCGGGGCTTTTTCTTGGATGAAAATTGCAATGTGTTTTATTGAAGCGTAAAGGTCAGCTGGTTGCTCACGCCATTGGCATTTTTTATGGTCAGCATTTCAGAACCTGCCGGGAAAAGCACAGCCCATGTGGGACAAGCGGCAGTGGGGGCGCAATCGGCTCCGCCATATTTAGGTACAGTGAAGGAAATAGTGTGGCCATCAATAGAAGAAAGGTTGGAAACTGCACGAAAGACGCCGAAGTTTACATTGTTGCCTGTGGGGGTAAAGCCGGTGCCAGTGAGGGTAACGATGGCTCCTGTCGTGGTAGCCATAGGGAGAAGGTTGGTGATTTTGGGGGCAGACAGTACGACTGGGGCTGGTTTAGGGGTTATTGGTTTGGTTGGCGCGGCAGGTTGAGGAATGTTGCTGGATGGCAATGGTGTTGTGCTTGTAGCGTTAGTTTCCGGAGGAACGGTTTGAACTGGCGCAGGTGTTTTAAATACAAGAAAAAAGACGAGGGCGGCGGCTACTACTAAAATACCCAAAGCGAGAAGAAATTTTGATGTTTTCATGGCGGCAGTATACCACAATTTGCTATACTTTCTACAATGAATTCGGCATTGCTATGGGGACGGGTGCTAATGGCCGACACGCTGGCTTTTCACATATTTTTTGCGCTTTTGGGTGTGGGTATTCCGCTCTTTGTGTGTGTTGCTGAGTTTATTGCTATGGTGCGTCGCGATGGGGATTTCTTGAAAATAGCCAAGCGTTGGTCATTTGCTATGGCGGTGCTTTTTGCCGTAGGGGCGATTTCTGGCACGGTGGTGGCTATTGAATTTTTTATGCTCTGGCCGGGCTTTACCGCTTTTGCCGGGCCGGCTATCGGCCTGCCGATGTTTCTTGAGGTTTTCGCGTTCTTTATTGAGGCGATCTTCTTGAGTATCTATTTATATACGTGGGAGAGGTGGGGAAGCGTCCACAGTTCGTGGCGGCATTGGTTGTGCTCCTTGCCCGTCGTGCTCGGCTCGCTCGCCTCGGCCTTTTTGATAACTACCGTGAATGCATTTATGAATGTGCCGAGCGGTATTACAACCGCAAAGGTCGGCGGCGTTTTGAAAATTGTGACGGTGAATCCATGGCAAGCGATGTTTGGGCCAGCTGTTTTTAGCGAAACCACACACTCTATTTTTGCCTACTATGCCACCACCGCTTTTATTGCCGCGGCCATGTATGCCTGGATGATTGCGCGCCGGCAAAAAAAACAAGGTCAAACTCCCGAAACTGAAACGTATATGCGCAAAGGTCTGGCTTATTCTTTGATTGTCGCTTTTGTTTTTGCCCTCGTGGTTGGTTGGACAGGAGATCACTCGGCGCGATTTTTGGCTTCGCATGAGCCCCTCAAGTTGGCAACTATAGAACAAGTGTCCGCAACGGAGGCGAATGCCCCCTTGGTTTTCTTTGGCGTGCATGTGCCGGGTATGTTGAGTGTGATGGTTGGGGGCACGCGCGATACTGTTGTTCGCGGCTTGGCTAGTTTTGACCCGGCTCTTTGGCCGCCCGCATTCATTCATGTGCTTTTTGACCTTATGGCCGCAAGCGGATTTTTATTGTTGCTCGTGCCAATTCTCTATTTTATTGTGCCGAAATGGCGGTATTCCCGGGCCTTAGTTTTTCTTATTATCCTTTCTGCTTTGGCGGCAGTGTTTTCCGTTGAGGCTGGTTGGATTGTTACCGAGGTTGGCCGCCAGCCATTTGTGGTGGCAGGACTCATGAAAACCGCGGAGGCCTTCACGCCTTCGACTGGTGTGGTTGCTATCGCGCTTATTTTTCCCGTGCTCTATATTGTCCTAGCTATTGCCGCTTTTTGGATTCTTATTCGCCATTACGCATATCATAAACCGCTCTAATTTATGTATTCACTTTTTACTGCCCACATACCATTTCTCGCCGTACTCATCGCGGGTTTTTTCCTGTGGTGCTACATAGTAGCCAGCTCGGTTGAGTTCGGTCTATCGCTCCTCATTCTATTTCCGCGGCTCGCTGGCGAGCGCTCGTTGCTGGTCATAACAATTTTGAATCCAATATGGGAAGTGAATAATGTCTTTTTGGTCGGCTTTTTTGTGTCGCTTTTCGCCTTTTTCCCTGGTTTTGTGCCGTGGCTTACAATCACACTTTTTACGCCGCTCTGCATTTTTGTAGCAGTGAGTGGTGCGCGCATTTTGCTCGTGCTCGTATTCTTTTATAGCTCATGGGAATGGCTTAAAAAGTCGCTAGTAGTACGCTCCGCATTTGCTCTATGTTCTTTTGCTGGCCCAGTGTTATTGGCAGTGGGCGCCGTTGCTGTACTTACGGGCATTGCTCCAAGCCTCTGGCCCGCATCATTTTTCTGGCTGGTGGCAGCAGCGGTGTGTGTTGCCCTTTCGTCACTTGCCGCTTTTGCTGGGTTGTTTGGTCGGAAAACTTTTGGTGATGTGGCGGTTATTGCCTATGCCGCCAGCGCCATTTGGTTCTTTAAAATGTTGCCGTTTTACATGCCGTGGGTTTCCATCACCCACCCACAGTTTCTTTCCAGTGCTTTTACCTGGACCTCACTACTGCTTGTTGCGGCCCTGGCTCTTGTTTTTGCCGGTCGCCTAGTGCGCCGGCCCGCAATTGCCTTTACTGGCTTAGCGGCCGTAGCCGGTATCCTAATCATCTTCGTAGCGGCCTTGCAGCAGCCTTATTTGGCATATCCATTTGTGTCAGCCGCCAGCGCTTTCACGGCTCTTGCTACGGCTAAAATTCTTTTCGGGGCTTTTGCGGGAGGTTCTGTGATTTTAATTCCCAGCATCCTCCTGCTCTACTGGCTTTTTGTGTTTAATAAAAAACCGGTTGTTTTATAAAAGAATAAAGGCCACGAAACCGGCGACGATACAGTAAATAGCAAACGGCAAAAGATTGTTGCCGACTTTTTTGAAATAGCGCGTGAGGAATTTTGCGGAAAAGTAGCTGGCAACGGCGGCGGCAAGAGCGCCCACAATGGCCGGCCCTACAAGCGGGCGATTGGCAGCTGAAGCCAAGCTCGGTAATTTTAAAAGGGCAGCTGCCAGAATAATCGGTCCGGAAAGCAAGAAAGAAAATTGCAGGGCGTTTTCGCGATCAAGTCCAGTGGTGAGGCCGCCGCTCATTGTCATGCCGGTGCGAGAAAAGCCGGGGATGAGAGCAAGGATTTGCGTAAGGCCAACCCAAAAAGCTTTGCCGAAAGAAAGGGTAGTGACAGTGTGTTTTACGCGGTGACGACGGCGGGCCCAGGATTCTACGAGTAAAAGGACAATACCGTTGGCGATGAGGACAAGAGCAACGAGGCGCGGTGACACGAAAAGCGCCGCAAGCTTTTTCTGCAGGAGCAGGCCTAAAATGCCGGCAGGAATGGTGGCCACAACGAGTAGCCAGCCGAGGCGCTCTATCGGGGTTTCAATTTTAAAGCGGCTGAGTGAGCGCCAAAGACCGGCAATAATAGCCAACCACTCGCGACCGAAAAAACAAATGAGTACGAGGGCGGTAGCAAAATGTGTGGCCACAAGAAAAATTAGAACGCTTTCGGCGCTATTGGCGCTTGTCCAGCCCCCAAGGCCGGAAAGGATAATACTGTGGCCCAGGCTAGAAATAGGGAAGAGTTCAGTGACTCCTTGGACGAGGCCCAACCACAGTGCTTGCCCATAACCAATCATATTGTGTACAATGATACCATATTCGTTAATTCTTTAGAAAATCTATATGGACACAACTCCCAAGCCGGAAATCGTTACGCCACCGATGGTGAAGGAAAAAGACCCGCATTTTTATCGTCTTACTTTGCCGCTCTATATAATAGCGGGAGCGGTTGTGTTGGCAGGGGTTATGGTGGCCGGCACATTCATCTACACTCAGCACGTAGCCATTGAGGCAGCTTACGCGGCGGCCAACCAGCAGGGCGTAGCTGCGGCAGGGACAAATGGTCAGCCAGCCAATAAGCCAGTAAATGTTTCGGCGGTAAAAACGGCCGGGGAGCCGTTTATTGGCAATGCTAATGCGCCAGTGACCATCGCCGAATGGAGTGACTATCAGTGCCCGTTCTGCAAACAGTTTGAAATGAGTGTTTTGCCCCAGCTTGTCGCCAATTATGTCACGGCAGGAAAAGTCAAAATCGTCTTTAAGGACTTTCAATTTCTCGGGCCGGATTCTTTGACCGCGGCTGAAGTAGGCCGCGCCGTATGGCAAGCCTACCCGGGCCAATTCTACGCCTGGCGCCAGGCAATGTATCAGAATCAGGCCTCTGAAAATCACGCAGCCGATCCGAATGGCTTAACTAACTACCTTGCTATTACCAAAACGGTTCCCGGCATTGATGCCACTAAAATCGCCCAGCTTATCGCCCAAAACAAGACGCAGTACGATGCCGCCATCAATGCCGACCAGCAGGAGGGTGGCAGTTTCGGCGTAAATGGTACTCCTTCATTTGTCATCGGTAATGGCAACCCCATAGTTATTGGTGGTGGTTCACTCTCTCAATTCAGTTCACTTATTGACCCGGTTTTGAAGAAATAAAAGCTATGGAGACGGCGATTTTTGGCGGCGGTTGTTTTTGGTGCACGGAAGCGGTGTTTCTTATGCTTCGTGGTGTGCAGGCCGTTGCTCCTGGTTATGCCGGTGGCACTACGGCTAATCCGACGTACGAACAGGTTTCAAGTGGCCGCACCGGCCATGCGGAATGTATCAAAATTGACTACGATCCGAAACAAATCGCCTTCCATGATTTACTGACGGTGTTTTTTGCTTCGCATGACCCGACAACACCGAATCGTCAAGGGAACGATGTTGGTACGCAGTATCGTTCGGCAATTTTTTACACCACGCCCGGGCAAAAAGCGGAAGCGACGCAATTCATTGCTGAATTGTCACAGGTACCAGGCGGCAAGCCCATAGTCACTGAAATTGCTCCTCTCGCTGAATTTTGGCCAGCTGAGGATTACCACCAAAAATATTACGAAAGTCATAAGGACGCGCCCTATTGTCAGCTCGTTATTGACCCTAAGGTGGAAAAGGTTCAAGAACAATTTGCTGAATTATTAAAATCTCATGCAAAATAATATGTCCAAAGAAATGCCCAAAACCGAGGAAGGGTGGCGCAAAAAGTTGACGCCGGAGCAGTATAAAATCTTACGTGAAAAGGGGACTGAAGCGCCTTTTTCCGGCAAGCTCTCACAGGCAAAAGATGGTGTGTACCGATGCGCGGCCTGCGGCAACTCGCTTTTCGCCGCCGACGCCAAGTTTGATTCGGGCACCGGCTGGCCGAGTTTTGACCAAGCACTGCCTGGCGCCGTTAAACAACAACGCGACGGTACTCTCGGCATGGAACGCACGGAAATTTTGTGCGCGGTATGCGGCTCGCATCTCGGTCACGTTTTTGACGACGGTCCCACCAAAACCGGCAAGCGCTTCTGCCTCAATTCAGTTTGTTTGGAATAAAACGATATAAAATCAAATTTTCGGTGCTTGTGCCGAGCGCCGTGAAAGCGCCGCAAGAGAATCCCGAAGCGTATGCGTACGCGATGCCGTATTGTGAGGCAATAGTCTCTTTCTGAGAGCAGTTTGCCTGCATAAAATTATTGTAAGAAAGAGTGTTCACGGTGATATAGGCGGCTTTTGACTGCAGGGGTATATTGCCAGTGGTAATACCGATAACTAGCCCTTTCCATGGCGGGGCGATGAATCGCGCGCCGGTAATGTTGTGGAAGAGCGCGAGGTCGTCGGCAGTGAGAAAGCGGCTAATGGGGGCCGATGGTGTGAGGGCGTGCGTGGTGCCGCCGCTACCAATTGTTAGGACTAATTCCTGCCAGTTTTGTTGATTGGGATAGAAAAAGGCGGTGAAAGAGCAAGTAATAACGAGCAGGGCCGCCCAGAATTCTTCTCTAAACCAATGACGAAACGTGTTAATGAGAAAGTCGGCACCGGCACCGGCAACAACAGTCAACAGGATTGCCATAACACTCACCAGCCGGAAATACTCAATAATAAAAATCCATGGCGTTAGGCTGTAGTAAATCCAGTAAGCAATACCTACAGTCAGCACCGCCACAAAAGCCCAGCGTCGGCGCTGAAATAGGGGGTAGAAGCCGATAGTCGCGAGAGTTAGCACAAACATTGGCAGTATGTCCCACGGGTAGAGAGCGACACTGCCGCCATCACTACCACGGTACAGAATGTCGGCGGTGATGGTTGTAATAAGGCCATGGCCGAGGCCTTTTACGAGGAGTAGGGTAATAATGCTTCCGGCTGCCAAGAGTATGACAACCCCGCTCACGCATACTATTTTCAAAAAATCTTTGTTAATGCCGGAACGTAGAGCTACCGCAATTAGTAAAGGAACGATAAACACAACAAGTTGCGGATAGAGTGCGAGTGCCAGAAAGGATGCCAAAAGCGTAAGAATTTTGTCGTTACGTGCCGCCGCAGCCAGAGCTATAAGCAATCCCCACGTGCCAACACTATAAGCCAAGAAGAACCAAGGGCCGGGCAAGTTTCCGCTATTCGTGATGAATGGCAAGCAAAGCACGGCAACCAGGGATCCGACGCGCCCCAGGCTGAGCGACCGGCACAGTACATACAGAAGCGCGGCTGTTATGAGGCCGCCGATGATTGCCATAGTCGCAAAGTCGTTAACGGGCGAAAGGCCAAAAAGTAAGAAAAAATCGGCGGTCAGCGCGTGGAAAGGTAGAACTAAATCGGGGAATGGTTTGCCATTCAACGGGTTAACCGCCGGCAAAACGTGTTGGTTGATGGAGAACTGAGCCATACCCGCGGTGATCCATTCATCGGAATAAAATGGGTAGGGATAGCCATTGGACGCCACTATTTGTGTGCCATATTGCGTCGCTACGGGGCCGCTATAGTGGTAATGCACCACGTAGAATTCGGCCCAAACGATAGTGAAGGCGATAACAACAAACAGCGAAGCGGTGAGTGTGGTCCTAGAGAAACGAATCCGCGTCCATAAGCGTTGTCGCCAGAAGGTCGTCAGGGCGATAACAGCGCCAACAAAATAAAAGGCCAGTACATTCCAATAGTTAAAAATTCCTGCCGTTTGTGTCACCAGGGCAACGAGAATAGAAAAACCAAGTATACCCGCGGCCATCCACAATGCTCCGCGCCGCCAATCGGCAAAAGCGGGAATAAGGCAAAAAGGGACACAGAGTAGAATAAGGCCAATCCACAGCATATACTTATAGTGTAGCACCGATGCTTACGATCTGGTCAGCATGGGGTACGGTCAACGGGCGGTGTGAAATAATAATAACCGTTTTGAGGTTTGAAGCGTTTTTTGCTTCTCGTAAAATGGCGTCCAAGACCCGTTGCTCAGTGGCGCTGTCCAAGGCGTTGGTGGCTTCGTCTAAAATAAGAATATCGTGATCTTTCAGAAGGGCGCGGGCTAAGGCGATGCGTTGACGCTCGCCGCCGGAAAAGGTGGTGCCGCGTTCGGTAATTGGCGTATCATACTCAGCCGCTAGTTTTAGAGCAAAATCGCTTACGGCGGTTTTGTTGGCAGTTTCTCGTAAAGTTTTTTCATCCACGGCCTCGCTAGAGCCGTAGGCAATGTTGTGGCGCAGGCTGGTGCTGAAAAGGAGCACCTCCTGGCTGGCAAAAGCAATGCGTCGCCGTAAGGAGCGGCGCGAATATTCCCGAATATCAATGTCGTCAATAAAAATTGTGCCAGGCGGGCAGTCATAAAAACGCAATAGCAAGTTCACCAACGTGCTTTTGCCGGCGCCGGTGGCTCCGGCAATTACCACCACCGCGCCCCTGTTGATTATTAGGGAGAAATCACGCAGAGCCACGTGGTCATTAGCATAGGAGAAGGTCAGGTTGCGTATTTCAATAGAGTGTTCAAAACGTTGCAATTCGCGTCGGCCATCGGGCAAAATAAAACGATCGCTTTCGTGCAGAATCTGATTAACATCAGCTACGGCCGCACTGCCCACGGCTAACCCGAGGCGAAAATCATTCATTGAATTCAAGGCTGGCACGATTTTCATGGCTAAATAGAATAAAATAATGGCTGATGATGGGTCTAGGCGCTGGTTACTGTACATCAAAAAAGCCAGGCCTATGGCCAACACGAGCATGCCGGTGGTGGCGCCAATATCTTCAATAGGAGGCAATAAATTGGAGAATTTTTGGATGCGAGAAGTTCGGGCTATGTCGCGTACGCTTGCTTCGGCAAAGAGCGCTCTCTCCACGTCTTCTTTACCGAAACCGATGATAATAGGGAGGGAATACAAAATCTGAAAAACCCGCTCATTGAGAGTTTGGGTGGCTACCTTGGCGTTCGCGACCGCTTTTTTGACCTGGATAATAAGGCGCTTGGTAAAAAAATTAATCACCGGAAAACAGAGTGCGGAGATAAGTGTTAATTGCCAGGAAATCCTGAACATCACGAAAAAGTAGGCCGCCAAGAGTAGGAGTTGAATCAAAAAATTCTGCAAGAGGCGAAATTGATTTTCTATGGCTCCGGTGGAACTGGTCAGTACGTCTTGGACCCAACTCAGTTTGTGTTCGTCGTAGAATGCTTTGCCGAAGGCAAGGACCTTGTCCAAAAGCATGCCACGGACTTTTTCCCGGGCGATATTAGCCTGATGTTGGGCACTCATGGCCGCGCTATATTGCAGGATATTTTTGACGATAATGGTGGCGTAAATCCATACCACCAGCAAAAGAAAAATCGCCACCGGTGAGGAAAAGGTGCTCGGAAAGAGGCGGATCATCCTGCCTATGCCGGGCAGGGCGCCCGCGCCGCTCCAGTCGCGCTTCACGATGCCCTGGACGAGCGGGAAGAGTAGGGAAACGGTATAGAGATTGAAAATTGCCAGGCCAAGTGATAGGCCAAGTGACCACAGAAAAAAGCGCAGACGCACGCCCGTTTTCTTCATGAAAAAAAACACCTGCCGGAAATCTGTAATGAGGTCGGTCATTGCCGCGGATGTAGTTAACTGCAACAGCTCTGATTCCAGCTGGTGCAGGTTGTTATGTCTGTAAAGCCCGCGCATTCAGTGTCGCAACAGTAGCTGTTACTGTTGCTGTAACTATCGCTGCCTTCACCGTTTGTAGTATAGCCGGTGCAGGTTTGGGCGCAGTAATAGCCGCCGGTACACTGATAGTCATATGACCAGTTTGTACAGGAACACTGACTAGGCTTGCAGGTGCCATTTCCTCCGTTTCCATTCCCGTCGTTGCTGGCAGGGTCAATATTTTCAGTCGGGCAAGTAATTGATGTAGTCACTCCTCCTGAGGTTATTTGTAGGTTGGGTGTTGAGCCGCCACTGCTAGTATATTGCACTGGCAACACTTGTCCTGTGCCGGTAAAGCTGGCGCCGAGGCCGAGGTTGGCCCAAGTATAGGAATATTTGCCGTTGCCGCCGATAGGGCTTGCCGTCCAGGTTACGGTGTCGCCAACCTTCGGATTAGGATTGGCCGGCTCCGCTGGCGAAACGGAACAGGTGCCACTAACTGTTGGCAGAGCAATGGGTACGGAGCAATTGCCGTTGCCGATCAAGCTACCATTTTGATCTTTAACCGTAACGACGGTTTGAAATTTACCACTAGCGGCTTGTCCGGCGATGTCTGTTGTTGGCGAAAGGGTTTCGGTGAAATGTTGGCAATTATACGTGTTGGACGAGCAAACTCCAGAGCTCAAGCTAGATTGTGTATTAGTCCATACATAAGAATAACTAGTATTTGTCGGACCTGTTATGTTCCAAATAACCGTTTGACTTGAAGGGCTACTAGCATCCAGTGTGCCCGTACTTGGAACTGTGACGGTACCCGAACAAACCACGGCTTGGTTGCCGCCCGTGCTGCCCGAACTGCTTCCACCACTACTGCCGCCATTAATAACGCCTGGAGCGCAGGTAGCGACGTTGTAGGCCACGGGAGTATTCCAAATGCCGACCGTTTGGCAGGCCTCACTCGCACCGCCCTGCGTGCTCTGGCCAACGTTGATGTTATTGAGTGGAAAGGTGAGATAGCTGGTGCCGGAAGGGCACACTAGCGTGCCGTCGGTATCTGTGGTGGCAGTAGTACTCAAACAAGAAAGGTAGACAAAACCCTGCTCTTTACCGCCACTATCGTTAATGGCTGGCATGTTTCCAACAGAAAGAGCGGAGAGGGCGGTGCTGACCGAAAGCTTGGTGCTTATGCTCGGAAGACTAGGGTTCGCTGAGGTGATATTTGTATTCGTCGGGTCTGCCAAAAGACACGAATCGCTACCGACGCATTTCAGAGTGTAGTCTGGCGAAATATAGGGGTAGCCGCCATGATCAAAATAATAAATCTGCAAAGCGGCGCGCACCTGGTCGCGTTCGCTTAGGGTGGCAAGGTCGCGGCCGCTCGAGCCGGCGCTATTGCGAAGGTTAAGAATAATGACTGTTGCCAGAATGGCGATGACGCCTAAAACCACCACGAGTTCAACCAAGGTAAAACCGGAAGAGGTGCGGCGTTTTGGCATGGGTATAGTATAGCAAACTCATAGTCAGCAAAATTTTTTTCACAAAAGTAAGAAGAAAGCCCCGCATAAGAGGCGGGGCGGGTATGTTTGGCGGTATTACCAATTGTTTTGGGTTATGCACCGTTCTGCTTCTTCTAGGTGCTCGTCAACCCAAGCAAAAAGCATTTCGTATGTGGGTGATTGTTGGCCGTTGAGGATTTGTATGAAGCCGGCAGGTAATCTGCCCGAGTGGAGTTGGTTATGTAAGAGTTTGCCGACTATTTCCCCGGCGCGCTCTTCACGACTTCGGACTTGCGTCCCCATAGAATATCTCCTTAGTAATAAGGTCTGTTAAGTACGATACCATACTTTTGAGATAATGCAAGTTGGGCAATAAAAATACCCACTCCCTGGTTGCCTTTTCAGGTTTCCAGGAGGGTGGGCATGGTGTCTTGACCCGTTTTCGGTGGCCAAACCGAAGGTTGAGCGACAATTCGCTCCGAGAGGCATAGAAACACGCCGGCGTTTTGGGGACAAGCGCGATAACTTGCGGGGAGAAGAAAGAACGTCTTTCCCGGCAGAGTACGCTGCACGTCCAAGCGTTTTATGCTCTCTGGCAACGGCCAAGATAAACCTCGTATATACTACCAAATTCTACGGTTTTGTCAAGGGTGGTAAAACCCGGAAAATCTTATGAACCTAAACCGCTGGTTACGGTAATGGTGCCGTGCATTGAAGGGTGGATTTTACAATGATAACTTACTGTGCCGAGGTCGTTGAGGGTGACACTATATGACTGGCCGGGCTGGAGGGTAGGTGAGTTAAGAACTGTTCCAGAATCAGAAGTGACCGTATGGGGAGCGCTGTCGTCGTTGACCCAGGTTACTGTTGTGCCGACTTTAACAAACATCGCCGCCGGATTAAATGCAAAATTCTTAATATCTATCGTTACTACTGAAGGGGTTGGTGCAGGTGTTGTTGGTGTTTCGTCGGGCGTGCCTGAGGCCATACCAAGACTATTAAGGTCGTAGGTTGCGGGCCCGGTTGTGGCCGGTGTGCTTTGATGAGCGAATGCTCCATATATAAGGAATCCTCCAATTACTATAACGGCTATCACAATAATCCAGATAATAGTTTTATTCATATAGTTTGGTGAGCGTTGATAATACTCATCCTTACAATACCACGAATCTTCTCTTGATGGATACAAAAGTTGGTGTAAAATTGGTAAAATACCCACATGATAAAAAAAGGAATCTCAGCCGGCACTGTGCATGCCTTGCCTGATGACGTGCAAAAAGCCATCGTTGCTTCGCCGGCCATGCGGGCAAAATGGGAGGATATCACCCCGCTTGCCCGCAATGAATGGATTTGCTGGATAATCTCCGTTAAAAAATTAGAAACGAGAAAAGAGCATATAGAACGGGCGCGCAACCAGCTCATAGGAGGGAAGCGCCGTCCTTGTTGCTGGGCAGGCTGTCCGCATCGGTAAAACTTCCGCCTACATTTTATTCGGCTGGAGGATTGAGAAGCGGTTGCCCTCGGTGTCCATGGCTGAAATCCACAAGCCAACGCCCGGTATCATCTGAGGCTCATTCGTATGTTTGCCCGCTTGATTCATACCACCCAGAATTTTTCCGCCCGCAGCAGTGGCGTCCTTTATTGCCTCCTGAATATCGTCCACGGCAATCACTATAGAAGGCGCGTGGGAAGTAGGGCTGTCGGTTTTCTTGTAGAAGCCACCATTAATGGCGCCCGGCGTTTTTATCATTCCGTTCTTGTCGGTTTCTGTTGTGTGCACGACCACATAGTTGCCCATCTCCGGGCCCATCATTTCGGCCTCCCAGCCGAAGACTTTCGTGTAAAAATCGGTCATTCTCTGCTTGTCATCGTAGCCCATTTCAAAATGAACCACTGGGTTTTTCTTTTTCATGTCTTAAATATAGGTTACATACATGTACATAATAACGCTTTAAGCTTACACAATTTTAAATTTTAAGGCTAGGTAAAATTATTTCGCCGCCACTTCTTTAACGCCAGAACTTAAAGCCTTCCAGTGCTTTTTGAGGTCTGCGGCGAGCTCGTGGATTTCTTCCTGGCTGGCCTCTTTACCGGCATTATATTTTGCGGCAACTGTATCAATGATGTGATCGTATGTTTCTTGCGTGACGTCGTTTACTTTCTCCAGTTTTTCTATGACATCAGCTCGCATCTTGAGGGCCCAGGATTTCGCCTGCTTCTGGTGTTTTTTGCCATTTGGCCCAAAGAAAAAGTAGGCTCCGGCGGCTAGCCCGGCAAGAGTAACGCCAACGACTGCGGCTTTCATAACCCCAGAACTTTTATGTGCCACAGCATGTACTTCGTGGGGAGTTGTTGAAGTTTTTTTATTCATGATTTTACATGGTTTAAAACGGATAATTACTTCTTAAGGCGGGTCCTATTTCTAGGAGGGAAGAGGAGCCTAAAAATTACATTGCTCTCCAGCCGATCCTTAAGGTCAACAAAAAATTCTCCGCCTTCTTTTAGGCCGCCTGTAAGTGCTTCGGAAAGCTGGTGGAGATTACGTGCCGCTCTAATAAGGTAGAAAAGAAGGATTGCAGCAAGAATACCCAAGACAACCGTAGCGCTTGAGGCGATAAAGAAAAAGACGTCCGCTTTTATGAGTGTGTCCATTTACTCGTTGCTGATTTTTGACCTCACGCTACAAGCGACACGTAAAAAGAGTATTAATTACAGTACATTCGCAGGGGCGGGGATCGCCAGTTTTATTTCCAGCTATTGTTATAGGCATTGACGCTTGCGGTATCAATGACGTCATTGTTGGCAAAGGATGCAGCGGTATTGTCGCGCACCACCACATTGTGTGCTTGGCCAACCCAAATTAAAGCGTCGCCTTGGCTAACCGTGTTATTAGCTATCGTTATGTTTCTGCCTTCCCAAATACCGATACCGCCAACGTTAGTCGGCCCGGCATAAATAATATTGTTGAGTATGGAAATCTGATTACAGCCCATATCGCCAGTGCGTACTGCAATACCCGAGCTACCTCCAGGGGTGCCAATCACATTGTTTTGCGCGGTGGTGTGAGTAGAAGATTCTTCAAACGTAAGGTTCCCGATCGTGTTGCCCGAGATGGTACCCTGGCGGCTGGAGTTTATGGCTATTCCGCCCGGTACGGTGTCATTGGTTAGTTGATAATTCGTGGTCAGAATAAGCGAAAATCCTCCATGACCGCCCGCTTGCGTGGTGTTGAGTATGTGCACGTGGTCAATGGTAAAATTGGTGCTGAAAAGTGTCATGATGGAAACATCGGCTTGGGGATTACTAAAGTGAATCGCCAGATTTTTTATGGTGATGTGGTCGGCGGGAGCGGTTACCGGCCAAACGGTCAGGTAGTTGTTGTTCGCGGCCTGACCGCTCGGCAGGAGGTTGGCGTAATCGCCCGAACCGATAACGTTATTGATGAGGGTCACTACAGTTTGTCCCTGCGCGTTTGTGGTGACCGAAGCAACGGTCACAAACTCAGAAGGAGCCGGTGCGTTGAATTCGTTGGGCACGTCAAGAGTGCCGCCGTATTGACGCTCCAGTACGCGAGTGGCACTCATGCCGTCAGAAAGAAACAGTGTGTCGCCAGTCCTGAAGGGGACGGATTGGCCAAAGACAATAGTATTACCGGTCACTGATTGAACGGGATTGTAGGTCGCCGACTGATTCACCGTTGCTCCCACCGTAATGGGCATGCCTTGGTAGTCGCCGCCGTGGTAACTGTCAAAAAAGTCCAAAACAGTCTGGTCTCCTTGGCCGCTGAACGTAATATTGCTTCCGTATAAATGGAGGCCGCTTGCAAGTTTGAATGTGCCGGCAGGAAGAGTGATGGTAGAGATTTTGTTTTGATTCGCCACATCTATCATTTCTTGGATAGTGGCGGTGTCGTCGGTGCTATCGTTGGGATGCAGTTGTGCCGCTAAAGCCGCAAGCCCCGTGCCGGAAGACTGAAACGCGGGTGTGGTAAAAGCGGTGACGGGGTTTGTGATTGTGTTGGTGGGGGTCGTCTCTGGCTGTGCCGGCAATGGTGTCATGGTCGGTGCGGTAGTATTGAAGCTGACAGCCGCATTTTGGCACTGGGTGGTCACTAAGTATCGGCGGGTAAGCGTACCCAAGATTCCTGTCCCGTGGGCCAGTCCATAGGGCAAAAGCACACTTTGCGTATGCAATTGCTGATAGTGAATTACCGCTGTTTTGGTGGCTAAGCCGTAAAAAGTGGTTTCATGCTGAGGGGATCCGTTGCCGGCCGTGGCAACTTGTGTTGCCGGATTTTCATTGAGAATAATCTGCAGTCGCTGTACGTCGGCACCGCGGTCTCCTAATTTTAAATTACGAGGGAAACTGCACGCTACCGCGGCAGACGCAAAGTGCAAAGGGAAGAATCCGGATAAAAGAAGTAGGGAAACAAAGCCCAGCTTCGGAAGCAACGTTTTCATCCTCAATATAATAGCACGTATGGCCTACCGCACGATTGAGTGTGGTACTATACGGGTCATGTCTAATTCAAAGAAAAATTGGAATGCCTCAAAGGCAAATAAGCGCTCCATCGCTGCCACCAAGCAGGCTGTTAAAATAAGAGTCATGGAAGCGAGAGACGCCCAAAAAAGAATTGGTAAAGGAAGAGGCTAAGTTAGTATAAAAGAAAACCCCGCGAACTGTTTTGCAACAATTCGCGGGGTGGGTTTGCGGATATCTCAGAATGAACTATGAGCGGGTGATTGTTGCCGATGGATACGCGGAAAGCGAACTCGGCAGGGAACCTGCTTGTTAGTGGGAGAGAGCGCTCGGGGAATTATTTTTTACTGAAGAGTTCGGAAAGTTTGAGTTTGGCAAAACCAAAGAGATAAATAATCTCAAGAATGCCAAGAGTGTTAATGATAAGGAGAAAGAAGAACCACCATGGCTGGACGCGTCGGGCTGAATGCCACAAGGCAAGGCCTTTCCAAAAGATGCTCCACAACACCAAGACAACCAATATAGGTCCAAAGGTGTGGACCCAAGTGGATGCTCCGAAACCAACCCCGTAATTGTTTGAATAGAAATTATGCATAAATGCGTTTGTACTATTGTTAAGTTTTTTCTATTATATCAGAGTAGCACTCACCACCAGTCGCTCGTCATACGTTTTTTGATCTCCTACCCACGTTCCGTCGCAGGTTATCAATTGGATGGTCGGACTTGAAGAGTTTAGAATGCTAGCCATCGGTACGTTTTGGTAACCGTATACATTGATTGCCACGACCTGGAACACCAGTGTCTTGCCAAGGGCAGTCGTCACCGACATTTCAGTACCGGTAGCTATAGTGGAAAGATTTTTGAACACGCCCGCTAGCCCGAGGCCGTTATCAACGTGGCCGTCAATGATAGCACTGCCTGGCTGGCCCGGTGCCGGACCGTATTTATACCAGGCGACATCGGTGAAATTGTTTGGGGCACCGATGTTGCCGATACTATTGAGCCCGACCTGCTGGACTTTGGCATTGATGCCCAAGCTTGGAATATATAGAGTGACCGGATAGTCACTTGTGCCTGCATTCGTGTCCGGAGCCCCGCTTACATTTTTGACTATCGGAGTTGAGGATGTGGCGACCGTGGTAGATGCGGTGGTCGCGACGCTCGTTGTTGCGTTAGACAAAACCGAACTGACCACCGGAGGCGCGTACATATTGTCGCCGGGAACGTACAGAGTGGCTCTGGTCAGAATGTAGAGACCATACGCACTGGCCCCAATCACCACCACGCCGACGGCAACGAAGGAAACCGCACTGATCTTCATGGCGTTATTTAGCTAAGGCTGTTTGACGAGAGATTGAACGATAGGCGAGATAGGCGCCACCGGCGAGAACTAGCATTCCCAGAGCGGCGAGAGTCAACCAGGTAGATCCTGCGTTGCCGCCGGCACCGGTATTGGGAATACCGACAATGGGAGCAGTTGATGAGACACTGTACGGATAGTTTGTGCTTATATAGGAGGGGTCGGTAATACTGCCATAAGTTTGGGTATTTGGATTGTAGTAAATACTATTTCCGTAGTAGTAAATTTGGGTGTCGTTTGCCAAGTAATAGATACCCGGAGCGATTGAGGCACCTGCGGTGTTGTATACCTGCACGCCTGTTTGGGTGTGGAATACTGGCGTGGTAGCGCTTTGAGCAAAGACCAAACTTATCGGCAGGGCCGCCATGAGAAAGAAGGCCGATGCTGTTCCCGCGATTAGAAGTGTTTTTTTCATGTTTATATTATAGATTATGATTAATTTTGATATACACACGATGCCGTTCTGATGACCACATTATTACAAGCCCATAATTTGATTAATTTCTTTTTTCAGTTTTTCAATACGAGCTAAAACTTTGTGAAGTATTTTCTTCATAGAATCATGTTATTTTAATGTTCCTAATTTTATTTGATTAATTTCCTTTTCCAGTTTTTTGATGCGGACATCCTGCCGTTGGCTTTGTTCCGTGAACTTTGTTTCCAACTGTTTCGTATGGCTGGCGAAGTTTTCGGCGGCGATCATCATCTGGGTGACGTCTTCAATGGCCAAGAGGATTATTGGGGGAAATATTTCCGACGGGTCTTTCTTTTGAAGATGGATCTGACGAGCATTCAAGATCATGATTTTCCGACCGATCACGGGAAATTCATGGATGACTTCAAACCCCTTGAAAAAGGTATGCTTGGGCAAAACATCCTCAAGAAGTTTTTGGAGGGCGGGAATATTCCACTGGCCATTTCCCAATTCATAGACGATTTTGCCCAGAGTATTTTTTGCCTCGACTTTGAAGGTCTGATAAAAAGGGTCGTTGGCGGCGATGACCCGAAGATCTTTATCCAGAATCAAAATAGGCTCGCGAACGACGTCAACCACGGTTTTAATGTATGTCCAACTCCTCTCCCACAAGCGTTCAATAAAATCAACAGTGAGTGTTTCCATATGGTACTGTAGCCGCTTGACCGACAATTTTATTGCAAACGTGGCAAAAAGTCGCAAAATAAGGTATAGTGAAGCCCTGTGAGATTTTCTCCTTAACGTGACACATGTGTGGTGTAGTGTAGTTAGTCAGTAACAAGAGATGGCCAACACCGTCTTAGTTTATATATTATGACCTCAAAACAGAATATCGATCGAAGCGCCCAGTTAAGCGGGGCCCGTCATAGTTATGAAAATGGGCTTGTTAAGCACGCGTTTTTCAAAACAAACGATCAGGCGCTGAGCGATAATTTATCACAAGACACGTTTATGAAAACTTGGCAATATCTGGCCAAGGGAGGGAAAATCATCATCATGAAGGCTTTTTTGTATCACATCATGAATAACCTCATCGTGGATGAATATCGGAAACGCGGAACAACTTCACTCGACGTTCTTTTGGAACAGGGTTTTGAACCGAGTACCGATGATGCCAGTGATATTTTTAATCTTTTAGATGGAAAAACGGCAATGCTTTTGATTGGGCGTTTGCCGATCACCTATCAAAGAACGATGCATTTGCGGTATACGGAGAACATGTCACTTTCAGAAATTTCTTTTGCTACTAAACAAACAAAAAATACCGTTGCCGTGCAAATCCATCGAGGACTGGAAAAAATGAGACTATTATGCGCGCCGGCTCACGCGTAAAATAAAATGAGAACAACATGCTCTGGATAATTATTGTCGTTTTGGTGGTCCTGTGGCTTCTCGGGTTTAGTTTTTCCATAGGCGGTGGTCTTATCCACCTCCTGCTCGTTATTGCGCTTGTCTTGGTTATTGTTCGGCTTCTGACGTAGTAGGTCAAAAATAGGTTCGAATCCTATTTGGGGTATCAAAAAATCACGTTGATTTATAAAGAGGTTTTCGGCGGCTCCGAGGGCTGGACGATGTTAGAACCTGGTTGCAGGAGTGTCCGTAGAGTAAATATTTGGATGTTAGTCAATTTGATATACTTCAGTTAACATGAAAAACTCTCAAAAAGCTTTCATTGTCCCTTTGTTAATAATTATTGCAGTGTTGGTGATTGGGGCTGGAATCTATGTTTATGCGCAAAGTAAAATTCAATCACCAACAGAACAAGCTGTTGGTCAACCATATCCAAATAACAGTCTAGAAGATTGTATGGCCGGAAAGCTTGATCAGCCGCCCGTATACTGTTTTGAATTCACCTTACCCCCGAGTACCACTTTTCAAGGGGTGATGAATTCCTGTCTGGCATTGCCAGATAATCAGTACGTGACTGATTTGGGCCCATATGAAAAAGCTTCCTGGTATCCAAGTAATTTTTCCTATCAAGAATATTGTGTTTCTCACTTAGCATCAGATATTATTGAGCCACAAAGAAATTATCCTTCTACCGACTTTCAAAAGAAATTTTTCCCAAATTTTGTATTACCCGACTTCAGTATTTCTGTCTACAACACAATTGATTATGCATTCCAAGCAAAAGTCTGCACTAATTATGGTGTCGTTACTAATTCACCTTCGAAATCGGACCGATGTCTACTTTTTTCTTTCTTAAATCGAATGACGATCAAGCCGGGTGTCACTGACACTGACAATCAAGTGTCCATTTTTTGTGGCGCCTTAAGTTCAGAGAGTCTGTCGTCGCAATGTAAAAACGTTAAACCTCTCTCTATAGATACTGCAATTTCGTCTAACTCAAAAAAAGTGGTCGTTCCACCAGTCATAACTTCTTGGACAACATATGTAAGTTCAACGCTAGGTATTTCTTTCAATTATCCGGCAAGCTGGACACAGCCTGCGTATGTTGGACCAGATACAGGTCTTAACCAGCTTACTTTTAAAGATGGACTGTTTGTAAATATTGGCTTTAGAGATTCTTATGCAAACAAGTGGATAACACTGAATGACTACCTTAACCTACAAAACACTACTGGCGCTTCAGGATATTCCTCAAAGACAGGTAGCATAACAGTAAATGGTAAAAACTATACTACAGTCACCTCTTTGTCTTATGGCCAAGTTGTTGAAAATTCAGTGATTATTCCTAATCCGAATTCAGCAACGAACTTCGTTATTTTTGATGACGGTGGAAAGATTGATGCAAAAACTTTTAACTCTATCGTTAGTAGCTTCAAATTTATCGGTCCATAAAAATAGAGGTTCGAATCCTATTTGGGGTATCAAAAAAACACGTTGATTTATAAAAGAGATTTTCGGCGGCTCGACGTTGTGCGCGAGGTAATAACCTTTTGGAAGACCAATAAAGAGCACATTTATATCCCGAATTATAGGGATGGATTGTTTAAGATTACACAGCCGACAGAGGTAGAGATGGCGGAGTATCGGTAGGGTTTTAGCAAAAAGGGGTTAAAAATGATAAAGTTTAACTTATGGAAATAAAATCAACTCTCACAAATCAATCTGGGCAAGTATTGGATGTTGCATATAACGATATCAATAGTGAGCTTGACCTCGGTTATAAAAAAATCCAAGGCGTACATGCTTACTGCTTTTGCGAAGGTAAGTTGGTACTCGTATATGCCGATAAGAAAGGATATTGGACCCCACCAGGTGGTGGAGTTGAGGCTGGTGAAAGTGCTCGTGATGCAGTAAGACGAGAAGTAAAGGAAGAGACAAATATGAATGTTATCAGACAGCGCTTTATTGGTTGTCAGGATATAACAGAGCCACAAGGTGTTGTATCACAAACTAGATCAGTATGTATTGTTGAACCATTCGGTCCTTTTACTAATGATCCAGATGGAGACATTACAAAGATTGAACTTATTGACCCTGCTGACTACAAGAAATATTTTGATTGGGGCGAGATTGGAGACCGCATTATGCAACGTGCACTTGAACTAAAAAAGCAGATGGATTTAGAAATGAATTACGTTAAGTAAGTTGAGACTACGCTTTATTGCTAAATTTCTTGAACTTTACTCTTAGCAAAATCCCAGAACTTTTGTGCAAATTCAACCTCTTTCAATACATACATATAGGGCGCCTGAATTAGAGCAGCGACGACTTGTAAGTAGGCTCTAACTTTCGGATCTAGTTTGGTATTTCGAACCTCTTCAAACTTGCTGAACATTGCGTCTGCATACTCTTTACCAGCCAAGACCTCAAGATCGGTAGCGGGTCTACTTATAGAATACGCATCGTTTTGAATTCTCCATATTCTCATTGGTGGCATAGAATCAATAAAATTAACCTTGTTATTAGAGAAAAGGATGTTACCACCATGATTATCGATAGATGCGAGATATCTTTTGTTATCAAAATTCTTAAAATATGTATACGATGAAACAAAGGACTTTATCTTATCGATTATCGCATCTGCCTCTTGTTTTGGAATAAATTCAGAACCCATATATAACCACTCTCTTGTACTCTCTAGATTTTGTAAATCTAAATCAACATAAGACATACTGAAAAGATCTTCCATGTCTGTGTGTTTTATCTCAGTCAATTTTTCTGTACGCTTAAACATCTCCTCAGTAATAAGTTCAAGGTTTTCTTTTGTGAAAGTCTTGTTTCTAATATGATTAAATAAAGTCTGGGAATCATCTATTTTCTTCATGAGAATAAAATAGTCCTCCGATGTATCATGAGTTGCTTCGATAAAAGTATCACCGTCTCTTTTTACATATCCAAGCTTAATATAGATATCAGGTGCCATGGTGTTATTCCATGTAAAATCGTTGTGATAGAACTCGTGTCTAAAACGATCATCTGAAAAATCACCAAAAAAAGCTTTGTTGTATTTATATACTTTATATACATCATCACCAAAGAAAAAGAGCTTCGAGATAAGAGTTTCAATTACACGCTCTGGCTTGCCAAGTTTATTAAAATTTCCATTTTCAATTGTTTCAATTAAGGTCGTCATATTTTTCTATTATAACATAAAAAGATAAGGGCTCCGTCTTGCGACAGAGCCCTTGGTTGAGTGTTGAGATCACGAACTGAACTGGCTCGCAAAGAGTTCGGCAGGAAGTTTGCAATCAAACTCCCGACTATACTCCCTGAACGTTGCCCGAACGTGTATGTGACCTTTCTTGTCCGAAGCGGTGAGCTCCATTTTGATGACTTCGCCGTGAATGAGAGGCTCCTTGAAACCAAACGTTGCCGCTAGGTCCCAAAGAACTTCATAGTGCGAAGTGTGGATCATCACGTCCGGTAACTTGTCGGCGACGAATCGCTCGAACAGGCTCCCGAGATACGTGAAGAAACGGTGCTGAATCGCAGAACGTTTCTCGATGGCCACGCCTTCTTCGAACCGAGGATCACTTGCATACGCTCGGTCCACATCACGCGCCGAGGGGAAGCTCGACCAGATGGCATTCGCAGCGTCGTTGTCATAGAAATCCATGCAACGAATTGCGAGCTCATGTTCGACTTCCTCGTAGGGGTATCCCAATTTCTTGGCGATGATGTCTGCAGTCCCGAGTGCTCTCGGTAACGGCGAGCTGACGATACGAACGTCCTCGTTCTTTCCGACGATGTCGAGAATTTCAGCGGCTGCTTTGCCGATTTGTTCTTTTCCTTCGTCAGTCAGATCAGAGAACTGTCCCGTATAGGCAGTTTTGCCGTGTCTCAAAAAGATCAGTGTTTTCAAAGGTGCCTCCTTGTTTGTTTTGTTTCTAGAGACACCACTTTAGTGTCTAGTAGTATTATAACATAGAATATCTAACAATGCAAGCTTTTGCAAAGTGAGCCTTAAATATGAGTATATTAACGAGTATAAACAGTAATTTAAAACCTAAGATTATTATTTAGGTCTGTCGCCCTTAATCAATCTCTCAAAAGCCTCGAGGTTGCCCATAGCATCATGTACAGGGAATGGTAAAAAGAAAGCTGATCCTTGAAGATGAATTGAAAGTCACCAACAAGCAGGTCCTCGAATGGGTAGAGCTCACAGAAAAGACCTTTGACTTCGCTTGTTACGCTCACATTTGGTTTGAAAAAGGAGACGATAAGACCAAGCGAGCGATACTTTCATGTTTAGGCTCGAACCTCACTATAAAAGGCAAAAAACTCTTTGTAAATTACCATTCTTTCATAAAGACCATGATAAAAAGTCGAGAGGCGGTTATCAAAGAATTAGACTCCGCTCGAACCTCGAAACCATCAAGCCATATAAGACAAAACCCCACAAATTGTGAGGTTTCGTCACTAGGGCTCCCCCGGGAGGATTCGAACCTCCGACCAATCGCTTACACGAGTCCTTCTATTACTAAAAGGGGTGGACTATATCATTTCCATGAACCGTGAGGTTTTTAGGAATGAGGCGCTTCCGCAAGAATCTTAAAAAATTCTTGAGTACTCCCGCAAGGGGATAGTCTCTACACCTTCAATGACTTTCGTCAAAGCTTGGCTCGGTATTGCCCACACGATCGTTTATCTTGGGGGGTTCACCGAATTCACCTCATTTTCAACCACTATTTTCAAAGTGGTGCTGCCTTGAGACAGGCGACTGCTCTACCGCTGAGCTACAGGGGAATAATTGGTTCGGTGTAGAAGCCTTTGCACGACTTCGCGTTTAGACCAGGGGCTTCCTAGTCTATTGATGCCTCACATACGACTACGTCCACCGAACCGGAACTATCATAGCAGAAAAGTTTGGCCGAGAAAAGGGTTGTCTGGTATACTTCGGAATATGAAAATAAATATTAAAACAGTAGGCGTGGAGCTTGCTCCGGAGATTCGCGAATATGTTGAGAAAAAACTTGCTGTTATTGAGCGCTTTGGGCACCTCATGGGGGAGGATGCGGCCCTACATCTTATTCTGGGAAAAACCACCGAGCATCATAAGGGGGGCGCGGATGCTTTTTCCGCGGAAATTCAGTTGCGAGCTATGGGGCGCGATATCGTGGCGAAGTCTTTTGGTGCCGATATTCGGGCGGCCATTGACGGGCTTAAGGACGAACTCTCTAAAACGTTGGTTTCCGGTGCCGATAAAAAGCGCACGCTCTTGCGCCGTGGTGCTTCCGCGGTGAAGAATTTTTTGAAGGGCGGAAAATAATTTAAAACCGGGGTCAGGCACCGGTTTTAGAGGTATCCTTTGGCAAAATCGGGCCAATTCATTTCTTGTTTGCCTTCGGGGATGACGCGCTCTATGAGGAAGGTGCGTTTTTCGTCGCTATAGTCTACTTCGGTGATAATGATGCGTTGGCGACGGCCTTTGCGTTCAATAAAAAAGTGAGCCTTTGGCCAGTGGGAGAACGCTTGGATTTTTAGAAAGTTTTGATACGGGTCACCGGCTAAGAATTTTTTTGCCGGGTCAAAAGCAAGTTCCCCGTCATTTTTGGTGATTTTTTTGGTGAACGTGGCGAGGGCGTGATTTTGCGGCTCCGCTGGAATTTTGCCGGCGAGCCATTCGGGCAGGATTTTTGCCAATATATTTCCGCCAATACCACCAAGTTTTATTTCCATTTTCTGGTAGCTGGGTGGCCATGCGCTCACGGTCACTTTTTCTTGAGCTATAAGAGGGCCATGATCCACATCTTTATCCATGAGCATGATTGAGACGCCTGTGGTGCTGTCATCGGCAAGGATAGCTGATTGTAGGGGAGAGGGGCCGCGGTATTTTGGTAACAACGAAGGGTGAACATTAAGCGAGCCGTGCTTCGGGAGATTTAAAATTGCTTCGGGAATGATTTGACCATATGAGGCAACAATAAAAACATCCCAGCCACCAGCGGGCGCTTTTTCTTGTAATTCTTTCAGGCTGATTTTTTTAGAAGCGTCAGTAATAATAAGGGTGGGTATAAAACCAGCGGCTTCCAGCTCATTCATGACAAGGATTGAAAAGGGCGATTCACTGCCGAAAAAAACGTAGGAGATTTTCATTATAGACATTATAGAATTGTGCTTTCGGCGGGTGGTTCCTCGCGCAGATCTTTGGCTGAATCAACAAAAAGGATACCATTGAGGTGGTCGGTTTCGTGCTGGAAAATTTGGGCCAAAAGGCCGCTTGCACCGCGGGTAAAAGCTTGGCCACTTTCGTCCAAGGCTTTAACCGTGGCTTTTTCGGAGCGGCGGACGTTGCCATAGAGCCAGCGCACGGAAAGACAGCCTTCAAGCATCGTTTGTTTTTGGCGGGAGAGCTTGGTTAATTCAGGATTGATAAAAACCATGTCGGCGGGAATGGTGCCCGCCGTTGCCATCTCTTCTAACTCTTTATTTTCCAGGTCGGCGTAATTGGGCAGGAGGATTTTTCCGGCAACCACAAAGATGCGCCATGGCTCGCCGATTTGCGGCGCGGCTACGGCCACGGCGTCTGCCTGCTCGGCGATGACGCGCTTCATACGCTCAATAATGCGCTTCAGCTTGGCTGAGCCGAAAAAGTCTGCGGGCACGGGTTCGGCTTTTTGACGCAGAACTGGGTCGCCTTTTTGCACTACAGCTATTGGCGTGGCCTGAACATTTTTTACTGGCGCCTCGGCCTGCGCGGCGACTGTTTTTTTAGCAGATTTTTTTGAGGTGGCTGGCATAAAAATACGGCTTCAGAATACTGTAAAAAACGAACTTTGTCCATTGTCTCAGCAGTGCCGAAGCCTGGTCTTTTAGAGCAGGCTTTCCGGGTCAATATTAACGCTGAGCGTTGGCGGCAGGGCGGCCAACTCGGCGTGCAGCTTGCCGCCGGGCCAGGTGCCGCGGGGCAGGGCCAGTAATAAGTGCATGCGGAATTTGCCGCGGGCGAATTCTACAAAAGCCGGGAACATGATTGGTTTGTAATTCTGGAGGTGGCGGGCCAGAGCGAACATTTCTTTTTCCACTTCGGCGCGGTCGCCCTCGGCGGTGATTTTGATGAGGGTGGTGCTCGGCGGGTAGCCCAGACGTTCGCGCTCGGCAAGTTCGTCGCGGTGGAAGTCGGCGGCGTTACCACTCTGGGCGGCCTTGAATGCCGGCTGAGCGCCGGAACGGCTCTGAATCAAAAATTGTTTTTGGGCGAGTGAGCGCAAGCGCAAAAGCAGATTGGTGACTTCTTCACCGATGCGGAAATCGGGGATTGAGAAAAGGGCATCGGCACTGGCTACGGCCACGTTTTCCACGGGCTTATCTAAATAGGCAACGGCCAGTTCGGTGCCCAGCAATACCGAGCCGGGCGAATTATAAAAGTGCTCTACCCGTTCGCGGGCTTCGCGTCGGTTAGCGATAGAGTCGCTATCAAGCTGAAAAACGTTCAGGTCGGGAAAAAGGCCGGTCAAGGCTTCGGCCACGAGGGTGATGCCAATGCCAAGCGTGGTGAGGTTCCAGGAATCACAAATGCTACAGCGCTCGGCGGCACTACGCCGTTCCCCACAGCGATGACACAGAAAAAATTGCTCGGCTTCGTCGCCACCGCCGCTGCGGTGTAAAACGATAGGCGCGCGACAGCGTGAACAAAGCACGGTGGCGCCGCAGTCGCCGCACACCGTGGTGGGCGCTAAGCCGCGCCGAGCGCAAAAAAGAAAGAGGCGCTCATTGTGTTCGCGGTTTTCGCGCACTAACGTTTCCAGCTCGTCACTAATGATGCGGAATTCCGGCCGGTCCAATATTTTATACTTTTTCATGTCTACCAGGCGGGCGGCGGCACTGGAAAGTAGGCGGAACTTCAAGGGCACCAGCTCATGAGCTTCGTCGCGGTTGACCCGGTCTAGGGTTTCGGCGCGCAGGAGGATGTCGCCGAGCACTAGGCGAATGCCGAGTTGTTTAGCCAGTATCTCGGCGGCGCGGCGGATATCTACGAACGGTCGAGCTTGCTGTTTGTAGCCCGTGGCCGCTTCACGCTCCACAATAATAGTGCCGAGGTCGGCCCGGGGCAGGCACAAAAAAGCGCCGGTAGCGATGATGAGTAGGGGATGCGGCTCGCCGACGGCGCGGTTCCACACTTCGGCGAGCTGTTTTTTTGTCATCGCGGCATTGGCCACGAGCGTGTTATTTTCAATGCCTTTAGAGAGTGTCTCAAAAGCACGAATACCATCCTGAATAGTTGGCAGAACCACAAACACCGAACGCTTCCGGGCGAATTCTTCGCGAATAATACTCTTATAATGAGCGAAGCGGTCGCTGTCGTCGGCTTGGAGGACGAGGGGCGGCAAGGGTAAGTCGGCTATTTTTTTCACCACCATGCTCGCGGGTTCCTTCAGGGTGGCAGCCTGCTCCAGGATTTTTGCCGGCACTAAAGCCGCCACTACATTGCCCGTAGTGCCGACAAAATAGTGCGCCAACTCGGCGCACGTTTGCATGAAAGGATTCAGAAATAGTTGCCCTCCGGCCTTCTCGCCAATCTTACTGGTTCCGACACTGCGTAAAGCAAAAGCAGCTGTTTTTACTTCGCTTTTAATATTGGCCGCCAGCACACTCTCCAGCACAATAGCCGCTATCAGCCGCTTGCGTAGGGGCACTTTAATGACCGTGCCTGGCGGGAGCAGGGCGGCGCTAAAATAAGTGAGGGTTTCCGCTTGGAGACCGCGGCGAATGGGGATGACGCGGACGATGAACATGGCTTAAATATAGGGGTCAGGGCCTAGTTTTGCAAACCAAACAAAAACTCCGCCGGAAGTATTAAAACTGTGGCGGAGCTTTGCTTAGCCTTGCGGGGATAACCACCCACTAACCATTGACACGTAGAAGTATAGCAGATTCTCTTTTACAGGCAACTATACGAAATAAAAAGTATATTGCCTAAATTTTCTTGTAGGGGCGGCGGGAGTTGCACCCGCACGGCTAACGTGTCAATGGTTAGTTGAGACTCTCTCGCGCCCCTATTACCGAGCAATCTTACGAAATTGCCGGTACTTGTATTGTAGGCAGGGGTCGTTAAATTAGTCCTGAAGGAATAGTAAAGAAAAATTAAAATTCAACACTGCTCATTAGAAAAAACAAGATGTCAAATTTTCTGGTGCCGGTTAAAAATCGCGAAGGATGGAGATTTTGGCGCCGAGGGAATTGAGGCGAGCAACAATGTCTTCATAACCGCGGTTGATGGAATAGATATTACGCAAAACGGAAGTGCCACTGGCCGCGAGCATACCTATTAATAGAATGGCAGCGGGGCGCAAGGCGGGCGGACAAATTACTTCCGCGGCCTTCAATGGGGTGATGCCGGTAACATACAAACGGTGCGGATCAACCAAAACGGCTTCAGCGCCGAGCTTTTCAATGTCTTTAGTGTAGATAGCCCGCTTTTCATAGGGCCAGTCGTGAATGAGGGTGGTGCCTTTGGCTTGGGTGGCAATGATCGCGAAAAAAGGCAAGTTGTCCATATTTAAGCCGGGGTAGGGGCGGCATTCAATTTTTTCTTCTAAGGCGGTGAGGCGTGAAGGCAGGGTTTTTAAATCAACGAGTGCCGTGCGTTCGTTGTGCGCGATGTAGCGTTTCAGGATTTTATAACGGAAGCCCATTTTTTCCAGTTTCAAAAGTTCCAGTTCTAAAAATTCAATTGGCACGCGGCGCAAGGTGATGCTTGAGCGGGTTACCACGGCGGCAGTTAAAAAGAACATAGCATCAATAGGGTCTTCAGCTAAGCGGTAGGTTACGGGTGCGTCTATTTTTGTCACGCCGTGCACAACGAGCGTAGTGGTGCCGATGCCGTCAATTTTCACACCGCATTTTTCCAAAAAGAAACACACTTCCTGCACCATATAATTGGCGGAAGCGTATTTTATGACCGTACGGCCAGGAATGAGGGCGGCGGCCATAATAGCACTCTCGCTGGCAGTGTCGCTGGATTCATAAAGAATGATTTCTGCTGGCTTAAGCTTGGCGGCCTGAACCTCGTAGTATTTCTCCTTCGTGGTGATGTTGACGCCAAGTTTTTCCAAAGCATAAAGATGTGGCTTCACGGTGCGTGAACCAAGCCGGCAACCGCCGGGCTGAGGCAGGCGAAACTTCGGCAGGGCGTGCAAGAGGGGGGCAATAAGCATGACAATGCTTCGGGTTTTTTCCGCCGATTCAGCATTCAGATTCTTCAGATCAAATTTTTCCGGTGGTTTAATTTCCAAATCGTTCCCGCTGGCACCTGTCCATTTCACCCCGACGCCGATGGATTGAAAAACTTCAATCATGCGGTTCACTTCCTCAATTTTCGGCACGCTCTGCAAAACGGTTTTGTTGCGATTTAAAAGAGCGGCGCAGAGCAAACCCATGGCGCCGTTTTTACTCGTTTTAATGGTGATATCTCCGGAAAGCGGGCGACCGCCTTCAATCCGAAAATTCAAGGCACCTTTGGAAAGCTGGAGGATGTCGCGGTCCAAGGCGCCACTTAATTTGGCCAGCATTTCCGTGGACAAGTTTTGCTCTCCGCGCTCAATGCGAGCAATGGCGCTCTGGCTGGTTTCTAGGCGAAGGGCCAATTCGTCTTGCGTTAAGCCACGGGCTTGGCGCAAGCGGCTGATAAAGGTGCCTATATCGCTCAAGTGCTTGGCTGTTCGTGGGGCGGCTGGCATATTAAAATAATATATCACATATGGTATATATTTAAAAATTGAAAAATGGTGATAACTTTTGTAGGCTTGCGATATTTCTGCAAGGTGATAGCGTAGTGGTTGGATACTTTGTTTTTGGAGGTGCCCTATGGCTAAAGTACCAACGTCCGATGAGGTTTTTGCGGGTGTAGAGGAAGTTCTCCGTGACACCTTTGTCGCTCCCGGCGCGATCATTAACCGTGATACGCTCCTCAAGGAAGATCTTAAGGCTGATTCGCTTGATAGCGCGGAGGTCGTCCTCAGCCTGGAGGAGAAGTTCGGGATTGAAATTCCCGACTCTGCGCTGGAGCCGGTTCCGACAACGGTTGGCGATCTCTGTGCTGTGGTTATGCGTCTCGTCCAGGCCCGGGAGCCAAGCGTTTCGTAAGGAGTTTTTGCAAAATGTCGCAGTACTACTCGCCGCCCTATCGTGGGCGGCTTTTCATTTGCCAGAATCTGCATAAAATGGTACTATTCTAGTAGCGTTTTTGACCCCGTGTCCTTTTCATGGAGGTTGTGACATGGTAGAAATACTAAAAGCGGGGGAACGAACCGTGCTGTCAGATAAACAGCTAACAGACATTATCGTCAGTGTTGTGACGGGTATTTCCGGTAACCCAGATATTTCTACAACACCCCAGTCACAAATTCTGGATCTGCCTATGTTCCATTGCGCGCCGTTCTGGTTTAAGTCGGGAGATGCGTTGACTCTCAATTCTGAACTGGCCGAATCTTTTGGCATTCCGGAACTCACGGTAGAGGAGCTTGATGAAGTGGCGAAGGTGTTTGGTCCGCAATTGACCATTCGCAAAATCCGCGACATCGCTCTGGCTCATATGGGTGCGTTCGGAAAATATTAAGAATCAATTAATGCAGGCACGAGCCGGCTTCTTCTCACGGAGAGCCGGCTTTTTTCTGCATATCTTTTTTGGGAAATTTTTATTTTATTTCATTTGTAAAATCTTCAAAAATCACGTAGTATGCCTATATATATGGCATTTTTCTCCAAAAAACTCGGCATTGATTTGGGCACTACTAATACGCTCGTTTTCGTGCCAGGGCGGGGGATTGTGCTCAATGAGCCTTCGGTAGTGGCTGTTTCGGAGCAGGACAATGTTATTTTAGCGGTGGGGGCCGAGGCTAAAGCGATGATAGGCCGCACGCCCGACAACGTCATTGCCTACCGGCCCATGAAAGATGGCGTTATTGCCGATTACCGTGTCACCGAAGCCATGCTCCGTTATTTTATTAGTAAGGCTCTTGGTCGCTGGAGTTTTTTTCGGCCTGACGTGCTTGTTTCTGTGCCAGCCGGCGTTACTTCCACTGAGCGTCGCGCGGTGGTAGAGGCGGCGGTGAAAGCTGGCGCTAAAAACGCCTACGTGGTTAAAGAGCCTATCCTTGCCGCTATTGGCGCGGGTATTCCTATTCAGGAGGCAATGGGCAGAATGATTTGCGACATTGGTGGTGGCACCACCGACGTGGCGGTGATTTCCCTTGGTGGCATCGTGGCGTGCACTTCCGTGAAGGTGGCCGGCAACAAAATTGACGCCGCTATCATTGATTATTTGAAGAAAAATTTTAACCTAGGGCTGGGCGATAAAACTGCCGAAGACGTCAAAATTAAAATCGGTTCAGCTATTCCCATTGAGGATGAATTGACCATGACGGTTAAGGGTCGCGATTTTGTTACTGGCTTGCCGCGCTCGGTGGAGCTGAAAACCAATGAAATCGTCAAGGCTATCGGCAAGGAACTCACCGAAATGATCGGCGCCATTAAAACCGTTTTGCAGGAAACACCCCCTGAGCTCGCCAGCGATATTATTGATAACGGCATCATTATGACCGGCGGTTCTTCGCAATTGCGCAATTTGCCCGAGCTGGTTTTTCGGCGCACCGGCGTTAAGGCCGTTTTGGCCGACGAAGCCCTTTATTGCGTGGCTAAAGGCACTGGTTTAGCTTTGGAACATTTGGATGTTTATAAGAAGAGCATTATCGCCAAGCGATAATTTTTGTCGGCCACGCCATTCTTGACAAGAAAGCTGAGCGTGCTATAATGCAACAGAACGAATCCGGATGTTTGTTGTGTGCATTCGGGTAAGTGGCGGCTGGTAGATTCCCAATATCTGCCAGCCGCTTTTTTATATTCAAAAAGTGCCGTACTATATCAGTATGGTAGGCCAGTCTCAAAAAAAACTTGAAACTCTTTTTTCTACCGACCAGCTACATCATGCCTATTTATTAGAAGGGGAGGCGGTAAGTATTGTACCGGAATTACGGCGCTTACTTGAAAAAGAGCTCGGTATTGTCGCCACGGGCAATCCCGATTTTCGCCATATCAAAACAGAGTCGCTGACGGTGGACGATGCTCGTCAGCTACGCGAAGCCCAGCAAGTTAGGACATTTTCCGGCGGCAAAAAAATCTTCATCCTTGAAGTGTCTACAATCACCAACGAAGCTCAAAATGCTTTACTGAAAATCCTGGAAGAGCCGACTACGGGCACTCACTTTTTTCTTACTATGCCGAGTCGCTGGTTATTATTACCAGCGGTGCGTTCGCGCTTACAAATTATCAGTATGGTGCCACCAGGTCAGAAATCGGGGTCAGGCACCGCTTTGGCCTTTATGAAAGCAGCGCCCGCCGAGCGCCTTGCCCTTCTCGTGCCGATTCTGGAAGAAAAAGATAAAGCAGCCGCGCTGGTTCTTGTTGACGACCTTGTCGCTTATACGCGCGAGCGCGGCGGATCGCAGAAACACGTTGTGCTTAAAGAACTACTCCATGTTCGTCAGTATGTAAACGACCGCTCCGCTTCGCTTAAGCTTCTGTTGGAGCATGTTGCGCTCACGTTGCCCTCGCTATAAAATATCTGCTATACTTGTCTCTATATGAACTATGATTTCAACCCATTAAAAAAGAAAGCCAAAGAAATTGATGACTGGCTTAAAAAAGAGCTGTTGCAGATTCGTACTGGCCGGGCCACGCCAGCACTCTTGGATGGTGTTGGTGTTGAGGTGTATGGCGCAAAAACACCACTTAATCAGCTCGGCAGCGTTTCCATAGAAGATCCGCGTACCTTGCGGGTGAATGTTTGGGATGCTAGCCAGGTTAAGGCGGTAGAAAAAGCTATTAGCGTCGCTAACTTTGGAGTCAGTGTCGGGGCCGACGAACGCGGGGTGCGTGTGAGTTTTCCCGAGTTAACCGCCGAGCGTCGCACCCAAATTTTAAAAATCGCCAAAGAGCGCGTTGAGCAAGCTCGCGTTTCCTTGCGCAAGCTCCGTGATGAAATTTGGAATGAAATCCAGAAGCGTGAAAAAGAAGGTGGTATGAGTGAAGACGAAAAGTTTCGCTTTAAAGATACGATGGAAAAAACCATCCAGGAAACCGGCAAAGCTTTCGACTCCCAATTTGAGAAGAAAGAGAAGGAAATTGCAAGTTAATTAAAAAAAATGACCGAAAAATCTCCAGAAATTCCAGCAGAGCCAACGCCTGAGACTGCTCCGGCCCAAAAACCGTCAAAAATTTCAGCATCCCAATTTAATCAGAGTGATATCGGTCTACTTACAAGTATGATTGGCGACCCCGAACAAAGAAGGCGAAACAAGGATCAGTTGACACGGGTCGCAGAAAACGCAAGGAAAAATACTCAAGAGCAAGAACGGGCACAGTTGCAGCGGGTACGCGACGATCTTACGGAAAAGTCAGTATCGTTCCCAACGCACAAGTTGGAGCAAGCGGTTCCAGAAACTGCTCCACAGAAAAGCGGTTGGGTTGTGAATTTTTTGCGCAGATTTTCCCGGACCGCTCAGCGAAATCCGCCGGAAATAAAACCACAAGAAATAAAAAAACCACAAGAAATAAAAATTGAAGAGAAGCCGGCACGGTTTACTGAAACAGTGGTGCCTCCGCCAGAGAAAAAAGTTGTTGCGCCTGGGCCTGAATATATCGCTGGCGCACCATTTAAAGTCACCAAAGAAGTAGTGCCTAGTGTGCCGCAGAAGGCTGGGTATACAACAGGATCACCGTTTCTTGTCACGCACGAGGAGCCGGAGAAGTCGCCACAAACGGTGAATATTGAGGGCGTTGCCAAGGATTGGCTTATAAAAGAGAAACCGTCACAACGAAAATCGACTGCGGAATATGCTACCAAAGCTCCTTTTTCTGTTACTCAAAGAGCTCCGGAAAATCCGCCGGTATTTGTTAAGGGAAAGGAGAACGTTACGGTGAGTGCGCCTGCGCCAAAAACCATTCCCGCTGAGCCGGTTGCGCCTGAAAAGAAAGGGTTTTTTGCACGTCTCTTTGGTCGGCGCTCTGAAAAAAAAGAGGAAGCCGTCATTCCAACACCACACAATCCACGCGCTCTCAAGGCACTTGAGGCCATAAAGACGACTCAAGAGGAAACAAGAAAAACCCATTTGTTAAAAATAACAAACGAGCAATTGAATACCTATTTCGGTGCTAATCAAAAGAAAACGGGCGATCCCGCCTTTTCTGGTTCAGAACAGCTTGCTGCAGCTACTGGCGCGGCGAATCTACTCAAAAGATTAAAAGATCTCAACCCCTCGTCAAAAGATATCCCTGCTTTTGAAGCAAAACTTAATCGCGATACTGAAGGTGCTGCCACGCAGGCCGCGATGGATATTTTTACGCCGATGAAAAATTTCAATCAATACCCGAAAGGGCTACGTCAGACCCAGTTAGAAACTCTACTCTCGCGGCCGGAAGTGAGTCCGTATAAGGAGAGGATTCAGGCTGTATTACGAGAAATTCTTGAAAATCGCCAGAAGTCCCCGAAGCCCGAAGAGAAAGAAAGTACTCAATTTTTGAGTGACGTGCTTGCCGGGCAGGGTCGTCGTTAGGATTTTACAATGCTTCTTACCGTTCTCATTTTTATCGTCATTTTAGCCGTGCTTGTGCTCGTGCATGAGCTTGGGCATTTTCTAGTGGCAAAATGGAGTGGCATTCGGGTTGATGAGTTTGGTTTGGGTTTTCCGCCGCGATTAGCGAGTTGGAAACCGCGCGGTGGGGAAACTACCTATTCGCTTAATGCCATTCCGTTTGGTGGTTTTGTTAAAATTTTTGGCGAGAATGGGGCCGAGGAGGGTGTCAGCGAAGACGCTTCTCGCAGTTTTGTAGCTAAGCCTGCGGTAGTGCAAATTGCGGTGTTGGTGGCGGGGATCGCATTCAATCTGCTCTTTGCGTGGTCACTCATCTCGTTCGGCTTCATGATAGGCATGCCGGTACCGACCGATTATTTGCCCGGGGCACATCTTTCCAATGTGCAAACCACTATTACGAGTGTTGATCCCGCTTCGCCGGCAGCTCTCGCTGGTTTAAAAAGTGGTGACGAAGTGGTGGGCCTGAGTGTCGCGGACACTACAAGCGCTGGCATAACCATTAGCGACATTCAGCAATTTACCGCCGCCCACCAAGGCCAGTCAATTATCGTTTCTTATAAGCGCGGAGTCACCCTTGGTACTGCGCAGGTGATTCCTGTTTTTGAAAGTAACATCAACCGTGCCGCCATTGGCGTGTCCTTGGATAGTATTGGTATTTTACGGCTCAATGTATTTTCGGCGCTTTGGCACGGGGCGACGCTTACCACTTCACTCGTCGGCGAAACGGCCACCGGCCTAGTGCAATTTCTTGGCCAGCTTTTTGTCGGTCATGCCAACTTAGCTCAGGTTACTGGCCCTGTTGGCATTGCCGGCTTGGTTGGCCAGGCCGCGGCCCTTGGCTTCGTCTACATTCTTTCCTTCACTGCCTTTATTTCCATCAATCTTGCCATCATCAATCTTATTCCGTTTCCGGCGCTGGACGGCGGCCGCGTCCTGTTTGTCATTATTGAAAAAATCAAAGGCTCACCAATCAAGTCTTCGGTTTCAAATATGGTGAACACTGTCGGCTTCGTGCTCCTTATTTTATTAATGCTCCTCGTGACCTTTCACGATATTGTTGGACTAGTACACTAAAATTAATCTAATTTTTTAGCCAAAGTTTCCGCGAGTGGTTTCCAGTTGGTCGTTTCAATGAGTTCGCGCATTTTTGTGACGATGTCGTCAGCATCGCCTTCTTCCACGATGCGCAAGGCACCCAAAGGCACACCTTTATAGTTGAAGAGCCGAACATCAAGCGTTTCTAGTTCGTCTGGCGTGAATTCATTCAGCATCCGCGTCGCTGTTGGCACGTTTTCTTTTGTGCTCAATTCTTGTAATTGAGCCCGGACATCCATGCTCTCAGGCGACTCGAGTTTAGTTGTTGTTCCTGGTGAATTTTCTTTTGACATATTCGCTAGTATACCATTCCGTGTTTTTTTTGGTATTTATACCACGTAGTGGTACAATCTTTCCATGCGTCAATCTCAGCTTTTCACTAAAACCCGCCGCGAAGCGCCGGCCGACGAAGTCGCCAAAAACGCCCAGCTTCTTATTCGCGCTGGTTATATCCATAAAGAAATGGCAGGCGTCTATTCTTTTTTGCCGCTCGGCCTGCGGGTGATGAATAATATAGAGCGCATTATTCGTGAAGAAATGGATGCTATTGGCGGCCAGGAGCTTTCGCTTACCGCCTTGCAGGACAAAAATCTCTGGAGCCGCACCGACCGCTGGGACGATAAAAAAGTAGACAACTGGTTCAAGAGCGCCTTTAAGGCTGGCGGAGAAGTCGGCTTGGCCATTACCCACGAAGAACCGCTCACGGCCATTATGAGCGAATATGTTTCTTCGTATCGCGACGTGCCGAAGCTTGTCTATCAATTTCAAACCAAGTTTCGCAATGAAATGCGGGCCAAAAGCGGTATCATGCGCGGCCGTGAGTTTTTAATGAAAGACATGTACTCTTTCGCCCGCGACCAAAAAGAGCATGAAATGCTCTATGGCAAAGTGCGGGAGGCCTATGTGAATATTTTTGAGCGCGTTGGCCTTGGCGCGGTTACGTTTCCGACATTCGCCACTGGCGGCATTTTCAGTAAATATTCCGAAGAATTTCAAACCGTTTCCGAAGCTGGCGAGGATTTAATTTACGTTGATGAAAAAAAGAAGGTGGCTGTCAATAAAGAAGTTTTAAACGACGAAGTTCTGGCTGATTTGAAACTTGACCGAAACCACCTGGTGGAGAAAAAAGCCGTGGAAGTTGGCAACATTTTCTCCCTCGGCACCCGTTTTTCCGAAGCGCTCGGCTTAGCATTCACCGATGAAAAAGGCGAGAAAAAGCCAGTGGTCATGGGCAGCTATGGTATTGGCCTCGGCCGCTTAATGGGCACTATTGTAGAAACTTTAAGTGACGCTAAGGGCATTGTTTGGCCAAAAGCGGTGGCACCGTTCCATATCCACCTCATTTCATTGGTGGGTAAAACCGACACTGCTGGCGTAGCCAAAGCCGCCGATGCGCTCTATGAAAAACTTACCAAGGCTGGCATGACTGTTCTCTACGATGACCGCGACGCTCGCGCCGGCGAAAAATTCGCCGATAGCGATTTACTCGGCATTCCCTCGCGCGTTGTCATCAGCGACAAAACCCTCACGGAAGGGAAAATTGAGTTCACTACCCGCGCCAATGGCGAAACCAAGTTTGTGACGGAAAAAGAACTCCTTGCTTGATTCATGAAAATTGTTTCGTGGAATGTTAATGGCATTCGCTCGGTTTTCAAAACCACCTTTCTTTCGTATCTCCAAGAAGCCAACCCGGACATTATTTGTCTTCAGGAAATAAAAGCTGATTTCACCGAGCTCGCTGAAGAATTTTTAAAAATTGATGGTTACTGGGCATACTTTAATTCCTCTGTCGTAAAGAAAGGTCGCTCTGGCGTTGCTATATATTCAAAAATAAAGCCGGAAAATGTAGAAACCAAGCTGGGCATTAGTCGTTTTGATAATGAGGGCCGGTGCCTCAAATTAACTTTTGCCGATTTCGTTCTGTTTAATTTTTACATTCCCAACGGCGGCCGTTCATGACAGTCAAAAACAAAGACGCATTTTAAAAGTAATTCTTCAAAAGAAAGGAGGTGGAAAAGTTTTCTTTTTGAGTGTGATGGAAAAAAGACATTTTTCAGGAACGAAAAAACTCAAGCGATAGCTTGAGTTATTTCGTGTGCCTGCCTGCTAGCCTGAAGCTAGGGAGGAGCTTTCACTCCGACAAGCACGGAAGTATTTTATTCCAACGGAAAAATAATGTCAATAATTGACTGCGGGCGATTTTGGGCTTACAGTTAGGCCATATTTCCTTTGGAAAACACTATGGCTACGCCTGCTCCCATCTCTTTCCGCCAACGCATTCGCGCCTTTCTTTCTAATGATATCGGCATTGACTTAGGCACGGCGAATACGCTCGTCTACGTGCGGGGGCGGGGGATTGTGGTGAACGAGCCTTCGGTAGTGGCGATTAATCAAAAAACAGGCATGGTGGTTGCTATTGGTACTCAGGCCAAGGACATGCTCGGGCGCACGCCCCAGCACATTACGGCAGTAAAGCCGATTGTTGAGGGTGTCATTTCCGATTTTGAAGTGACGGAAGAAATGATGCGTTATTTACTCAAGCGCGCCCAGGAAGACGGCCGGAAATTTTTGGGGCCGCGTGTTGTTGTGGGTGTGCCCTCCGGCATTACGAATGTGGAAACGCGGGCAGTGCGTGACGCGGCTATTTCCGCCGGCGCGCGTGAAGTGCATATTATAGAAGAGCCAATGGCCGCGGCTATCGGCATTCGCTTGCCTGTTTTGGAACCGGTGGGAAGTATGATTATTGATATCGGCGGCGGCACTACCGACATCGCCGTCATTTCACTTGGTGGCATTGTTGTTTCTAAAAACTTGAAAATCGCTGGCGACAAGCTTAATAGCGACATTATGAATTATATCCGCAATGAGTTTAAAATTTTAATCGGCGAAAAAACGGCCGAGTATATTAAAATAGCCATTGGCTCAGTTTCTGCGGAAGGAATGCCCGGTACTAGGACGGGTCGGAACAAAACGCCAGTTGGTGCGGTAAGTGAAATAGAACCACTGGAAGCGGTTATTCGTGGGCGCGATTTGGTGACCGGCTTGCCCCGTGAAGTAGTGGTAACTGATGTTGATATCCGAGAGGCCACGCGCCAATCCATAGAGACATTACTTGAGGCCGCAAAAGAAACATTAGAAACGACGCCGCCGGAAATTGTGGCAGATGTCATGCATCGCGGCGTACACGTCACTGGCGGAGGGGCACTTTTTCGCGGTTTGGCCGATGTCTTGCGCGAGCATTTGAAAATTCCCGTGACCGTAGCCGACGATCCGCTTACCGCCGTGGCCCGTGGCACGGGTGTTGTTCTGGAAAACCTACCGCGCTACATGGAGGTATTAATAAAGAACGATGATGCTCTTCCGTCCGCGAAATTCTAGTTTCTCCAGTTCACGTGCGTTGACGCGTCAACGTCGCTGGTATACCGTGGCCGGCGTCGTACTCGCTCTCGCTCTGGTGTTGTTGGCGGCTCACTATGCGCCGCATTTCTTGGCAACACCTGTTCAAGGTATTGCTCGACCCATTATCGCGGCTCGCGATTGGGTGGGCAATGGTTTGGGCGGTTTCCTCTCTTTCTTCCAAAACAAGGCCAGTTTGAGACAGCAAAATGTCGCATTGCAAGAAGAATTGATTTTTTATAAAGCGGCGACAACCGAGCGGGATTATTTTCTGGCACAAAACAGTCGTCTACAGCAATTACTTGGCCAAATCGCCTCATCATCTTCGGCGGCACAGTTTGTGGCGGCAAATATTGTGGAGAAACCGAATTTTTCACCCTACGACACTATGTTAGTGGCGGCCAATAGTGGGGAAGGCATAACTACCGGCGATTTGGTTTTTGCCGATCCATTCACACTCGTGGGTTTTGTAAATTCTGTTTCGGCCGCCGCGGCCACAGTCACTGCGTATTCAACGCCGGGCCAACAGATAAACGTGCTCATTGGTTCTTCTTCGGTTGAGGCCGCCGCTACCGGCCTCGGCGGGGGCACTTTGGAGGTGCGACTGCCTCGTAATTCACTGGTTGCCGCCGGCGACATTGTTACGGCCGCCGGCCTGCCCGGTAACTATATTCTCGGCCGGGTTACTATTGCTACCAGTACGCCGACGGACCCTTATGAACGGGTGCTCTTCACGTCACCGCTCGACATCTTTGATCTCTCGTATGTGCTTATAAAAATAGAAGCGCCGGCGTCGCATTTCGCCCCTCATGGTTCCGTCAAAAAATAGATGGCTCTATATAAGAATCGTGGCTGATACGGCTTTAGTATTGGCCGCCATAGCCGCGCCTTGGTGGTTGGTCGCCGTGCTTGCTAGTATCGCCGCTTTCTATTTTCGGCGCTGGGCGGAGCTTGTCGCGATTGGCATCATTCTTGACTCGCTTTATAATGGGCCGGCCGGTTGGTTTGGTGGTTTTCCTTACACGATGACGTTAGTGGCCATTGTCACCCTTCTCGTCATTGAGTATTTGAAAACATTCTTGCGTACCTCCTAGTATCTTCATGCGTTTCTTTAAACAGCTTCCCCCTTCATCGTCGGGTATTGATCCCGATCAGGTTTTCCTGGATGCCTCCAACTTGCCGCGTTTTGACCAGCATCAATTTGAAGGTCGCTTGGAAAAGCCCATCAGTCGTAATACGGTGTTTTTTATGAGCGTTTGCGTTCTCGTTGTTGGTCTTATTTTTATCGGACGTCTTTGGGATTTGCAGGTTGGCCACGGCGTTACCTATAAGCAGTTGGCGGAAAGTAATAGTTTACACCCGTCCATTTTATTCGCGTCGCGCGGCGTTATCACCGATCGTAACGGTACTCTTCTTGCTTGGAATGGCGTTAACCCAGCTAACCCGGCGGTGCCCATGCGTAAGTATAGTACCGCTAATGGCATGTCTACCGTGTTGGGTTATGTAAAATATCCGACCCAAGACACGGCCGGTTTCTATTATCGCGAAGATTATCTCGGCGTGACCGGCGCGGAAAAATTCTTCAACGAACAGCTAACCGGCCAGAACGGCAGTGAATTGCGCGAACAAAATGCCGCCGGTGCGGTGCTTTCTGAAAGTGTTATTAAGCCGTCTCAACCGGGTAAAAGCGTCATACTCTCAATTGATAGTCGCGTTCAGTCTGAAATGTACTCTGCGCTGGCCGATATTGCCGCTAAGGTGGGCTCGCCGGGCGGGGCCGGGCTCATTATGGACGTACATACTGGTGAAATCATGGCTGACGTCAGTTTCCCTGAATACAGCTCACAGGTCATGTCTGATGGCGTCAACACTGCCGCCATCAACTCCTATCTCAACGACCCGCGACATCTTCTTCTAGATCGTTCGGTTGACGGTCTCTATGCCCCTGGATCCATTATTAAGCCAGTTATGGCTCTTGGCGCGCTGGACACTGGCACTATTGCCGCCAGCACCATTCTCTATACTAATGGTTCAATTTCCGTGCCTAATCCCTACGATCCATCTGTTACGTATGTCTATCACGATTGGCGTAATAACGGCCCGCTTGATATGGAGCATGCCATTGCCGAATCTTCCGACGTTTATTTTTATGAAGTTGGTGGTGGCTATCAGGGTCAAAAAGGTATGGGTATCGCCAATATTGATAAATATGCGGCGCTTTTTGGGTATGGTCAGCTCGTGCCAAGTACTTTTTTTTCCGGACCGGCCGGTGTCGTGCCTTCACCCGATTGGAAAAAGGCTACGTTTAAGGGTGAAACCTGGACCATCGGCGATACATATCATAGTGCTATCGGTCAATTTGGCTGGCAAGTCACGCCTTTGCAAGTTTTGCGTGCCATTACTGCTGTGGCCAACGATGGCACACTTCTCACCCCGACCATTATACTGGGGGATACGAACGCGCTTTCTACAGCCACGCACATTAATTTACCGCAAAGTGAATTTGACGTGATCCACAAAGGCATGCGCCTTTCGGCTACAATCGGCACTGGCGACGCTCTGAATGTTGGTTATATGCAATTTGCCACCAAAACCGGTACTGCTCAGCTTGGCGCCAATAATGAATTGGAAAATTCCTGGGTTGGCGGTTTTTGGCCATACGATAATCCCAAGTATGCCTTTGTGATGATGCTGGAGCGTCGTCCTATCGGCAATGTTCTCGGCTCATTCACTGCCGCTCGCGAGCTTTTCGATTGGATGGCCACAAATACTCCCGAGTACATGGTGAATAACTAGTAGGCAAAAGGGCTTTGACGAAGGCTTTCCCTCTCGTCCGGCCTGAGAAAAAGTCCTTTTGCCGAGTATTTGTCCCCACGTGTTCTTGACTTATCGCCCAGAATTGGTAAACTTGCGCGTACTTTTACTCCCTTATTTTTTTCACGATTATGCCTGATACCAAAGAATACTTGACCCAGGAAAAACGCGACGAGCTTGTTAAAGAATTAGAACATCTTCGCAATACCAAGCGCAAAGAAGTGGCTGAAGAGCTTGAATATTCAAAACAGCTCGGTGATCTTTCTGAAAATGCCGAATATCACCAGGCCCGTGAAGAGCAAGCGATGCTTGAAGATCGTATTGGTAAATTAGAAAGCCTGCTTAAAGGAGCGGCTATTATTGGCGGCGACACAAATGTTCGCCGTGGCATTGTTTCTGTTGGTTCAACGGTAGAGTTACATCGGGAAGGCAAAAAAGACAGCGTTTCCTATACTATCGTCGGTAGTGAAGAGGCCAACACGGCTGCGGGCAAAATTTCCTCATCTTCACCAATTGGCTCTGCTATGCTCGGTAAGAAGAAAGGTGATTCTGTCACTGTAAAAACCCCAGGTGGCGATGCTGTGTACTCCATCGTAAAAATTTCCTAGGGGATTTGCTAGAATAAAAGGCAGAAAGGGTTTTCCGAAAGCTTTCCCTCTCGTCCGGCTTGAGAAAAACCTTTTCTGCCGTTAATTATTACACATGGCAACACTTGAAGAATTACGCGAGGTTCGTCTTAAAAAGTTGGCGTTATTGCGCCAGAAGGGAATGGATCCCTACCCGGCAGTAGTTGCCCGGGACTTTTCACTGGCCGCTTTGGTGGAGGAATTTCCCCGAATTGCGCCCGAACGCGCTCTTTCCATAGCTGGCCGCATTATGGCTCTTCGCCCGCAGGGCGCTCTCACGTTTATTGTCCTTAATGACGGCACCGGAAAATTTCAGGCCCTCATCAAAAAAGATGAAATTTCTGCCGACCAGTGGGAACTTTTCGAGCAGGCGGTAGACATTGGTGACTTTCTGGAAATCACCGGCACGCTTTTTACTACCGCCCGCGGCGAAAAAACCATAACCGTGAAGCGCTGGAAAATGCTCTCAAAGTCGCTCTTGCCGTTGCCGGAAAAGTGGCACGGCTTGCAGGACGAAGAAGAAAAGCTCCGCAAGCGCTATTTAGATATTCTATTCAATCCTGCTACTCGCGAGCTTTTGGAGAAGAAGGCAAAATTCTGGCAATTCATTCGCGCCTACCTTATAAAGGCCGGTTTCTTGGAAGTAGAAACGCCAACCCTTGAGCTCACCACGGGCGGCGCCGAAGCCCGGCCATTTAAAACCCACCATAACGATTACGACATCGACGTCTTTCTGCGTATTTCTGTTGGCGAGCTTTGGCAAAAACGCCTTTTGGCCGCCGGTTTTCCACGTGTATTTGAAATCGGCCGCATTTATCGCAATGAAGGCTCCAGCCCCGAACATCTCCAAGAATTCACCAATATTGAGTTTTACGCCGCCTACATGGACTACGAAGAAGGAATGGTCTTCACGGAGAAACTCTTGCGCGAAATGGCCGAGCAGGTTTTTGGCACCACTAAATTTTCTTCTCGCGGTTTTGAATTTGATTTCGCTAATGGCGGCAAGCCTTGGCCCAAACTTGATTACGTTGAGGCGATAGAAAAAATGGCCGGTGTCAATATTCTCAAAGCTACTGAAGAAGAAATGCGCGCCAAGCTGGACGAATTAAAAGTAAAATACGACGGCACCAATAAAGAGCGCCTTATAGACACACTCTGGAAATATTGCCGCAAGCAAATCGCTGGCCCCACCTGGCTGGTCAATCATCCGAAAATTGTTTCGCCGCTCGCCAAAGCTAATCTAAAAAATCTGGAACTCACCCAGCGCGTCCAACTCATCCTTGCTGGTGCCGAAGTCACCAACGGTTTCAGCGAGCTCAACGACCCTGTTGACCAGCGCGCTCGTTTCCAGGAACAGCAGAAGCTCATTGACCGCGGCGACGAGGAAGCGATGATGCCCGATATAGAATTCGTTGAGATGCTTGAACATGCTATGCCACCCGCTTTCGGCAATGGGTTCGGTGAACGCCTTTTTGCCATCCTCGCCGGCGTGCCTGTGCGCGACGCACAAACATTTCCGCTGGTAAGGCCGAAGAAAGAAAAAACTGAAAAAAATAAAGAATAAAAAACCGGTGGCGAACCATCGGTTTTCCTTTCGTGTTTGTACATTTGTGATTAGTCCGGCTTGAAGAGCAGACCGCCTTGGTACGAATGCGTACCCAGCTCGGTAATTTTTGCAGATTCCATAGCTATCTTTTCTCGGCCTTTGAACTCCGAAAAATCTCCCTTGCAGTCGTAGTTGTAGTATGCCAGGCCGCTGTCGACTTGTTCACAGTTGGCACCGCGTCCGCCGTGAAAAACTCCTGCGCGGTAGTTTTCCAACAAACATTCCTGAAGGAAGGGAATTGCTTCTTTCTCATACCAACCCCAGTAAGACATGTGCCACACTGGCTGACCCCGGTAGGTGATGAGGGTGTAGCCCCAGCTGTACTTCTCGCCTGCATTGACCCAGTAGCGATCAGTAACCTGCCAATCGCTTTTTTCTTCGGGGGGAGGGTAAACATACTGCTCAGAACCGTCGGGCAGTACTTCGGGTGAGGCGCCTGCCGCCCAGCCGTGCAACATTGCCTCAAAGAACATGCTTTGAATTTCTTCCACGGGCGCTTTCATGTGCGCTCCTTTCATGTTGGCTGTTTTTATAGAAAAGTCACGCGACTCTTCAAAATTTCTGCTTGTAAAATAACATTTTTAATATTTTTGTCAATAAACTTTCAGAAAACGGTGAAAATGTGGATAACTGTGTTGGCATGTAGTAGAATGTGGTATAAAATGGTTAAGAGTGGGAGAAAGTGGAGTGGCGATTTTAGTCGGCTCCATTTGCCTCTCCCGAAAAAATACACGAAAGAATCATATGCTGATCGGCGAATTTACACACACTATTGATGATAAAAACCGCGTGGCTTTGCCCGCGAAGTTTCGCCGTGACTTGGGCAAAAAAGTGGTGATGACTTACGGCTTGGACCAGTGCTTGGCGCTGTATCCGGCGGGCGAGTGGCAAACGATTGCTACGAAGCTTTCCGGCCTCAGCACGGGTGTTGCGGACAGCCGTGGTTTCAACCGCTTAATGCTCTCTGGTGCCACCGACGCTGAGGTTGATGGCGCTGGCCGCTTGCTTATACCCGAACACTTACGCGATTTTGCCCAACTGGGCGACAAGGCGGGTGCAAAGGTCGTTTTTGCCGGCGTCGGTAACCGGCTTGAAGTGTGGAGCGAGGCGCGCTGGGCGAGCTATAAGAAGAGCATCACCAGCCGGGCCGACGCTCTGGCTCAAAAATTGGGCGAAATAGGCGCTTTCTAACATGGAAAGCACGGTTCATACGCCAGTTCTTTTACAAGAAGTTATTGATGGCTTGAGTGTTCAGCCGGGCGACATTGTGGTTGATGGCACCGTGGGTGGCGCTGGCCACAGTGAAGAGCTTTTAAAGCGCGGTGGCGGGCAGATCAAACTGATTTGTCTTGATGCCGACGCGGGAGCTTTGGCTCGTGCCCGAGAACGTCTCGCTTCGTTTGACCAAGCGAAAATCTTTTTTATTGAAAGCAATTTTCGCCGGTTAGTGACGGTGCTTGATGAGCTCGGTGTGCCGAAAATCAACAAACTGCTCTTGGATCTCGGCTTGAGTTCCGATGATCTCGCGCAATCGGGCAGGGGATTCAGTTTCCAAAAAACTGATGAGCCCTTGCTGATGACATTCGCCGACCCGGCCAAAGAGCCTGCCTTGTTGACTGCTGAAACCATCTTGAACACCTGGAGCGCAGAAACACTCACTACTATTTTGACTGGGTACGGCGAAGAGCGGTATGCCTTCAAAATTGCGCAGGCAATTGTTGAGGCGCGCCGAGGAAAGCCATTCAAAACCGTCGGTGATTTGGTGGAGGTAATTTTGGCGGCGACGCCGAAAAGCTACCATCACCGCAAAATCCACCCAGCCACCAAAACATTTCAGGCTCTGCGCATCGCCGTTAACGACGAGCTTGGCGCTTTGCAGGAAGCTCTGGAAGCCGGTTGGCAAGTGCTCGCTCCGGGTGGCCGCATTGCCATCATCAGCTTCCACTCGTTGGAAGATCGCATTGTTAAACGGTTCTTCCAACAGGAAAAGAAAGAAGGCAGGGCGGATGTACTTACGAAAAAGCCTCAAACTGCCAGCCGAGCTGAAGCCATCAGTAACCCCCGCAGTCGTTCCGCAAAATTACGCATCATTCTCAAAAAATAATTTTCATACTTAGAACAAAATGCAGTACGTATCAACTTACAACCAATCAACCCCCGCCTGGAAACTTTGGCTTCGCCTACTGACCGCTAAGCGGCTCTTTTTTGTGTGCGCGGCGTTGTTGCTCGTGTTGTTTGGTATATACGTCTATTTTATTAATGCTACTATCCGCAATGTTGTCGCTTTTAACCGTCTTCAACAATCCAATAGCGCTATGGCTGTGGAGGTGAATAATCTGCAAACAGAATACAGCAGTCTTAAAAGCGCGGTGAGTTTGGCGAGTGCCTATCAAAGCGGCTACCAGGATGTGGCCACCCCCCAATTCATTTCTGCGGCGCCAAGTTCCCGTGCAGGTGTCGCTCTTTCGTATAAATACCCATAAGCGGCCGCGCTCGCGTATATTATGAGCACTCGTAGCCGCATTCGTCTCATTTCCATTTTGCTCATAGCTTTTGCTCTGGTGCTCGTTGGCCGCCTTTATTTTATTCAGATAGTTCAGGGTGGGGATTTTTCTGCGCGTGCCGACGAGCAATATACTCGGCCGAGTAGTGGCCTCTACAACCGCGGTACTATTTACTTTCAGGATAAAACAAGCACGCTCATTCCTGCCGCTTCACTAGCCACGGGTTATACGGTTGCGATTAATCCTAATCAAATAAGCGCCAGTGGTACGCCAGCGCTGATCTACCAAAAACTTAATGGTATTTTGCCGCTGGATAAACCGACATTTTTGGCCGATGCTGCCAAAAGCACCGATACATATGAAGAAATTGCTCAACATGTTCCGAAATCGCAAGCTGACGCCATTACCGCCCTCAAACTTTCCGCTATTGGTATTTATCAAGATCGTTGGCGAGTCTACCCAGAAGATACTCTAGCTTCGCAGGTCGTTGGTTTTGTTGGTTACGATAGCACTACCACTGACGGTCGCTATGGTTTGGAAAAATATTACAATAGCACGCTAGAACGCGATGGCGATGATGTATACGTAAATATTTTTGCTCAAATTTTTTCTAATATAAAAGAAGTCACTGGAGGTCAGCAAGAGGGGGACATTGTTACCACTATTGATCCGAACGTTCAGCAATATTTAGAGCAACAATTGCAGGCTGTGCAAGCAAAATACAGCTCAACAGTCACTGGTGGTATTGTTATTGATCCACAGACTGGCAATATTATTGCCATGGGCGCCACCCCCGATTTTGACCCGAATAATTACGGTAATGTCAGCGATATTGGTGTTTTCACAAACCCGTTGGTGCAAAACGTGTATGAAATGGGTTCGGTTATAAAGTCGCTGACTATGGCAGCCGGCTTGGATGCGGGGGTAGTGACACCGACCACGACCTATAACGACACCGGCTCGCTCACTTTGGACGGGCACACTATTTGGAATTATGATTTACGTGGTCGGGGGCCACAAACCACTATGCAAACGGTTTTGAATGACTCGCTCAACACGGGTGCGGCCACAGTTGCCCTCAAGCTCGGCAATAGCCTATTCTCAAATTATATGTACCGTTTTGGCCTTGGTTCCAGCACGGGTATTGATTTACCTAATGAGGCACACAACTTACTGAGTACTCTACAAAGCTCGCGTGACATTGATCATGCCACCGCCGCGTATGGCCAGGGTATTGCCATGTCGCCGATTTCTACGGTCCGCGCGCTTTGTGCTTTGGCTAATGGTGGCACGCTTATTACGCCGCACGTGGTCAATCAGATTAATTATACCGATGGTACGAGTCGCACGCTTTCGTATGGTCCAGGTCCGCGGGCTATTTCCACCAGCACAGCGCTGGCTATTTCCGGCATGCTTACCACGGTGTATCAGCAGGCCTTAGTTGCCGACAAGGTTGGCGCGGTTAAATTTAATAACTATTCCGTTGCTTCTAAAACCGGCACGGCTCAAATTCCGGCGCCTGGCGGCGGCTATCTGCCCAATCAATATTTGAACTCTTTCTTCGGTTATTTCCCCTCAGCTCAGTCGCAGGCACGTTTCCTGATTTTCTTGTATACTTATAAGCCGCAGAATGTTGACTTTGCTTCGCAGAGCTTAACGCCATCATTTGTTAATTTGGTCAAATATCTGATAAATTATTACGAAGTGCCTCCAGATCGCTAGAAGGTGAAAGAACTTTTCGCAGGGGCTTGCATCGTTTATCTCCCCGAGAAAAGTTCTTTCACCGTATAACACTATGAAAGAAACATTTAAATTTATAGTTGAGAAAATAATCGTTTGGGAAGCGAAATTAGTCCTTAAAAAATATAAGCCTAGAATTATTGCCATCACTGGTTCGGTGGGGAAGACTTCCACGAAGGATGCAATTTTCAGCACCCTGGTGGCTATTTTGCCGGGCGGGGCACAAGCAGTGCGTAAGAGCGATAAAAGCTTCAATAGCGACATTGGCGTGGCTCTCACCGTGCTGGGCTTGCCTAACGGTTGGTATAACCCTTTTCGTTGGCTGGCTAATTTCGTTGAGGGTTGTATGCAGGCATTTTTCACTCTCCACTATCCAAAGTTGTTGGTGCTGGAAATTGGGGCCGACAGGCCGGGCGACATTGCCCGCGTTACCGAATGGGTTAAGCCCGACATCGTCGTGCTCACCAAACTCGCTGATGTGCCGGTGCATGTTGAGTTCTTTCCATCGGTGGAGGCACTTGTCAGTGAAAAAGGTCAGCTGGTGGCGGCCCTTAAGCCTACTGGCACGCTCATACTCAATGCCGACGATGAGCGCGTCACGGCTTTGGCTAATGGAGTGGCCTGCAAAAAAATTACCTATGGTTTCGGGGCTACTGCGGCGGTGCGCGTTGGTTATGATGAAATCGCCTACGCGCCTTCCGAGCGTTCCGACGTGGCGATGCCGGCCGGCCTACGTTTTCGGCTTGAATATGGCGGTACGAGCATACCGGTTATGATTGCTGGTGTGTTAGGCCGTCAGCATATCTACCCATTAGCCGCCGCTTTCGCTGTAGCCACGGCTTTGGGCGAAACTAATCACCTGTTGGTGGCCGAAGCTTTAGCAAAATACGAGCCAACGCCGGGCCGGATGCGTCTGGTGACTGGTATGCACGAAACCGTTATTTTAGATGATAGTTACAACGCTTCGCCGGTGGCGGTGGCGGCAGGGCTTGAAGTGCTTGAAAGCTTGAAAGTGCCCGGCCGAAAAATCGCTGTTTTGGGCGATATGATGGAACTCGGTGACTATTCCGTAGTTGAACATCGAAAAGTCGGGGAACGGGTGGCTAAAATCAGTAAAAAGTCCAGTAAGAAATTTCCGACGTTTTTTGTTGGCGTCGGTGTACGCATGCGTGGAGCTGCCGACGCCGCTTTAGATGCTGGTATGGACGACAATACTGTTTTGCAATTTGATACGAGCCGCGAAGCCGGCCGCTACCTCGCCGACCAGCTCCAGCAGGGAGATGCTATTTTCGTGAAAGGTTCCCAAAGCCTGCGCATGGAGCGCGTTACTGAAGAATTGATGGAGCATCGCGAAATCGCCGAAAAATTGCTCGCCCGCCAGGAGGGTGTGTGGAAAAGAAAGAAATAAATTGTAAAAGGGATAAAGACACGTTATTATTCAGGTATGAAAAACGGCTCACAAAAAATTCTCCTTTCCGGTGTGAAGCCTACGGGCCGGCCGCATATTGGAAATTACTTTGGAGCCATGAAGCAGTTTGTGGATATGCAGAATGAACATGCTACTTTTGTGATGATTGCCGACTACCACGCGCTTATTAGTGTACATAATAAGGAGGAATTAGCGGGCGACATTCTTGGCGTGGCTTTGGACTATTTAGCTATTGGCTTGGATCCGGCCAAGGTGACTATTTTTAAACAGTCGGATGTCTCGGCACACACCGAGCTTGCTTGGATTTTTAATTGTTTAACAACCATTCCGTATTTGGAACGAGCTCATGCTTTTAAGGACGCGGAGGCTAAGGATAAGGAGGTGAATATGGGGCTTTTTGACTATCCGGTGCTTATGGCTGCTGATATTTTACTCTACGATGCCGATGTTGTGCCCGTAGGTGCTGATCAGGCTCAGCATTTGGAAATTAGTCGCGATTTGGCTCGTAAATTCAATCTTACGTTTGGCGGTAAGGGTGAAAAGGGCGAGCCGATTTTCAAAGAGCCAAAAGGGTTAATTTTGAAAGACGTTGGTGTGGTGCCAGGCACCGATGGCCGCAAAATGTCCAAGAGCTATGGCAATACTATTCCGCTTTTTGCCAGTGACGAAGAAATTAAAAAAGCGGTGATGAGTATTGTGACCGATTCTAAATCACCAGCCGAGCCGAAGGATCCAGAGAAGGATAATATTTTTGCTTTATATAAGCTTTTTGCTACGCCGAGCGAATTAGCCGAATTGCGCGAGCGCTATGTGAAGGGTGGCTTGGGCTACAAAGAGGCGAAAGAGTTGCTTATCGTGCGGATTTTAGCGTTCGTAGCGCCCTTGCGTGAGAAGCGCGCCAAGCTTGAAAAGAATATTGCTTCAGTTAAGGAAATCCTTTTGGCCGGAGGCGAAAAAGCTCGCGAGGTTGCCGATGCCAAAATGCGGAAGGTGCGTGACGTTATTGGGGTGAATCTATAAAATGCAAATTAGTTGGCGATGCAGGAGGTGGCAATAGCTGTGAGGCTGGTTGATGAACTCAATAGTGCGGAAAAGTCTATAGAGATTGGCTGGCCGTTGGAATAGGTGAATGCGGTTGGTTTTGTGATTGTGTTAATTGCGGCGCAGGAAATAGCGGCTGTGGTAGTGCGTGCCTGGCTAGTGGCATTTTCAAATTGCATTTCCAATGCCCGCAGGCGTTCCACTTGTATAAAAAGAGCGAGGCAAAGAATGGCACTAAAAAAGATGACGCCAATGAGGGCGACGAAGCCATCGTGGCTGCTATGCGATTTTCGCTGATTATTGCGCATAATAGTAATCAAGTTGCCATGGTGGCGCAAGCGATATGGATAGATGGTTAATTGTTTGCAGTACACTAACAGCTCCGAGTAAAAGTGTGGATGAAGTGCTTTCGCTCACCACAATCGGCGCGGCAATAGTATGCCACGCTTGCGTGTTGATAGTGTTCACGGCGGCAGGGTAATTTGTGGCACCGCTGATTTCTGCGTCGACATTTTGGACGGCAAAAAGGAGCGCCTCCTGATTTTTTGCTAAACGCATGAATGTGGCATTTTGCTTGGCGAGTGAAATCCACGTTTCCGTCACACCCACAAAAAGCAGGGAAAAAAGACCATAGTAGATAAGCATCTCAATAAAGGTGAATCCTCGGTGCATGAGCGGTTGGAATTATTGGTGGCTAAAGGAAACAATGGCCGATGATGTGGCGGCGATGGTATAGAGCATGTTGTTTTCGCTATCAAGGCCGAGTGTCGCTTGCGACCATACTTTTAGTGGTGTTCCGAAGAACGGGCCAGGGCCGATAGCGTTGGTAGTAAGCGAAAAAATACCCACGCTTGTTGCCACGAGAACGTGGCCGGCGATGGCTCGCAAGCCGGTTATATTCGCGGCTAGAGAGCTTGTTGCGATGATAGATGGTGCCGACGAACTTGCCACGTTGATGGCGACTAATTCCGGGTGGCTGGCAGAGGCGCCCTTAAGGCGTCCGGCATAGAGTGTGGTGCCAAGCAAAAAGAGCCGCTCAGTGTCTTCCGTTCCGGTAAAGCTTAAGTCGGCGATTTTGCCGGGGTGCGCGGGGTCGGCGACGTTTATAACTATAATGTCGCTGGTATTGCCCGATGTTGCCAGGTAAGCATAGTTGCCGGCGACAACAATGTCGTTAATGTTGTGATTAAGCTCAAGTGAGCCAAGCCAACGCGGGTTTCCGGGCGTGGTGACGTCAAAAATATGAAATTCGTTGCCGGCCGTGCGATGGGTGCCTACATAGGCGCGGCCGGCATAGTAGCGCACACTTAAGCCGGAGGGCGCGGAGCCCGTAACGCCGGGTAATGAACGTGTAGCGACAATTTTAGGTTGGCTGGGATTTTGAATATCAACGATTTGTAACTGGCTGGTGGTGCCAACGACAACTAGGTACACATAGCTACCTGCGGCGTCAAGCATATTGACTGGCGGCGTGATGAGGCGGGAAATTATTGTTTGCGCAATAGTGCTGCTCACCACAAAATTGTAGCCGTCAGTTGAAGACGCGGCGAGATAGGTATTTCCGGAGAAAAAATCAAAACTGGTAATGCCGGACTCAAACACATGAGGCGCAGAAAAAGCAAAAGGTGGAGCGAGGCCTTGAGGTAGCATATAGCCGCCGCAGTCATTACCAGCCGCCGCCAACGCTAAGGGTGGCGAATATGAAGCGGTCATGATCAATGTTCGGCTCATGCCCGTGCCTATTGCTCCGCGTGCCATTGCTATCGCTTCATTCAAGCATGGTTCAATCGCCGTAATTGAAGATGAGGCAAAAATGCCCGAAACGGTTTCTTGCTCTGCAGAGTTGTAGGCGATAGTTTTTTCCAACAATGCTTGATCTCGGAAAAGCATATTGCTGTAAAGCGCTAGTCGTTCCAGGGATTGAAAATAATTTTGAAGCGTGGGCAATGCGGCGGCAATAATCATGCTGAAAATAACGGTCGCGATAATCACTTCAATCACTACCGACCCTTGTGCGGTGCCGAAGCCGTTTTTAGTAGGCCAGTTCTCCATCTGTATACACAATAATTGGCTCGGCGAACGTGCCGAATGAAGGAGTAATTGTAACTGTGGTAGTGCTTTGGCTGGCGTGGCGGTTTTCTATGAGTGTGTCCAGTTTGTTTTCTCGCAAAGTGAGCGCCATCCACTGATTATATTGGCTGAAAGAAATACCGAAGCCTGCAGCAGCAAGCAGGGCAAATATACCTATGACCGCCATGATTTCAATAAGCGTAAAAGCATTTTGGCGATTGTTAATGAATAGCGCTGACCGATTGCGAGATGGCATAAATGGGCAATATCATAGCTAAGGAAATAAAACCGACAGAGATGCCCATGCCAATCATAAGCGCCGGCTCCAAAAGACTCATCCATTTTTTAACCGCATCCTCATATTCATTCTGAAAATACTCGGAAAGAAATGAGAGGGTTTCAGCCAGGGAAGCGCTCGCTTCGGCTGCGGAAATGAGCTGGATCATGGTTTGCGGAAAAAGGCGTGGGTTACGAGCAAGCGCGGCAGAAAACTTACCACCGCCTTCTATATCGCCTCTGACTTTTTCCAGTGATCGGGCATAGGTGATATTGCCAGGGCGGGCACGCCGCAGACTTATCGGCAAAGAAAGGCCAGCCAAGATAAGCGTTGCTGTGGTGCCCGTAAAGACGCTCAGAACGTGTGATTTTAGAGTATTTCCAACTAGTGGTAACCACAGAAGCATTTGTCCTCCGCGATTGGCAATAACTTCTCGTGTCAGGGTAAGTTTACTGCAGAATATACTGATGCCGATAAATCCAATGCTGCTACTGGAGACTATAAGCCAATGGTGGACAACAGTGTCGGATACGAAGATTACAACACGTGTCGGCAAGGGCAACGCGGTGTGCATACTTGTCAGAAGTGGCCTGATTTTCGGAAAAATGCCGAAAGTCATGCCGCCGGTAAGTGCTATAGACAGAAGGGCGATACAGCAAGGGTAGGTGAGGGCTCCGATAAGTTTTTTACGGCTTGCATCTTTTTTGACGAGTTCATTACCCGCCCGTTCAAGCGCTGTCCGTAAGTTCCCCGATTCTTCGCCTGCGCTAATAACTGCCACAATGCCCGAGGGTAGAGAATTGGTATGTTGTTCAAGAGAGTAGGCAAGTGGCAAGCCGGTAGCCATATCGGCCGTAATGGCTTCCAAAAACCGGCGCATGCGATTTTTGGGCGGTAACGAAGCATTGGCAAGGCGCAAGCATTCATCCAATGATGCTCCTGATTTTAGGAAAAAGCCCAACTGTTTGAACAGAATTATTTGTTCGCGCAAGTTGATATTTATTTTCTTAGTAGTTAACATTATGTATTGATTACAGCGCACTAATTACTTCTCCGTCGTCAATAAGGCCGCGACGGGATTTTTCCATACCATCCATAGCCAGAGTGCGCATGTTTTCTTGGGCGGCAATCGTTTGCAATTGGGCTAAGGAGGCACCACGAATCACCGCCTCCCGCAAGGCAGTGCTCATGGTAGCGATTTCGTAGACTGCTAGCCGGCCGCGAAAGCCAGTATAACGGCAAGTCGCACACCCTTTTGATCCACGTTCTCGACAGCGTTCGCACCGCTTGCGCACCAGTCGTTGTGCCACAATAGTCTCCAGAGTAGCCGCGATTAGATAGGGTGCTACACCCATGTCTAAAAAACGGACAACCACAGATAAAGCGTCGTTGGTATGCAGGGTGGAAAGCACGAGGTGGCCGGTGAGCGAGGCGTGAATGGCAATATGGGCTGTTTCCGCGTCGCGGATTTCACCGACCATAATGACGTCCGGATCTTGTCGCAGAATGGAGCGCAAGCCGGCGGCAAAAGTTAAACCGTGAGCCGCGTCAACCTGCACCTGCCGAGCGCTTGGCAGAACATATTCCACAGGGTCTTCAATAGTAACCACCAAGCGTTCTGGTGATACTAACCGCAATAAGCTATAGAGCGTCGTGGTTTTTCCCGAACCCGTTGGTCCAGTGATCAGGACCATACCTTGTTTGCGTGCCATAGCGGCCTCTAGGCGGGCCACATCAATCACGTTCACTCCTAACGTTTCCAGCCGCGCGAAATCAGGCTTATCTTTAAGAATGCGCAGAACTGCCGCTTCGCCATAGTGCGTGGGCATGATAGAGGCGCGAATATCCCCGCCACCAAATTCGCGTGTCAGCCGCCCGTCTTGGGGCATGTTGTGCAAATCCGTCCGCAATCGCGCTAGGATCTTTATACGGCTTATAAGCCCAGCATGGAGTGCCTTTGGTACCCGACGCTCCACCGCGAGCAGGCCGTCAGCCCGAAACCGAACCAACACTTCATTACTACCTGGATCCACATGAATATCGGAAGCACCTGCCCGGTCGGCCTCATGCAAAATAATTTCAATAATTTTTGCGGGCGCCGCGGCCTCTTCAGAATCCTCGGTCTCCATTACTGCAATTATAAAAGCAGTCGCTAAAATCTTTCTGAACTTTTATTAAATTAAAAATTAAAACAACGATTCCACCACACTTTTTATTTCAGCGCCATCGGCTTGGCCTTTTAATTCCTTGTTTATAGCCCCGATTAATTTGCCCATTCCAGCCTTGTCAGTGACACCGAGTTGTTGTTTAACTTTTTTTGCCACTTTTTCAATCTCTTTTCGGGGTAGGGAAGCTGGTAAAAACTCTTGCAAAATCTTCAATTCTGCCTGTTCCACTTTCACTAAATCCTTTCGGCCGCCTTTGGTAAACTGCTCAATAGAATCCTTATGCTGATTAGCCAGCTTTTTCACTATGGCAAGAACGACGTCGTCTTTGGCATCTTCTCCCTCCTTGGCCTTTTTAGCCATGAGTTCATAGGTTAATGCGGCCAAAATAGAGCGGCAAACCGTGGTGCGCACAGTGTCTTGGTCTAAAAATGCCCGCTTCGCTTCCTCTTTGATTTTTGTATGCAGAGACATGAGAATGTTTGTAATTACTTAATATTTCCATACTATATCACTAATTTTCTAGTATAATAGTGGCATACTTATGGATGGCACATTCTTTATTTTAATACTCGTCATTATTGTGGCCGCGGGAGCGGTAGTTTATGCTGTCCGGAAAAGTGGTGCGGGGTTAGAAAAGTCCGAAAATAATGAGCAAGCCAGCACATTTCAGTTGCTCATAGAGCAAATTAATGATTTGGGTCGGCGGGTTGATTTCAAAGTCGGGGAGCTCCACAAAACGGTAGACACCAAAATGGGGGAGTCGTCCAAAATGATTCAAAAGTCGGTATCCGACCAGCTTTTAACATCACAAAAACTTATCCAAGACATTACCCGCGAACTCACCGAAGTTAAGGAAACCGGTAAGCAGGTAGTGGGTTTTGCCGACCAGCTCCAAAGTCTGCAGGATATTCTTAAAAATCCAAAGCAACGTGGTATTCTCGGTGAGTATTATTTGGAAACTCTTCTCAAAAATACTCTACCGCCAGAAAGCTACCAAATGCAATATGCTTTTTCCGATGGCACTATTGTTGACGCCGCCGTTTTCGTTAAAGACAAAATCATCCCTATCGATTCAAAATTTTCCCTGGAAAATTACAATCGCCTGAGCGAAACCCGCGACCCAGCCGAGCGCGACCGCCTGGAAAAAATCTTCGTCAACGACCTCAAAAATCGTATTCTGGAAACCAGTAAATACATTTTGCCCAAAGAGGGGACTATGGACTTTGCCTTCATGTTTATTCCCCACGAGGCCATTTATTACGAGCTTTTGGTGAGCACTATTGGCGCCCTCAAAGATGAGCCGGAAAACCTCATCCAGCGGGCCGCCAGTAAGTACCACGTCATTATTGTGTCGCCGACCTCCTTCCTGGCCTACCTCCAAACCGTCCTGCAGGGCCTACGCGCATTACAAATAGAGGAGTCGGTGAAAGGGGTCATTAAGAATGTGGGTGAGCTTAGCAGGCATCTTAAAACCTATGAGGAATACCATGGCAAGCTCGGCAATGCTTTAGCTACCACTATCAATCACTACAACGCCACCGGTAAAGAATTCAAGAAAATTGATAAAGATATTTTGCGCATCACCGGTACATCGCTTGAAATTGAAACGCTGACTTTAGACAAGCCCGATACCGACGAAATGTAATAAAAAGGCAGATTGTGGATATCCTCTTGCACGATTTTATCAGTAGGAGTACTATCATTTCAGACACAAAATTCTTTTTTGGTTCCATTGGGAGCCAGGGTTTTGTCATTTCTCTTGTTAATGTCGCGCAAGGATGTGCGACACGCCGGCCTGAAAGGAGCTGGCAAAAAAACGAGGAAATTTCATACGTTTCAATCGAAATGCTTGATTCTATCGTGCTTAAAGCGCTTGTTTAGGGCCCTGGACTCACGTCGCGACTGAGTCGGACGGCCTACAGCAGAAAACACGTAAGGATCAAAATGGCTGAACTGCGACTCACAACCGCGGTTCAGCTATTTTTTATTGGCAATGTGCACTATTGCCTTTTTATTAATATCTGTTAAAATAGCGAAACTATGACGAAAACAGGCCAATTTGCGGTTATTGAAACAGGCGGCAAGCAATACAAAGTTGCCGTTGGTGATTCTATTAAAATTGAAAAGCTTAACGATGAGGCCAAGGTGGGGGACTCTCTGGCTTTTGATAAAGTCCTGTTAGTTGCTGACGAAAATACGGCTAAGGTTGGCTCTCCAAACCTTGCTGGTGCTTCTGTTAAGGCCACCCTTACTAAAATCGGCCGCGCCGCAAAAATCCTCGTGGTTAAATTCAAACAAAAGAGCCGCTATATGAAGCGCAATGGTCATCGCCAGCCTTTCTTTGAGGTAAAAATTGATTCTATTTCTGCCAAGTAAATATAAGAAAAACCGCTTACTACGAGCGGTTTTTTAGTGCGAATTTAAGGGTGTCGCTATCAGAATATTCTAATTCGGTGCCAGTGGAGACGCCTTTGCCTAAATGGGAGATTTTTGCGGTGCCCATGACGGGTGCTAAAAGTCGTTCTATGTAGTCGCCGGTGTGTTCGCCCTCGGGGGTGACATTCATAGCCAAGATAATTTCCCGCAAGTCCGCTTGACGGTTTTTAACCGTAGCGAGCAGTTCTGTTTGGCGAATCCGTTCCTCTGGCTTTTCCGTGAGAATGGGTACACTACCGCCGAGCACAAAATAAAGACCCTTATAGGCGCCGCTCTTTTCGATACTTTCAAGGTCAATATCGCGACTCACTATCATGAGTTGGCTTTTATCACGATGCTCGTCGCGGTCAATATCGCAGAGTTTTTGGTGATTGCCGGCTGGTTTTTCAAAAAAACGGTGGCATGCCGTACATTCCGCCACGGTGCCCTTCAGGGTGCTGACAAGCTTCGTTAATTCCTCATTGTGGTGTTGCGAGCGGGTAAGAAGGTAATAAGTGAATCGTCTTGCCTGCCTCGGTCCAATGCCTGGAAATTTTCCAAACAGTTCTGTTAATCGTTCTATGGTAGTCATTAAAATTTATTATAACGCAAAAGAGCTTTTCTCGGGGAGATAAACGATGCAAGCCCCTTCGAAAAGCTCTTTTGCTTTCAAATACACTAAAAACCACCTTAAAAATCATCACCTCCAGCTGGAGCGGCAAAATTATTATCCAGGGTAACGAAACTCGTCTTTTTCTCGTCAAAGTAGAGCTCTGCCTTGCCGGTGGGGCCGTTGCGGTGTTTTTCAATCAGAATTTCGGCGATATTTGGCCGGCCCGAATCTTTATTTTGTTTATCTTCACGGTGAATGAACATAACCACATCGGCGTCTTGTTCAATGGATCCGGAATCGCGCAAGTCGGAGAGGCGGGGGCGGCCACCGCGTTGTTCAACGGCGCGGGAAAGCTGGGAAAGGGCCAAAACGGGCACATCTAGTTCGCGGGCTAATTGTTTGAGTGAGCGGGAAATTTCGGTGATTTGTTGTACTAAATTGTCATTGGCCCGAGAATTGGTTGGTTGCATGAGCTGGAGATAGTCCACCACCACCAAGCCAAGACCCTTTTCTGATTTTAGGCGCCGCGCAGTAGAGCGCATCTTCAAAATAGTGTTAGCAGGCGCGTCGTCAATAAATATAGGCGCTTTAGAGAGGCGACTCATGCCTTCCTGGAGAGCGGTGAAGTCGTGCTCAACAAAACCGTGACCCGTGCGCAATTTCCAGGAATCAACACGCGACTCGGCGGCGAGCATGCGGTCAACGAGCTGTTGAGCGCTCATTTCCAAAGAAAATACTCCAACAGGGATATTGTGGGTGATAGCGGCATGGCGAATAATGTCCAAGGCGAGCGACGTTTTACCAACAGATGGGCGAGCGGCCAAAATTATAAGATCCGATTTCTGTAGACCGGCCAGCTTGCTGTCCAAATCCTTAAAGCCGGTAGGGACGCCGCGAAGTTCGTCACGTGATTGGTGGAGCTTGTCAAAACGCTCCCAAGCACCAGCGAGTTCGTCGCCGAGCATGACGAAGCGGTGAGCAGTAGGGGCGTTGGTGACCTCAAAAACACGTTTTTCCGCGGAATCCAGCAATACTTCCAGCTCGTTGCCTTCATCGTAGCCCAGACGGTTAATATCCTCGCCACACTCAATGAGGTTACGCATCACAAACTTCTTTTCCACGATTTCCGCATAGTGCTTAATGTTGGCAGCCGATGGCACTGAGTTGACGAGCTCGCTCAAATAGCTGGCGCCACCAACGCGGTCAAGCTCGCCTTTTTCGCGCAAGCGGTTGGAAAGGGAGAGGAGGTCGATTGGTGTGGAAACATTTAAAAGATCCAGCATCGTTTGGTAGATAATGCGGTGGCGCTCGGCATAAAAAGAATCAGATTTAATTTGGTCCACCACTTCATGGATGACATCAGGACGGAGCATGACAGAACCCAAGAGGGCCATTTCAGCTTCCACGCTTTGCGGCGGCACCCGCACGTACGGAGATTTTTGTTGAATGAGTTTAGATTCTGTTGACATATTCTTTATCTTTTTTTCATATTCATTTTAACATTTATTTAACGACCGCAAATAGTCAAAACCCTTACAATGTGTGCATATGCTGTGGATTGTGCACTGGAGAATGGTTTTCACGTTAGCACAAGGATTTTTAGTATGAAAATACGGTGTGTTATGATTAAAAAAATGAACATAAACCCAGAGGCAAAAAGAATACTGTGTTTTGGAGACTCCAATACTTGGGGGTATATGCCGGGGAGTAAGCACAATCGCTATTCAGCAGACCTGCGTTGGACGGGCATATTACAAGGGTTATTGGGTACCTCTTACGAAGTTATTGAAGAAGGTCTTAATTCTCGTGGAATCACAAAAGGAGATCCACGTCCGGGAAAAGAAGGAAGAAGTTCTATAGAATATATAATCCCTTGTTTAGACTCCCATGACCCGCTGGATTATATAGTTGTATTTCTTGGTACAAATGAACTTAAATCGGAATTTAACCTATCTGCTGAGGGTGTTGGCGAGAACTTGGAAATGTTAATAAGAATGATTATTAAACAGCCATCACAATTTAGAGATATAAAACCTCAAATACTTATTGTCACCCCTCCCGCTGTAAGCGAAACAACAGAATATGCTTCAAAAGGTGGAAAATATAGAGGCGCACATGAAAAATCCATAGAACTTAAAAAGATTTTTAAGAAAGTGGCGGAAGATACTAGTAGTTTGTTTGTTGATATTCAAGACCAGTTGTCGGTGGGAGAGGACGGTGTACACATGCTTCCTGTCGGACACAAAAAACTTGCTGAAGCGGTGCGTTCCATCTTGGTTGAGTAAATTAAACAAAAACTACATGTCCCCATCCTTAGGCGTGGGACATGTAGTTTTTGCTATTCTCCACTCCCAATTTGCTATACTTTCAGTATATGAAAAGCTCATCAAAAGGTTCCGTTAAAACAATATTAATAATAATTATTATTCTTGTACTTATTGGTTTTGTTATCTACGCGTATTCGCAGCAGGGGACTAGTCAATCGGCGAATACTCCTACTGCCACAGTTTTCACAAACACAAATCAAACTCCGGCTGTTCCTCAAACCCCAGCTCCGAAAACTACCCAAACAAACGTCCTTGCTCCTGCAAAGGTCACTCCTTCCGCAAATTCCAGTCTTATTAGCGTTTTTGCTCCTGTGGCCGGCAGCCAGTTCAAGGTTGCAAAATCAGGGAATTGGACATCAGTACAGCCAATATCAATTATCTGGGCTACGCATTACGCGCCAGTTAAGGGTCTCTTTGCCTTTCTGGTGCCGAGCAATAAAACTAGTTCTTCTGTTTATTTTGCCGATCAGCTAGGGATTACTGCTAGTGGTGGCAGCACCCTCACTATTGGGGGAAATAATCTAACGATCCCTCCTGGTAGTTATCAAATCAAAATTTGTGATGAGGGAAATATCACCAATCCTTCTGCCAATCCTATCGCCGGCACGGCATGTGGCCTGAGTCCTGTTTTCAGCCTCGTTGCTTCGTAGGAAAAGAGTTATATATTAAATTGTCTGTTATCACTCGGGTACAAGCGATCAATTTTGCGTGTATAGATTTTACGCAGTTCTCTTGACGCACTCAATTTTCTAATGAGCAGTACGCGATTTCATAAAAGATTTAAGTCTCTTTCAGGACTATTTTAACAACCCCTGACTAAAATACTAATACCGGCAATTCTGCGGAATTGCTCGGCAATAGGGGCGTGAGAGTAGTCTCAACTAATTCTTGACGTATTAGTCTTGCGGGGTGCAACTCCCGCCGCCCCTACCACAAAAATAGTCAACAACACAAATTTTTTATTGCGTATAGTTGCTTGTATGTGGGGATCTGTTATACTCCCTTAACATGTCAAGAGTTAGTTAGGGATTATATCTCTAAGACTAAGCCAAAGACTCCGCTAGGTGTAATAACTAGGCGGGGTTTTTGTTTATCTTAAACTTTCAATAATGGAGCCGCTGGCAATATCTTTCACCTCAAACCCTAGTTTCTGAATTTTTTTGCGAATATCATCGGCATCATTCCAGCGTTTTTCGGCGCGGGCCTGTTCGCGTTCAGTCGTGAGTTTTTTGACTTCTTCTGGAATAGTAATGTGGTGCTTCTGGCCAAGTTGGAGGCCAAGAACCGTATCAAATTTCAAAATAGTTGCTTTTTTGGTGCCGGCAGAAAGTTTCTGATCGCCAACCATCTCCCACACAATAGCCAAGGCTTGCGGGGTGTTCAAGTCGTCATTAACAGCATTCAAAAATGCTTTTTCGTATCTTCCAGTATTTTCAGTTGTCTCGCCATGCCATTCTTGCGTGTATCCCTGAAGCCGCTTATAGGCCTGCCCAGCCGCTTCGAGCGCTTCCCAGCTAAAATTCATCGGGGTGCGGTAATGGCCGCCAAGGAGCCAGTAGCGATAGGCGAGAGGGTTAATGCCGCGTTCAGTGATGCTGGCGAGCGTAATGCCCGTGCCTTCTGATTTCGCCATTTTACTCTCTCCCACATTCACAAAAGCATTATGGAGCCAGTAATTTACGAAGGGCCCGCCATGCGCGCATTCCGACTGGGCGATTTCGTTATTATGGTGGATCGGCGCTAAATCCATGCCGCCGGTGTGAATGTCAAAATGCGGGCCGAGGTAGCGTTCACTCATGGCCGAGCACTCTATATGCCAGCCAGGGAAACCCTTACCCCAAGGACTTTCGTAGCCAATAGAGTGATTGAATTTCCACAGAGCAAAATCTTTTTGGTTTTTCTTCTCGCTTTTGAGACCGATACGCGATTCGTCGCCGCCGGTGCCGCCCAGCTTGCCGTAGTGTGAGTCCTTGCTTGTGTCAAAATAAAGGCCATCGGAAGTTTTGTAGGTAAAACCTTTCTTCTCCAGCTTTTCAATAAGCTTTATGTCTTCGGAAATGTGTTGGGAAGCACGGGGCAATTCGTGCGGAGGCAGAATATTGAGCGCCGCGATGTCGGCCTGGAATTTTTTAGTGTAAAAATCGGTTAGTCCACTCATGGCCTCCAACGTAATGGGCTTGCCTTCGCGCTTCAATCCTCGGATGATCTTATCCTCACCTTCGTCGTTGTCGCCGCCAATGCCAACGTCGGTGATATTCACCACTTGGCGCACGGCGAAACTATTATATTCAAAAACGCGCCGAACGATGTCGGAAAGCACAAATGAGCGCAAGTTACCGATATGTGCGTAATCATAGACCGTTGGCCCACAGGAATAAAGGCCGACATGGCCGACCTTAATGGGCGTAAATAGCTCTTTTTTCTTGGTTAATGAGTTTGTCAATTCAATCATGGAGAAACTATAGCAGATTTCCAGAGATTGTTCATTGACCGCGTGCGGCATTTTTGAGATACTTGCACTCATGCATTTTGATTGGCGAAACTGGTTCACAAATTTTGTACACTTTTTCAAAAAGATTTCCACGCTTGTTATTGGCGTGCTTGTCGTCGGCGTAGCTTTCGTTATTGGTATCTATGTCGGTACTAATAACACCGCGTCGTTTATGTCTGCCACTCCGCCTTCAAATATAAAAAATGCGTCCACGGGCCAGGCCTCTTCCGTTGATTTTGGTCCGTTCTGGCAGGCCTGGCAAATTCTCCAAAGCACCTACGTGCCTACGCCCCAGCACCCAGCAATTACTGAACAGGACAAAGTGTGGGGCGCCATAAAAGGTCTGGCCGCAAGTTATGGCGACCCCTATACTACTTTTTTCCCGCCGGTAGATGAGGCTAGTTTTCAAACTGAAATCACCGGTAATTTCGGTGGCATAGGCGCGGAAATAGGGGAAAAGAGCGGTTCTATTGTAATCGTTGCGCCTCTTAAGGGTTCGCCGGCCGAAGCGGCCGGCTTAGTAGCGGGCGATTACGTCCTTAAAATTAATGCCAGCTCTACGGCCAACATGAGCGTTGATGAGGCTGTAAACATGATTCGCGGGCCTGTTGGCACTAAAGTAACGCTTAACGTGCTTGGCGCCAACGACAAAGCACCGCGCAATATCAGTATTACCCGCCAGGTCATCAATATTCCCGAAATTAACACACAAAGCTTGCCGGGCGGCATCTATGATATCCAGCTCTACACGTTCACGGCCGATTCTGCAACGCTGTTCCGGAGTGCCCTTATTTCCTTCGCAAAATCGGGCGATAGTAAGCTTATTCTTGACCTGCGCGGCAACCCGGGTGGTTACTTAGACGCGGCCGTAGATATGGCCAGCTTCTTCTTGCCCGGCAAAGACATTATTGTGACAGAAGATTCCGGCGGTCATGGCAACGACATGACCTACTACAGCAAAGGTTACGATGTATTTGATGCTAAAAAAGATTCTACTTTCAAAATGGTAGTGCTTGTGGATAGTGGCTCCGCTTCTGCTTCGGAAATCCTTTCCGCCGCTCTTCAGCAAAACGGCGTGGCTAAGCTTGTGGGTACGCAAACCTTCGGCAAGGGTTCAGTGCAGGAACTCCTGCCGCTCACCAGCGACACAGCCCTTAAAATCACCGTGGCTCGCTGGCTCACACCTAATGGCGGTTCCATATCCGATATCGGCATTACGCCCGACTACGTGGTTGATTTGACCGCCACAAGCACTGCCGCTAACGATCCTCAGCTAGAGAAAGCTGAAAGCGTTCTTTCTGAGGTATCCCAGTAGACAAAAATCGCAAGGTACGCTATTATCTGCTCTCCATGAAAGTTATCCTCTTAAAAGACCTCCCGAATGTAGGCCAGCGCTTTGAAGTCAAAGATGTTGCCGACGGTTTTGCCCTGAATTTCCTTATTCCCCAAAAGAACGCCGAAGTAGCTACCCCAGCTTCTCTCAAGAAGGTTTCTATCCAGAAGGCTGCCGCCGACGCGGAGCGCAAAATCCAGGCCGACCTCCTTGCTAAGAACCTCAAGGATTTGAATGGCAAAACCATCACCCTAACAGGTAAGGTTAATGATAAAGGTCACCTTTTCAAGGGTTTCCATAAAGAAGAAGTTGCCGCCGCTATCACCGAACAAACCAAGCTCACGGTGCCCGCTCATGCCGTTAATCTCGAAAAACCCATCAAAGAAATCGGCGATCATAAAGTTGAAATCACGGTTGGCGATAAAAAAGCCACAGTTACCGTTACGGTAAATAAGGCCGAATAATACAAACAAGGGTCGGGTGCCATTTATAAGGAAACAAAAAACCCGCACTAAAATGCGGGATTTTTGTCGTCAATTGGGCCAGTGGGATACCTCCCTCCGGATTCCACCAATCAAACACCACGTTTGATGCGCGTAAGTATAATTCTACTCAAATAAAAAAGCAAGAAATAGGAGTGGACCGGAGGGGAGTCGAACCCCTCAATCTAGCTTGACGAAGGCTAAATTCTGTACCGGCATGCCGGCCCACATTAACCAAGAAGGTCGGCAAAATTGCCCCATCTTGGAATAAGGTAGTATAGGCAGGGGTTGTTAAAATCCTTCTGAATTTCTCCTAAATCTTTTATGAAATCGTTGGTTATGAAATAGAAAAATATGAGGTGTCAAATGCCCTGGATAGGTTTTAACAAAAAAGACCTTTTAAAAGGTCTTTTTTGTTATACAACACTCACTACTTTCTTTGTAACTGTAGTTCTATTGTATTTGAGAAAACGCTTGTTTTTGAATTGAACTTTGCCGGTAGCGAGGGCGAAGAGGGAATAGTCCTTGGCGACGCCGACATTTTTGCCGGGTCTGTAGACAGTACCGCGCTGGCGCACGATAACGTTACCCGCTTTGGCTGTTTCGCCATCGGTAATTTTGACCCCAAGATATTGTGGGCCTGAATCCTTTAGGTTTTTTGATGTTCCGCCAGCTTTTTTATGTGCCATATAGTTATTTTATTTTTTCTTCAGGAAGATTTTACCACTTTGTGGCTATACTTCAGGAGTCATGAATATACTAAAAAAGCCGGAAATATGCAAGGGGTGGCTTGGGATAGCCATAATTACTGCTGTTTTGACGTTTTTGGCTACCGTTGTGGCGATTGGTGGCTTTGCTCTACATCAATTAGCCAAACTAGAGCTTCCAATGACCATTGAAGATCCACCAGCTTTGCCGCCGTTGCCTATAGCAAGCGGGCCTGTTATTTGCCGTGGGGGAACAACGACTCCCGCAATTGCCGTGCCGGCACCAAAGCTCTTCGTTGCTTCAAAGCGCGGAAAAACGTATTATTACCCGTGGTGCACAGGCGCCACGACAATTCCCGAAGCCAATAAAATGTGGTTTCCCAGCAGAATGGCGGCCGAAGCGGCCGGCTATACTCCGGCAAAATCCTGTAAAGATTTATCTCAGTAAATTCTCAATGAACCCAGAAAATAAGAAAATCTCTCAAGAAATTTGGCAGAGCATTCAAAAAGCCAAGCGTATTCTTTTGCATTGCCATGCCAATACTGATGGCGACAGTGTCGGTAGTGCTTTGGCCATGGCCCAAGCCCTTCGCTCCATGGGTAAAGAGGCTACAATTATTGCTGGTGACAACGCTCCAATGCCCGGCTATCTTTCCTTTTTGCCAGGTTTTGACACTATCGTTCCCAAGGATTTTTTTCAGGTAAATCTGGCCGATTTTGACCTTTTTATTGTTCTTGATTCTGCGGCTCCAGGGCAAATTTCCCGAAAGGCAACTATCGCCTTTCCGCTTTCTATTCCAACTATCATCATTGATCATCATGTATCAAACACCAGGTTTGCCGGCATAAACCTCGTTGATACCTCTTCTCCGGCCACCTGCCAAATTCTTCATGGACTTTTTGTCGAGTGGGGGATCGTGATTGATCATGACATTGCCCTCTGCTTGTTTATTGGAATATACACTGATACCGGCGGCTTTAAATATGCGGGGACTACAGAAAAAACCTTTCAAATTGGAGCTGATTTGGTGAGACTAGTCCCAGAATTCACAAAATACATCTTCCAGATAGAAAATAACAAATCGGAGCACTGGGTGCGTTTTATGCGGTTGAGTTTTAATAATATCCAGCTTTGGTATGGCAACGGGGTAGCGGTTACCACTATTTCCCAAGAAGACATGAAAAAGGCCGACATCACCTCAGAAGAACTAGGGGAGAGTGGCGGCTTTGCAAACACGCTTAAATCAGTGGTTGGTTGGAATGTTGGCATGACCTGTACAGAGGAAAAACCGGGCGAAATGAAGATAAGCTTTCGAACTCGGGATGCAGAACGCTTCGATGTCTCTAAAATAGCCGTCGCTTTAGGTGGAGGAGGTCATAAAGCGGCAGCCGGGGCATCCATAAAAGGCACTTTACCTGAGGTTTTAGCTAAAATTAAGAAAGAAATAGGCAATATTTACCCAGAATTGGCAAGTTTGGCGGGGTAGGGTGGTGACAATGTAATACATTTGCATAAAAGTCAATAGTTTTGTGTAGCATATTTTGCTAAAATAGGCCTATAAATAAGGTTATTTTTTCTATTGCCAAAAGCCAAAAATCATTGTCTTCTATTGACAGGGTCGTATAGGTTTGTTATAATATAGGCAATCAGGGCACGGCTCTGATTTTTATTTCAGATTACATTTTCAGGTTTACTGCCTTAGACAACTAACATTATATCTTTAACGACGACTATCGCCCTTCTACTCTCAACTTCGTTTGCTCCTTCCCAAGCTACTGTTGCGTATCAAAATACTACTGCCCCTATTGTAGTTGCGGCTTCTACCACTGCTACGCCGGCCGGCTTAACTGATGCGACTGCTATTGCGGCTAGCACTTCTGCCCTTACGGGTTCCGATGCTTCAGCCGAGAGTGATCCTATCAACGTTAAAGCCTTCGTAACGCAGTATTTTGCCGATACGCCCATTCTTGCTCGTATTGCCGGTTGTGAATCACAATTCCGCCAGTTTGATAAGAATGGTCAGGTTTTGCGCGGCGTAGCCGTTCACCAAGACGTCGGCGTTATGCAGATTAACGAAACCTATAACGGTGCCTTAGCTTCAGCTCTTGGGTATAACATCTATACTCTTCAGGGTAATGCGGCTTTCGGCAAATGGCTTTACGATCATCAGGGCGCTCAGCCTTGGAGTTCTTCCAGCGGTTGTTGGGCAAAATAATTGAGTAATAAAGAAAGTCGCTCCGCCCTAATAGGTGGGGCGATTTTCTTTTATGCGCTTAAAAACGTAGCAAGAAAGGTTGCTGTTTCTTCAGGACCGGTAACGGGCAGCCAGTCGGCGCCGATCGTTGTGGCTGGGGCGTCGTTACCGTCGGGGAAAAGCTCATCGCCAATATAGAGCATTTTTTCCGGAGTAATTTTGAGGGAAGCAAGGACTTTTTTAAGGCCGTACGCTTTATCAATACCAACCCGAGTAATATCAATAGATGTGGCGCCGCCGATACGCGCGGAAAATTCCGGTAGGAGCGGCTTCAGTGCATCTACAATTTTTTGGCGTTTAGCGTGGTCAGGGTCCCAACTCTTTTTTATCTCAAGTGGCGCTTCTTGTCCAAGGGCCGAAAAGGTGATCTGTGTGGCCCGATCCTCAATAGCGGGGCCGTAGGTTTTTTCTGGCACAGCAAAACCAGCAGCGGCAAAAGCCTGCTCAAGAGCGCCCTTGATTTGCTGCTTTTCTGCGACAGAAAAAGGCTTATCCTGTTTGCAGTCCCAGGTGCTATTTTCGTACACACACACATTGCTGCCATTGGTCGGTAAAATAATAAGGTTTTTAAGAGACTCGGGTGGGCAATTCAAGTGAATCAGGAATTGCGTTTGAAATTGCGGGAAGGCTGCGCCAGAAATAACCGCAACTTTATGGTGTAGTAGAAGTCGCCCAAGGATTGTCGCCATTTCTGGTTGAAGAGGGGATTTGCTCGGTGTCAGTGTGCCGTCCAGGTCAAAGGCAACCACGTCATATTTTTTGACCTTATTTTGAGCCCCAGAAATAAGGCTAGAATCGGAAGAAATTAGAGCACACATATCAACACCCCTACTATACCAAATTCGCCCGGAAAATCGTATACTTAGTGTTACAAATCGCCTTTAAAACCGTAGTGTTTTAAGGGGTGGTTTGGCGAAATTATGCGCCAATTGGAAAATGAAAAAGAATTACTAGCGCGGTGCCAACAGGGAGATACGTCTCCTTTTGGTGCTCTTTATGATCGCTACGTCCGCGTTATCTACAGCTTCATTTACTACAAAACCTTCAATAAAGAAACGGCTGAAGATTTAACAAGCGAAACTTTTTTCAAAGCGCTTAGTCATATCAAAACCGTTGACGTGAAGCGTTCGTTCCAATCCTGGCTTTATAAAATCGCCCAAAACTCCGTTATTGACCATTTTCGTCGCGAACGTCGCACGGAAGGCATAGATGACATTTGGGATGTTGCCGATGGAACCAATCTTGAGGTTGACGCTCATGCCGCTCTGCAAATAAGCAGTTTGCGCGAGGAGCTCAGCAACCTTTCTCATCTTCAGCGCGATATCGTCATTATGCGCGTCTGGCAGGAGTTGCCCTATCAGGAAATCGCCGAAATAGTAGGGAAGAGTGAGGCGAGCTGCAAAATGGCTTACTTCCGTGCTCTCAAACACCTTAAGAAAGCCGCCGTCACCATCGGTATCACCGAATAAATATGAACTCCATTGAAGAAATCCTAGCAGAACTCTACGCCATAGACCCGAGCTTCAAACGCCATGAAGGAGATTTGCGCTCCTTGGTGCGTCGCTTGCGCCTAGCCAAGCCCGATTTTTCCATTGATGATGCCTTTGTGCGTCGTTTGCGTTCCGACATCACTCATAGCGGCAAGCCAAAGCCCGTCAGTTTTTTAATCCGTTCCTATTTCATACAGGCCGGCACGCACCTGGTGCAATCCAGCGCTTTTGGTATGGCGGTTGCTTTGGTGCTTCTCGTGCCCCTTGCATACACCGCCCAGCTTTATAACCAGAAGCCTCTTAGCTATCAGGTTGAGAATGCCTCGGTATCGCTTGGTCAACAGCAGGAAATCGTCTATAAGCCCGGCCACGCTCTTAGTGCCGCCATTCTCCCCGTGTCATTTGGTATTTCCGCCGCCTCTTCCTCTTCTACGGCGGCTACCAGCACTTCCGTTGTGAATGCCACATCCACGCCGAGTTTTGTCTTTACCGGCACAGCCCCAGCCCTTACTCAGGCAACCGGAAGTGTTTTAGAGGCCGACACAAGCACAACTACTCGCACCGAACTCCTTTCGTATATTCAAAAATTAGGTTTTGAACTCACAGGCCTCACTTCTTCCATTACCGCGACCAACAGCACTATTGGCAACGTACAAATCCAAGAAACAAAGCCGTTTGGTTACATCGTTGACATGGATCTGGCTACAATGACTTTAGCCATTGCTAAAAATCCCGCCGTTTGGCCCGATGAGAGCAGTATTCCCGCAGTAACAACAACCGCTAGCGACACCATTAATATTGCCTTATCTTTTTTGAAGGACCACAACATTGACACTTCCAATTATGCGGAGGCCGTTCTACTCTCGCCAAGTGCCACTTCATCAACGGCTACTTCTAGCGCCACGGTTCTTCTGCCGCTCATCATTAATAACAAAAATGTATACGCCGCCGACGGCAGTCTTTACGGTATTATAGTAACGATTGATCAAATAGTGGGGAAGGTAACAGAAGTTGCTAATATCTCTCTGCAAAAATACACCGCTTCCTCATATGGCCTGGAGGCTGATTTCAACAACATTCTTACCGCGCTCAATGCCACCACAAGTCCCGATGCGGCCACAACGACGCCGGCGCTTAATACGCCCGTTTCTGGCCTCATTCACTATTCTACAGTCGACGGTGAATTCTTTGTGCCCGGCCTCATCTTTCCGGTCGCTTCTTCTACAGGCGCCATTACCGCGTCACTTTTGCAAAATTCTCTGACCCAGTAAAGTTAGTTTTTTCATGAGTCAAACGACCGACAAAAAAGTACGAGCGGTCCTTGCTGTTATTTTAGTAATACTCGTGGTGGTCTTAATTTTACTTCTCTCGGTTGCTGTTCGTGATGTGCGCCGCGCGAAAACGCTAGAACAAGCCGACATGACTCGCTCGACTCTTTCAACCGAACGGCGCAGTGGCCCGCTTTCCAAAGTTGAAGTGGGCGATATCGCTGGCTGGATGACCTTTGATTACGTTAACTACCTTTTTGCCTTACCGCCGCAATACCTGGAAACTACTCTTTCAATAAATGACCCGGCATATCCCCACATATCTTTGAATGGCTGGGCTCGCCATAGTAATCAAAACCGCCCTGCCGTCGTGCAAGCCGTGCAATCAGCCGTAGCCGCCCACACTCAATAATGACCACCCTCGTCGGCCCAATCCTTTCGTATATTCTGCTGTATAAGTATCCGGTTCTTTTTGTTGTGCAATTTTTATCTGCGCTTATTGTGCCGTTCCCGGCCAACACCACTCTGGCGGCAGTAGGTGCCTTCGCGGGGGAGGGGTATATGAGTTTGACTCTCTCATTTTTTATTTCCCTCGCTGGTTGCGTGGCGGGAGATGTCGCCGGCTACCTCATTGCCCGTCTTTTACAAAAGCGGGTGACCCGATGGATAAAATCGGAACGGTGGGCAGGCTATCTTAAGCGTCTTGATAAGGCTATGCGTCGGTATGCCGGCCTCACGGTGTTTATTACACGCCTCACGCCAGGCCTGGAAATTCTGGTGAACTTTATGGCGGGCTTGGCCGAGGTGCCTTTTGGAAGATTTCTATTTTGGGACACTCTTGGTAATACGCTGAATGCCGTCCTTTACATGGGGGCAGGGTATTTGATTGGCGCCGACTGGCAGGATATTATTGGAATCTTTGGGTTGGCTGGCGGCATTTTATTGGTGCTCGTGCTCATCGCGGCCACCATTGTCGTCTATCGCATTGTTATTAAAAAGGATTAAGAGGGAAGGGCTTCGCAGAATAGGATATACGTCGCACAATATATGTTTTATTCCGGTATATAGGGTAAAAAGAACACCGCGGGCAGGTCTGGGCCGCGCGGTGTTCAGGGGGAAACGTGCCACCTACTTCAAGGAGCTTCCAACGTGGAAAGCTCATTCCTGCCGACGAACTCTAGAGGGATCGCTTTTAACCGGTTTTGAAACCAATTAATTCTCGCGAGTCATTTGGACAGCCTTCGCCGAGCATGCGCTCGGTTTCAAGCTGGTCCGGTTCGTCAGTGTCAGACGGGAGCCTCCGTGCTTCCTGGCCGACTGAAGTTAATCCATCCGGCGCACTCCGCGCCAGAAACGGGTGTGGGTCTTGATGCTCTGTAAAAAACACCATATAACCCCCCGGAAGTTATAAAGACCTGCCGTCAATAATTGTATACCGAGCCGATTTTGACTGTCAACAGGCTATTTTAAGGTTTGTAAAATCTTCTTAATTGAGCCTGTGGCGAGGGCCACAACCGAGTCGGCGCCGCCATAATAGACGTATAAAGTATCGCCGCGGATCACCATGCCGCACGGAAAAACGACGTTATTAACCTGGCCTTCTTTTTCGTATTTCATTTCTGGTTCTAAAACCCAGTCGGTGGTGCGGCCCAGGACCTTAGCGGGAGTATCTTTGTCTAAAAGGGCAAAACCGAGGCGGTAGCAAAAGTCTCCGCCAACGCCATGGTAGACAACCAGCCAGCCGGCTACCTTGCCATCTGGGCCGTTTATAAGCATCGGCGGGGCATTGAGGCCTATCTTTTGTCCGTCCCACATCCCCTGCCGTGGTTCTAAAATAACGGTGTAGTCGGTGACCGGTTCGGGTTTTTCGAGGTTGATTGGGCTGATGCAGATAGCGTTGTTGATGCGGTGAAAAAGGAGATGTTTGCCGAGTTTGTATGGTGCGGGGGTTTCTACAACGCAGGCATCTTTATCGTCAACGCCGGGTGGCGAAACAAGGACCGGTTTTTGCCATTGCCACTTCCCCGTTGTGGCGCCGTTTTTGAAGTCGGCAACGCTGGTGCTGGTAAGAGCAACGCCCGGTGCCTGAACGCCGTTATAGGCGGTATAGCACATATATATACGGTCGCCGATACGGCTAAGGCGCGGATCTTCACAGCCGGAATTGCCATTAGGAATGCGCTTGAGTTCAAATGGCTCGCGTGGCTGATATGCGGGCACGGTGTCGCGTTTGGTGATTTGGGCGCCATTGCCGCTCGTGGCGTGCCCCACCACTGAAGTGTTGTCGGGCGACATGGCGCGGTATAGAAGATGGACAGTGTCATCAATATCAACGGCAGCTGGGTTGAACACAGCCTTTTTTTCCCAGAGATTTGCCGTGGGGGCAAGGATGGGGTTTTTGGAAAAACGTACCAAGGCCGGCTCGGTGGCAGTCATTGTTGCCAGCAAATCGTGCAGATTAACCTCCGCCGCGGCGCATACAGTGTCGGCGCCACCATAATAGATGCGGACATTCTCCCCTGCCATAATTGCGCCGGAAGGAAAAACGACGTTGGGCACGGTGCCGTAGCGTTCAAATGTTTCTTCCGGCACAAGCAAAGGCCCGCGAGTGCGGCCAATAATTTGGCGCGGGTTCTTAAGGTCCAGCAAAACTGCCTCAACGCCGAAAACTTTTTGATCATTGCTGTAGTAATGGCGAATGTGTGAATAGAAAATCAGCCAGCCGGCAGGTGTTTTTAAAGGTGTTGAGCCAATTTCCACTCGCTCATCCCCTGAGCGTTTCAGGGTCAGCGCCCAATCGTCAATATGTGTGTACCATTCCTGCCAATATTCCTCCGACCACATTTGCTCTGGCTTGTCAAATTGGATGATAGCTGTTTTTGACGGCGGGTTGTCGGTGTTCACGGTGAGCACGGCGGTGAGCTTGCCACCAATGCGTTCCGGGAAAAGTGTCATGGCTTTAGCGTTGAATGGCGTTACCAGGTGCTTTTCCTGCACCGTTTTCAAATCTTCACTCAAAGCCACGGCGACCTTGATGCCATCGGCTGAAAAGGGAAAATGCGAAAGGGCGGTGTAAAATGTGTAGTAGACACTATCCACAAGCGTGACGCGCGGATCTTCACAGCCGTAGCGTTCCCACGATTCAGTCGGTGTAATAAAAGGCGTGGCGTCAGTAAATATTAAACCGTCTTTGCTCGTAGCCTGGCCAATAGTAGAAAGAAAAAACTGTCCGCCACCGCCGACTGGTCGCGGCTCGGCTACTGCTCGAAATAAAAGCGAAGTCCCCTTCCCCACCTTGGCCGGCGATGGATTAAATGCGGCAAAAGCCCGCCAGGGTTCACTAGCAGAGGGTTCTAGAAGCGGATTTGGTTGGCGGCGAACGACGAGCATAAATTATTTCTGAATAAAGTTATCTACTTCGTAATTTTTTCTAAAAGTTCTTTGAGCGGCATGCTGGCGACGCAGACGTTATGGTCTGCCCCTCCATAATACACGGAAACAATGCCGTCACGCAGGATGGCACCGCAGGCATATACTACGCCTGGCTTTCCATCGTTTTCATACCACATGTCCGGCGAAAGCACGGGGTGGCGCGTCCGAGCCAACACTTTTTCCGGATTCTTTAAATCTAAAAGCAAAGCACCGAGCTTGTATTTGCCCGGTTCGGTTTTTTCGTGCCCATGATAGAACACCAGCCAGCCGGCCGGCGTGCGCAATGGTGGCGGCCCAGCACCGCGGGTGCGCGCATCCCACCGGCCTGTCGCAAGTGGCGCTCGCAGCGGATCTCCGCTGCGGATGACTTTTTTGCCGCTGGCCAAATCTTCCAAATGAGCGACGTATTCCACGTGCACCTTGGGGGCTAAACTATGCAGGATAGCGAATTTCCCGCCAATTTTCTCCGGAAAAAGCACCCAATTTTTGTGGCGCTCACCTGCTGGTGAAATCAGGAGTGGTTCTGCCCAATGCCACTGCTTATTGCGAAAGTCCTGTTGGCTGATACTGCTGACGCCGATGCGAATGGAATGCCAATCATCAAAAGCCGTAAAGGTGAGGTAAAATCGGTCGCCCAAAGCTACGAGGCGCGGATCCTCAACACCGCCCCAACTGCCGCCAGAAGGATACATTGTGGGGCCATAGTGGCGCTCCAGAGCTTCCGTTGGTTTAGGAGCGGCTGGTGGTACGGCGAAAACGGGCTCATTTGAGCGCTCGTCAAAGAGTAGGCCATCGGCACTACTTGCATAGCCGAGGACAGAAAGGCCATGGTGGCCGACGGCGCGGTACAAAAGGTGGACGCGGCCGTTGTCATAAAGCGCCGCCGGATTAAAGACGGCTTCATCCTCCCATTCGTGGTGCGGCGCAGTGGTAAGGATGGGGTTTTTGTGGTGACGTTGCAGAAAGCGCTTTTCTTCGGGCGTTGCCAATAGTAAAACTGATTTTGGCATGGCCACGTTTGTCCGTAACATACTGCCATCGCCGGCACCCCAATACAGAATCAATTCTTTTTCAGAAAAGACCGCGCCGAGGGGTGTGACAATCCCCTTTTCGTTGAAAACGAGTCCTTCCCATATCGGTGTCGGCGAGCGCCACAGAACCTTTTTAGGATCGTCCGCGGCAAAAAGAACCGCCCCGGCGGCTACTCGTGTGAGCGGGCCTTCTTGGTGTGACGCATCGTATATAAGCAAAATCCCTTCAGCTACCCGCTTACTACCGAGAAGCGAAACAGTGCCACTATCAAAAGCCTCGTGGCGAGAAGTGAACAAAAGGTCGGGTTCACTTGTCCATTTTTTAAGATCGCCTGAAGAGGCACAGGTCACAAAAAGCCCAGAACGATACAGAAAATGGCGTTTGGGACCAGTGGTGACAATCACCGCGTCGGTTGGTTGTTGTAGATGGCTGGTGGTATCTAAATCCATCGTGCCGCGCACGAGCCATGAATAAATATCGTGTGCGGTGGCCACGACGAGTTGGCGTTTACCACGCAGTTCTTTTATGTAAACCATCGTCCAGCTGTCGCCATCGTTAAAAAAACGGAACGCGGAAACAGTTCGCGGATTTTCTTTGACGCCGTTGCCATAGCGGATGGAAACCTCCTTGCCAATAAGGCCGAAGCGACCGCTGGATTCTTCCCATAAAATAGTCAGCGTGGTTTTAATACTGCCAGTGCGCCGCACGAAAAGACCTTGCGTATCATTCCAACACAGGGCTCCGAGGGGTTGGCAATCCTTGAAATACGTAACTTTCGTCTGTTTGGGCTTACGCTCGGCCATAATTGTCTTCTATTCTGTCTATGTCGTTTTCGTCAAAAAAACCAAAAGCAACTTCTAAAATTTGAGCATCCATTTTCTGGCCGGTGATACGGTGTACGGTTTGTTTAGGGACATAGAATTCATCACCTGGTTTAGCAGGAGTCTCGTTCTCTTCAATAGTGATAAGCGGGTCGCCTGAAAGCACGCGCCAGAATTCACTGCGACCGTCGTGGCGTTGTAGGCTTATTGCCTGGCCCGCTCTGACGATAATTATCTTAACCGTACAGGGCTCATTCAGGGCAAATTGCCGGAAGTTTCCCCATGGTTTTTCGACCGCCACTGGTTCGCGCATCATAGTTGCAGTATAGCGCAATTATTTCTATTTGGGGGGTGGTGCTGTGGATTACCTGGCGATTCCCGTGTCTATTTTCGCTAAAGCATCCTGCCACGTCACGCCGACTTTCTTGCCCGGGTTGAAAATATTGTCAGGGTCAAAAATGTGCTTGGTTTTTTCAAAAAGGGCGTAGACTTCGTCGCCGTACATTTGCTTAAGGAAGCCGGAGCGCACCAGGCCGTCGTTGTGCTCGCCGCTCATGGAGCCGTGGTATTGGAAAATAAGGGCGTTTACCTTCGGTGCCAGCTCGGCTATCATTTCTTTTGACTTGGGGTCGTGGAGGTTCATGAGGGGAATAATATGGAAGTTGCCGTCGCCAACGTGGCCGGCAATGGTGTAGGTCATACGGTATTGGTCAAGAAGCGTGTAGAGCTTGGGTAAAAATTCGGCCAGGTATTTGGGGGCGACCACGAAGTCGTCAATAAAAGGCGCCGTGCGCATACCTTTAACGTGCTGGCGGAGCATGTTGAAGCTTTCGCGGCGGATAGTCCAGTATTTCTGGACTTCGCGGGGTGATTTAGTGATGCGGCTTGGCGAAGAAAACTCCTGTTTGGCGAATTCGTGGACGCTTACCTGCGCTTTTTCTGCGGCCGCCAAGGCGCCAGCGTCGGTGTCGGCCGTAAACTCGGCCATTACCACGAGCTTGGGCATACCGCCGGTCAAAACTGCCCAAAACTCGGGAATAAATTGTATAGCTAGGTTAAATAAATTGCCCTTCATGCGCTGAATCATGAGCGGAAAGAGCTTTACGGCAAGCTTAAAGGTATGGTCGTCGTATGACTCCAAACTTTCCGGCTTGAATTGCAAAAGGTGGTTGGTAATGTCGGCCAATTTACTCATGTCTTTCAGGAAAAGTACCAGAAGGCGCGAGTGGGTGTGCGGCCGCACCAGGCGGAATTTAATTTTCGTCACAAAGCCAAACGTGCCCTGCGAGCCGACGAGTAATTTTGTTATATCAAAAATACCCCGCTCTTTGTCCAAAACATTCCACAAGTAGTAGCCGGCGGAATTTTTGCTTACGGGCGGCTTGGCTTTCGCTAAGACGTCGGCATTTTTCTCCACGAGGTCGCTTATTTCACGATATATCTCACCTTCCAGGGTCTGGAGTTTCTTTTTTTCTTCCAATTCGGCGAGCGTCAGCGGCTTGAAGGTGTATTCGTTGCCGTCGCGCAAAACCATTTGCAATTCCAAAATGTAATCTTCAGTTTTACCGTAGAGAAGCGTTTTTTCACCGCCGGAATTGTTGGAGGCCATGCCACCAACGGTGCAGAGCTCACGCGAAGCTGGGTAGCAGGGCAAAATAAGATTGCGCTTAAGGGTGGCCCGGTCAAAATCACGATAGTAAACGCCAGGCTCTACGCACGCCCAGCCGGCCGTGGCGACTTTTTCATGGACGCCCTCGCGGGCGCCTTCGGTGGTGATCTCCCCTTCCACCTCGCGAATTTCACCGATTCTATTAAAATAGCGACTAAAATCAACGGAAATGGAACTGGTGAGCGTGCCGCCGCCCATGTCGGTGCCGGCGGAACGTGCGGTCAACGAAAGGGCTACTCCCTTCTTCTTTTCTTGCTCCGCCCATTTCACCAATAGTTTTAGGTCATCAACATTTTTAGGAAAGACGACTAAAGCAGGCCGCACAATGAATAAGCTTGCGTCTTTACTATGACTTGTAAGCGTTGCGTCGTCGGTGGCAATATCCCCCTGGAAGCCCGCTAGTTTTAAATCGTCGTCCATACTATGGTAGTATTATAGCAAATCTATTACTTCGTCCACCATGTCACTTCTTTATCAGATTTTTGGCCTGGTGCCCTTTCTAAAATATCCGCTCCTCATTTTTGCTGCCATCGTGGAGGGGCCGTTGGTAATGATGCTCTCTGGCGTTTTCGTTCGTCTTAATTTGCTTGATTTAATCCCGGCATACTTTGTGCTTATGTTGGGTGACTTAATCGGCGATATAGCATGGTATTGCCTCGGCTACTTCTGGGGGCGGCCGTTTATCAAGCGTTTTGGCCACTTTTTTTCTATTACCGAAAAATTAGTGGCTACCGGTGAACATTTTTTTCAACGATATCATGATAAAATCCTTATTATTTCAAAACTCACCACCGGTTTTGGCTTCGCCCCGGTGGTTCTGTTTACTGCCGGCTTAACTAAAGTGCCGTTTCGGCGCTACTTTTTTCTAAACCTTATCGGCGAATTTATTTGGACCGCTATCCTTATTAGTATTGGTTTCTTTTTCACTGATCTGTATGTCCATGTGAATGATGTGCTTGGCCGTATTGCTATTTCTGCCGGTATTGCTATTTTGGTAGTTCTTCTATTCGGTTTTGCAAAATATGTTCGTTCGCGTATCATGGCGGAAATCAATAAATAATTAAGATGCAACCGCTTATTTCCATTATCGTTCCCGTTCGCGACGAAGAAAAAGTCATCGCTTCTTCGCTCACCCAATTCGCCAAGCTTACCATCCCGCATGAGCTTATTGTTTCCGATGGCGGCAGTAGCGACAAAACCGTTGAAATTGCCCGAAAATACACCGATAAAATCGCTGTGTGGGAGGAAAAAGGCCACCGCCAAACTATTCCGGCCGGCCGCAATGCTGGGGCCAAGCTGGCTACGGGAAAATATATCGCTTATATGGACGCCGATTGCTCTGTGCGCGACCCGGACGCTTTTTTCTCCACACTTATTAAAAAATTTGAAGCTGACGCACAGCTTGGCGCTGTCGTTGTGACAGTACGAACCGAACCCTCAATGGCCAGATGGGCCGACAAGCTCGTGTATTGGTATATGAATACCTACGTGTGGTTTTGTAATAATGTTATACACCTTGGCGGTGGTTTTGAGTTCTATATGTTTTCTAAAGTTTGGTTTGACAAAATCGGCGGTTTTCATGAGGATTTAGTGGCCGCCGAAGATTTTGATATTCTCATGCGTATGGCCAAGGTCGCTAAAACCCGTTCCATAACGTCGCTCACTATTTTTCACACTAACCGCCATTCCCAAAAAACTGGCTGGCCCAAGCTCCTTTGGAGATGGTTCCTCGACTTCGCCTCGCTCGTCACGCGCGGTAAAGCATATTCCCGCGTGTTGACGGATGTGCGCTAATATGAACCCGAAAAAAGTTTCCATCATTATTTCCGCTCACAATGAGGCGGAAAACATTACTCGCACCCTCGCTGCCGTAAGCGCTCTCACTTATCCCGATTTTGAAATTATCGTCGTTGACAATGCCAGCACCGATGGTACCTCGGAAGTGGTTAGAAAATTTGGCGGCCCGGTAAAACTTCTTCAGCAACCCCGCAAAGGCGTGCAATTTGCCCGCGAAATGGGTCGCCAAGCCGCCACGGGTGAGCTTATTGCCTTCGTAGACGCCGTGTGCCTCCCCTCCCCTAGTTGGCTCACGCGGGCCGTTGCCGACCTTGATGAGGGCTTCGTGGCTGTTTCCGGGCCCTATTATTACTATGATCACGGAAAATTTTTCGGCTTCGCTTCTTTGTTTTTTCAGAAAGTGTTCTATAAAACTATTCACCAAATTTTACAGCTTTCGCATCGTGGCGGCACGATGGTTTTTGGCAATTGTGTCGTTACCAAAGAAGCCCTCATAAAAATCGGCGGTATCAACACCAAAATTGAATTCTATGGCGATGACACCGACCTGGCCAAAAAACTCACGGCCGTCGGCAGAATTTACTATGATACAGGCCTCGTCGTTCGCCGTTCCGCCCGCCGCTTCAAAAACCTCGGCACGTTTCGCACGCTCGCCACCTACTGGTGGTTTTTTCTCAAAAACATTTTTCCATAAGTATTTTCTAGTCAACCTCTTGGAATCACTCGCGGTGATTAATTGTCAACTCCTGATTTATGTAGTCCAATACAAAATTTTAAAAAAGATTTAAGTTTCCTTCAGGACTATTTTAACGACTCCCTCCCATAATACCCTGGTCGGCAATCGGCGTAGATTGTAGCTACGCTTGTTGTTGCCGTAACGTGGGCCCGGTCACTAGTTGTGCGGTGTAATCCTTACCAAATTACGCAAGGGGTGCAATTCCCCTCGGGTCCACTGCGTAATAAAAAGCTTGACGGGTTTATTCCAAGGAGTAAAATACATTCGTCAAAAATGATTTGACTGGTGGATGTCCGCAGGAGTTGACTCCCGGGCCCAATTGGTAACATAACGGCCCCTCACGGGGCTTTTGTGTCAGCGTTTTTTCTGGTGGTTTTTAATGTACCGCGCCTTGTGCGAGCGAATAGAGATATTTCCAGCCTTCTTGGACACCAGTGACGAGGAGTTGCCAGGCATATTGGAGATTAGCCTGCACGTCCGGCGAGCTGACGATTGTTTGAATATTGATTTTAAAATAGCCGAGAATAATAAGGGCGGCAACAATGAGTAGAATAGCGGTGATGAAGCCGGAGCGCATGTTCATAGCAAATATAATAACACGCGGCCCCGTGGTTATGAAAGGGCTTTTATAGCGGCCCCGAGGCGTTTTTCGGTTTCTATTTTACCAAGAATAGCGGCAAGGGTGAACGGGTCGGGCGACTTGTCACGGCCGGAAAGGGCGTAGCGCGTTGGCCAAAGGACTTCTCCCTTGCCCACTTCTTCGGCGTAGGGCCAGATGGCGGCTTTGATGATTTCGGCAGTGGCATTTTCTGCGAGCGTGCCAAGAATGCCGATGATTTTTTCCAGGTGCGCCTTGGTCGTTTCCGGCGGCACGGTTTTCCAGTTGATTTTGGCGGTATCAAGGATTGGCGCATTGAAATAGTAGTCAACATCGCCGGCGGCAATCATTTGGCGTACGTCGCTGGTGACACTGCTGCGTTCTAATATAAGCGACAAAATTTTAGGCAACAGTTCTTTTACGGATTTGGCAGGATATTTTTCTTCCAAGATTTTAGCGATTTCGGCCGAGAGGGCTTCCGGCGGCAATTTCTGCATGTATTCGCGGTTGAACCAGCGGAGCTTTTCTTCATTGAAAATGGCACCGGCTTTTTGAATTTTTGTAAGATCAAAAAGCGCGATAAGTTCTTTTAGAGAAAAAATTTCCTGGTCTTGCTTGACGGTGTCACCGGAAGTGGTGCTGGACGAGGGATTCCATCCCAAAAGGGCCATGTAATTAATGACAGCATCGCGCAGAAAGCCCTCGTTAATATAGTGGCTCAAAGACACTTTTTCGCCATGCTTGCGCTTGGAGAGTTTGGAGCGGTCGGCGGCCAGGATAAGGGGTAAATGGGCATAAATGGGCCTAGGAGCGCCGATTGCCTCCTGGATGAGGATTTGCCGGGGGGTGTTGGAAATGTGGTCCTCGCCGCGAATTACGTGGGTAACGCCGGTGAGATAATCGTCCACGACTACCGTGAAGTGATATATGGGCTCTGTAACGCTACGGGCGATGATAAAGTCGCCGAGCTCGGTGGTGTCAAAGGTAATATCGCCACGGATTTCGTCGTGAAAAGTAACTTTTCGGCCCGGATTTTTAAGGCGGACAACTTCAGCGCGGTCGCCTTCTTTTTTAATTTCTTCTTTGGAAATGTAGGCGGCGCCGCTCGCAATAAGTTTTTCAATGTGCTCTTTGTAAATCGCCGTGCGGTCGGATTGGCGGATGTAGTCACCGTCCCATTCCAGTTGGAGCCATTTTAAGCTGTCAATAATATTTTGCCCATGTTCCTTGGTGCTTCGGGCTTTATCGGTATCTTCTATTCGGAGTAGAAACTGGCCGCCATTATGCTTGGCGAAAAGATAATTAAAAAGCGCGGCGCGCACACTGCCCATGTGGAAATAGCCTGTCGGGCTCGGCGGGAAGCGGGTTATTACAGCAGGATTATTTTTCATGTTTTAAAGCGATACCGATGATTTCTTTGGCGATGAGCAGGGCGGCATCGTTGCGAGCAAAAGCGAGAGCGGCTTTTTTCATGGTTTCGCGCTCAGCGGGATTGCTCATTAAGCGGTCAACTTCGGAAACGATGATGTTGGCGGAAATATTATTTTCTTCAATAACCACAGCGGCGCCAGTGCGGGCGTAATTGTAGGCATTTTGGCGCTGATGGTCGCCATTGGAATCGGTGATGGGAATAATAATGGCCGGCAGGCCCCAGGCGGCAATTTCAAAAAGGGTGGAACCAGCGCGAGTAATGACGATGTCGGAGGCGCCGGCGGCCATCCGCAGAGCAAGCACGTCAAGGTTGGCAAAGGGTTTGTAACGATCCTTGTGACTGCTACTGCCGAGCACAACGCTGGCCAGCGCTTTGGTTTTTTCAAAATTTGCGTCGCCTGTTTGGTGGATGACCTGGTATTTTTCCAAAAGGCGCGGCAGGGCGTTCATGAAATGCTCGTTGATAAGCTGGGCTCCTTGTGAGCCGCCTAGAACGAGAATGATCGGTACGGTTGGCATCATTTCCAAAAACTCCCGGGCACCTTGGTGTACGGGTTGAAAGAGTTCTTTTCTGATAGGGTTGCCGGTAACTGCTACCTTGCCAGCGGGGAAAAACTGGGCGGCTTCCGGCCAGGAAACAGCCACTCGGGTGGCGAATTTTCCTGCCCAGCGATTAAGGCGGCCTGGCACGCTGTCGGATTCATGGATAACGACGGGGATGCCTAAAAAGCGCGCGGCCCAAAGCGCGGGAAAGCTAACATAGCCGCCCTTGGCGAAAACAACATCAGGGAAAATAAAATAGAGTGACCAAATTGCCGTGACAATTCCCCACCCCGTGCGGAACAGGTCAAAAAAGTTGGCGATGGAAAAATAGCGGCGCATTTTACCGGCGCTATTGGGGACGAACGTGATGTTGTTATCAAAAAGCTGTTGGCGATCATAGGGCTGGGGTGCCATGTAAAAAAGACGCACATCAACAAGCTTGGTGTCGGCCGCAATTGCCCGGATAGCTTGGGCTACCGCGATAACCGGATAAAAATGCCCGCCCGTGCCACCGCCTGTTAATAAAATCTTCATAATAATTTTATACTACCTTTATTTTTGCTGTTTGGAAACATTTAAAATAATACCGACTTCCGTGAGTGCAAAAAGGAGGGCTGTGCCTCCTTGGCTGACGAAAATGAGTGGCACGCCGACTAGCGGCAAAACGGCAAGCATGGCGGAGATATTAAGGAAGGATTGAACTACTATTGTGGTGACAAATCCTACTACCAAGGCCGAGGCGAAGGGGTCGCTGGTGCGTGTGGCGATACGGTAGCCGCGCAGGGCGAAAAAAATAATAAGACCGATAAGCACAATAGACCCCACGAAGCCGAATTCCTCAGCGGCCACGGCAAAAATAGAGTCGCCAACTGGCTCAGGTAGAAAATTAAATTTTTGAATACCTTGGCCAAAGCCACGGCCAAATGTTTGGCCGCTACCGACGGCAATCAGGGCTTGTTGGATTTGATAGCCACTACCCAGGGCGTCGTGCGATGGGTCAAAAAAAGTAAGAAAGCGTTCCATGAGGTACGGCCGGGCTAAAGCCAAACCGCCGAGTGCTAGGGCGCCGATAAGGGCCATGAGGCCGACGTGTCGCCACTTCCCGCCCGCGCTGATGAACATGGCTAGCAGGGCTGTTAAAATAACGGCGCAGGTGCCAGTATCGGGTTCTTTAATGAGTAGGGCGGCGATGAGTATACTCATGACGGCCAGCGGCACTAGGCCGGAACGCACTGTAGCAACGCCTTTTTTAACGCTCGCTATCCAGGCGGCAAAGTAAATAACGGCGGCAAATTTAAGTAATTCTGAAGGCTGAAAGGAGAATGGACCAAAATCAATCCAGCGCCGAGCACCGTTGTAGGAAAAACCGATTTTTGGCAAGAATACCGCGGCGCAGGCGGCGAGGGCGATAATAAAAAGCCAGAGTGCCCAGCCGCGCCAACGCCGATAGGAAATACTGGAAAAGATGAGCAGTAAAAATGTGCCGGCCACGAAGCCTAGGGCGAATTGTTTGCCAATGACTGTGGTATAGCTGATGCTTTGTCGAGCGGCCAAGCCCATGGCGGCCGAGGTGAAAATAAAAAAGCCGGCTACAACCAAGAGGACTGTAGCCAACAAGAACGACTTATCAAGAGAGTGAAGGCGCATCCTTCCTATTATCACTCGCCGAGGCGTTTATGTCATCCACAATATAGCCAGAATCATGCCGAGCATGCCTAAAACGATAGCTAAAATCCAGTAGCGCATGGTCACTTTGGCGGCGGTCCAGCCTTTGGCTTCAAAGTGATGATGGAGTGGCGCGACGTGAAAAACTTTCTTACCATTACGGAATTTTTTAGAAAGAACCTGGATGATGACTGAAGCTACGGTAATAACGAATAGAAAACCGATGACGGGCAGGACGAGAATGCCATAGCCGCCACCCAGGGAATCTGTCATAAAAGCCACTGTGGCCAAGCAGAGGGTTAAGGCCATACTGCCGGTTTCGGTCATATAAAAGCGGGCGGGCGGAATATTGAACCACAAGAAAGCTAAAATGCCTCCAACAATCACCGAGCAGAGTGCCGCCAGGTCAAACTGGTGTTGAAAAAAAGCGATGCCGCCATATGCGGTAAAGCACGCGGCAAAAATGCCGCCGGAAAGACCGTCCAAGCCGTCTATAATACCACCGGCGTATACGGCCATCATTACGAGCATGAAGAAAATCGGAAAGAAAATACCTAAAGGTAGAGTGCCGCCAAGGGGTAAGCCAATACCGCTGACGCCGAGCTTGGCGAAAAACCACATGCCACAAGCTAGGCCAATGACGGCTACAACCATGAGGCGCTTACGAAGTGAAAGACCGCCGGCTTTGCGAGCTAAGGAACCGGTCACCTCTAGATAGTCGTCATAGAGGCCAACAAAGGCACCAAGTATTAAAACAGCAAGTGGAATAAGTGTTTGACTACGACTTAAGAAATCAAAATGGTGAGAAATGCCGCCCGGAGAGATGTGGCCCAAGACCCAAAAAATCGCCACAGTGATCACTGTGCTAGCCCAAATAACGATGCCGCCCATACGCGGCGTGCCCACTTCTTTTTGTTTATGGAGCTCGTTGAAAATTGGCGTAGTGTTGCCGTCAAAATCAATTTTACCGGCTTTTTTCTTCCACATTCGGTGACGATAGAGGTATCCGCTTATAAGCGGTGTTAGGGCGATGCCGACAACAAAAGCCACTGTCCCCGGTAAAAACAGTTTGAGAATATCAGTATTCATACATATATGTAAAAACTATACCACAATTATTCGCCAGCGCTAATGACTTGGGCCGCAGAAGCGGCAAGCGTGGCAACATCGGTAAAGCGGTTAGTTTCAGTGGAACCCAGGACGATGATAGCTACAGGATGCCCATTAATGTCGGTGATGATACCGAGGTTGCCGCCCGCCAGGTCGGTATAGCCAGTTTTACTCGCAATAAGGTCTAGGCCCTGTAGGGAGAGAACGTCGGTATTATTACCGGTGTGTTGAATATTGCTGAGTGAGGACACGCTAATGGTTGGAAATCGTGTGGCGCTTATAATGCTGGGATAATGGACGGCTAAGTAGACTAATAATTTTTCCACATCCTCCGCGGAAGCGTAGGCGCCGGCAGAAATGCTTTCTAGATCAAGGCCGCTGGGGTTGAAGAATCGGGCACTGGTTAGGCCGAGTGTACCCGCGAAAGTATTCATTGATTGCACAAACACGGCTTCGTCGTTGGCAATTTCTGCTGTTGATGTGCCGAGCACGAGCACGGCGGTATTCGGGGCGACGGGTGGTGTAGAGAGAGTGGGTGTTTGGAGGTGCGATTCGTCCGCGGCTTCTACGGGGTGGCGTGTAAGAGCGCCTATGTTTTGGGCCACGCTTATGGCTCCGCTATTAGAAGAAACCACCAAGGTGAAGCGGAGAAGGTCGCCAAGCCGCCAGCGTTCGTCTACATAGAGACCGGAATTACCCTCGCCATTAATTACCGCGTTACGCGTGACTGCCACTATGGTGGTGGTTGGCGCTTCGTTAAGCGCCGTGGCTGTGGTCATGAGTTTTGTTAGCGAAGCCAGTGGCAAAGGGATGTCTGCATTCTTGCTAAAGAGAGCGGTTCCCGTAGAAAGATCAACCACATATATAGCTTTTGCTTCTAGGGTTGTTGAAGCGAAGAAATTACTCCAGTCGGGCGCCGGTGGTGTTGGCGGCGCTGTGTTTTTACTGTGGTGCAGATCGGCAATGATAGAAAGCGTCACCGGAAAGGCAACTATCACAATAGCCGTCACGCCGATAGTGATGCCTATCCAAAAAAATTGTTTTCGCCGATGTCGACGGTAGTGAAATGGTCCCATTCGTTATTGCGAGCTAAGCTTCCGGCGCTTGTGGCTCTGGTTTATTTTCCGCATCGGCCGCTTTCTGGCGCTCGGCGATTTCTTCCTGCATTTTTGCGTATTCTGGCAGGTCGCTAGCTCGGCTTACGCCCAGGTAGCCGAGAAGCGCCGTTGTGGGCTCATAAAAAGCTCCGCGTTGCTGTTTTTCTTTTTTCTCCACGCGCTCCACGAGGCCGCGGATGAGCAGGTTGCGTAAAATATACGAGCAATTAACGCCACGGATATATTCAATATCGCGGCGGCTAACCGGCCCGCGATAGAGTACGATTGCCAATGTTTCTAAGCCGGCTTTACCGAGGTCTTTAATGAGTTCTTCTTTAACCAGGTGCTCAATAAGTGGCCCGGTGAAGGCGGCGGTGCCCAGCAACACTTCTTCGCCGGTAAAAATAAGCTGCAATCCCCTGCCCTCCAGGTTTTTTTCTAATTCAGCTAAAGCCTTTTCTGTGGCTTCCATATCGGCACCAGCTAATTCGGCCAGGCGACTCTTCTTCACCGGTTCGCCTTTCCAAAACAAAATCGCTTCAATTTTTGCGGCTAACGATAATGGGGGCATTGGGGTATTTTAACGCAGTTATTTTTAAATGGCCATTAATAGCGTGGTGTGCTCACATTCTGCGTTTCCATTTCAATATCACCGAAATCACTTTCTTGCTTTACGGCCAACACACCACGCTTCACGAGCTCTAGCATGGCTAAAAAACTCACAATGACACCCACTTTTTGCTCACGAGTGTCGCCGCCTTTTGCATTCGTTTTAGAAAAATCGCGAAAACTCATTTTTAACGCGGAGCTAATGCGTTCCGAGAGTTGGCCAATCATTTCTTCCAACGAAATGACTTTCCTGACGATAGTCGTCGGCAACTTTTCCTTGCTCGGCATGGCTGCCAAAACGTGCTGGATGGCGGCGAAAAGGGCGGCCGGGGTCATGCCGGCATCGGGTGAAAAAACCGGCTCAATAGTTCTCGGCGGATTTTTCTCAAAAATCATGTGTTTGCCCCAGCGTTCGCGCAAATGGCCGGTGAGCTCACGAATGCGTCTGTAGAGTTCCAGGCGCCGCTCCAAGTCGTGAATATTTTCCTCCTCTTCAGGCGAAAGGGTTAACGCCGGCAGGAGTGATTTTGACTTAATCAAAAGCAGCGTGCTCGCCACTAAAATAAACTGGGCGCTTTCCGCCACCGGAAAATTTTCCAGCTGATTGAGATGGCCAATGAAGTCGTCGGCTACGGCCGAAAGTGAAAGGTCATTGATGAAAAGCTTGCGTTTTTCTACTAATTCAAGCAGGAGCTCCAGCGGCCCCTCAAATTTTTCAGTTTTGACTTTCCAGTCCATACTGCTCGTTATTGTGACAAGCGAATATCAATGCGGTTGATATCGCGCGGAAAAAGGGTGGCTTCCTTGACGTTTTCTAGGCCAAGTAATTTCGCGGTGAGACGTTCCAAACCAAGGCCTAGTCCTCCGTGTGGCGGCATGCCATATTTGAAGGCTTGTAGATAAAAACCGAATTTTTCGGGGTTGAGGCCTTTGCGTTGCATTGAGGCAACGAGAGTATCGTAATCGTGGATGCGCTGAGCCAGAGTGGTGATTTCAACACCGCGGAAAAGGAGGTCGCCGCCACGAGCGTAACCCATATCGGCGGGGTCTTCCATGGTATAAAATGGGCGCTTAGAGAGCGGAAAGTGGGTGATGAAAATAAAATCGGAGCCATATTTTTTTTGAGCATATTCGCAGAGCCAGCGTTCGTGTTGGGGTTCTAAATCGGGCTCGTTAGCGCAATCAACGCCGTATTCTTTTTTAATAATTTCTTGTGCTTCGCGGAGTTTGAGTGCTGGGATCTTTTCCGGCACGGTTGGAATCTCCGCTTTTAAAAGAGCGAATTCGGCGGCGCACTGCTCTTTAAGGCGTAGCATGATGTGGCTTAAAAAGCCTGTTTCCATGGCCATAACATCCTCATGGCTTTCAATGAAACCCATTTCTATATCAAGCGAGGTGTATTCGTTGAGGTGACGCGAGGTGCTGTGTTTTTCTGCGCGATAGACATTCCCCGCGGCAAAAACGCGTTCAAAAACACCCACCATTATTTGCTTATATAGTTGGGGGCTTTGGGCTAAATGAGCGGTGTGGCCGAAATATTCAATATCAAAGGAGTTGGCACCGCCTTCGGCGTCTTCGCCGATGAGTTTCGGTGCTTGAAATTCAACGAAACCTTGATTCGTTAAATATTCTCGAAAAGCGCCAATAATTACAGCTTGTACTTTGAATACTGCTTTCTTTTGTTCGGTGCGAAGGGTTAACGGTAAATAATCCAGATACGTATCTAAGTTAAGCTCGGCATTTTGCTCAAACGGCAACTCTTTGGCGGCGACAAGGGTTTTAATTTCCAGAACTTCAATTTCCACCCCCCCATTCGCCTCGTCTTTGTTGACCATTTTGGCTGGGCGTTCGTTGACCTTGCCCTTTACTTCCAACACCCATTCAGGGCGGGCTTGGCCGGCCAGCTTGTGGGCCCCGGCGTGATTGGGAAGGGCCACCATTTGCACCTTACCCGAGCGGTCACGTAAATCAAGGAAAATAAGCTTGCCGTGGTCGCGGCGCACATCTACCCAGCCGGCAATGGTCACTTCCTTGCCGATATGGTTTTTAAGATCGCTGATAAGGGTGCGGTTTTTCATAGAATTTATATTTCCTTCATACTAGCAGATTTTTGCCAAAATAACAGCACCCCTCCTCTACAAAGAATTGACACCAAAAATTTTCTAATGAGCAATGCTGAAATTTAACTTTTCTTTAAGAAATATTGATGAGAATTTCAGCACCTTTTTGTTTTAATACTGGCTTATTAGTAAGCATAAAAAACTATGCAAAAAAAGAAAACACCCAAGGTGAAGAGTCCGAAGCCGGCTCCAAAAGGCTTTACGTTAATAGAATTGCTGGTAGTAATTGGCATCATCGGCATTTTGGCGGCCGTGGTTCTTGTGGCGGTGAACCCGGGAAAGCAGTTTGCTCAGGCTCGTAACACGCAACGCCAGGCGGCGATAGCGTCAATTCTTGACGCGGTTGACCAAAACATGACCGACCATAATGGTCTTTTTAGTTGCGCTTCGTACCCCACATTGCCTTCCACGACAATGTACATATCCAATGACCAGGTGGATATTTGGAAGTGTTTAGCTCCCGACTACCTCGCTGTTTTGCCAATTGATCCGAGTGTTGGGGTATCAATGGATAGCGACAATAAATACAATACGCAATTCCAAATAATTCAAGATCCTGTTTCCAGTCGCGTTACAGTGTCAGCACCCTATGCCGAGCTAAGTCAAAATCTCTCCATCACGCGCTAGCTCGTAGGGGTTAGTACTTCCTCACCACGCCACGCACAATAGCGGCCACGCGAAAACTATGCTCCGGATGAATAGGGGCATAGTTTTTGTTGGCTGGCTCAAGCCATGGCCGGCCGCCCTTGCCACCTTTTTCATGAAAATATTTCATCGTCCATTCGCCATCTACTTCAGCAACGACGATGTCGCCCTCTTTAGCTTTTTCTGTGCGCTCCACAATTACCAAATCACCCGGAGCGATGTGGGCCTCTATCATGGAGTCGCCGTCAACTTCCAGGGTGTATGTTTTTGTTTTATCTTTTATTAAAAATTCGTCAAAGCTGATCATGTCGCTTTCGTCAATGTTGGCAGTTTCTACGCCATCAATAGCGGAAGGAAAGCCGGCTTTTACAAGCCCCAGCATCGGTGTTTGTTGAAAAAGGGCTGTAGGCATCAAGCGGCCCAAATGGTCCTTAGCAACAATCCCAGCCGCAACCATCTTCCCTACTAGGCGGAAAACGGCGTTTTTTGATTTGAAGCCCCAGAGCTTTGCCAGCTCGGTGTAGGTAGGCATGCGCTTGTGGCCGTGGTAGAAATCCAGAAGTTTTTCTTTGTGTGAGGAGTCCATGTGATAAGTATAGACCAGAAATTAAAGGAAAGAAGCGAAGCGCATGATTTGGCCCAAAGGGTTAGACAGCTGACTGAACATTGACGGCCGGCGCGAGCGAGCTTTGCGCATTTGGACGCGGAGCATTTTGTGGCGGCGGGCTTCGTCGCTGTAATCAAGACCGCGCATTATTTTGCGGTCAATAGTTTGATTCAGGACCCCCAACTGCGATTCAATCTCCCTCTCAAATTGTAGTGATGTCATATGAATAAAAGTTATTTGATAATGTAGTTGTTCTGACTACATTAGTAGTATAGTGAACGAGCGTTCACAAAGCAAGCCCACCGCTGTGGATAACTCATTGCGCCCTAAGGTTGGCGATATATACAAAATACGAATAGATGAAAATGGCGAGGGTGGCACCAATAAGTGGCACAAAAATAAACCACAAAGTAAGTGTCTTGGGCACAAAAGCGGCGATTAAAATGAAGGCCGCGGAAATTTCAAATAATACCCTACCGAAGCGGTGTGTTTTGTTCCAAGCGATGTCGTTTGAAATAGTCCAGGGTGTGCGAATGCCCACGAACCAGTTACGTTTTATGTACGGCAACAATGCTCCTAAAATAAACATAAATGCCGCTAAGGGTAATAAAATAAGCGTCGGCATGGCAAGTCGCCAGCCCAAATTAGCACCAAGGGTAAGGGCGTAAATGTATGCCATAAACGCAATCATCAGGAAGATGATGAAATCGTATACATAACGAAAACCCTTGAAACCCGGAGCGATAGGATCAATAAACGGCAAGATTGCCCAGAAGATGACGGCGGCCAGCATAATAAGTGGCAGAAGGAAAGCTCCAGCAAAAGCACTTATGGTGCCATTGGCTTGACCGCCAGCATTCCAATGCGATACGAAATGACTCGGCAGTATTGGGTACACAATAGCTCCAGTCGTAAAACAGGCCGCCACCATAACGAGAAGCATGGCGCCAACAACACGGGGGTTCATGCACATAGCATAGCACATTCTTTAGCTCTTCCATTAAAAACGTGGTGACCCCTACGGGATTCGAACCCGTGTTCCAAGCTTGAGAAGCTCGTGTCCTGGACCAGGCTAGACGAAAGGGCCGGTTTGTTGCGGAACTATAACAAGAAAATACCTCTAAAGCAAAAAGGGTTTTCTCGGGGAGATAAACGATGCAAGCCCCTTCGAAAACCCTTTTTGCTTTATATCCCCTCCTTCTTAAGTTCCTCAACAAGCTTAGCGGCATTTTTTGAAAGCTTGTGTGGAAGTTGAATATTGATTTTTACCAGAAGGTCACCACGGCGGCCACGGGCGCTGGGGCTTGTGGCGTCGCCCCTATTATTTTCGTTGGCTTGAGCTTCTATAGGCACACCCTTGCCGCGAACGCGGAGGATTTCACCAAAGCTGATGCCAACAGGGATTTTTAAGGTGAGCGGGCCGTCGAGCGTTTCCACGGAATATTCTCCGCCGGAAAGAGCGGCCGAAAGCTTGATGGAAAGATCGGTGACAATGTTGTGGCCTTCGCGACGCAAACCGGGGTGAGGCTTTACGTGCACGCGAATGTAGAGATCGCCAGCGTTACCCATGGCCGCTCCGCCTGGCACAGCTTCCCCACCACCGGAAAGGCGGATGATTTCACCGTCGTTGATGCCGGGAGGAACCAGAATACTGATTTGTTCTTGTTTGCGAATGACGCCAACGCCACGACAATTCTTGCACTTTTGACTGGGAACTTTGCCGGAGCCGTGACAGGTTTCGCAGGTGCGAGTAGTGCTGAATGTACCCATGAGCGAGCTGCGGGTTTCGCGGATTTTACCTTTGCCATTGCAGGTGGTGCAGTCGTTCGTTTTGGCGCCCGGCTCGGCACCGGTGCCCTTGCAGATATCACAGGCTGATGTTTTATTTAAAACAATATTGCGAGTAATGCCGAAAACTGATTCCGAAAGATTCAGGTCAATGTCAACGGAAATATCGGCACCGCGAGTGCGGCCGCCAGCATTGCCGCCACGGCGACCGCCAAAAAATTGGCTGAAAATGTCGCCGAGATCAATGTCTTCAAAACCTTGGCCGGCGCCATTTTGAAAACCGGAGAAATCAAAGCCACCGAAATCGTTGGGGTTGAAACCGGCTCCGCCAAAACCGCTTGCTCCCGGCCCGCCCGCACCATTGGCGCCGGTGAACACGCGGCCATAGGTGTCGTATTCGGCGCGCTTTTTGTCATCGGAGAGCACGGAATAGGCCTCGCTTGCCTCCTTGAACTTGCTGGCATCGCCGCCGGCCTTGTCGGGGTGATATTTGTGGGCCATCACCCGGAAGGCCTTTTTAATGTCGTCCTTTGAGGCGTTTTTCTGAATTCCCAATACTTCGTAGTAGTTTTTCGCCATAATTAGAGGCATTATAGCGCAAATTTAGATGAGTTTCAAGCTCTATTGCTGGGTAGTTTTTTGCTACTTTTACCCCGTAAGACCTGGGCATTCTTTTCTGTTATCACTTTCTTGCCGGTTTTTGACTCAATGTTTTTACGGGCATCGCCGGCGATACTACCGCCTTCTCGGGCAACTTCTTTGCTTTCGTTAAAACCTTCCGGCTCTTTGCTTTTTGAAATTTCCGTCGTCGCCGTTTCTGCGAGCATGTTTAACACCAGCTCCAGGTTGGTCATATTGTCACGCAGGTTTTCTTTCTTTAGGCCTTTGAGTTCTTTATATTCCTTGGTGGTCATTTCTGCCCAGGCCTTAGTGATTTCATCGGTCAAAATCGCGAATTCCAAACCCTCTTTAACGCCGCGCTGTTCCCACTCGTCGGTTAAGTCCTTCCGGATTTCAATACTCTTTAGGCGCTGGTTGATCCAAGCTACGCTATAACCCTTTCGCAGGTATGTTTTGAGGGCGCGATTGATAGTAAGCTCCGGATCGGCTGTTTCCTCAAGGTGCTGATAGCCCACCTTTGCCAGCCAAAGCTTAAACGGCTCGGCATTAGGCGATGGGATTGACTGAATAAGCCGGAGTAGGGTTTCCGTATCGGCGGCGTCAGTTAGCCGCATTTTGCCGTCTGGAGCAATCATTTTCAAACCGTGACATTTTGTCACGGTTTCGTTTCCGCCCTCTTCCAGTAGTCTTTCTTTTAATTTTCGCCAATACGCAACCGGGTCAACGCTTTTTGTCAAAACAGCTACTACGTCAGAAACAGAAAAATACCACAGCTCTTTTTCAGCATCCCAATGTCGGCGGATATTTTGGCCTTCAAAAATAGCTACGGCCTTAGGTTTTGATTGATCTTTTGGTGGCATTTACTTTTTACTGCTAACTACTAAGGAGGAGAAACGATCGTAATACGTGAATTATATATCTAGTAAATTTCACGACAAGTATTTTTCTTCCGGTTTTTGTGGTGTGGTTCAATTCGTGATAATTTGTCACCGTTTGCCAGAAACTCCAGTTGGTGACGCAGTGTCACCAACTCAACTGTCCGGAAAAATCGGACGATTCATTTTAAAAAATCCCAATAAAAAAGGACTAGGTGGTCAACCTAGCCCAGACGGCGTGTGCTAATCGCCAACTTATTCTCCCTAGCCACAACGCGAGTCGGTGCGCGAGGTGTCCCAACTGCACCAACAACCAGTGCGCTAGCCGCAATAATTGCCGGCCGAGGTAGCGTGCTAGGAGCGCGAGTTGGTGGCCGAACCAGCGGAGGAATTGTCTCGCCAGCCGCTGGCCGTGCCGGAGCGCCCATCGGGCTGGTACACCCAGGAAAGTCACGAAGATCCACCAGAAATACCTGCGCGCCAGGCGGGGGCCGCCGATGATCATGGCGATAGCGCCAATCTGAATGACCAGTACGATCACCGCGGCCAGGAGGCACCCGAGCTGTTGTAACAGCATGCCAAACTCCTTTTTGTTCGGATTCTGAACGGAGTAATCACGTTGATTTCTCCAGCTCCTAATAGTTTAACACGAGTAAACTAAAATGTCAAATAAGTCAACCAAATGAAAACCCCATCTTGCGATGGGGGTTTGGGGGGTGGCGCTTCAAGAAGGCAAAAGTGGTTGTGTGAGTTGAAATGCCAAGAACTCGCAAACCAAAGAGATTGAAACAGAATTTCATCTCTCAACATCTGTTCGGCTATAATCTCTTAGAATTTGCCGACAAAGTTGAGAAACTACACTTGATTGGACGAACCAACCTTTTTTGAGCTATTGCAGACAATCAAATCAACTCCGCAATAGGCATGGATTCGGGCTCCTCACGCGCGTGCGCGTCAATCATTCGGTGATAATCCATCACAATTTCCGAATGACATTCCAGAGGGGAATTTCTTCCGACACTAGGAAAACCTGGGAAAGGACATGCGCTTATGCGCCTCTAATAATAACTCCCGGAAGCCCAATGCTTCCTGCTCCTAAGGCGTTACTCTTATGCTGGTGCTAGTATAGCACGTCTGTGGAAGTTGTCAAGCGTTTTTGCTAGTTTCTTATGCTAGATGTCAAAATATGGCTCTAAATAATGATTAAAGAAAAATCCCACGCCCGGAATGAACCGAGCGTGGGAGTGAAGATCAAAGAACGCTGTAATTAGGAATTTTTCTTCGAGCTGACGGGCTTGTAGGCCCTGCGTGGCACTGCGCCGGGGCACTTATCAGCAATGATTTTGTCCGCGCGAGCGATGAGCTCGCGGGCCTCTTCCATGCTGATTCGGGTAAAGTGATGGTACCAAGCCTCCTCGGTCTCCATGGGAACAACAAGCTCCTCACGGCGACTGGCAAAGTCTTGGGACCACTCTGCTTTGCCGAGCGTCTTTCCGACCTTCTCCGCCAATTGCTTGGCGTAATCGTAATCGTAAAAGAGCTGGCTAATCGGCGACCCGAAGTTGAGCCACCAGACGTCGCTTTCGCAGGTGTCAAACTGCTCTCCGAGCTGATCGGCCATCCAGTTGATATGCTCGAGCGTGCTTTCGCACGTCTCGCGCGTTTCTCCCGGACTGCCGAAGATGAACGAAGCGTGAAGATAGGTGCCGCTTGAAGCGATGAGCTCGGTGGCGAGCCGATTTTCATCGATCCGCCGACCGCTCTGCTTTGAGCTCTTCACGATTCCGCTGGAAAGGATCCGCTCATCCCCGGACTCCTGGCCCATATTGATGACGACACGCTCGGTTGCGAGCGCATGCCACATGTCCAGAAATTGAGGATGTTGGGCGACTCCTTGTCCACGACCGTAAATGGTCAACGCACGCCACGGCGAAACGCCGCGAAGCGCATTGGCCACCTTCGGTGCCATCTCGTAGGAACTGTCAGTGACATTGTAAAGCGTATTGATACCAAAGCCTTTGAAAGCCTCGGCCAACGTCACAATAGTGTCCGCGCTCGGAATTCGGATGTCATGAACGCCCGGAATAGTGCAGAACGCACAGACCTCGCCTCCAGCCGCACGAGTGCAGCCTTGGGCGAAGTGCGCTGTCGCATTCTTCACCGTCTGCGGGTCGCTGAATTTGTGCCCGTAGGTGAACCGGTAATTTGACCACACCTGCTCCCAGTAGGAAGCGTGAAAGAGGTCGAACTTCGGCACAAGGAAAGCGTCGTCGATGAATCGCTTGAAATCAGCATTCCGCTGGACCCCAAGCTGTACCAGCTCGGCTTTGAGTTGCGGCTTGCAGTTTGAGCGCATGGTGGCCCCAGACAGCGTTTGTACGCCGTCAATTTGCAACTTCTCAATCGGCACCTTGGTAATCTGCCGGAAGAAACCGCGGACGGCCGTCAGGCTGTTCCCAGTAAAGACCGCGTCAATGGGCTTGCGAGGAAGCGCGAGTAGCTGGTTGGCGCGAAAGATCGCGGAGTCGTTTCCGGCAATCACATGCTTCGCACCAAGCTCCTTGGCTTTCTCGGCGAGCACAACGCCGCGTTCAATACCAGTCGTGACCAGAGAGAGTCCGACAATGTCGCCGGGTTGAACCAACGACTCCATCGGCGCAAACCCTTGCACAAGCTCGTCCCAGAGCACTACTTCATATCCCTCTTGATCAGCAATGGTGCCGATGTAGAGGAGGCCAAGATGCGGCCACGTTCGGTAGAGTGTCGTATCGCCGCCGAGCTCATTTATGTTCTGCTCGACATTGATGAGGACGAGGCGCCGTTTTTGTTCACGGCGTTTGGCGAGAACCATTGCCGCGCCTGGCGTCATCGTGCTTGCGCACACGTATCGCCGCCGTTCGTCACGGAACAAATCGGTTCTAAACGTGAGAACTAACTTGTGTTTGGTGGGAATGTCCCGTGGACCGTCGTAGTCCTTTAAGGCTTTCGCCGCAAGGACTCGGTCAGAAGTTGCCGCAATAAAGTTGTCATGCGGAATTTGGTAGTGATCGACATACGTTTGCCGCACAGTGTCATACGTTACCTGGGACGGATCCCATGTCACGTATGCCGGCGATGCGACGACCTCCGCCCTGATGAACATCACCAGGAAAAGCGGAATCAACCAATATTTCCTATTCATTTTCAAACTCCTTTCAGTAACAGTTTCCGCTCATAATATTAACACGTATATTCAGTTTTGTAAAGAAAAAACCGAGTTATTAGCTCGGTTTACTCTCCTTTCTAATGAACATGTCAGTGGAGGATGGCGTGGGCTCCTTGGGGGAGCTCGCCATCTTTCCGTAGACGACGGTTTACAACGGTTGGACGAGTCCACTCCGACTTTGGCGCAGACGGGTCGTGACCCATGCCTCTGGGGCGATGCCAATACCCCTGCCGGAAATGGGGTGTCAGTATGCGGCCAGTTCTGCCAACATCAGTATGGTCCTCAAGAACACGGCGATCTTCTACTGAAACCTTGAACTCGGTAGAAAGCGTGCATATCTGGCGTTCGTCCGTGACACCATGTCCCCGGTCGTTCAGCACGGGCTTATCGTCCCGGTTCCACGAGGAAACATGCGACGAAGAGGACGGCAAAGTTTTCATATACATACAGATGCCCGCAACGATACGGAACACTTGTTCGCATATGGTGCTTTCCGCCCAGGTCTGAGGAGTTGGGGTTCCTGCCTGTGTGACATTGAACTCGGAATCCATTACGAATTGAACAATGTACTTGTCGGAATTGTTTGCCGCGGTTCGTAGTATATTGCTGATTTTCTTCTCAACAACATGCCACTTCTTGCGACGCGCCAACTCTTCAATTTGCCGTCGGTCCGATGCGGTGAGAAATTTGTCGGTTGCCAATTTGGCTGGCAACACCACAAAACGCAGATGCTGTTTCTCAATATCTCTCGCCACAATAATGGTATCGAAGGGTGTTTCAATACCACTCGCGTCCTTGCGTGCCCTGCATTTTGTGACCAGAGGAGTGGTGAGAGAAATCGCAAAGGCGTCAAATGGCAAACGCACATCGTCCCATGCAAGACCATCAATGCTGGTGGTGTTGAGTAGAAGTTGGAGATCAGCGTCAAGAGAATAGATGCGCCGCGAATGGGCGACCCACATGCCAAGCATGTGCAGCTCAAAAAACTGATCAGGCTTCTGGGGGACGTGTGCAGCGAGATGCTTACCCACTTCCGCCCAACTTAGTCCCGGCACAATGTTGAGCAAGTCCTTCCTTAGGTGGCTCCATTGGAGCATCATGTTCACGTCGCTGTCCCGACCTGCCATCACCGGACGACCGAGGGCGCGATCAACTTCCCTTCCCATTTTAATGAGAAATCCGTAGTCTTCCTGGGAACGGAGCAGTTGCTCCAACTGCACTGCTGTATTAACCATATATCACCTCACATTTTGTGAAAGATCCGTTTTTTAGGTTGAGACACTCTCAAACCTTGCTTATTAAATAATAAATCAAAAACACAGAAAAGTCAAGTATGGGGAATGTTAAAACAACCCGCTTTTGGGCGAGTTGTTTTGGGGTTATTTCAAGTTTTTTATCGACTTAACAAATTACAAGATTTTATTCTTATCCGAATGATTGTAAGTAATTTTTTTTGCAGTAGAATACGGACACATGGCATCCTTGCGTGAACAAAAAAGATTAATCAAAGGTATTCATGATAGCGATGATTTAGTGCTTTATGATACTCCCAACGAAACGAATATAGTGGAGTATTTTTTGAAACACCCCCTCTTTAATGAGGACAGTAAAATAAATTTTTCTAAACCGTATTGGGAGGAAAACAAGAATTTTTGGCAACCTAGAGAAGAGCGTGTGCATAAAATTAAAGCACTCATTCGTTCTTGTATACACGATAAGTTTATCGAACCAATAAAAGAGGAGGTGGAAAGACAGGAGCAGGTGCTTTCTGTCGATTATTATAAAATTATGTCTGGAACAAAAGAACCACCAAAGACATTTAAATACATTATCGATCGTGGATATCAGGCCACAAGCCGAGGAACTGACTTGCTGACTGTCTGGGGTTTCGTTTCGATCACTTTAGAGAAGTACAGCCCCATTAGTCTATTTTTAACCGGTACTGGCATAGCGGCTGTTATTTTAGGGGCGATTTATTGGATTTTTACCCAACTACCTACGTGGCTGTGCTATGTTTCGTATATCCCTTTCGTATTTAAATGGTGCCATGCTTAACGAAAAAGTCTTCCCATAAGGAAGACTTTTTCTTATTGATTTTTATAATTTATTATTTTACTTCCGCATCTATTTCTTCTTATTTTTATCTCCCGGTTTTTCAGGGGAAGGTAATTGAATTGGGCTCGTTATGCCTGACTCCATGTTTATTTCTCCAAACATAGCTTCTGATTTTTCAATCGTTTCTTTTAGTTTCAGATAGAGCTCCTTACCTAGTGTACGTCCAAGCGCAAAGGCTTGTATGTTGTTTCCGCATGTCATTGCAACAACAAAGTGATCTTTACCTAGTCCGAGTAAGAAGTTGTCGGCAAAATTTTTGGGAACAGGATTAAGGTCTATATTAGTCATTTTGGTTAGGTTAACTGATTTGTATTACTTCACCTCCGCATCTCTCACGTTTCCATCGGCACCAGCTGGGCCTTGGTCGCCGGGCTTTTGATCGCCTGCGGGATTGGCGCCAGGAGTGGTGCTGGAATTCTGATTCATATGTTGGCCAATTTTCTGGAGCTCGGTGGAAAGGGATTCGGTCGCGGCTTTAATGGTCGCCAAGTCGGGAGTGGTGCTCTCCTTCGCCTTCTTCAAATCGGCAATTTTGGTTTCAATGGCGGTTTTCAAGTCGGCAGGCACTTTGTCGCCAGCGTCTTTGAGGGCTTTTTCGCTGGAATACACTAATTGCTCCGCCAAGTTTTTAGCTTCGGCAATGTCGCGCTTCTTTTGGTCGTCGGCGGCATTGGCGTCGGCATCGCGCTTCATGCGCTCAATATCGTCCTTGGAAAGGCCGGAAGAGCCTTGAATGCTGATAGTTTGGCTCTTACCGCTAGCCTTCTCCTTTGCTGTGACTTTCAGAATGCCGTTAGCGTCAACATCAAAGGTCACCTCTACCTGCGGCATGCCCCGTGGAGAGGGCGGAATGCCATCAAGGATGAATTGGCCGAGCGACTTGTTGTCGGAGGCCATAGCTCGCTCGCCTTGCGTTACGTGGACCTGTACGCTCGTTTGATTATCCGCGGCAGTTGAGAACACTTGGGATTTTGAAGTTGGAATGGTGGTGTTCTTTTCAATGAGCTTGGTAGCGACGCCACCCATGGTTTCAATACCAAGGGAAAGGGGGATGACGTCCAAGAGAAGAATGTCTTTCACATCGCCAGTAATGACGCCGCCTTGAATGGCTGCGCCGATAGCGACAACTTCATCGGGGTTGACACCCATGTGTGGATCGCGACCGAAAAGATCCTTCACCGCTTTCTGCATGGCGGGCATTCTGGTTTGACCGCCGACGAGCACTACTTCATTGAGCTCGCCTATTTTGAACGGCGAAGCGGCAATGGCGCGCTTGGTAATTTCAATGGCGCGGTCAATGAATTCCTGAGTTAACTTCTCTAAGTCAGTTCGCGTCATAGTGCGAATAAGGTGCAAGGGACCATTGGCGCTGGTGGAGACGAAGGGAATGTTGATTTCACTCTGCACGGCTGAGGAGAGCTCGATTTTGGCCTTCTCAGCGGCATCGTCGAGGCGCTGTTTAGCCAAGGGGTCTGCCAAAAGGTCAATTCCTTGCTCTTTCTTGAAGCCTTCAGCCAGCCAGGTGATGATTTTCTGGTCGATGTCCTTACCGCCCAGGTGAGCGTCGCCGTCGGTAGATTTTACTTCAACGACATCGTCACCGACTTCCAAAATGGAGATGTCGAATGTGCCGCCGCCGAAATCGAAGACGGCGATTTTTTCATTTTTCTTTTTGTTGAAGCCATAGGCAAGCGCGGCCGCGGTGGGCTCGTTAATGATGCGCTTCACGTTAAGGCCGGCTATCTGCCCGGCGTCTTTGGTGGCCTGGCGCTGATTGTCGTTGAAATAGGCTGGCACGGTGATAACAGCATCGGTGATTTTTTCACCAAGGCGTGCTTCGGCATCTTGCTTCAATTTCTGCAGGATCATGGCCGAAATTTCTTCGGGGCGATACCATTTGTCGCCCATTTTTACTTCAATGCCACCAGTGGGGCCTTTACGGCATTCGAAGCCCACGGAAGCGATGTCTTTTTGCACAAGCGGCTCATCCCAATTGTGGCCGATGAAGCGCTTGATTTGGTAGATGGTGTTTTTCGGATTGGTAACGCTCTGGCGTTTGGCCAAGAGGCCGACCATTCTGTCGCCAGTTTTTGACTGAGCGATAATGGACGGCGTGGTGCGAGCGCCCTCGGCGTTTTCCAGGATTTTCGGCTCACCGCCTTCCATAACGGCGACTGCTGAGTTGGTTGTGCCTAAATCGATACCTATGATTTTTGCCATAATTTTGATGTTTATAACTAGTTGACTTGATTGGTAAATAGTATATAATTGACTGCAGGTGATATTTGTGGTCTTTACGTATAAAGGAGTTTGCCATGACCGCCAAAAAGTATCCGATTCGGGAAGGGGCGTTCCTTACCGTGTGTCTCCTTGGAACAGTCGGCTTGTTTGCCTTTTTGGGCTGGAAGCTCTGTGCCGCGGGCCATGCTTGGATCGGTCCTGTGTTTTTTGTGGTCGGTTTGTATCTTCTGTGGCTCCTCTTTATTGAGTCCTCCTCGCTTTATTACAATGTGATGCGACTCTGGCGTCACGATTCGACGGAGAAGTAACCGACTAGAGACGAAAATAAAAGTGCTGGGTACTCCACCCGGCACTTTTCTTTTATTTAAATTGTAGGCGGTTGCGCGTATGAAAAATGCGGAATTTCATATTCAAAGAAAAATACTTGTGCAAAAGGCGAAAGAATTGGGCTGGCAGAAAAAGTGAGGCGGTGATGGCCGGCCGGCAGTGCGAGAACAGCTGCGCCAGCTTTTAACATGACCCGAACAAGCTGGGGTTCGGAAAGAGCAACTTCTTCCCGGCCGTTGTTTTCCAAAAGAACGGCGTACACAAGTGTGCGGCCTGCTTCTTCTACGCGGGCGAAACGAACGTATTGTTTTTTATAAGGGATGAGCATGCTTTTAATACTATTTTTTATCGCTAGAGGGTGCACTGTATTCTCCCACCTTTACTTGGGCTGGGCGAATGACTTTGTCCCGTAGGGTATATCCTTTTTGGACTACTTCCACAACAGTATGCTCTTGAGCTTGGTCGGCTACAGGCACCGTACTTATAGCAGTGTGCTTGAAAGGGTCTAATTTCTCGCCTTTAGGATCAAATGATTTGAGGCCAGAACGTTCCAGAGCGCTCATGAGTTGGGCGTAGATATACTCAACTCCTTGGCGCCAGTTTTTGTCGGCTTTTTCCCAAGCTTCTTTATTGGCGAAGGCCATGGTGAAGCTGTCTAGGGCGGGCAAAAGTTCAAAAATTAAATCTTCGTTGGCGAATTTTACGAGCTCGGCGCGGCTTTCCTCTTCGCGTTTGCGGGCGTTCACAAAATCGGCTTTAGAGCGTTGCCAACCTTCTAAATATTCTTGCTTTTCAGCCAGGGCTTTTTTGAGTTTTTCGCGTAAATCCTTGACGGTGTCTTTTGTGCCAGCGGTATTCCCTTCCCCGTCTTCAGGGACGAATTCTTCAACGACCTCCTCATTTTCGGGGGCTTTGTTTGTATCAGTTTCGGGATCCATGAGGCCTTATTTTATCGGATTTTCAAGTTGTGTCAATAAAAAAACCGCCGGTTGAAGGGCGGTTTTTTGCGTGTACGTTTTGGAGTTCCTGAAAGTGGTGCTCCATCAAAACTAACGTTTTGACCACTGCGGAGCCTTACGGGCTTTCTTGAGGCCAAATTTGCGGCGTTCTTTGGCGCGAGGGTCGCGCTTAAGATAACCGGCTTTTTTGAGTTTCGGACGAAGTTCTTTATCGAGATCAATAAGGGCGCGGGCAATACCGTGGCGTACGGCAACAGCTTGGCCATTCATACCGCCGCCGTTAACGTGGGCGGTAACAGTAAAGTGCAGGACGTTGGCACCATCACGAGCTGTGCTAAAAGCACCCGTGACGATTTTCTGTTGCTCAGCGGTAGGAAAATAGCTGTCTAAATCACGGCGATCGTTGATAAGGAAGCTGGTTTTTGCAGCGGGGGTCAAGCGAACGCGGGCGATGGCGTTTTTGCGGCGGCCGACTGCTTCTATGTATCGTGTTTCGGGCATGATGATTAGATTATTCGGAAATAGTTAGATGTTTCAGCATATCTTTCTGAAGCTTGTTTTTCGGCAACATACCGGCGATAGCGCGACGGAAAAGCTCGCTATAGCCTTTCTTGCCGATAACCTGAGCGACGGTGGGAGTTTTGATACCGCTCGGGAAACCGGAAAAGCTCGCGTGGAGTTCTTCTTTCATTTTATTTGCGGACACATCGGCCTTACTGGCATTGATGATTTGCACACTAATGCCGGGGGCGCGATTACGCACAAAGCTGGTGGTTTGTTTGCCCATAAGAAGCTTGGCGACGGTGCTGGCGACGCGGCCGACTTTTTGGCCAGAAGCGTCGATTTTGTGGTTCTTTTGTTCGGTTGTAAGAGTAGTTTCAGACATAAAAATTAGACGAATTCTACGTGGGCCATATTGCTACCGTCGCTGATGCGGCGGGCCATGTGAATGATGCGGACATAACCGCCGGCGCGCTTGGCGAATTTTGGTGAGAGGACCTCGGCCACTTTTTTACCGGCTTCAGAACCTATTTGGCCAACCAAGAAACGGCGGCTTGCTAATGTGGCCTTGCCATCAACCGACTTACCGCGGGTAATAAGCTTTTCCACGAATGGGCGGAGCTCTTTAGCTTTTGCCTCGGTGGTTTGGATCTTTTCGCGGATAACGAGCTCACGAGCCAACGAGCGCAAAAGAGCGCGGCGTTGACCGGATTCGCGACTTAATTTTCTGTTGGCATTGTGATGGCGCATGTTGTTGGCGGTTCAGTGTATCAGATATTCTTAACTTTTCAAAACGATGCCGAATTCACCGAGGGCTTTCTTGATTTCCTGCAGGCCCTTGGTGCCAAGACCTTCTACTTCAAGAATGTCCTGCTCACGCTTGCGGCTGAGGCCGCCGACGGTGCGGATATTGGCGTTTCCAAGAGCGTTCAGGGTGCGGGCGGAAAGGCCAAGAGATTCAATGCGGGTTTTCAGAACTTCAGCATCAACGGCGCGGCCGGTGGTGGTGGAGGTGGTTTCTTCGGCACCACCCTCTTCTTCGCTCGCGGCCACAGCCTCCTCTTCTTTGAAGCCGATAATAGCCTTAAGTTGGGTGATCATAATTTCAATGGATTTTTCCAAGGCTTGGCGCGGAGGAATAGTGCCATCGGTTTCAATAGAAAGGCGCAAACGATTGAAGTCGGTGCGGTCACCAACGCGCATGTCTTCTACTTCATAAAAGGCGCGGCGAATCGGCGTAAAGTTAGCATCAGGAGTGATGGAACCGATATCAACACGGGTTTTCAGGAGTTCGTCTTTGGAAACGTAGCCGAGGCCGCGTTCAATGCGAATTTCTATTGAAATGCCGGAATTTTTGTCGGTCAAGTGGGCAATAACAAGCTCGGGGTTGAGGATTTCTACTTGGCCAGTCACTTTGATATCCCCGGCAGTGACAGCTTTGGCGCCTTTTACATCAAGTGAGAGAGTTTGCGGCTCATCGCTATCAAGTTTAAAGCGAATTTTCTTCATGCCGAGGATAATAGTGATGACATCCTCCTTAACGCCTTCAATGGTGGAGAATTCGTGGCTGACACCGGCGATTTTCAGCGAGGTGATGGCACAGCCTGGCAAGGAGGAAAGCATGATGCGGCGCAGGGAGTTACCCAGGGTGTGGGCATAACCACGGTAGAGACCGTCAATTTCGTAGACGCCGACTGGGCCGTTTTCACTAACGACACGAGGCTTGGAGGGGAGAACGATGTTTACGTCAGGCATAAAAATAAGATTAATAAATAATGATTAATAAACAAAAATAGGGGCTAGCGACTGTAGAATTCCAGCACCGCGTCGATGTCAAACATCAATTCCTGGCTGCCAAATTGCGGCGCGGCCTTGATGGTGATGCTTTTCTCTCCAGGATTTACCGCGAGCCATGCGGGAGCCTGGAAATTATTCAAACGCTCGGGAAGGCCGTTGAAAAGTGACTTGCTCTTACTGCCCTCGCGAATAGAAAGGACGTCGGCAACTTCCACACGATAGGAAGGAATGGTGACACGCTTGCCGTTAACGGTAATGTGGCCATGGGAAACCATTTGGCGGGCGGCCAGGCGACTATTGGCAAAGCCTGAGCGGAGAATGGCGTTGTCTAGGCGGCGTTCCAGAAAATCAAAAAGAATACCCTGGTTACTACCTTTTTTAGACAGGGCTTTTTTAACGTAATTGCCGAACTGCTTTTCGCTCAAAGCGTAAGAAAAACGGGCCTTCTGCTTTTCCAAAAGTTGGATACCGTAATCGCTGCGCGGGCCGCGGCCTTTCTTTTCTTTGCCTTTGCGGGCAAGAGAAATGGCGTATTTCGGGCTCTGAGTTTTTTCAAACACAGGAGCGTTGAGGCGACGGGCAATTTTGTATTTAGGGCCGATGATCATGGTAATAAAATTAATATTTTATACGCGACGAGGTTTCTTAGGCTTCGGGCCGTTAAAAGGCACTGGCGTGGCATCTTTAATGGAAGTGATGCCGATGGACTTTGAGATGAATCCTCTAATAGCAGATTCGCGGCCAGAGCCAACGCCTTTAACGACGACAGCCACTTCCTTAATGCCAAGGGCCTGGGCTTTAAGGCCAACTGTCTCCCCCACCTTAGCGGCGGCAAACGGTGTGCCTTTTTTAGCACCGGCAAAACCAAGCGTGCCACTGGAGCTGGCGGCAAGAGCATTACCTGCGCCGTCGGTTAGGAGCACCTTAGTGTTGTTGTAGGTGGATTGCACGTTTAAGATACCGAAGTCGTAGTGCTTCTTAATATTGGCGGCATTGGGTGTAGTGCCGCTCTGAGCAGTTTTCTGCTCAGATTCTCCCTTAGTGATGATGCGTTTCTTTCCCATAATAATATAATGATTTGGTCGTTAAAGTAGTGCTGGATTTTATGTCTTTTCAACCTTGCGGCGACCTGAACCCATTGTCTTCTTGGGACCTTTAAGGGTGCGGGCGTTGGTTTTGGTGCGTTGGCCGCGGGCCGGAAGGTGGCGAGCATGGCGAGTCCCGCGGTAGCTCTTGATATCCTTGAGGCGCTTAATGTTGGCGGCTTTGTCGCGACGTAACTCACCTTCAACCTTGTAGCCACCCTGCTCAATAGCGGCGCGGATTTTGTTCTCATCGTCAACTGTGGCATCTTTGGGCTTTTTGGCGAGATCAATGCCGGCTTTTACCAAGATGCTTTTAGCGCGCGGACGACCAATACCATAGATAGTAGTAAGCGCAATGTCCATGCGCTTATTGTCGGGGAGGGTAATACCTTGGATTCTCATGGGAATGATTAAAGATTTTTGAATTATGAACCTTGACGTTGCTTGTGGCGCGGGTTGGCTTTGCAAACTACATAGATATACCCTCTTCGGCGTAAGACCTTGCAGTGGTTACAGATTTTCTTAACGGATGCTTTAACTTTCATATGGATGTAAAATAAAAAATTTAGAGCCGCTTAATGATTCGGCCCTTGCCGCCGTAAGGTTCAATCTCAACCGTCACCCTGTCGCCGATAATAACCCTGATGTGATTCATGCGCATTTTGCCGGCCAAATACGCAAGCTTCTCTTCGTCGGAGTCGTCAAACTTAACACGAAACAAAGTATTAGGCAAGGTCTCCACAACCGTAGCCTCAGCCGTCTGTGGTTTGGGGGCCCGGCCGCCACCAGGTGCTTTATTTGAGGGGGTATCCACGATTTTTTACAGCGAAAAGTACGAAAATAAGAGTGCCTTGTTATCGTAGCAGAAAAGGCCCTTTCTTGTCAATCCCCAGGCCTCCGAAGGGCTATTGGGGTATGGTTATGCTTATGTTTTTAGGGCTTGTTGGGAAGGATTGTTGCCAAAAGGGCTCTATGCTAAGCGTGGCGTTGATAATCCCGGGAAAACTGTTTAAAGTGGGGATGAAATCGTTTTTTGGCTTACCAGCGAGGTTTTCTTGGATTTTTTGAATATCAGTAGCGGCCACAAGGTTGACTGTGCCGTTGATTTTAAAGGGCATAGAGGGTGTTGTCCAGAACATGCCACTAGAGGTTGATGTGGCGGTAGTAATGGCAAAATCCAGACCAGAAATAGTATCTAATTTCCAAATGATACCAGCAGAAGAAGAGGCTTCCGTCCCGGCAAAGGCCTGGGCAAGCTTAGTGCTGTCAAAAGCAAACGCTCGAATAGTTCCCTCTTCACTGACCACAGCTTCGCTGGAAGACGCCGCTGTCGTAGGTTGGTGAGTGTAGTTGACTATGTAGGCGTTGGGTAGGAGTACGTCGCCAGGCGGCACTTGCTGACCAGCTTCTTGAAGTAAGCTGCCCTCAAGCTCGGCGTCAATGGTTGCTTGTGCCGCCGCAAGGGTGCCAGGATCTACCTGAGGTTGAATACCAGAAAAACCTCCTGCCATTGCTGTTTTAGAACGAGCATACATTCCAGTGTATGCTGGCGTACCAGAAAGGCCGGGGATGGCAAAATCACTCAACCCGATATTGTATTGATTTCCTGGTTTATCGGCAATAATTGTGGCGGTAATGCTACCGGGAGCTTTTTCTGTTTTGCCAGGAACAGTAATGGCACTTGTAGTGCGATAAATTAAGCCGCTCGGCGTACTAAAACGAGTGCCGACGATTAGTTTCTGAGGCGAACTACTATACGCGTTGAAGACGATAATTTGGCCGGTGGCTTTTGTTTGCGTGGTTGTTTGGCCTGTGGAAACAACCGACATTGCGCCGTCCTTGGTTATTGAGATGACAGTGAACGGAATAGCTGTGGCGGTTGAGATGGAAGAAGTGGCATTTTGCGGGGTTCCAATAAATTGGTTATTAAGCGTTAGGGTTTCAGTTTTGGGCGTTATGGTGACCGTCGCTTTGGCGTACTGTGACAGCACTATATAGGTGCCGGCAATCATTGCGAGAGCACAGACGAAAACAACACTTGCTTTCCAAGGGAAACGACGACGATAGGGGTCGCGCTCTTCATAAAAGGGTACGCGACGCATTGGGGGTGGTGGTGTTGACTGGCGAGAGGCTATTTTGCGGGGCGGTTCCTCTCTGCTGGGGGTAAGAATTTCAGCACCTTCCGGTTCATCGTCTGGTACGCGTAAACGGCGAGAGCCCGCTCTCGTAGCGCGAGGTTCTGTTGCTGGTTCGGCAATATTCTCGCCTCGGCGACTGGTACGGTTGGGTACGGGCACCCGCGTAATGGAGCGTCGGTCTGGCGGAACGATATCTTGGAAAAGAGGTTTGGCCATAGCGGAGCTTAGTATAACACGTCAGCTTATTTTCAACTGATTTTATTGCCGAAGAAAATCGCTTCTAATGCTAGGGCCGGGTCGATCGCCCCAGGCAGGGTTTTATCGTGCCATTCGGTTTGAATAAAAGGGGCAATGGTGTCATCTGCGACGATAGTTACATCAAAAGGGCCCTTGAATAGGGCTGGACCAATGTCGGCACGGTTCAAAACGCCACTTAAAAAAGATGCGAGTGTGGTGTCAACGGTTACAAATGCTCGCTTCGGCAGGTTGTATTTCTTACTGACGGCGGAAAGCGTCTGATTAAAAGCACTCGTCCATTGATCGCTTGCGACTTGTAAGGCTTTTTCCACCTCAGCCAAGGTGCCTTTTTCCAGAGTTCCGTCTGAACGCATCCGTATCAGAGAAAGAGCGGTTTCGGCGGACGTCTTCATGCTGTCAACTAACAGGCGAAGAATAGTGGCTCGGCCAAAAGGAAAAGAAACAATTTCGGTGATGGCTCCGCGCACTGTTATGGTGAGGTCGGTAGTTTCGCCACTAACATCCAGAAAAACAAAATTATTCACGTCCGGAAAAAGCGTGCGGACAGCATTCCAAGAAACCAGAGCGTAGGAAAAACACTGGATTTGGCGGATGTGAAAAATACGATAGAACACATCTTCCACTAAGCGAAGGACTTTTTCGGAAATCAAACTCGTAAAAAGGGTTGTTTCAAAAAGCCGTCCCCACTTGCCGGCCGGATTTGCGACTTCGTAGCCGTTAATGGCGGTGTGCACTAAAGCCTGTTCCAACAGCATCACTTTGTTGCCAAAATATTTTTCGTACGAGCCATTTGCTAAAGCTTCGGCAAAGCGCACCTCCTCTTTATTAACCATTTCGTTTACTAAGGCATTATTTATGTGAAAGGGTGTTTCCGATTCCTTTTTAACGATGCTCGTTTGGGAAACATACCAGGGCGAGGAAAAGACAGAAACCACATGAGTAAAATGCATACTGCCCAGAATGTTCTTGGGAATCAAGGCAATAGCTTCCGTGCGGACGTGGGTTAATACACTTTTGAGGAGCTCAAGCATGCCCGCCAGGAGGCGTTCTTCGTTGACTTCTGGCAAGAATGTAAGTGGTTCACGATGGCTGTAGAGTACTGTGGGTTCGGGTCGAGTGTTGGAAATGGCTGGATTTTTACTCGGCTTCTTTTTTTCATAGCTCACCACAGCCGCCCCTATGGAGCCGTTGCCAATATCTAAAATGAGCGAGACCTCAGACATTCGCTAAATTATACCATATCAAATAACGGCGAGATGACTTTTCTCGGGGGGATAAACGATGCAAGTCCCTACGAAAAGCTTTCTCGCCTCTACTCTAGTACAGCTTTAATTCTACGCACGCCAGCGGAGACCGCTTCTTCTTTTTGAATTTTAAAAGTGCCCTTAAGGTCGCTCGTGTTAGTAACATGCGGGCCGCCGCAGAATTCACGGCTAATATAATTCCCTTCTGTGCCGATAGAGTAGACTTTAACCACATCGCCATATTTTTCATTAAAAGCATGGGTGGCGATTTTTTCGGCTTCGGTTTTGGGTATTTCTTTAAAACCGACAGGAAGGGCGGCGGCAATCCAACCATTTACAAGCTCTTCGGTTTTTTTCTTCTGCTCATCGGTCATTTTTTCACCATGAGAAAAATCAAAACGCAGGCGCTCCGGCGTGATATTGCTTCCCTTCTGACCAACGTGGGACCCGAGCACTTGCTTGAGGGCCGCATTCAAAAGGTGCGTAGCTGTATGATACTGGAGTGATTTTTCGCTGGTATCCCCTAGCCCGCCCTTAAATTTCTTATCGGCTCCGGCGCGGGAGAGTTCTTGATGTTTTTTAGTTGCCTCTTCAAAACCGGCTGTTTCTATGTGGATGCCTTTTTCTTTTCCCAGTTCCAAGATTACTTCAAGAGGTAAGCCGTACGAGGAGAAGAATTGGAACGCTTCATCCGCCGAGAGCTTTTTTGTTTTTTGAGTCGCCCTTTCAAATTCGCGCAGACCATTTTTAATAGTGGCGCTGAATTTTTGCTCCTCCTCGTGAATAACTTTTCTGATGGAAAGGCCGGCATCGGCGCCTATTACCTCTGGATACGCTTTTTGGTATTTTTTTTGAATAGTTTCAGCAATAACGCTTAAGTCATCGGTCATCTGTAGGATGTCGCTATGCCGAATAGAGCGGCGCAGAAGACGACGCAACACATAGCCACGGTCGGTATTAGAAGGAGTAACGCCATCGGCAATCATAAAAACGGCAGTGCGCAAGTGGTCAGCGATGATGCGCTCCGATTTTTCGTTTTGAATCTTAGCGCTTCTGCGAATTTCTTCCAGAATCGGCAGAAAAGCATCGGTTTCAAACACGGTGGTTTTACCATTTACCACGGCCGTCGTGCGTTCCAGGCCCATGCCGGTGTCTACGTTTTTAGCGGCGAGTTTTTCATATTTCCCGTCAGCGGTTTTGTTGAATTCCATGAAAACGTCGTTCCAAACCTCAATAAGGCGGAAGGAGTCCACTATGTCGCCAAATTTTCCGACGAGTTTTCCATCCTCAGGGCGGGTGTCATAGAACATTTCCGTATCGCCTCCACAGGGCCCAGTGTCACCGGCAATCCAAAAATTATCCTTTACGCCAAGAGGAATGATGCGAATCCCCTCACTCATTTTTTCATCATCGGCAGCGACGCCATTAGAAAGACCGTTCTTTTTAAACACTTCCTGCCACATTTTTATGGATTCTTCATCGCGCGGAATACCATTTTCACCCTTAAAAACCGTTACATAGAGGCGTTGTGGATCCAGGCCTAGACCATCTTTCTTGGAGGTCAAAAATTCAAAACTCCACTCAATGGCTTCTTTCTTAAAATAGTCACCCAGTGACCAATTGCCGAGCATTTCAAAAAAAGTAAGGTGACGATTGTCGCCGACGTCGTCAATGTCGCCGGTGCGCACGCATTTTTGAACATCTACGAGGCGGGTGCCGGCCTGGTGCGGCTTGCCGAGAAGGTATGGAATCAAGGGCTGCATGCCAGCCGTGGTGAAAAGGGTTTGTGAGCTGGTAGTTGCTCCCACTTCTTCACTAGGCACCAAGGATGCCGACTGAATAATGGCATGCTTGCGCGCCTTGAAAAATTCAAGAAATTTTGAGCGGATTTGGTCGGAGGTCATGGTGTATAGTCTACGTATAATAGCTTAAAAACTAATTTTTTCAAGGAATTACATGCTTAAAATCCCAACTAAGGTTCCTAAGGCTGGTTTTTACTATCACTATAAACATGACCCGGCCAAAGGTTTTCGCGATTATGCCTATGAAATAGTTGCCGTCGGTTTTCATACCGAGGAGGATTGTCAGCCACGCGACGCGGCCATGGTAAATTATCGACCACTCTATGAAAGCGCCGCGGTGTACCAGGCGTCCTTAAAGCTCGGTATTCAGTGCATGGACAATCGCCCCCTAGAAATGTTTATGGAAGCGGTCACAAAAAATGGTAAAACTTTTCCGCGTTTTACGCCGATTGTTGATGCAGAAACTATTGCTAAATTGACGGATGTTAAAGAGGAGATGTACGGTAGTTAAAACTTCCCAGCACGAAGCCACGCTTTGTATTTTTTGGCCATATCCTCAAAGCTCTTGCTGTTGTTGGCGATTTCTTTTTTACCATGAACCATCTTAATGGAGGCATTGAGACGGATTGATCCGGAATGCTTTTTAACTAAGGCGAGCCTGGCTATTTTCTTTTGCGCCTTTGCTATGAGCGTATTGAGCGGAAGAGTAATATCATTAAGGTACGCTGAAACGGACAGTTTCTTTTTTGTTGCCGCTATGACAAATTCTCGGAACGTTTTTGAGGAGGCCAGTTTCCAAACTTTTTCCATTTCTTTCCCGATATTTTTATTGTCCACTATATAGCCGTATTTTGTATAGAAATAATCTCTCCATTGGTGAACAGCGATAAGGGCTAGGCCATAATTATGGTATGCCCCGCTACTTTCCCATGAATAGATATGGGGAACGTTCAGGGCCGCGAGCGAGTCTTCGGAATAATCAAAATATTTCTTGGCATTTTTCTTGGCGATAGTGATAACCTTTTCTTCGGTGAGATTTCCTGCCTCATAAATATCTTTTTCAAATTCCGAGACGAATATGATACCCCGTAAATCGAGCGGCCTAAGGGGGTGGAGTTTTTCTGCTTCTTTTTTAAATAATGCAAAAGGATACGGCTCACCTTTAGCATTTAGGGCATACCGCGAGCTCCATTCGGGGCTACTAAAAAGCGTGTCCAGGAACATGCTTTGAGTTTCTGCCCATGAGGTGGATGCGGGTGGATATTCAGTATTCAGGCATGCTTCGCGTTCTGTTGAATTGAGATAGTGAGCCGCATGGCCGCCTTCGTGAAAGAGGGTGTTATAGCCCTGATTACCAGCGCCAACCTGGCCAAAGACGACGTTGCAGGTAAAATTTGAGCTCCCCGCTATTCTTTTGGCACCCTCGTATCTAATGATATTAGGCCAGTGGCAAAAACCATTATTCCACTTCCCTTTTCTGTCCAGCAGGTCAAGTTGGAGCGAGGCACCTTTAAAATCAATGCCGAGGGCAGCGAAAGATGTGCCCCAGCGCATAAGAGCTTCATCAAATTGCATGTACGGATCCTCTTCTTTTATAAAATCACCTGCCATCATAAAGGAAAAATTCCAGGGTTTTCGTAAGCCGGGCATGTTCTTTTCTAACGAGCGAAGGTTTTTATAGGCGTATTTAGTTTTGGTATAGATGGTATTGAAAAGACTAAAAAGCTCTTTTTTGCTCATGTCGGCTTCTTGTTGAAGCTTGAAATCGTAAAAATCTTCGTAGCCCAGGGTTTTCGCGTATTTATTACGAAGGCTAATAAGCTTCACGTATTCTGGCAAGGCTCCCAGGGCAAGCTTGTCGCGCGCTTCCCAGCAGGCCTTTCGGATGCGTTCGTCGCTATTAGTTGAAATAATGGTGCGCATCTCCACAGACGAGGCTGGCGTAAATTTTTTCGTGTACGGATCTATATATCCCTCGGTTCGTTCGGCTCGCTTTTTGTGTATTACTGTTTCCAGATCGGTAATTTCTTCTTGGATTTTCAGAGCGGCCGGCGGTACTTGGTAGCAATGGAAGAAATGAAGCCACGTATGCAAACGCTTTTTGGTTTTCGGATTCTTTTCGTTTTTAAAGAGATCTGTGAGGGTCGCTGAATGGTTAGGGTTAGCCCGGAATGAATCCCGCTTTTTTAGGGCGGCATCTTTTCGAGTGTCTACAGAATGATCTCCCATATATGAAAGCCAAAAAAAGTCTTCATATTCTTTGTGAAGGCGCACGTACTCCCTATTGAGAAAATCAAGATATTCTATGGGGGTTTGTTTTTTCATAAAAATTTCTTAACGGCTTCAAAATCTTTCTTTTGGACTTCGCGGAGAGAGCCGTCATAAAGAGCGGCGGCCGGGTGATAGAGTGGTAGAATTTTTAATGTGCCGAATTTGGCTTGCGCAGTATAGCTTTTTCCGTGGGCTTTGGAAATGGGCTCTAGCTCAAAATCAAGGTCAAACTTGTGCATGACGTAGTTCATGGAAAAACGTCCAAGGGTGACAATAACTTTTGGCTGAATTATTTCAATTTGGCGGTCTAGAAAGGGTGCATAGATTTCTATTTCGCTCGGGGTAGGGTCGCGGTTTTCTGGCGGCCGGTCCTTAACGATATTGGTGATGTAGACATCCTCGCGCTTAGCGCCGATACCCTCCAGCATTTCTGTCAGGAACTTCCCTGCCGCACCGATAAATGGCCGGCCCGTTTTGGCTTCGTTGGCCCCAGGAGCCTCACCAACGAACATTATTTTGGCGAAATGGCTACCTTCACCAATAACCGGAAAACTGCCATTTTTGATGCGGTAGTCGTAAAGTGGCGAGGTTTTGAGGACAAGAATTTCGTCTTTTATTTTTTTGAGTGCCGCTGTTCGGGATTCTATTTCAGTTTCCGTGGGCATGATAGTTCTTAAAAAAGTGTACTCACCCCTTCTGGAGATTCCGGCATTTTCTTTTTATGCGCGGTTTTTTTTGCCGGGGCGGGAGTTTTCTTTGCGGCTGACGGGGCTGTTGCAACCTCATTTATAGCCGCAACATAGGCACAGTGGTCGCAATCGCGGGCGGCCGAGGGGATGCGTTTGTCGTCCAAGCAATTTTTAATTTGGATCAGGGTTTTTTCAATCCAATCGGTGTTGCCCGTATAGGGAATGAGCTTCACGTCAAATTCCAGCTTGCCGTTAAAGGCGGGGCGGTCGGTTTGGCCGTTCACGTAGACGAAATAGCCAGTATCGGAAACTTTGAAATTATTGGCGCGAAAAAGCCACTGATACACTTCCATTTGGCGTTTGTAGCCATCTTGCCATTCCGCGTCCAGGTTTACCTCTTCATCTTTAGACGTAGCTTTGTAATCAACAATCAATAGCTCTTTTTTGGGTGTTATCCACACGTCGTCAACGCCGCCGGAAACAAGCATTCCTGTGGCTGGGTGGCGATACTGAATGCCGCGCTTGAGCGAGTCGCGCCAACCATCCATGCCAGGATGGGCAAAAGGCACGGCGTCCAGGCCGTAGGCCTTCATGAGTGGGTGTTGACTTTGGGCGGCGCGATGGATGTCAAATTCCTTCTTGAGAAGTTTATCAACGGCGCTGTTGAGATTGAATGGATAGCCTTTGGGCCGCGAGGTGCCAAGCTTGTTGTCTATGTAAAAACAGCGGGGGCAATCCAGGAAAAGGTCTATTTTAGAGCGGGACAAGCGCCAACTTTCGCCCCCATAATTCCAATTGGGATTGCGGTGAGGTTTGTAGAACTGCGACATTTATAGTTATTGTGCCTTGCTTGTTTCTTCGTTTTTAAATTTTCGTTCCCAATACCACATGGTGCTGAAAAGGAAGAGCGTCAGGAAAGTAGCAAAACCAGCAAGGACGTAGAAACCGAAACCAACAGCAATGCCGATGATGGCCGAAACCCAAACGCCGGCGGCGGTGGTTAAGCCACTCACTTGGGTGCCGTGAAGCACAATGAGGCCGGCACCAATGAAGCCGATGCCAACAAGGACGTTGGCGACGATCATGGCCGGATTAAGACCGAGTGTACCAGCGGGAATGCCGACACTAGCAGTCAGATACAATGGAGTAATATTGAGGGAGATAATAGTTGCCAAGCACGAAGCCAGAGAGATGAGGCCGTAGGTGCGAGGCCCAGCTGCCCGGCCAGCCATAAGTCGCTCAATACCGAGAACCATCCCGAAAAGCGTGGCCAGGGCAAGTTGAAAGAAAAGCCAGCCACTGTTTGCGATTCCAAGACCTAAAAACGAGGTAATCATAGAGAATAAAATTAAATTAATGCTCCCTCTATTTTACCACAACAGATTTTTTATTGAGCGGCGAAGGGGGTAGCGATAGGCTGGCCAGTGCTGTCATCCATGGTGACGTCGGTGCGGTAGTTAAAGGTGCGAGGGGTTTTACCTGTGTCAAAATGAACAACGGCTAGATAAGAGTTACCGGCAATAGTGGGGCGAAGGAGAGGTACGGCGCCGTTAAGGGTTTGGCCTGCGGCGAAATAAGCGGCACCGAGGATTGGGCCCGGCTTGCCGGAAATATCTTCGTGGATAGCTATCCAACCGCCGTCTTTGAGGTCTACTTGAGCAACACTTATGCTCGTGCCTGCGGCCTGATCGCGGACGATGACGTTGTTGTCGCTCGCGGTGGCTGTGGCGCTAGCAGCGTCAGTAGTGGTAATAGCCGGAGTTATGTTGCTGGTCGTGTCAGTAGTTGCTCCTGCGGCGGCCAAGGAAGTGTCAGTATCGGAAGACGATGTTCCAAGCGAGGGGTGCCGAGTAGCGAGGGTGTAGCCGATAACGCCGACAAGAATACCGACAACAAAAGCGGCAGTGACCTGCATAACCGGTGAACTTGCCGGCGTTGTGGCTGAGGTATTTTTTGCTGGAGCGACTTTTGATGTAACTTGCTGAACCGGCTTATTGGTGGAAGGTGCTGGCTTTACTTGTGTTTGTGAATTCTGATTCTTCTGGTTGGGAATATCCATGGCTCTGTTAGTAAAAGTGAATAATATCTAGTATACCGCCCTATTGTGTCGCGACAATTGGCTTGGCTTGGATTATGTGTTCTGGTGCGGCATAAATGTGACTTATTTCAGCTAAAATAGCTTCAACGTTGAGTTCGGCCAGGCCGAGGTTGCGTAAAAGTGTGGGATTGCGCTCCAGGTCGGTACACAAAACAATTCCCTGCCCCAATAAGGTTTTTTTATCATGCTCGCTTAAAAGACGCAGGCAGGTTAGCGGGTGCAAATTTGCGGCTTCTACTAAATCTTGCAAATTACCGTGCGCCGGATATTTCCAGCCAACAACGGTCATGGCCTGACACTCGGCATATTTTATTGCACTCGTGGTAAATTTTGTATTCGTCACCAGCCAGCCGCTTTTTAGTTTGTATTGCTGATTGTCGTAGGTGAAATTTGCTTTGGCCAGGTCGTCAAAGCGCGATTTCATATAGAGTGTCACCTTCACGTCACATTTTTCACCGGGCTGATTGTGAAATTTTGCTTCCACCATAGCTAAATCGTCGGGAGCTTTCCAGGCGATAACATCAACTTCATGCTCCACGCAGTGGCCGTTGACGGTTTGGTCGGTCAGCGTTTTATAGCCGCGCTGTTTAAAAATTTCGGCAACGAATTTTTCAAATGGAAAGCCGGAGGGGCCAAGGTCGGCGATGGCTTTGCGCAAAGAATAGCTAATCGCAGCGCTTTTCTGAACTTTATGAAGAACATCCAGAGCATGGTGGTAGATATGCCCGGTGGTCATTCCTTCGCGAATTTCCTGGCGGACGTGGCTGATGACGGTGTCAATAGCCCCAGTAGAGGCGTGCGAGCGGCGCAGAGAATGCGCCAACTTTTCTTCATTGAACGGCTCTGTTTTTCCGTCAGCTTTCAGAACAAGCGGCTGTTGTGACATGGGGTAAGTATAACAACTTACTCAGTTGAAGCAATGGTGCCACCACCGAGGCAGTCGGTAGAGGTGTAGAGAACGAGTGATTGGCCGGAAGAAACTGCTTCTTGTGGTGTTTCAAAAATGATAGTCGTGTGCGTAGCGGTTACTTCAAGGCGACATTGTTGCGGTTGTTGGTGGTAGCGATAGCGGGCCAGGTAGTTTGTATCCGTTACGGGTGCGCGGCCAGCGACCCAATGGGTAGATTCCAGGATAATTTTTAATACATTTTCTTTTTTTTGTTCTACCATGGCCGGAGCAACGGTAATGGTGTTTGCCTGAAGATTCTTGGCCACAACATAGTGTGGTTCTGAACGAATACGTGTTTCGCTTAAGGTAAAGCCGTGACGTTCACCGAGGGTGAAAAAAAGCGCGCCCGGGTGTTCGCCTATCACAGTGCCCTGTTGGTTAAGGACCTTACCTCGGCTTGGTTTCATATAGTGGGCCAAGAATTCCTTCATATCCACCGGGCCTAAGAAGCAAATACCCTGGCTATCCTTTTTTGCGGCAGTTGGCAGGCCCAATTTTTTTGCTACTATCCGTACCTCATTTTTATACAGATAGCCAACAGGAAAAAGTGTATGAGCTAATTCTTCCTGACCCAGGGTCCATAAAAAATACGACTGGTCTTTGCTGGGGTCAACACCTTCTTTCAAATGAAAAACACCATCTTCCCGGACATTTTGCGCATAGTGACCGGTGGCGATAAAATCGGCACCCTGCTCACGTGCCAAACGCAAAAAAGCCCCGAATTTGACTTCCCTATTGCAGAGCACGTCCGGATTGGGTGTGCGGCCGGCTTTGTATTCGGCCAGAAAATAATCGGCCACATTTTTCTTATAGACGTCTTCCAGGTCAAAGGTCAAAAAAGGAATACCGAGGTGTGCGGCCACACGCATTGCATCGCGGCGCTCCTCGCGCCAATCACACAGTAGCCACTCCGGGCTCCAGACTTTAATAAAAACACCGGTAACAGTATAGCCGGCTTGCAATAAAAGAGCGGCGGAAACCGAACTGTCTACGCCACCAGAAAGGCCGACAAAAACGCGGGGTTTGTTAATTGAGGTAGAGGGCCTGGTTAGCATGTTGTTTATTGAGGGTGGCGGCATAGTGCATGGTGCCGTCGGTATCGGAAAGAAAATATAAATAATCGGTTTTAATGGGCGTAAGGGTGGCCATAATAGCGTCTAAGCCCGGGTTACCAATCGGTGTTGGCGGTAAACCCTTATGCGTGTAGGTATTATAGGGTGACTTGTTTGCTAGGTCGCCGGTGGTTAATTCCGCCGAGCCTCGGCCAGTAATGTAATACAACGTGGCATCAACTTGCAATGGCATGCCCATAGCCAGGCGCTTCCAAAGAATACCAGCGACAATTTGGCGATCAGTAGGCGTGAGGGCTTCCCGCTCAACAATGGAGGCCATGTTCAGTACATCGCTGAAAGGCTTGTCAAAAGCGGTTATGGCCGCCGCTGTGGTGGCGTTAGAAATTTTTCGTTCAAAATTGGCCGACATTGTGGTCACAACATCTTCCGGTGAGGGCACGACACCAAAGTAGTAGGTGTCGGGGTACAAGTAGCCCTCTTTGGGAGTGGCGATAGTTATGAAATGAACGGTGTCAAAAGTAGGGTATATTTTTTTAAGGATAACCGCGATTTGGCTGACCGACATGTCATCGGTGATTATGGTTTTTGCCTGCTCGGTCTGATAGTTGCCGCGAGTTAAGCGCCAGGCTAGGGTAAAGACATTTTCAGCTTGGGGAAAATAGTAATCTCCAGCCACCACTTCATGTTCTTTACCGAGGATAAGCACCGCGTTGACAAACCAGAATGGTGAACGGATCAGATTTTCTTGCTCGAGTGTTTTGGCGATAGTGGATAAACTTTGGCCGCCGGCAATAGCCATTACGCCGCCGCGAGGAAAGAGCGATGGCGCGCGTAAAGTTGTCGCGTAAAAAATGCCGCCGCTCACGACAATAGTGCCGAGCGCGACCATAGCGCCGGCAAGCACCTTGCGCTGTTTTCGCGGGCGCCTAAAATACAAGAAATCTAGAATTTTTCGTAAGAAAGTATCAAGCATAACAATAGCGGCGCGCTATATTGGTAAGTTGCTCGGAGCTTGGGCGCGCTTTGAAGGAATGCGGGCCAGTTTGGGAGCGGCTACGGTGGCGCCTGGGAAGTGGTACATAGTAGCGAGCTCCTCACTGGTCATTATAAATGGCTTAAATTTGTAGGGCGAATGGAAAAAACTACGGCGCTTGTAGGCGTCCACAAAGCGACGGCGGGCACGATTACCGGCGATATTGAGAAAATCCTGCCAGGGATAATCACTAGGAGCCATGCCGCCACCGCCCTTAGCCGGTTTGAAGCCGTTGAATCCCGCCAAAGTGTCTTTTTTAAAAGAATCGCTAAAAACCGAAGCTGAATAACTGAATGGTCGCAAAAGCGTCACGATAGTGCCGATCATTGGGGGGCGATAATTTTTTGCCTCTTCTGCCCAGTAGAACGCCCGAATGACGCAATTGAATGGGTATTTTTGGTAGGCTCGGCCGAGCGCTTCCAGGAGTTCTGTTTCCGAAGCGGACGGCCGACCGCGCTCCTCTTTTTTGATTTGTTCAAAAATTTGTTTGCGCACGCTGGCGATTTCCTCGCGCCAGTCGGTTTCTTTTGACCATATATCTGCGCGTTCTTTTTTGTGGGCCTGGATGCCAATCTGGAGCCAAATATGCTCACCTGGAAGAACGACACTCATAAGTTCAAGGAGTTGCGCCAGGGGGTCTATTTTTTGTTCCTCCTTCACCATTGATTGATCAAGGCCGTAATCGACATAGGTGGGTATAGGTAAGGGATTTGGGCCGGCTTTTTCAAAACGGGCGCCCCATAAATTGTTAACCTTAGGAATAAAAGCAAAATTCTGCGAATAATCCTCCACTTGGCGCACCTCTACTTCCGGGTATTGAGCATAAATTTGCGACTCTATGTAATTTTTATGTTTCTCTTGGGCCCAAATGTAGAAATGTAGCTGGCCAAAATCGGAGACTATTTCAAAAGAAAACCACGGGCGCACCTGACCTTTCCAGTATTTATACACGAAATTGCTTTCGTCGGCGGTGTTGTAGAGCGAATTAAAAACTACCTCCATGGCGCGGGGTGACTTAAAAATGTCGCGCGGTATTCTTATTTCTAAAACACAGAATTTCGTGTTGGTGCGCCAGCGGGTACGCACGAAATTTACCCACAATTGCCAGAAGATGGCGATGAGAAGAATGGGTAGCCAGAATGGATACGTCAAAACGAATATGCCCCACGCCTGCGCAAGCATTGGTTGAACTGCCGACAAAAAATCCATGTCTTCTATTATACCAAAGAGTAGCGCCCTTCTTTATCTTTCTTAAAGTTTTTCGGGTTCTGAAGATTTACCATGATGGTGTTTTCCTTGACGTAGCGCTCTTTCAAAACCTTGCCGATAACCTCTTCGCGGGTCATGGGGCCATTCTGCTCAATAACTTTACGGATAACATCTTTAACCACGCCGGAAATGTAGCCCCATTCGGAAAGGGCGTAGAGGCCGCGGCCGACGAGCACAAAGCGCGGGTCTTTGATGAGCTCGTTGTGGGTGGTGGCAACGTGAGCTTTTTTCTTAAAGAGTTTTTCAATTTGTTTGGCTACCTCCGTGAAGTGAATGGGTGAACCGTGTTTGCGGATAACCAAAAAGGCGTAGTCGCGCATGCCTTTGGCATGGACATTCGGGCTAGAAGCGCGGCCCCACTCCCCCAGCGGGTTTTTGGAGACAGCTTTGGAAAGCGAAAGCCAGCGTTTGAGAATTTCGTCTTTTTTGTATTCCTCAGAAACCTCCTTCAGGTGCGTCAAAAATGACTGAAGAATGTCTTGTTCGGAAACCAGGTCGTCGTCGGAAATGCTCTCGTAAAGCTTATGAAGAGCCGTGTGGACCTTGCCAGAAAGCTGGTCGTCAATGTGCCAACGATGATGAAAATGCTCGTCTTCTTTTTCGCGCTTAAAGGCCTCACCAATAATAAGCAGGAAGTTGAGATGATTGTGGACGCTGGCTTCGCGGGAAAGTTCGTTCAGGAGGTCGGCTTCGGAAATGACGCCGCCGAGCTTTTGGATTACACCCTCCAATTCGTCAAAAACCTTCTTCTCTTTCTCATATTCCTTGGATTTGCGAATGGCCGTAAGGGCGTGATTTTCTATTTGGCGCACGCGTTCGCGGGTGATCTTATACTTCTTGCCGATAGCGTCCAGCGTAAGGCGCTCGGTGCTTTTGCCGAGGCCATAGCGGTTCATCATGACGTCGCGGGCCCGCTCCGGTAAAACGGAAAGAAGCTTGGCTGTCACGAGCTTCGGTTTGAAGTTGATGAGAGAAGAAGTGTTGTTATTGGCCATAAGATACGGGGTTAATTGATAATAATTTTTAAAATAGTGCGCCAAAGCAGTACTAAAAGTTGACTAAAATGAATTAGTACGGTGCGTGTGATACTTAATATGTATCATTTTCTACCCTATACGTCAAGTCTGTCAAGTCTCGCCCGAAATTGACAATAAAAAACCCCGCCGAAAGCGGGGTAAATCTGGAGGGTAAGATTTGAACTTGCGACCTTGGGGCTATGGAACTCCCACACTCTGTCATGCTGAGCTACCCCAGAATTTTCTAGAAGTAGTCTGGGCTTTTATTTTTTAAACACAACTGTTAGACAACGATATTCACCAACCTCCCTGGCACGTAAATCACTTTTTTCGGCTCCTTTCCTTCCAGCCATTTTTTGACGCTTTCAGTGGCGAGGGCTTGGGTTTTTGCTGAGTCTTCAGTGAGGCCGGGGGCGCTTTGAAATTCACCACGGACTTTGCCATTAACTTGAATGATGATAGTTACCGGCTGTTCTTTGATTTTTGACTCGTCGGCCTGGGGCCACGGCACGATATGGATGGATTTTTTATGGCCAAGTTGGCTCCAAAGTTCCTCGGCAATATGCGGCGCAAACGGCGCTAAAATTTGTAAAAATGGCTCAAAAATGGCAGCGGGAATTTCGGCCTGCTTTTCCATTTCATTGCTCAATATCATCATAGCGGAAATAGCAGTGTTGAATTGCATCGCTTCAATGTCGGTGGCAACTTTCTTGATGGTTTTTTGCGTCAACGTGTCCAATTCCCTATTCTTGCTTTTTTTGACGACTTTCTCCGAAAGGCGCCAGACCTTTTCCAGAAAGCGCCGCGGGCCGACGATGCCGTCGGTGCTCCAACTTACCGCTTGAGCGAAAGGCCCCATGAACATTTCGTAGAGGCGCAAGGTGTCGGCGCCAAATTCGTTGACGATAGAATCGGGGTTGATAACGTTGCCTCGTGACTTGGACATTTTTTCGCCATCTGGAGCTAAAATAAGGCCGTGGGCGGTGCGCTTGGCATACGCCTCACTCGTTGGTACGGCGCCAATGTCAAAAAGAAACTTATTCCAAAAACGCGAATATAAGAGATGTAGTGTGGTGTGCTCCATACCACCGTTATACCAATCTACTGGTTGCCAGTATTTCAATTTTGCCGGCGCGGCCAAGGCTTTGCTATTTTTCGGGTCAATATAGCGCAGGAAATACCAGCTTGAGCCAGCCCAATTAGGCATGGTGTCGGTTTCGCGCGTGGCCTCGCCGCCGCATTTCGGACATTTCACCGTGCGCCACTTTTTCATGGCCGGGTCATCGCCCGCCAACGGCGATTCACCCGTGTCTGTAGGCTCGTATTTTGCCACGGGCGGCAATTTTACGGGCAGGTCCTTCTCTGCCACAGCCTGCCAGCCGCATTCTTTGCAGAACACAAGCGGAATAGGCTCGCCCCAGTAGCGCTGGCGGCTGAAAACCCAATCGCGGAGCTTAAACGTGGTAACCATTTTACCACCCACCGACTCCGTGATGGCTTTTTTCGCCTTTTCCGAATCCATGCCATTGAATTTTCCGGAATTCACTAAAATTCCCTCGCCGGTATACGTTGGTAATTTGTTTCTAAAAAGCGCTAAAGCATGAGTATGCGTTGCCGGGGTAAGCCACGTCTTTAATTCGTCTAAAGTGAGCCATTGTATGTCGTGAATAGATGCTTCGCTTTCCGAAACGGGCTCCCGAGCATCATTTTGGAGTTCAAAATAAACGATATGGCCATGTACCAGGCGATTTTCTTTTTTTGGTACATGATAAAAAAGACCGTGAGTGATACCGATTTCTTTTATGAATTTTGGATGTAAGAAACCAGTTTCTTCGCGTATTTCAGTAAGGCCAGCATGTTCCGCTGTTTGACCAGGCTCAATGCCGCCTGTTAGAAATGTTTTCCAGGCGACTTTTTTCCATTTCAAACCGATATATTTGTCTTCGGACCAGTGTTTGATAATAGTAATAATTCCATTGCGCGGCACGATAGGCTCATCTTTTCGATACACGCCAGGCTCAGTTGTTTGTACGTAAAAAGATTCCAACACTTCCCTGAGGGGTAAGTTATATTTCTTGGCGAATTCCCCATCGCGCTCATCGTGGGCGGGCACGGCCATCACGGCACCGGTGCCGTATTCGGCCAGAACGTAGTCGGCAACAAAAATAGGCACGTCCTCGGCATTGGCCGGGTTAATGGCGCGAATACCTTTGAGCTCAACACCAGTCTTTTCCTTTTTCGCGTCGGTACGATCCATTTCAGATTTCTTTTTTGCGCTGGCGATGTAGGCCTCTACTTCTGATTTATTTGAAATTTCCAGCAAGAGCTTAGGAATAAGTGGATGCTCAGGCGCGACAACGACATACGTGACACCAAAAAGCGTGTCGGCGCGGGTCGTAAAAATCTTGATTTTCTCTCGGAAAGAATTAGGGGCGTTACGCACGGCAAACTCTAGCTCTGAACCCTCACTCCGGCCTATCCAGTTGCGCTGTTGGGTTTTGATTTCCGGCAAGTAATCAACGGTGTCTAGGTCTTTGTCCAGGCGGTCGGCGTATTTGGTGATGGCGAGCATCCACTGCTCTTTTTCGCGCTTCTCCACTGGCGTGCCGCAACGTTCGCAACAGCCGTTGACCACTTCTTCATTGGCCAAGCCGATTTTGTCTTTGGGGCACCAGTTAATGAGTGTTTTTTTCTTGTACGCAAGATTCTTTTTCCAGAGCTGGAGAAAAATCCACTGGGTCCAGCGGTAATAGGCCGGGTCGGTGGTGTTGACTTCGCGCGTCCAGTCAAAAGAAAAACCGAGTGCTTTGAGCTGGCGACGGAAGGTGTCGGTATTTTTTTCGGTTACTAATTGCGGGGCGATGCCGGTTTTGAGGGCGTAATTTTCCGTGGGCAAGCCGAATGCGTCCCAGCCTATTGGGTAAAGAACATTATAACCTTCCATGCGGCGTTTGCGGGCGACAATATCCATGGCGGTATTGGAGCGAATGTGGCCAACGTGCAAGCCGTCGCCGGAAGGATAGGGAAATTCTATGAGGCCGTAAAACTTTGGTTTCTTGCTTGTATCAGACGCTTCATATATACCGCTTTTTTGCCAAGCAGCCTGCCACTTCTTCTCACTCTTTTTCGGATCGTATGGTTTCACTTTGCAACTCTAGCACACCTTTTAATTTTGGTTTAATTCTTGAATTTTTTGACGCCGAGCCAAATGAGGGCAATGAGGGCGACGGCAAGAATGAGGACCTTCAGGATATTGGCGGCTTCCGTCCAGTAGCGGGCAGAGGCGATGATAAGCGAGAGCACGCCACCGAGCGAAAGGCCGGCCGAAATAACGTCGCTCGCTTTAAACACCGCACCGACAACTATGGAAGCGACACCTAAAAGTACAAGAACGATGAAGACTGTTCTGGCATAGGTGTTTCCGGCCGCATCAAAATTTTTCTGGCAGGTAAAGGTGACGTCGCAATAGCCTGCGGTTTGTGGGGTAGTTTTACCACCAATGGTGGGCGCTGGCGATACGGTCTGCGTCCATTGGCCACCGGCGGCGAGGCAGCTTTTTTGGTCGGCGGGCGGCGTCGCCACCTGGCTTGTTGGGCAAAAATTCTCATATTGCGGGGCTGGGTAGACCAGCGTAATGGCATAGTTAAAGAAAAGATTCAGGACAATAACCAGGGCGATTATAATTGACCATCGCAGAACGCGTGAGGGTCGGTTATTTTCAAAATTTTCATTCATGGGGCTGATTTTTTATTGTGGCCAAATTTGAAGCGGGTCGCTTATGATAATCTCCGCCTGACCATTATAGAGCCGGACTATGCCGCTTACAATGATAGATTTACCCTGATATTTAGTGAGATTGGGGAGCTTGCTTACGTCTTCTTTGAAAACAATTGCCGTAAAGGGGCAGGTTTTGCTCGTAGCGCAAAAATCAAGGAAGGTGGTGTTGGTTGACGACGTAAACACTTTAACAACGGTGCCACTGATGCCGGTGCTTTCGCCAATATGGTTTTTTGCCTCAGTATACGGATAGGCCTTGCCGTTGAGTTTGGGGCCGGCGTAGTTGGCAGGAACAGCCTGCATCGGATTATTTTTAGGAGGTGTGGTTGGGATGATTAATTCTGGGGTGGGCTGAATAAAAATACTGGCCGCATACCAGCCACCAAAAACCACGGCGAGGATGCCCAGCAGGACAAGCCAACCCCAACGCTTCCAGAATGAGCGCGGCTCCGGTGTTCCGTTCCCAAAATTACTAAGAATGGGATTATTCATTGGTAATGAGGATTTTTTTGATAATAGCTAAATATTGCTGGCGGAGATACCCATTATTTCCTATCTCCAGAACTTCATCATTGACCAGAGTGGCGCTTGTTGTCCAATTATAACTTCCGGAGGCGTACTCCCGGTCAGTGACTATTGCTTTAACGTGCATTATACCATCTGGATGCTTTTCCGTTTCAATGGTTATCCCCGCGGCTCGCAACCGTGCCAGAATCGGCAGTTCTAGAGGTAAGGCTGATTGACCCTCGTCGGTAATCCCCCACACTGTCACACCACGCCTTTCTGCCGCAATAAGCGCGTCAGCAATAGTGGCTCTGGTGAAGGTGTACACAGCAAAATACACATAACTATGGGCATTGTTAATAACGGAAATAATTGCCTGATCATTGTTTTTTGTGTCTAAACTGTAAAGTACGCGAAATTGATCATGGGCGTGCCAAGCCATAAGTACGATGGTCAAAATGACTGCCGCAAGCAAAACAACTATTTCCATACGAGTGCGTTCGTTGAACCACATGCCCTAAGCGTACTCCTGGTTGTTAAAATTTTGCCGAAGATTTCTTAAAGATTTGATAAAATCCACAGTTACACTATACTTATCACTATGACGCAACCCTTCGCCTCGCGGACGCACACTGAAATGCGTGATGTTTTAATGAATCCAGATGCGGCTGGGCCGGCAATCCATTATTATATGATCCGCGGCGGTTCGGAAAAAACCAATATTACCGTGTGGGAACCGGGCACCGTTGGCGGCGAATATATAAAGACCTATGGCCACTATCATCGCGATGCCCTACCGGAAACATATACCGTGCTTTCCGGTGAAGGATTCGTTATTATTCAAGAACGAGCACACGATGCGAGTGGTGCACCAATTGATGACAATATAAAAAATGTCCGAGCGGTGCGGGTCAAGGCAGGTGACAGTGTTGTAATTCCGCCTCGTTCAGGCCATCTGGCCATTAATACTGGCGCTACTTGGCTGGTGACTTCCGATAATAGTCCTGTTAATTTTAGTGAAGAAAAAGCCGTGAGTAAGCCCGGTCATGCCGATTACGAACCGTTCAGACGTCTTCGTGGTGCATGTTATTACGTCATTGAAAAGAATGGGCAGCCGGAATTTGTTAAAAATCCTCATTACAAAATAGTGCCGCCTATTGTGGTTCAATAGAGTTTTTGAATATAATCGTTCACTGCTCGGCTGATGGTAAAGCGTGATTCAACAAGTTCAATTGTGTTGCGCATTCTCATCGTCCATTCTGGCGTACCAAAAAGTGGCGTGATTTTTTTCTGTAAAAGCTCGTAGAGTGCCTGTTCAATGTTTTCTTCACCGACAATAAAGCCGATTTTTTCCAATTCGGGGGCTTCTGCAACCCAGCCGTCATTTGTGCTAACAACAATGGCGCCATTCAAACCTGCTTTCATGCCACTGGTGCCGCACGCCTCTAGGCCGGGCACGGGCGTATTCAGCCAAATATCAGCCCCAAGCGTCAAAAGCCGCGCACTTTCCAGAGAATATTCCGGTAAATACGCAATATTATTACTGAAACGGGCATCGGCCACGATTTCGCGCCACTGATTGAGGGCCTTCATCCCTTCTTTGTCATCGGCGTGCACTTTTCCGGAGACGATTATCTGCAGGGGTACTGTTTGGCTTTGTATTAAATCAAGTAGAGCTTCCAGATTATGTAAGAGAAGGGTTGGGCGTTTATACCCAGCAAAGCGTCGAGCCCACACCAGGGTTAATCGCTCCGGCACCAGACTTGAGCCCGAAGAAGCGTTAATATATTTCACTAACTCACTCCGCAGCTTGTTCTTTATTGAAACCAAGGCCACGTCATCGTGCCGCCAGTCGGCGTGATCTTTATTAATAGCAAAAAGGAGCGATTGCCAGCGGTCGGGTGCGACACCGTTGGTGATGGTAATAAGCGGGCTCTGTGGAAAACGGGCTTTTTCCGCCCGAACATGCGCTTCGCTCACACCGTTGGCCCGGCCAGCAACGTTTAATAAGAATTTAGTCATGGAAAAAACCTCAGCATTCGTTTCCAGTTGGCCTAAAGCGTACACCTCTTCCATATTGTAACCACTGGTGCGTATATACGGCTCTAGCAGTGGCGAGAAAATAGTTTTGGAAATATACGTATCCGAAAGTGGCAAAATGGTGTGCTTCGTAGCGACAATTTTTTCTTTGAGAATCGCAACCACGTCATGTAAAGTAGGCGCACTCGGCACCAACTTGGGGCCATTTTCGACAATAGCCGCCAAAGCCGCAAAACCCGTGTGGCCTTCATTGCAATGGTAGATGTCGGGCTTGATACTAAGTTGCTCCAAAAGCTTTACGCCGCCGACACCCAGAATCATATCCTGAAAAACGCGGCGTTCCGGATCGGCGTCATAGAGCATGTCGGTGATTTTTCTATCGGCCGGTGTGTTCGCGGCTACGTCAGGGTCAAGAAAATAGAGTGTGGCTGTGCCATACTTTTTCGCCCAAGCCTGGACTTTTACTAAACGATTGCCGATAGGAACGGAAATAAGGCCCGTAATTAACTCAAAGCCTTCTTGGATTGGCATTTTGCCGCTACGAATGAGCAGGCCAAAAGCATGCAGGCGGATATCTTCATGCTTGCCCGCTTCCGGCACAAATTCACCCGCCAGCACACCCAGGCCGCCGGCATAGGTTGAAACACCTTCAAGTAGAGCATATTCCGAACAGAAGTAGGCAATTGTTTTTGGTTTACTGAAATTGGACATCTCCCTATAATAGCAGACGCGAGCGTACCGCCCTATATTCTGCCCAAATAGACCACAGTACGAATAGATCAAAAATTGTCAGAATGGTCAGGAGGCCCGAAAAGCCCGTGGCGATTTGATACACCTGATAGACGACAAAAATTCCCAGCACTACGAGTGACGCGGGATATGCCCACAGCTTATTTTTCCAAAGGGCGATAACCAGACTTAATTTTATGATACCTCGGCTCAACAAATAGGCCGCGATGAGAATATTTCCAGTCAATGAAATCTGGTGTGCGTAACGCACAAGGTGTGTTCCTATAAAGTCGGTTGGGTCTTCAACAAGCTCTCCTTGAGCAAGACGTACCAGCACATGCGTGACGAAAGCAGGCGGAATAATAAGCGCTAACAGGCCGCCGATAATTTCCACCACAGAAAATGCGCCTTTCACTAATATGCTCACGTGAAAATAGATGCCGATTCGCTTTGTTTTTGGTGGAGTGATCGGCGTGGTCATACCCTATACTCTATCATTTCAACAGTTGTGTGATAAGGGCAACCATTTGATCTTTTTCTTGTGGTTTGCTTTCGGCAATCAAAAGCGCCAGCGCCGTTAGGGTGTTGTCGTTTATTTTCTTTTCACCGTTTGCCCGGAAAAGATATGCGTTCTTCTGTAAGAATAAAATAAAAAGCAGAGCACCGGTGCGTTTGTTGCCGTCAACGAGTGGATGGTCTTTAATAACGAAGTACAGCAAATGTGCCGCCTTTTCTTCAAGGCTGGCGTAAAGCTCCTTGCCGCCAAATGTTTGGCCGAGCGTTTGTAATATGCCACGAAGCCCTTCTCCGCGTTCTTGCCCAAAAACATCGGCCGCTGTGCCAGTTTTAATTAACGTGGTTTTCAGCTCGGCAATAGCTTTTTCAACCTCCTCAAAACCAAGCAACACTGACTTCTTCTTGCTTTTTCGGACAGTAATTTCACCCTGATCGTATTTGTGAAGTAGCAACCAGGAATCGGCATATTCTTTAATAACCGTAAGCAAGCCGCTGGCTTCGTCGGAACTTAGGCGTTTATTGCGGACATTGGTGATAAAACCAATCATTTTGTTCAATTCGCCCAATTTTGCATCACTTTTTTCCAGTCGTTTCTTGTTGAGCGTATAGCCTTTCAACAGGTGCTCGTGGAGCACGCTCGTAGCCCAGATACGAAATTGGGTGGCTTTTTGTGAATTAACACGATAACCGACGGCTAAAATTACGTTTAAATTATAGATATTGGTTGGCTTATCGGAAGAAGTAAAGTGCATTTTTTGCACATTGCTTTTTTCTTGCAATTCATCGTCTTCAAAGATATTCGAAATGTGCTTAGTGATAACACTTCTATCCACTTGAAACACTTCCGCAATTTGCGCCTGCGTCGCCCAAATTGTGTCATGTTTAATATCCGTTCGGAGTTCAATTTTTCCGCCGGGGCCTTTAAAAATTACTAATTCTTGTTTCTTAAGAGCTTCATTCATGACAGTATTTTACCGCCAACAATTTATCAGCGGAACTAGCACGCCCATATTTCACGTGTTGCAATACGATTTTCTGTGACTAAAATTTTTTCTTAAATTTTAAACTCAATCACATCCCCATCTTTGACGATGTATTCTTTACCCTCAGTGCCTAGAAGGCCTTTTTCGCGGGCGGCGGCGTAGGAGCCAGATTCAAGAAGTTTGTCCCAGTGAATAACTTCGGCTTTAATGAATTTATGTTCAAAGTCGGTATGAATGGCGGCGCCGGCTTGCGGGGCGGTGGAGCCGCGGTGAATAGTCCAGGCGCGAGTTTCATCGGCGCCAGTGGTGAAATAAGTTATGAGGCCGAGCATTTCGTAGCTGGTTTTAATGAGATTATTAACCCCGTCGTCCTTGGCGCCAAGCTCTTTACGAAAGGCAATTTTCTCCTCCCCTACCAATTCTTTCAGCTCTTCTTCAATGCCAGCGTCCACAATAACCGAACTGGCATTTTGCGCCTTGAGAAATTCCTGCAATTTCAGCCAGCGCGGGTCGGCCGGAGTTTCGTCTAAGTTTTTTCCTCCAGCTTTTTTATTTAAAACATAAAGAATTGGCTTGGCAGTCAAAAGATGCATGCCCCGCAAGAACGGCTTTTCAAACTCATTGGCGGAAACCGTGCTAGCAAGCGCTCCCGCCTTAAGGGCTTCGGAAACGCGGCGCAAAACCGCCTCTTCTATAACCGCGTTTTTATCACCACGCTTAGCGTCGCGGCCAACGTTGCCAAGGCGTTTTTCCACTGTCTGTAAATCGGCTAAAATCAATTCCAGGTTAATGGTTTCAATATCGCTAACAGGGTCAATTTTGTTGGCCACGTGAATAATGCTTTCGTCGTCAAAAATGCGTACAACTTCAGCTATAGCATCGGTTTCGCGAATATTAGCCAAAAATTGATTGCCGAGGCCCTCGCCCTCCGATGCACCCTTTACAAGGCCGGCAATGTCTACGAATTCAATAGCGGCCGGAATGGTTTTAGCCGAAACGGAAAATTTTGCGAGTTTTTCCACGCGGTCGTCGGGCACGGTAACCACACCCACTGAAGGATCAATGGTCGCAAATGGATAGTTAGCCGCCAACACGCTCTTTTTCGTGAGTGCGTTAAAAAGAGTTGATTTGCCGACATTGGGCAGGCCAACAATACCGATGGAAAGTGACATAGGTGTTGATACTAACAGAAATCAGAAATTGAGCCAATAAAGAACCGGTAGTCCGACGCCAACTGATGTGAGTGGCTGGAGCTACCGGTTTCAGCAACTACGGGTGGTAGTGCTTGGGTCATGTGGCCTCCGTGCTGGTAAGTTGTCTGTGTTCTTGCTGAGCTCGATCAAGAATGAGCGCCCAGTCGTTTTTAAGCCCAATTTTTTCTGCTCGATGCTTTAGTGCAAGTTTATCTTCATAGATTCCTTGCATGGTTTCCTGGTTCTTAAACCTTCGACCAAGAAGCTCGAGTAGGTCGTCCCAAAGTTTTTGGGGTACGTTCGCGGGCTTGTAGCTTTTCGTAACCATGTGCTATCACCTCCTTTCTATGAGGTAAAGAGTTCAATGAGGGACTGAAAACTAGGCAGAATATAACACAAAATGCCCTAGGAATGCAAGGGTTGCTGTAATTGACAGGGGCGCTATACTTTCAGTGTCATAAAGGTCGATGTATAGCAATAATTTCCTTGAAATCTATGGCTAAAACGTTGGCAATCATCCTCGGAGTGGTGTTTGTGGTCTTGAGCTTGTTGGCTTTTATCGCTAACCCACTCATTGGCACAAGTGGTTACTTTGTCACTGGCGTCACGCTGGATATCGTCTACTTGCTCTTCGGCATCATTCTCTTGATAGCCGCTGGCGCGGGCGATGCTCCGGCCGCTTTGTGGCTTAAAGTCATTGGCGTGCTTTCGCTCGTGCTTTTCATTGATGGCCTTTTTCAGTCATCGGCTCTGCTCGGTTTCATCACTGCTAATTACGCGGACGCGTGGCTCAACTTAGTTTTGGGCGTCGTGTCGCTTGGTGGTGCGTATATGAAAGGCGGATCCGATAGCATGCAAGTGGTGTAGTCTTGCTACACAGAACAATATTTAGGGAGCAGCCCTCACGAGCCCGCTTGTCAAAGCGGGTTTTGTGTTGTTGAGATTATTTCTTTAAGAAAAATTCAGGACTATTTTAACAACTTGTCGCCATAATAGCGGCATGAAAAAACTTTTTTATGTTTTTGTGAGTATGGGTACGGTTTTATTTCTAATTATTAGCAGTAGTGCGATTATTTGCACTGCGGTATTGGCGGCAAAAGCCAAAACGAGCATGGCAACATTTGTGGCCACGCCGCCCGTGCACGTTTTTACCTCATCAAAGAAAACGCCGGTTGGTTTATCGCCGGCGCAAATTAAAGCCGCTTATCACCTGCCCGCGAGCGGCGGTTCCGGAACTATCGCCATTATTGCCGGCTACGGAAGCGTTACGTTGGAAAAAGATTTAGGTGTTTTTTCGCAAAATTTCAAACTGGCGGCCTGCACAGTTTCTAATAGCTGTCTCACTATACATAGCATCAAAGTCCCCAAAACCCACCCAAACGGCTGGCAAATGGAAACGTCGCTAGATGCCGAGTGGGCCCACGCTATCGCCCCCAATGCCAAAATTTTGCTTGTGGAGGCGGGTGGCACAGGTACCGCGGCGCTTTTAGCTGCTATTGATTACGCGCGCGCTCAAAAAGACGTGGTGGCCATTTCCATGAGTTGGGGTGGGCCAGAATTTCCCGAAGAAACGTCGCTTGAAAAGCATTTCACCAGCCCAAATGGCGCGGCATTTTTTGCTTCTTCGGGTGATAGTGGCGCTGGTGTGAGTTGGCCAGCCGCTTCTCCCAATGTGGTGGCAGTCGGCGGCACAGGCTTGGTGATGAGCGGTACTAATGTGTTGAAGGAAATTGCCTGGACGGGCAGTGGCGGCGGCATAAGTAAATATGAAAAAGAACCCGCCTTTCAACAAAATTACAACATTCCACGCGCTGGCGGCATGCGTGCCGTGCCCGATGTGGCCTACAATGCCGACCCGTCGCTTGGTTTCGCTATCTATCGCGCCGGAACCTGGTATATGGTTGGGGGCACTTCCGCGGGCGCGCCGCAGTGGGCGGCCATAGAGGCGCTCGGCCATTCAGTTAATTTGCCCGCACTCTATGCCGACAAAAATTCCGCCAATAACGGCGCTTTTTTCCGCGATATTGTCAGCGGCAAGAATGGTTCCTGTGCCTACTATTGCGACGCCCGCAAACGCTACGACTACGTCACTGGCCTTGGAACTCCACTGACGATTAATTTTTAAAGAATATGCGACCCATACGCGAAAACGGGATTGCTAAGTTAGGGAAAACTGCGTTTTCAAATTTCTCCTTTACTCCAGAAAAGAAATTTGAGGAGTGGATTGAAAATATTGAGAATATTAAAAAGGGATTGGTTAGCGATATAGAGTTAGACGGAAAAGAAATTGGCATAGTTATAAACATATGGGAAAACGGCAAAAACTCTGTGATAATTAAACTAAATTACAAAAATGTTCAGAAGATTGTTTTTGACCACGGCTCTCTCCCGTCTAATGAGCTTGTCCAAACAATAAACGCTTACGATCAGGGAATATATATTCCTGGAATGCCGCCACTAATACGAGACAAAATTAATTTAATAAAGAGTAAGCCCAATGGTGGCATATACGTTGCTGGCGCGAACAGAATTAATGGCTATGGTCTGGTGACTTTCTTTGAACAACTTACTCCCGAGCAGGCACAACACTACCTCGTTTCAATTAAGAAACGAGGTAGTGTGTTTTAGTCACTGGAGGGACGGCGTACCCCTCATCCATCGCCACAAAAACTGATTGTAACGGAAAGTTGTGGACGTGTGCCAGCGAGCCTTTCTGGCGTCAGTGATCGTGTCCGTAATTAGAGACAATTCTAACCGAAAAACATTTCCTGTCAATTAGTCGGGCTGCCGGGAATCGAACCCGGCCCTCACCCACCCCAAGGGTGTATACTGCCGATATACTACAGCCCGCAGTGCGGCTAATACTAGCTTTTCTAGCCGCCAAACGCAATCAAAATTACTTTTTCGTGAAGCGATCCTTATCGCGCGTGGTGGATTTATCCAAGCTTTTGCGGATGGCGCCGTCAAGACTAATATTGTTTGCGTTTGCAAAGCAGACAAGCGTATATAAAATATCCCCAATCTCCTCTTCCAAATCCTGTTCCGCTTCGGTAGCCTTTTTCTTCTTCGGCCCCCATATATGATTGACCAGCCGTGCTAATTCGCCCGTCTCCTCCACTAAACGCGCCAAAATCTCATGCGGCGTCCAATAGGGCCAGCCATGCTCCTTGTACCACATATCCAATTCTTTTTGATACTTTTCCATATGGTTTAAGTATACAACTTCTGTGGACCTGGGGGGAATCGGACCCCCGCCTCGTCAATGCGAATGACGCGTCGTACCACTAGACTACAGGCCCGAAGTGGGGTACCACTTTTATGCTCGTGTTGACTAGTATATAGGAAAATATTGACTTTTGCATGCTACTCGTCGTACCGATCAAGAATCTTTTGTGCTGTGCTATAAAAATGATTTTCACCATTGGACATGTGCGTCCTTTCAAAACCAATTGCTTTTATAAAAATATCTGTCGAGAATACTACCCTATATTCAAGAAAAAACAATCAGGAAATTGAAAGTGGTACCCCGTTGTGGACCCAAGCGGGATCGAACCGCTCACCTCCTCATTGCAAATGAGGCGCTCTACCAAATGAGCTATGGGCCCAATATATTTTCGCCAGATGAGCGAAATTGTGGCTATTCTACCTTATTTTTCGCCTCTGGCCAAGCTGATAATATGATGAAAAAAGTCCCCCAACGGAGCGCCAACTGCCGCTAATGATTTAGGCAGAATAGACGCATCAGTTAAGCCGGGCAACGTATTAATTTCCAAAACATAAATACCTCGGCTGGGAGAGACGATGAAATCGGTACGGGAATAGTGACGAGCACCGAGCGCTTTGTGGGCGGCTATGGCCAACTCCTCCATTTCTTTTTTCTGGAATGGAGTAAAGTTGCCAGGGACAATTTCCTGCGCGGCCGTGGCGCCGTCGGAATATTTCGCTTCATAATCAAAAAAATCACTGGAGGATGGCGGCAGAATCTCTACTGGCGGTAAGGCGTAGAAGCGTTGGTCACGAAAATTATCAATAACCGCGGCCGTGGCCTCCCTGCCTTTGATATATTCCTCTACGAGCACGGTGTCGCTATGCTCAAAAGCTTTCTCTACCGCGTCAAAAAAGTCAATGTATTTTTTGACGATAGTCACGCCCACAGAAGAGCCGGCGCTCACGGGCTTCACCACGAAAGGCAATAAAAAATGATGAAAAACGTGGTTATAGCGTTCGCGCAGGTCATCGCTCCGGCGGATAACCAAATGGGTGGGCGTTTTAATGCCGGCCTGAGCGAAACGTTCCTTGGCCAAAACCTTATTCATGCCCATCGCCGATGCGAAAGCACCGGAACCGGTATAGGGCACGCAAAGGTCATCAAGAATTTTTTGGATGCCGCCATCCTCGCCAAACTGGCCGTGTAGGGCGTTAAAAACAACATCCACGCCTGCCAGGGCGCGGGCTGGCGAGCGTTCGGCGCCATCGCGATGCCAGCCGCCTTCGGCAGAAATAAGGATATCCACTGGCTGATAGATTTCGCTGACCGGGCCCTCACTCAAATGCCGCAAAACCGTACTGCCGGTTTTCAGCGAGACATCGTATTCGCTGGAAGGGCCGCCCCGCACCACGCCCACAGTGATTTTTGACATGGTTCTAGTATAACAAATCGGCGCATAAAAAAACCGAGCAAAGTGCGCTCGGTCGGACTGGCGAGTTACAAGGAAAACGAAGAATGAGGGCAAAGAATCCTTTCTGGGGTTTTACTAGGTCAACATCTGCAGGAAACGCCGGAGGCGGTTGGGAGCTAGCTTAACACCCGTCGCCATAGCCTTCCTGCGAACATCACGAGGCACCACAAACGGGTTCTCGCACTTCTCGCACCAAATAATTTTGCCGGGCTTGGTGTGCGAGGTAATCCGTTGGTAACCACCACAACTGCGATGAGGACAAAAAACCTTGTGCTTCATCTGAAGCTCCTTCCGTGAAATACCAGTCCGATTGAGGAGTATACAACGCCCGCAAAAATTTTCAAGGGATGAGTTTGTCGCGACGGCGACGGTGGTAGGTTATGGCGAAACGGTGTGCTTCGGCGTTGGCGAGCAAAATAGCGGGGCCGCATTGGTCCATAACGGCTTTTTCGGCGAGAATTTCTCGCGGCTTGTGATGCTCGTCTTTAACTACCGCGACAAGCTGAATCGCAAATCCCCTATCGGTAATAATTTTTTGGGCGCTGTTGAGCTGGGCTTGGCCACCATCCACCACAATCAAGTTGGGCAGAGGCCACTCAAAATGGCCGAAACGTCGTCGCAAGATTTCACTGAGCGCGGCTGTGTCACCTCCAACCGGTTGGCGAATACGGAATTTCCGATATTCTCTTTTGGCCGGCTCGCCGTTTTCCAGCACGACCATAACGCCGACCATCTGTTTGCCCGAGCTGTGCGCCACGTCGTAGGCTTCAATGCGAAATACGCGTCCGCCACTTTCGCCAAAACTGCCGCCAGGTAAATCGCCCAACTTGTCCTGTCGTTTCAGAAGAGCAATGTCCTGAATGTGGGTAAGGGCGAAAATCAGCCGCTTCGTCGCGTCGGCTTTTTCAAACTCTTCAGTCGCCGCGTAATTCCGCATTTCTTTTTCCAATCCCGCGACCAACTCCTTTTTCTTACCTTCAAAGAAAAGGCGGATATGTTCTATTTGGTCGGCATATTCTTCTTGAGTAATTTCACCACTACACACACCCGGACACAGGCTAATCTGCCGATTGAAACATGGCCGCGGCGTTTTGCCGGCGGCGATTTGTTCGGGTGCCGGCACACACTTAGTGTCGCGATAGGGAAAAATTCGGCGAATAATTTTCATAGCCTCCTTTAATTGGCCGCCCAAAGGAAACGGTCCAAAAATGTACTTAAAATCGGATTGCTTTTCCGCCATAAGGGTGCGACCGCGCATCACCAACACTTTCGGAAAATCCTCATTGGTGATAGCTACATAATTCCAGCTGGAATTATCTTTTTCATCAGTATTGTATTTCGGCTGATGGTATTTAATGAGGTTAGCTTCCAAAATGAGTGCCTCCAGCACGGAATCGGTTGGCACGTGGTCAATGGCTGTGGCTAAAATCACCATGTCTACGAGCTTCTGGCCGCGCGTTTCTATGAGGTCGGTGCTGAAATAACTACGCACTCTATCACGCAAAGAAGTAGCCTTGCCTACATAAAGCACGGCTCCGGCGGCATCCTTAAATAGGTAGACGCCCGGCGTGTCTGGCAGGTTGGAGGCGACTGTGGAAAATTCTTGACTTGTCATGGAAAGTATAGTAAGCTATTTAACAGGAAAGTCCAATTGGCATTCACAAAAAGGAGTGAAAATGTATACACAACGCATTCCCACTACCACTGCAGAATCTCTTCGTCGTCAGTATTTGGCACTTTTGCGCCGGCGCCAACTCATCGACAAGGAATATCGAGCTCGCGTAGAACTGCACCAGCAGGCCATCGCCAAGTTGAATGAAAAGATGGATGACCTCTATCGACTCTGTAAAAACTCCAAGGCCGACCCAAGCATTCTTACGCCGGCAGGAAGTAACAACTAATTTTGACTTCCTTTCCCCGAAGCCCGTTTTGCACCTCACCCCTGCAGAGCGGGCTTCTTTTATTGAATGCAAACAGGCGGTGTGCTAAAGTAACTACAGGAAAATTGGTCATAAAAAGGAGTGTACAATATGATCGCACCTCTGGAAGGTAGTGTGGCGTGTAAGCCACAGCCTAAGAGCAACCCGGCGATTCAAGCCGGAATCCGGCAGGAACGCGACCGGCTCAAGCCGATGCTGGACGGGAACGATGCTGTGGTGAAGTACCAAGCGAAATTGGAATTGATTCAACTACAACTTCGATGCACACATCCCAATGCCCAAGGTTTTATCTGTGGCGACTGTAATTTCCCCATGAAAGTCGTTGGCTAGGGAGAGTAGACGACATCTTCAAAGAGACATGCGCCGAAGGGCCCGTTACAGACGTTCTGTGGCGGGTTCTTTTTTATTTCAACTTTATTTCAGGGCTTTTTTAAGATACTGGCCGGTATAGCTTTTGGGGTTGTTGGCCACTTCTTCGGGCGTGCCTTTGGCGACGATTTTACCGCCACCAACACCGCCTTCGGGGCCGATGTCAATAATATAGTCGGCGGACTTGATGATATCCATATTGTGCTCAATAACGATAACGGTGTTGCCCTTTTCAACGAGCTTCTGGAGAATTTCAATGAGTTTGCGAACGTCTTCGTAGTGGAGGCCAATAGTTGGCTCGTCTAAAAGGTAAATGCTTTTCTGGACGTGGGGGCGGTAGAGCTCGGCAGAAATTTTCACGCGCTGAGCTTCGCCGCCGGAAAGCGTGGTGGCCGACTGACCAAGTTCCAAATAGCCGAGGCCAACGTTATCCAAAACCTTGAGGCGATCAGAAATGGCAGGAATTTCATCAAAAAAAGTCAGCGCTTCCTCAACAGTCATTTTCAAAATCTCCGAAATGTTCTTCTTTTTATATTTAATTTCTAGGGTTTCTTTCATGAAGCGCTTGCCATCACAAATGTCGCAAGGCACATAGACTGTTGGCAGGAAGCTCATTTCTACGGCGACTTCCCCATTGCCTTGGCAAGCCTCACAACGGCCGCCTTTGACGTTGAAGCTGAAACGGTTGGCCTTCCAGCCCCGGGCGCGAGCTTCCGGCTCGGCGGCAAAAAGGTCGCGGACGAACGTCCAGGCACCGGTGTAGGTGGCTGGGTTGGAGCGGGGCGTGCGGCCAATGGCGCTTTGGTCAATTAAAACGGCGCGGCCAAGATATTCCGTGCCCTGGAAGCTTGCGCAGTTGTAGGTTTCCGCGGTGCGATGTTTGCGGTCAAGCCGAGCCTGCAAATTTTTGTAGACGAGCTCATACATAAACGTGGACTTGCCGGAACCGGAAACGCCCGTGAGCATAATGAGCTTGCCGAGCGGAATGTCCACGTCCATTTTCTTAATGTTAAAAACATTACCATCGCGAATCATGATTTTGCCGGCATTTTCAGTGCGGCGCTCGCTCGGCACTTCAATTTTTTCCTCACCGCGCAAATAAGCCAACGTAAGCGATTTTGAATCATTCTTCTTGGCAGTCAGAAGCTCATCCAACCAGCCGCTCACCACCACCTTGCCGCCATGCACGCCGGCACCGGGGCCAATATCTACAATATAATCACTGGCAAAAATAGTGTCCTCGTCGTGCTCAACCACGAGAATAGTGTTGCCGGCATCGCGCAGGTCAAGAAGGGTTTTGATGAGGCGGTCATTGTCGCGCTGATGCAAGCCGATAGTTGGCTCATCAAGCACATAGAGCGCGCCAACCAAGCCGGAGCCAAGCTGGCTGGCCAGGCGAATACGCTGAGCTTCGCCACCGGAAAGTGTATTGGCCCGGCGATTAAGCGTTAAATATTGAATACCGACATCTTCCATGAACGTAAGGCGGGCTTCAATCTCACGCAGGAGCACCTTGGCAATGGAGCGCTCCTTCGGCGTCAATGAAAGCTCCTCAAAGAAATTAGAAGCATCGGCAATGGAAAGTGAGATGAGATCAGCAACATTGAGACCTTCCGGCTCATGGTAATCCTTGGCAGGCAGAGCATCGGCCGCTTTGCGGTGTGAGCTTTCAACTTTGATTTTTGCGAGCAGAGCAGTATTACCCAAATAAACATGCAAAGCCTCCTCGCGCAGGCGAGTGCCGGCGCAGACAGGGCATGGGTCATCACTCCAGAAATTCTCGGTGCCAATACCGTTGCAAGCCGGGCAAGCACCGTAGGGTGAATTGAAGGAGAATAGACGCGGTTCAATTTCAGGATAACTAAACCCGTCGTAAGGACACATAAATTTACTGGAAATGAGACGCTCGTGGAGCACCTCATTTTTCGCCACAAGCTGAATGCGCAAAAGACCAGTGGACTCCGTAAGCGCCCGCTCCACCGCCTCACTCAAACGCTCCTGACCGGCCGATTTGGGGTCTGGTCCTAATTCACTCACATAGAGCTCATCTACGAGCACGTCAATATCGTGTTTTTTGTTTTTATCCAGAATAATTTGTTCACGGAGCTTTTTTACTTCTCCATCAACCCGCACCCGCTCGTAGCCTTTGCCAAGAAGATCATAGAGTAGTTGATAATATTCACCTTTGCGGCCAACGACGAGCGGCGCATAGAGTGCCAATTTTGTTTGGTCAATTGGCACGTCCATTACCTTTTTGTCGGCATTTTTGCCCGAAAATCCCGCCACGGTTTCCAGAATGGTGGCCATGATTTCCTCCTGGGTGAGTCGCTTAATTTCCCGGCCGCAAATTAAACAGTGCGGCTTGCCGACACGAGCAAAAAGAATACGCAGGTAGTCGTAAATTTCCGTAATAGTGGCCACGTTGGAACGCGGGTTATTGGAACGGGATTTCTGGTCAATGGAAATAGCGGGCGAAAGGCCCTGAATTTCGTCCACATCCGGCTTCTGCATTTGGCGCAAAAATTGCCGAGCATAGGAAGAGAGCGACTCCACGTAGCGACGCTGGCCTTCGGCGAAAATAGTGTCAAAAGCGAGTGACGATTTTCCCGAACCGGAAAGACCTGTGAAAACCACCATTTTATCGCGCGGCATCTCTACCGTGATATTTTTCAAATTGTGCGTACGCGCGCCCTTAACGACGATTTTATTTTTATGCTCACCGCCCATGTCGGTGGTAGTTTTAGAATTTTTTGAAGAAGATTTCATCTTAATTTAATCTATGTTTTTTTGAAAACAGTGTATTATAACACGCTTTTGGCAAAGAAAAAACCCCGCACCTACTAGGTTAGGTGCGGGGTTGGCCAGTCAAACGAAAGAACTATTTACTCACTGCCGATGCGTATAAATTAATGGAGGTTGGCTAATTTCTCCATGCCCATGAAGGCTTATGAACCGGATGCTTCGGGGTGAGCTTGGAAGGGTGGTTGTCACCGTCATTCTGTTGGGGCGGTGATATCACCTGAGGCCCGCGATGACCCGCTTGTGGATCTGGCGGCAGATAAGATTCATCTTGGGAAGCCGCTTCTTGGCGCACTTCCGTGATGGCCTGCTTGATTGCCGCACTGGCTTCCGCTGGCTTGGCTTTGTCCACCTCGATCTGCCTTTTCGGCATCGGCCGAGGCAAGCCTGGCGGAACACTGCTTCTTCCAGCGGGCGTTTGGGGTAACGTGCCCAGGTCCTGCATTTTCACGCGGGCCGCTTCGCGGTTTTCGCGCTGAATGACGTCGTAGACCTCCTTGCGGTGGACGGGAATGGTTGCCGGAGCGGTGATACCAAGACGAACCTTGTCGCCTCGGATATCAACGATCGTGATCTCGATGTCATCACCGATCATAATCGTCTCGTCCCGTTGGCGTGACAACACAAGCATAGGATTCCTTTCCGGAGCGATAAACGCTCACAAAAGTGAAACTTCCTTGTCCTCTTCACGAGCATCGGCAACACACCGACACTTCCTGTGTAATGAACTGATTTTACTTTCAGAAGAATAACACACAAGGCACCCTCGCGCAAGTAGCTATTGTATTCGGCGCAAGACCTTGATTTCATCCCGCAACAGGGCCGCCGTTTCAAAATCCAATTCTTTAACCGCTTCGGACATTTGCCGCTCCTTTTCCTTGATTAAGGCTTTGGGATTCTTGGCAAACTCTCCCCTATCAATCGTTAAAAGTTCATTTACGGCCTTTTCGTGCTCGGTGGATATTTGCTCGGTAATATCTTGAATCTTTTTATGGATAGTGGTGGGGGTAATGCCGTGTTTGGTGTTGTAGGCAACCTGAATGGCGCGGCGACGATTGGTTTCGCCAATGGCCCGCTCCATAGAGCCGGTAATACTATCGGCATAGAGAATGACTTTACCTTCAACGTTGCGGGCGGCCCGGCCGATAGTTTGAATGAGGGCGGTTTCAGAACGCAAAAACCCTTCCTTATCAGCATCCAAAATGCCAATAAGCTTCACTTCGGGCAAATCCAAACCTTCACGCAAAAGGTTAACGCCCACAAGAATATCAAACGTCCCCTTGCGGAAGTCGGTCAGAATTTGAATGCGCTCAATAGTTTTAATGTCGCTGTGTAAGTATTCGGCCTTGATATGGCGTTCCTTCAGAAATTCGCTCAAATCCTCGGCCATTTTTTTGGTGAGGGTCGTGGCAATAACGCGACCGTTATTTTTGATGCATTTTTCCGCTTCATCTATGAAGTCACCAACTTGCCCTTTATATCCAGCACCACTTTTAGCACCGCCAACTTTTTTCTGCACTACCGGACGCACCTCAAGCTCCGGGTCAATGAGGCCAGTGGGGCGAATCACCTGCTCGGCTATTTGGCCGCTGGGCGGCACGCTTTTTTCCTTTTCATAGGCACCCGGCGTAGCAGACGTGTAGAGCGTTTGGCCAATTCGATCTTTAAATTCTTCAAAGCGCAGTGGTCGATTATCCTTCGCGCTTGGTAAACGAAAACCGTGCTCCACGAGCGTATCCTTGCGCGATCGGTCGCCCGCAAACATGCCGTTTAATTGTGGAACGGTGACATGCGACTCGTCGATAACCGTCAAAAATTCTGCTTCGCCTTTTTTATTGTGCGGGAAATATGAAAGCAGACTATCGGGTGGATCACCGGCATTCTTGCCAGAAAAATGGCGTGAATAGTTTTCAATGCCGTTGCAATAGCCAATTTCGGCAATCATGGCCAGGTCGTAATTGGTACGACGCTTCAAACGCTCGTGTTCCAACACTTTGCCGGCATTCTGTAGTTCATCCAGCCTTTCCTTAAGCTCGGCGCGGATAGTTTTCATAGCCCGCTCCACCTGGGCTTCGTCGGCAATGAAATGCTTGGCCGGAAAAATATAGAAAAGCTGGACGTCGTCTATAATTTCCCGAGTGATTGCATCTAGGCGGGTAATAGCCGAAATGCTGGGCCCCTCAAATTCCAAGCGGTAAATAGTGGTGTCGCTGACCGGCATAATTTCCAACATATTACCAATAGCCCGGAATGTGCCGCTGGTTAAATCCCCCGCCACGCGCTCATAGTGAATATCAATAAATTTACGAATAAGCTCGGCTCGAGTAGCTTTTTGGCCACGCTCCAAACGCATATTCACTTTTTCGTATTCTACCGGTGAACCCAAGCCGTAAATACAGGAAACCGTGGCCACTACAATCACATCCTTGCGTGTCAAAAGCGCTTGCGTGGCCGCGTGGCGTAAGCGGTCAATTTCTTCGTTGATTTGTGCCTCCTTCTCTATATAGGTGTCGGTCACCGGCATGTAGGCCTCCGGTTGGTAAAAATCGTAGTAAGAAACAAAATAGTGCACGGCATTTTCCGGAAAGAATTCACGGTATTCCTGCACAAGCTGGGCGGCCAGAGTTTTATTGTGCGCGATAACGAGCGTCGGCTTACCAAGCGCGGCAATGACATTGGCCGCGGTGAACGTTTTGCCTGAACCGGTCACACCCAAAAGCGTTTGGTGGTGCATACCAGCCTTAAAACCAGCAACAAGCTGGTCAATAGCCTTGGGCTGATCGCCCGCCGGCTTGAAGCGTTGAAAAATTTTAAATGGTGAAGCAGTCATGAAATGAGACGGCAAAATCTCGCCCTTACTATACCTTGCGCTACGATTTTGGCAATAAAAAAGAGATTGAGCCTTTCAGCCCAACCTCGGGAAATGTGCACAAAAAAACATCAGCACGAGGGGCACAGCCTGCCCTCAATTAATTTCAACTCCCTTGTTGTTGGCATACCAATACCTTCCACCTCGCGATACCACAAAAACCAACTGACCGGCTCGTTGCCCTGCTTCCATTTCCAAGTAAGGCTTAGGGCAACTATGGTCCCACAGGTCCCCGTCTTGATTTCAGCCCCGTTATCAATGAGGCTAATGCGGAAACCGCTAAGGTCGGCAAAGCGGCAGTGGTCAAGGATAGCGTGACCGAGCGTAAGCTGAAATATCGCCTCCGCAGAAACGAAGAGAAAGACCCGTCCTTTCAACAACGAAAGACTGCCGAGCCCGTTGGGTGCCTGAAGCAGGGTAAGCTCGGGATCTTCTGAAACAAGGCGCCGAAACGTTTTGGTTAAATAACCCCTTACTAACGCCAAGTTGGGTACTTCTTCCTTGGTTGGTGTTGTCATAAAGACCTCCTAAAAGAGCCGTGTAAAAACTGCTAAAAGAATACTATAAAAATAGTTTTTGTCAATAAAAAAGCCGCGTGGAACGCGCGGCAGGACTTCACTTCTTATGGTCCAATCAAACGAAACCTCCTTTCAGTAGACGATTTATGCCGTGCCGCCTTCTTCTCTATTGTCCAGAAGCATTTCCCGCAAGCAGACATTTTCACGGCGGGTGGCCTCCAAGTCAAACATCAGATATTTGACCGAAAGCCGGAGCCAATCCAACCCCTCTTGAAGCGATTCAACGCTTTGCCGGTTTTTGTGCTCCAGCTTCTTTTTTTCCAGAGCCAGAGCTTCCAGTTTTGCGCGGGCATCCGGGGAAACTTCCTGAAGCCCGAGCATCAGTGCTTCAAGGTCGTGCAGAGCGGAATGCTCGTCAAACGGTCGATGCATTCTGTCGTCCATGAGTGAACTCCTAAAAAGAACAGCCTCCGTACACAAAAACGCTGCTAGCATGATAGCACTATTTTATATTAAAGTCAAATTTTACGACTATGCCTTATAGGTGGCAAAAAAGGTCTGTTTATAGGCCTCAAATGTGCCATCTAGAATGGCCTGGCGCATACCAGCAACAAGGTTCACGATGAAATGCACGTTATGAATTGAGGCTAATACTCCACCAAGCATTTCCTTAGCGTGAAAAAGGTGGGCTACATAGCTTTTGGTAAAATTCTTGCAGGTATAACAGGTGCAGGCGGCATCCAACGGCGAAAAGTCCGCCCGAAATGCGGTGTTGTAAAGATGTATTTGCCCATGTCGGGTGTAAACCGTGCCATTACGGCCATTGCGCGTTGGCGCCACACAGTCAAAAAGATCACAACCGCGCTCCACGGCATTAAAAATGTCCAGTGGGTCGCCAATGCCCAAAAGATGCCGCGGTTTTTCTTCCGGCAAAATTTCATTGACCCACTGCACGGCCGTCGTCATATCTTCTTTAGCAAAAGAGCCGCCAATCCCGAAGCCGTCAAAATCTAGCGCGCCAATAAACTTTGCGCTTTCTTTACGCAACTCTTCGTGACGACCACCCTGGACGATACCAAAAAGTGCCTGCGGTAGTGGGGTACCACTTTTCCGTGAAGGAATATCAGAAACCGGTGCCTGACCCCCCTTTTCGGCCTCCAGTTGCTTGTGACGTTCCAGAGAGCGCTTGGCCCAACGATGAGTGCGATCCAGCGCTTCGCTTTGATAGTGGACTGATTCCGTCGGCGAGGTGCATTCGTCAAAAGCAAACGTAATATCGGCACCCAAGTTGTGCTGAATTTCAATGGATTTTTCCGGTGTAAAATAGTGGGCAGAACCATCCAGGTGCGAACGGAACATGACACCATCGTGATCAATTTTCACCAGCTTGGCTAAGCCATCTTCGGCCGCGCCTTCAGGCAAAATGAGCTCTACTGGGTTTTTCGTAATCTTACCAATCCCCTTTCCGTAGGCCACGCCGAGCGAAAATACTTGGAAGCCACCAGAATCAGTGATAGTAGGCCCGCTCCAATTCATAAATTTTCCCAAGCCACCGGCCTGCCGCACGAGCCCATCGCCCGGCTGAAGATATAAGTGGTAGGTATTGGCCAAAACAACCTGCGCGCCGGCTTCGCGCACACTGTCGGGCGTCAGTCCTTTCATGGTCGCCTTGGTGCCCACCGGTACAAAAGCCGGGGTGAGAATGTCACCGTGTGGCGTGCGCACTACGCCCGCACGGCCCAAACTATTTCTACCGCCTTTCATTTTTTTAATAATAGTAAACATAAATCTTACTTTTTCCTTCTTTTTTCTGAGATCTTTTTAATCTCGCGGTCAAAATCGGAAATATAGTTTTTTTCCCTCCCGGCCTTGTATTTTTTATACTCTTTAAGAGCTAACGTTTCCGCCACCTCATGGCTAACTTTACCGGTTTCAGTCAAAATATCCCGTTCATTAAATTTCAAAAAGGCGTCTAGTTTTTCCACCCAATCTTTCATGCGCATAATTATTCCGCGGCCAGCTTGCATTTCAGCATAATCAAGATACATGGTCACTATTCTATTCAACTGATCAAGTTCTTTTTCTTGCAGGTAATTTTTCGCGATAACGACATCGGTTTCTCTAATTTCTCCTTTAGGGGCATTTTTCCAGGTAGTGAGTCCGAGATTTGGCTTTTTGCCATCAACCCTGGCGTATAGTATCTCCGCCGCAGTTTTGCCGGTAATAGCGAAGTGAAGCTTATTTTGCACGGTGGCAAAAAATTCCTTGGTTATTTCCCCATTCGGATCGTAATCCGCGCTGCATTGCGCGTAAATATCAGTAACTTTTTGATACATTCGCCGTTCACTTCCGCGAATGTCTCTGATTCGCGCCAACTGCTCTTCAAAGTAATCATGGCCAAAAAATCCGTTGGGGTCCTTGAGACGCTCATCGTCCATAGTAAAACCCTTGATGATATATTCCTTTAGTCTTTCCGTGGCCCAAATACGGAACTGGGTCGCTTGCGTTGAATTAACCCGATAGCCCACAGAAATGATGGCGTCCAAATTATAGAATTCCAATTCTCTATTTATAGCCCGGCCACCCTCATTTTGAACTACTCGAATTTTTCGAGTAGTTGAATTTTTGTCTAATTCTCTTGATTCATATATCTCTTTAAGATGATACGTAATTGTGTTGGATTCAACATCAAAAAGCTCAGATATTTTCTTTTGAGTAAGCCAAACCGTTTCATCTCGCAAAAAGATTTCAACTTTAACCTTGCCATTAGGTGTCGTATAGAGTAAAAGCTCTGTAAAGCCATTATTTTGAGGAATTTGAATGCTTTTTTTCATATTTTTAATACTTAGACCTGTAAAAAAAGTGGTACCCCGCAAGTGGGCGGTATGGTTCGAAGTTGGAACCGTAGTAAGTAATACGTTACTAACTAAACAACCCCTTATTTAATAGTTTCGTAGGGTAAAAAATCCTACAGATTCCCCCATATCACTCGCGTTATAAGACAAATCATTTGCCTTTGTAATTCTTATTTTATACTTATACGCGGTACTTAGAGTTAGTGCAGATGTTGACGGTGTCCAATTATAAACCCCGCTATTATCTATTGCTTGCGCAATCCACTGAAGTTGTCCGTTTCCGATCTGGTTTCCATTCTGGTCGTAAGTATTTAGAAGAATATTCACTTTTGTGGAATTAGGGACCCACTTTATTTGATAGCTCTGGCCGATAACAAGACTTTCCCCACCATTTGGTGAGATAACCGTAATTGGGGAGATGGAACTATTTGGGCTGGATGGGGTTGGTTTGACGCATATGCCGACCGTACCACTATATGTGGTTGGCTGTTCTACTAATCCAGCGCAACAAACGTCCTCAGGACTTGCGGGGGCACCGTAATCGCCGCCCTCGGGTATGCACTGAGCTGTTGTGTTTGTAACAGGAGTAGACGAATAATTAACCGTGCCTTGAATATAGCTTGGCACATTAACACACCTCATTCCTTGCCCAACCTTTTCCGCCTCAAGGACTGTACACTCGGCGGGATAGCTGTCTTTGCTTACCAGTTTTATAGTAGTGCCATCAAAATAGTAGTAATTGGCAATCCTTACCTGGTTAGAGCTACCGAGCAAGGCATATACTTGATTGTCCGGACTCACTTCGCCAACTGCAACGTAATCATCGCCGTACATATCTTTCACTGAAGTATCGGCTTTAAGATTAAGAGCAGTATAGACCTTATTGTACTGACTCACGGCTTGCCCGCAAGTCACTGTGATAGTCACACCTCCTGGAGCCTGGTGAGACGAACTCCCTTCAAAAACAATACTGTAGAGATCAGCGCCTTGTTGGAAACCGAAGATACTGCGATACAGGCCACCTTGCGAATCTGCGGGATTGCCACTGGGACTTCCATAAGGGAAATACTGGATCTTAATCGTATTAAGGGTATCCGAGCTAAACCCAAGCGCGTTTGCTTCTGCTGATATACCGGCACCGACCCGACTCACATCCGTCTGAGTGAGCGATGAGATTGAGCTATCGCTTCTATAATTTGACGTGGTCGAAGCGTTATAACCATAGGCAAACACAGTACCTTGGATAATTGGATACGACACAAAAGGTTCAGCAGAATTTCGTCTCCATCGGAAACTTGCGATAACATTTTTATTGGCGGGAATAGTGTTTTGACTGTCGGGTGATTGAATATTTTTCGAAACAAAATCTGAAAGCGCGCCGAATTTACTGCAGGAAGCAGAGACCGCCGGGCTTGGTGCGGAGACCACGGGACCAGGAGCAGAGGTGGGGGTGGAAATTTCCGTTTTTGTATTCTCGTAAATATAAATCCCGCCACCAATCGCCAACACTGCAATAATCGCTATTAATAAAGGAACGACAAAACCTTTTTGAGAGTTTTTCATATAAGTTTATAATAGCATGAAAGAAAAGTGGTACCTCGTTTAGTGGGCGGTTTGGTTCGAAGTTGGAACTTTAATAGGCACAGTGTACAACAAAGCGCCTGTTTAGAGCGCTTTTAGACCAGTGTCTAATTGTTGTCAGTTTTTACTGCGTTGTAATGGTGAAAAAATTATCACTTAAATCACAGAGTGATTTTCCAGACGATCCGGCTGGAGATTGATTATTATCACAGACATTAATTTTATACTGTCCTGCTGAAATAGTAGCGGTGCTATTTGTTTGTAGATTTAATGTTATCACCCCCTTACCGGTACCATAATTCCCAACAATATTGTTTTCCGTAACTTGGGCGAGGTTTCCTAAGGTTGGACTGTAAAGATACGCGATTAGTTGATTAGAGAGATTCACTCCAGTATACAGAATATTGATAGTATCGGTGTTCTTGAAACTTTCTCCCCCGTTTGGTGATAATACGGTGATTGCAGGTGATGTTGGGTTTGGTGTAGATGCACCAACAAGAACTCCCTCCTTATCGCTTCCGATCACATTACCACTTGCGTCATATGCGGTAAGAATGAGGCCGACAGTAGCAGACGAAGCAGAACTGTTTGTCGTTGGAGCTGTAAGTACAAGAATATCGCTGGATCCACTGTAGTAATATGGGCCAAGCGGTTTAAGGGTAGTGCCGCACAGATTATTTTCATTCTTGTCAGACACAGTAACACCGGAATCGCAGGAAATCTGAAGTCCCCAGGATGCGACATTTTTATTCAACGGATCTCCACCAATAGAGGCTGTTAGAAATAAACTATTTGCACCAGTAAGGCTAGTTTGTGTTTTGAGATTAACGGTAGGTGTCTGAATCGGTGTTGGGGTAGAAGCATTGATAGCTACGCCTTCTTTATCACTCCCGACAGAATTACCATTGACATCATATGCTGTGAGAATAAGTACAACCGTTGCATACGAGCCAGAATTATTTGTTATGGGTGCCGTTAATACGGGAATATCACTGGATCCACTGTAGTAATATGGGCCAAGCGGTTTAAGCGTAGAACCACAGAGATTATTTCCATTTTTATCCGATACTACGATCCCAGAAACACACGATACCTGAATCCCCCAAGATGCCACATTTTTATTTAATGAGTTTCCGGCAATAGAAGCGGTGAGAAAAAGACTGTTAGCGCCAGTGGAGCTGGTTTGTGTTTTTAGATTTACTGTGGGAGTTGGATTAGAAGTAGTCGTTGGTATATTTGTTGATACGGGAACATTATTAGCTGGCGGGTTTATTACAGCAGTTTGAGTATTTGTGGTCGTGCATGGAGCGCCTGTCATTGAGTTAAATCGTGCCCCAGCAAAACACCCCGGAATAGTAGTAGTGTTAGTTGAACACGGCGCACCGGTCATGGAATTGAAGAGCGCTCCGGCTGGGCAATTTGGATTGAACGTAGAAGAAGTAGTTTGGCTTGAAGTACAAGGATATGAGGCGTTGAGTTGCGAGCGTGTAGCCGCGCCAACATAGCCAGTGCCATAGGAGAGACCATAAGGAGCAAGAATGGCAGAAGCATGAGACTGTTGATAGCCAGTCACAGCAGAAGCGTCAGTGTCAGAGAAAGCGGTTCCTTGCACTACAGCCGATGCCGGCAATAATCCTTGAGAAGCAAGAACTTGGCGGAGGGCATACACGTCTGCCGTACTGCCCTGTCGGCCAACACCGATATTAGAGCTGAATGTATAACAGAAGCCAGATGGCAAGCTGTAGGTGCTTTGAGCACTGGCAACTGGCGCAATCATTGCTATCATTCCGGTGATAGCGAGCAAACTAACAAGTATCTTTTTCATTGATAATGAGGTTATTAAAAACTGTTTAGTAATGGTGCAACTATACCATTATCACCCCCCCCCGCAACAAGTTACTAACACCGTCAAGAAATACGGTTCCGGCCGCTCTGGTAAGCCCGCAGCGGTTTCGGGCTTATACCGAGGATACTGTCGCGTCCCGCGTCATAGTGGCATTGAAGCCCTGCTCCATAGGACTTTCTGGCTTCTCTATCATTTCCTTTCCCAAAAGAAAGGAAATCTACCATAGCACCAGAAAGCGCTATGGACTAGCATTAAAGGATTCAATGCGACTATGCGCGAAGGACGCGCTACTGTTCCCTCTTAATGAGAAGCTGAAACCGCTGCGGGCTTTTGTGAGAAGTGGTATAGCATAAGCGGCCGGAACGGTATTTCTGGTATGATATATGCGTCATGGACACTCTTACCTCTTGGCTCAAAAATCGCTATGATGCCGTCTTACAAAGTGGCTCGGAATCTCAGTTCTACCAAAACGTCCACCAGTATATTGACTTCATCGTAAAGACTCCCGCTCTAGCGAAAATCATTGACGCGAGCGAACAAGAATATGCTCAAAAACATTTAGATATTAACGGCACCACAAAATCCACGACCGACAAGGAGGCCGACGAAAAAGAGGAACAAGTTCACCGTCTTGAACGATTTTCTCTGTATGCGGCCGATTACGCTTTACTATACGGCCGAATTTATCTTTATATCGAAGAGTATAAAAACAACACCGAGCCTGATGAACGGCCCTACCCTGCCGCCATTGTCATGCTTCGTGGCATTAACGGTATTACAACCAAGCTCTGGAGTAAAAAGATTATCAATCAATATGGTCGGTGGTATACCGGAAAGCGGAAGGAGTATGAATCACGTCTCCGACAATTTCATGGCGCTTTCATCGCTGAATTAGAGAAAACGTCGGGAAAAATGGGAAAACCAGCAATTTCTTTTGACGCGCAAGAGAGCCTTCTAAAAATCGGTGATAAGACCGTTAGTATGACCCTCAAGAATGATAAAACCAATGCTCATTATGTTCTTGAATACCTATTTGAGAATACGGAAGGGTTAAAAACCAAGTCCTACTATAGCGATATCATTGAAAAGAAGTTTCCCTTAGAAAACCTCAGGCCCACGTCTATGCGCCGTGCCTGCGAAGACATCAATAAAAAAGTTAGCGAACAAGCATCAATCAGCAATTTTCTGATAATAAAATCAGGAAAAACTGGCTTCACACAAATAAATCCCGATTATTTGTAATTCGTACCCGTACGATACGGTAACGGGAAAGGCATACCATCAGCTCGCACAAACAACGTGCGAGCTTTTGTATGTCCACATTTAGCCAACCCCTAGTCGAAAAATGCATAGAATATTTCCACCGTGTTCACCACACGGATATTTCCGCTGATACAGCTAACGAATATCTGCGCTCCTTTGCCAAACTCTACCTGGCTTTCAATAGACCAAACGGCAGAGGCACCGCCCGACACTTTAGTGGCGGCGAGGCCTCGCCGGTGACGATAACAGACAAAACCACCCTAGGTGTTAGTAACACCTAGGATACGTTGCAATGTGCATCATGATAGACACTATTAAATTCTTAATTCCCATGACTGATCATGCCTTAATTGATCAACTCAAAAACACCCTCATGCGTTTTCGCAAAGACGACCTCAAAACCGGCAAAATGGAATTTGAATTTTTCAGCAGCAATATTGAGCTAGGGTCATATCACAGAACGGTTGCGATTAAAGCCACCGAAAATCCGGTTGGATTTTTCATTGAGTTTTCCGCTCCCAAATATGCTAAAGGTAATAATGTGGAAATGATATACCCGCATGAACTACCGAAAATTATGGCGCAACTCTACGAAGAATTATGCACCCACATGAATCACAAGCTCTCCGACTTTAACCTCTGGCCAGTCTATCGTCTTGATATCTGCTACAACTGGATTTTAAAAGATGAAAATGAGGCCACCTACGCAATGGATTTTCTCCGCCGGATAGATTACCCTCGCAAGAAAAAATACACCTACGATACCTCGGTCATGTTTAAAGGTTCCGCGTATACCATTAAGTTTTACGCCAAAGGCCCAGAATTTCAAGTCCACGATTTCAAGAAACTGGAATTTGAACGTGCCGCCTCTTTGCAATTATGGGCGAATAGAATTGTCCGGTTTGAAGTCAACCTAAAACACGCCTATCTCCGGCAATTCTTCCTCTCAGACAAGATATTTTTAAATGACGTCATTGGCGACGACACCATACTTGAAATTCTGCAGTATTACCTCACTGAAAAAGTCTTTAAATATCTCAACACTAACGCTATGACTGACGAGTCAATCAAGCAAATTTTATTCAATAACTTCACAAAAATGAAAGCTACTAGACTTTACCAATTTTACAAAGACTTTTATTTTAATGACGAAATGAAAAGCCTGTTTCTGCAAGGCGGCTTAAACCGAAGCACCATATACCGCTACAAGACTGATCTAAAGCGTGTCGGTATTGGTATTTCCATTGAGAGGCTACCCGAAACCAAAAACATTTTAGAGAAACTGGTCATTCCATCTACCGATACTCGCTTTGATCTTCTTGATTATCAAATTTTAGAAGCGTAAAATACCAACCATGAAATATATTCTCTATTGTAGAAAATCCACTGATACTGAAGACAAACAGGTTCTTTCGCTGGAATCCCAGGAAAATGATATGACTCGATTAGCTTCCGCCAACAATCTGGAAATCGTTTCGGTATTGAAAGAAAGCAAATCAGCTAAAGAACCGGGCCGGCCTATCTTTAACAGCATGATCCAAATGATCACTGCCGGCAAAGCTGATGCTATTCTCTGTTGGAAAATTGACCGCCTGGCTCGTAACCCCGTTGATGGCGGACAAATCCAATGGCTTCTTCAGAAAAACAAAATTCAATGTATTCGCACTTTTGAGAAAAGCTATTTCCCCAACGACAATGTCATCTTAATGGGCATCGAGCAAGCTATGGCTAATCAGTACATTCGTGACCTCAGTACCAACGTCAAGCGCGGTAACCGAGCAAAACTGGAAAAAGGCCAATGGCCAAATCGTCCACCTTTTGGATATGACAATGACCGATTAAACAAAACAATTATCGTCGATCAAGACAAGGTAAAATATTTAGTCCGAGCTTTCGAACTCTATGCAACCGGCAGTTATGGTTTCAGAGACATAGCTAAAATTCTCTACGACGAAGGACTCCGCACAAAATCCGGCAAAAAGTTTTTCTCCGGCAACATTCACAACTTCATTGACAATCCTTTCTACTGCGGCCTCATGCGCGCGAACGACAAACTATACAACGGAACTCACACGCCGTTAATTTCAAAAGAGCTTTTTGATCAAACCCAAGACGTCTTACACAACCGAAACCGGCCACGGCCAAAAAACCATTTCTTCCCACTCCGAGGATTTATGACCTGCGAAAACTGTGGTTGTGCCCTCACTGCCTCAAAGAAAAAAGGCCACGACTATTACTACTGCACCAACAGTAAAGGTGGTTGTAGCGAACACAAAACCTACTTGCGAGAAAATACACTCTACCCAATCGTCGCTTCCCTGTTTACAAAACTCAATATTGACGAGGAAGCTATTGAATTGCTATACCAAGCGGCTAAAGAAGAAACCGAGCACCAGACCGATTACTCCGATACCACTCTGGCCACCCTCAAAAACCGTTTAAACGCCCTTACAGCCAAAGAAAGTAAGCTTCTTGATGCATTCCTCGCTGAACATATTTCGCAAGAGATATACGACGCTAAAGCCCTTGAGATACAAAATGAAAAAACCGTTCTTGCAAAGCAAATAGCCGATACCGAACAAAAACAGAAAAACATCGTCGCCACCTTGGAACCGACAAAACAAGTCTTTTTACGCGCAAGTAGAGCCAAAAAAGATTTTTTGAAAGGCGATGATGCAAAAAAGCGAGAGATAGTAGAAACGATACTTTGGAACCTTTCCATGAAGAACCAAAAAATGGCCAACTACAAGTTTAAAAGTCCTTACGCGAGCTTCCTAAAACTGTCAAAAAAGCCGACTTTTTCAGAACTGTGGGCGGTAGAAGATTCGAACTCCTGACCTCTCCCGTGTGAGGGGAGCGCTCTAACCAACTGAGCTAACCGCCCAGGATTTTCGGAAAAAAGTATATTAAGCCACCAAAGATTCTGGGTCAAATTCCGGCTCTGCGTCGCGCTCAGGTTTTCTCGGGCCTTTTACTGGCAAGAGACCGGCCAGCCGCTCTAGGTCTTTGTTGGTAGTCGCGGTTGCTTTCATTTTTGCCAAAACTCTGTTTAAGTGAATTTCATCATATTTTGCGCCCTCGTCCAAATACTCTTTATAGTGAACCAAAAACTCCGGGGAATAGCCTTCAAACGCTGACACTGGTTGATTATTTTTTTCCATATGTAGTAAGTATACCCTACTAAATAACGATAACAAGACAATAAAAAACGGCGCCTCCTTTGCGCCGGTTCTTTTAAAATGGATGGAATTGACTACTCACGGGGGGGGTGGTTGCTTAAGAACGTCGGGAAGGCTTCGGCGAACCGGCGAGCGTGCGCTCGATGAACTTTTCGAAGTTGCCTCCGAGCACATCCTGCGACCGGTGAAAAAGTTCCGGGATATTGGCACCCTTGCCGAAACATCCAAGAAACGCTTCCACTTGGCCAGGCGGGACGGTGCCCCGGGCCTCATTGAGGAGGGCCCTCAATTCTTTTGCCGGATCTTCAATTGGATTTCGACGAGGCGCAACACGTACCAACATTGAAAAACTCCATTATTAGAGTTGTGTATTTTGTTCCGATTCCAATCGGAACATCCGGGTAAGAATTATATGCTTTTTGACCGAAAAGTCAAGTGGCAGAGAGGGGGCAAGGCGAGATTGAATAATACAGCCCAAACTACATAAAAGTGGTGCCTCGTTGTGGACCCTACCGGGATCGAACCGGTCGCCTCATCCATGCCATGGATGCGCTCTACCAAATGAGCTAAGGGCCCGCTGTGTGAATTAATTTACACTATTTCCGAGCTATTTGCCAGCCGTTGGCGCTTCTACAGAAATGAGTTGGACCTGGAATGTTAATGTGGCATTGGCCGGAATAATGTATTTACCCGTAGAAGGATTTTTCACGCCTTGGGCACCATAGGCGTCGGCGGGCGGAATGACAAGGGTTCTTGATTCCCCCACTTTCATGCCGAGAATGCCCTTATCCCAACCAGGAATAACCTGGCCAGCACCAAGCACAAAACTAAATGGCTGACCGTGACTGGCGGAACTGTCAAAAACCGTGCCATCAGCAAGAGTGCCGGTGTAATTAAGGGTGACGGTGTCGCCGGCGGCGGCTACGGTAGTATTGCCGGCTGTGGCGGCGGTTGTAGCCTGGGAAACTGCGGGGGTACTTGGGTTGTTAGGATTAGTGGCTGAAGGCGCAACTGGTGAACCGGTGTAGGTCATAAGAATAATAATAAGGATAATAATGGCGATGCTAGAACCAAGGGTCCACCATTCGGCGGAAGTGATTGATTTAGGTTGCATAGAGAAATAGTATACCTCACGGGTATACACACCGCAACTATATTTTTATAGTATACTTACCCCATGGATGAACGACCCGCACAAGAAAAAAAAGTAGTTAATAAGCCAGACAAATTTCTCGGCCTGACGCCAATGACCCTCCATCAAATTGAGGAGGAAAATAAAAAACGCCAATCACTCATTAACGATGAAATCAGTCGGGGTTTTAATCTTATTAAAAACCAGCCTAAATCGGTGACTTTTTTTGGCTCGGCCCGTTTTCCCGAAGAACATGAATACTATTTGAAGGCGCGACGCATTGCTCGGGCTTTGGCCGAACGCGGCTACGCCGTGGTTTCCGGTGGCGGCCCGGGTATTATGGAAGCGGCCAACCGTGGCGCCTTTGAGGTTAACGGCCGGAGTATTGGCTTTACTATTGAGCTTCCTCACGAGCAAAACCGCAACCCCTACGTTACCGACAGTACCGATTTTTACTATTTCTTCACCCGCAAGGTTATGCTGACGTTTGCCGCCGAAGCCTACCTTGTTTTTCCGGGCGGTTTCGGCACACTCAATGAGGCCTTTGAGATTTTAACGCTGGTACAGACAAACAAAGTGGAGCGTGTGCCCATCATTCTCGTCGGCAGTGAATTCTGGAAACCATTTCAAAAATTCTGTGAGGAAGTCCTGCTAAAAAGATATACCACCATCGACAACCAAGACATGAACTTGTTTAAGATTTGCGATGATGAAGCAGAGATTTTAAAGATTGTCGAAGCGACCCCGGTACGTGCCGGCGTTCGCCTGCCTGCCGACTGGCCAATGAAGGACGTTTAGTCGGGGTGTGCGTGATTTTCAAATAAAAAAAGACGCGCGACCTCGAATGAGGGGCGCGCGTCTGCAGAATGGTGGCTGGAATTATTGGCTCCTGAATACGTTAGGCAGAAACAAGGTCAGATCCCACTATCGACTTAAGCTTCGTGGCAATATCCACGTGAATACGAATTTGGCTGGCATGGCCATACACGATAAAGTGATACACCTTGTTCCTCCAGTCTCTGGCGGCATCACGGCGAGCCTGCTCCAAAAACAGCTTGGTTCTGCTAAAATATTCTACCAGCCTAATGTCAATCAGCGCCCGCATTTCTTCGCGATTTTTAACAGGCTTTTCCGGCCGCCGCAACGGACTGTCCGAGGGCAAATGCATGAGCTTCTGCAGGCGGTTCCAAGCACGGTTCGTGAGAATAGACCTGGCCTCCTCGTCGTTTCCGGGATGCCCGGTGAAAAGCGTGATTTCTATGACGATCAGCTTGTCGAAGCCGCGCCCAAACAGGCAGTTTCTAAGCGCTTCATACTGGCCAAGCGTGCGAGGAAAACCGTCGCTTACAAAACGCGGCAAGGAATCCTGCTGGACAGCCGAAAAAGCATCCATGAAAATCCTGGTCGTGGTGGCATCGCTGACAAGCTTGCCGGAATGCTGGGCCATCCGAATTTCTTCAGCACAAGGATCACCATTGCGGGCAGCCGCCGTCAGTAAGGGACCCATCGAGGCGGCACGTTGGAAACCGCGCATGAAAGGAATCTTCGGCAACAGTTCCATCTGGTCACCCTTTCCAACTCCAGGTTCCCCACCGAGAATAACGGCAATCATAAGCACTCTACCTTCCTTGGAAAAAGGACAAAAAAATAACAGCTCCGACAACGCGCCGGGGCTGTTGCTAAATATAATATAACCCACTTAATAGGATAAATCAAGCTTCTGCAGTATACTTCTATGTATGAACGAATTACCCGTGGAAATTCTTTCCGCCGGCGCCCACACCCTGGGCCTGGTACTTTCGGCCGAGCAGGTGCGCCAATTTCGGGTGTATGCCGACATGTTGCGCGAGTGGAATGGGAAGGTCAACCTCACGGCCATCACCGCCCCCCAACAAATTGTTGAAAAACATTTTCTTGATTCCCTATCGGTATTAACCGTCCTACCCAAAGAAGCTTTCAGCCTTGCCGATATTGGTAGTGGTGCTGGTTTCCCGGGCCTGGCTTTGGCCATCGCGCGACCAGATTGTACCGTAACGCTGATAGAGGCCACCACGAAAAAAGCCGCTTTTTTGAACGCCGTAGTCGAATCCCTGAAACTACAAAAGGTGTCCGTAGTTGTAGGCCGGGCGGAAACGTTGGCTCACGAACCAAAACTGCGAGAACGTTTTGATGTCGCCACCGCTCGGGCCGTGGCCAACCTAGTAACGCTCGTTGAGCTCACCCTGCCTTTTGTTCGCGTCGGCGGCCGCGTAATCGCTCAAAAAATGCTCGGCAGTGAATCTTTAGAAAGCGCCCTCCCCGCTATTGAGGTCTTGGGCGGCACCTACGAACAAGAGTTGGCGGTTTTATTGCCAACTCTTGCCGATAGACGCTTAATTGTAATCTCCAAGAGGAAACCGACCCCGGCTGAATACCCCCGTCGGCCCGGCATACCGGCTAAAAAGCCCTTACTGGCCTGATGTTTCCACAGCAGAATTGGCAGTCACGGCAGTAGAAACCGAAACTCCGAGACTTTTTAAAATGCCGGCGGCGTCGGCCCTTGCGGCAGTTAAATCCTGCGTTGCTGTTTGTAATTTTGCCCGAGCATCCTTTAGGGCGGCGGTATTTGTCCCTAGTTGTGTTTGGTTGCCCTGGTCGGGTGTTAAGTTGATAACTTCAGCCTGGGCCGCTACCGCCTGCGTTTGGGCATCGGAAACCTTCGCCGTGAAATCGGCCATGGCGGATTGGTTGGCGGCGGAAACGGTGGAACTTGCCAGACGGGTCTGCAATTTAGCGCCGAGAGTCGTCATCATGGTAACCAAGTTTTCCACTCGGTCAACGGCGGCGATAATGCTGGTTTGAGGCACCACCAACGCGTAGATGCGGTAGGAACCGGTTATGGACTGGCGCTCGGTGCGAATTTCAGCCGTAGAAGTGGCAGAAGCAAACGAATTCTGAAGCGTGGTAAGCGCGGCGATTTCGTTCTGAATTTCCGTTTGTAAACTCGTTTTTTCACCGGCGGACACTTTTATCATACTGTTGATGCGGGTATTTAATTTCTGCAATGCGTCAATGCGATTGCGAATTTCCACGTCGGCGACATTGATTTGGCCCGTCATGCCGGCGGTGCTTGATGCCGTCCGGCCCGCATATACGCCCGCCCGCGGCCGGGTGGACGTAGACGAGCTGAACATTCTTTTGGAGCCTTGAAATTCAGGATGACCGGAAACAACCGCGGAGGCATTCACGCCGGCGCCAGAGCCCGTAGTAACATCGGCAGTTGCGCCGATGCCGACAGTTGCGGCGGAGGCGATAGTTCCACTAAGCGCGAGACCGATGGCGGAACCAACAAAGCCGGCCACCATAATTTTTTGTGAAAAATTCATAGATATATAATTACGCGAATAAATTACTGGGCACTGGCCTGCATGCTCTGGTTAACCGTGGCGGAATCGTCATTAAGCCCCTGCATCTGACCGTTAATGGAGGCGGCATCCTGGCCCAAGGCGGCATTGGAAGAATCGCTTGAGGAGGTGGTCAGCCCGCTTTCAGACGCGGCCGTTTGTGAAGCTGGGGCTGGCATGGTGGTTTCCGTGGAAACAGGAGCAGACGACCCCCCGCCCAATGAACCAAGGTACCAGATACCGAGGACAATGATAATGATCACAATGACCGCCATGACGATTTTGCTGGTAGTTGACATGATTAATTAAAATTAGGATTAATGAACAACGACACACCTTAAATAGTACAGGGTATTATTCGTAGCGCAAGGCCTCAATGGGGTTAAGATTGGCCGCACGCCGAGCCGGATAATAGCCGAAAGCAATGCCAATAACTGCGCACACGCCAAATGCCAGGAATATTGACGGGATGGAAATTGCGGCGTTTAAGAGGCCAGTAGCACTCACCAAGAGAGCTATGCCGCAACCCAGGATGATACCGATCACTCCGCCGACAAACGTCAGCAGAATTGATTCCATCAAGAACTGCTTGTTGATGTCGCTGCGCTTGGCGCCAATAGCTTTGCGTAGACCGATTTCGCGGGTGCGCTCGGTGACGGTGGTAAGCATCATATTCATAATGCCGATGCCTCCAACGAGGAGTGAAATACCAGCCACTGAGGCAAGCAGAATAGTGAGCGTGGTGGTAACACTTGAAGCCGTAGAAAGAATGTCGGCCTGATTCACAATACTGAAATCGGCATTGGCGGGGTTAGTGATTTTGTGTTGAGCTAGAAGAATGGTGGTGGCGTCATTTTGAACTTGTGTCATAGCCGCTGCACTGGCCGCTTGAATATTAATGTCGCTGACGTATTGGTTTCCAGTCATAAAAAGCTGAGCATCCTGAAGCGGAATATAGACGCGGTCATCGGTATTGCCAATATTACTGCCACCCTTACTCGCGGCGACGCCAATAACGGTGAATTCCATGCCTTTGATGGTAACAACCTGCCCTACGGGCTCACTACCGTCGGTGAAGAGGTCGGCGGCAGTTGTGGGGCCAAGCACTGCGACGCGAGCCAAACTACTGGCCTGCTGATCGGTAAAAAAAGTGCCGTCGGGAATACTGAGATTACGCACTGTGGTATACGCCGCAACAGTGCCGTCAATGGTGGTATTAGTGTTGTTGGCACCCACAACTACCTGCTGGCGACTAGTGACTTCCGGAGCAACGGCGGTAACATTGGCCACTTGGCTGGTAATAGCCGTGGCGTCGGCGGCGGTGAGGCTTTGAGCACTGCCGCGGCCGGCTGAAGCTCCAGCGCCAATAACACGAGCGGCGGAAGGGGTAACCACAAGGAGATTTGAGCCGAGCGATTGAATAGACGACTGAATGGAGCCGCTGGCACCATTACCCACCGCGATCATCGCGATAACGGAAGCAATGCCGATAACAATACCCAGAACAGTTAGGCCGGAACGCACTTTATTAGAAAGGAGCGCGGCGGTTGTCTCGTGAAAAAGATCTTTGGTGTTCATGAGGTTTTTGTTAACAGATTTTTATCTATGACCTTTTTGTGTTTGTTGGGACTATCGTCCACAATAACCCCGTCTCGAATATGAATAATGCGGTCGGCGTGCGCGGCAATATCGGGCTCGTGGGTAATAAGCACAATAGTACGCTTCTGCTCTTCATTGAGCCGCTGAAATGTGCCCATGACGATTTCGCCGGTGCGGGTATCTAAGTTGCCGGTGGGCTCGTCGGCCATAATGAGCGCGGGATTATTCACCAGAGCGCGGGCGATAGCCACACGCTGTATCTGCCCGCCGGAAAGTTGGTTGGAAAAATGTTGCCAGCGGTTTTCGGGTAAGCCGGCGGCAATGAGCGCCTGGCCGGCTCGGCGCTCCCGCTCTTCCTCGCTCACCGCTCCGCTATACATAAGTGGCAAAAGAACATTACGCATAACCGTGGCCCGCGAAAGAAGGTTGAATGATTGAAATACGAAGCCGATTTTTTGAGAACGAATGCCGGCGAGCTCGTCATCGGTCATTTTAGAAACATCGTGTTCGTCTAAAATATACGTGCCAGATGTCGGCGTATCCAAGCATCCTAAAATATGCATAAGCGTAGATTTTCCAGAACCGGATGGCCCCATAATAGCTACAAACTCGCCATCATGAATAGTGAACGAGACGTTGTCTAGTGCCCGCGTTTCTGTATCGCCGTTGCGATATATTTTAACGATATTTTTACAAACGATCATACTAGAAAGCTCTAATAGCCGCCGCTCCGCCACCAGCTCGGGCGGCTCCACCTCCACCAAGAGCGCCGAAACCTCCACCCCCAAAGCCACCCGCGGCGCGCGTAGTAGCCGCTGCTGCGGGTGACGCCGTGGCGCCTCCCCCAGCGGATGTTTGGGTAATAATGAAATCCCCTTCGTTAACACCAGAAAGAATCTCTGTTTGGGTGCCATTGGTTAAGCCGACAGTGACCGTAACATTTTGCGGCTTAGTGGCGGTGGTTACTTGCCCAGCTGCCGTGGCAATACCCGGCAACTCCTGCACATACGAACCTCGGCCGCCCGCGAGGCTTTTAACTGCCGCGCTAGCAATGATAATGGTATTGCTGTGCGACTGCGTAATAATGTTCGCGGTCACACTCATACCGGGCTTGATTTCCGTCAAAGTAGTTTGAAAATTCTGCTCAAAATTTTGAGCTGTTGTGGTAGCTAGCGTAGAAGAAGCGGTGCGACGGCCACCAGATGCTCCCCCATTTCCGCCTAGAAACTGGGCAAATCCTTGCGTGCTGGTCGCGAGTGCTAATTTTACGTCGTAATCAACCACACCTGAGCTAACGGTACCGACCAGCGACATTTGCGAAACAGTGGCGGGAATAGTGATGTTGGGCAAAGCGCTAAAGGTTAGCGTCGCCAAATCGCCAACATGCACCGTAGCCGCATCAACTTCATTGAGTGAAATGTCAGCGATTTTTTGAGTGGTGGTGAGTGTGGCCACGGCGGTTGAACCACCAGCAATAGCGCCCACTTGCACACCAACTGAACCCACCTGGCCCGCAAACGGAGCGGTAACACGAGTGTCGGCGTAATTATTCTGGGCGGTTTGGAGCGACACTTGGGCATTATCAAGACTGGCCTGAGCGCTTGTTACATCAGCATTGGTTGGGGGTGCGGTATTAACATTGTAATTAGTTTGCGCCGTAAGAAGCGACTGGTTGCTGGAGGTAACGCTGGCGATTTGCGCGTCTATATTTTGCAGAGCCGAAGCGACGGTAGACTTAAAAGCACTGACGTTACTGGAATATTTGGTGTACTGGGCCGAGACATTATAGACGCTATTGGAAAGGTCATTGAGAAAATTGGCCATATATTGCAGATTGGTCAGCGTTAGCGAAACGTGCGGTGTGAGGTTGGTTGTGCTTGCCTGCAAAGAAAGCGAACTTGCATCAGCCTGCCAAACCGGCATAAGAGTGTTGAGTTCGGCACGTTCACCATTAACTTTTGCCACCAGCGCTATGTCGGTAGGAGCAAAAGTTACTAAATTACCATTGGAATCTAAAAAGCTTAGAGAAAACGAGGGGTCAATGTTGGCGCCGGTAAACATCGTGTCAACATCGGTGCGAAGTGTGCTGTTGGTTTGCGTATAAGCACTGATGAGCTCTGTTACAAGCGATTGTGTGGCATTAGTGACCGAGGCCTGATTGGCGGCAACCTGTTCGGGAGTTAGGCCGTCTACCACCTTTTCATAGCTCGCTTCCGCGCTTTCCAAATTAGCCTTAGCTTGCTGGAGAGAAAGTAGGGCGCTGCGATCATCAAGCACGGCTAATGTCTGGCCAACGGCGACCATATCGCCAGGAGCCACCAAAACAGCCATCACTTGGCCACCACTGCCTTGTGGCGTGACACTAATTTGATTAACCCCCTGCACCTGACCAGTACCGCTTACTGTTTGTGAAATAGTGCCAAGCCGAGCCGCCGCAAGCGTGTAGGAAGGTACAATAACCTTACCAGCGCCAGTCGCAATAGCAGCGCCTTCCAGAATAACCGCCACCACAATAACACTACTGATGATTTTATGGGCCCGAGCATAAGAAAATATTTTTGAAAAGAATTTTTTCATGGCAAAACGATTATTATAAATATTTATTGTTGCGATGGCGGTGGCGGCAACAGGCGAATAATACTGGCTATGATTTCACCCTGAGTATTGGGCACACCAATAACAGCGATATTTTGGCCGATCTGTAAAGAAATGGTGGATGAAGCAGTATTCATCATGCCAGCAGGAACCAAAACAATTTTATCTACCCCATCATGCGCGTCATGAATTGTTACCGTGCTCGTAGCGTCCCGAACCGCGCTTATTGCGGTAATAACACCTGCCGCACCGTGGTCATTTAAAAGCCGCATGGGCGGTGTGCCATGAAAATGTTCCCATTCGTCGGAATATTCCGCCTGATGATAACCAACCATAACACCGGCGCGGAAGGCCAATAAAACTACTACCAGACCGGCAATACCGACGATTATCCAAATAATAGTTTTAGAAGGATGCATATACGATAATTTTAATAGGCAACGCGCGTGTATCGCTTACTGAAACCAATAACTTTTTCGGCCGACCACAACACCACACCGATAGCCACCGCCGCAACCGCTAAAGTGGTTGCCGGTAAAGATTCACCAATAGACGTGAGAATTTCACTCAAATGAGCCAAAAGAAGCGAAGGGTTGGTGCTTGCCAATGCCCAGAATTGGTTAAGATATGTTCCCAAGCCCGACGTAGCCGCTTCTTTGTAAAAGAAAATGCCAGCCGTGGCCAAGCCAGCTGTCGCAACAGCGGCAACACACGACCACGCCAAAAGAGCGCGGCGCACAATATGGCGTGCTTTTTCTAAATCAACACGACGAAGAATGCGCATCAGTAAGCCGGCGGGTGGTGCCAGTCGTTCGGCACAAAGAATAGTAACCTGATTTTCTTTCATGATTGTAGCTATATGAGCATTATACGCGAGGGCTTGGCGTTTGGGTGCATTTTTCTAACGCCGCCCTTCCATAAAGCGTCGCAAAAGGGCGACAGCCCGGCGGTAATGACTCTTGACCGTATTAGCCGACTTGTTAAGTGTTTCAGCTATTTCGCGAAAGGTTAGCTGACTATCTAGACGTAAAAGCACCACAGCTCGATATTCAGGCGGCAAAGAATCCAGACCGGCGGTTAATTTTTCCTTCGTCAGTCGTTCATCAAAACGCTCCGACGCCGGCGACTCGTCGGCCACCACCGTCTCTTCAAAACTAGTACCGCCCTGCCCATCATCCAGCTCGGAAAAAGCAACTGGCCGCTTTTTCTTGAGCCAATCCAGAGCAGTATTTTTGGCGATAGTAAAAAGCCAGGTACGAAAATTGCGCGATGTGTCAAAACGCCCAAGATTTTTCCATACTTTAACAAAAACCTCCTGAACAATATCCTCAGCCTCGCCACCATAGCCAACGTAGCGGGCTACAAAACTATACACAGCAGAAAGATGTGCGTTTACGAGCTCGGAAAAAGCTTTTTGGTCACCGGCACGATAACGAATAATGCGAGATGCGTCATTGTTGGCATCAGTAGTTGAAATTTTCATAATGAATATGACGATGTGGTACACCAAGCGCTTTCAGAGCCACTATGGCTTTTTTCATCATTATTGGCGGCCCGCACAAATACACGTCACGCTCGGCCACATCGGGCACCAACTCGGTAATGGCGACGGCGTCAATAAAGCCATGGCGACTGCCTGGTACGTGCTCATCAGAAACGAAGGTCGTTACGGCTACACGCTTGGCAAGCGCTATTCTGTCAAATTCTGGAAGAAATGCCAGTTCGGATTCGGCGCGCACGGCAAAGAGGACTGCCGCATCGGTCCCGGCCAGCAAGGTGTCAACTAGCGCGCGAATAGGCGTCACGCCGATACCGCCCGCCAAAAACAGAAATTTTTTAGTGGCGGCGTGCCGCAGAGTAAAACCGCCGAGCGGCCCATCTAGCACTACCCGCGTGCCTGGTAGAATTTTCGGCACTTCATTAGTAAAATCCCCTACCCCCTTCATGGAAAAACGCAGATTTTTACCATTTGGCCCCGCGGAAAAAGAAAATGGATGCGTGTACCAATGGTCGCGTGTCAAAAACGTTACGTTGGCATACTGGCCGGCTTCAAAATAGAATTTTTCCATATTTTGACCGGTAATGTAGACCGACCACACTGTGGGTGTCTCTTGCACCACTTTCTCCACGTAAAAACGGTGCCGCGCGAAAAGCCACAGCGGCCGCAAAAAGCGATAGAGCAACACCAAGCCAAACACAAAAAAGTTTATAACGAGCCAATAATAAAGACCGACACCGCTTGAAACGTCAGCAGTGTTTATTTGATGTGAAAAAGCCAAAACAATGGCGACATACACAAGGAGGTGCACAAAATACCAGGTTTCGTAACATAATTTTTTACGAATAATGGCCAATGAGATACCGACCATAATAATAAGAATACATAGAGCCAAAAACGCCTTGAACACGTCGTCCCAGCTGGTGAGGAAGGTCAAAAACTGCCCCCACGTTGCCGAAACACTAAAAACGCCCGTACCAAGAGCGCTATAGCCGAGCGACAAAGCAATGGGATGAAAAACCAAGAGGCCAAGCGCCGCAAAGCCGAGCTTGCGATGATAGCGATTGAGCTTATCAAAGCCATAGTTGCGTTCCAAAAGCTGAACGCGGCCAATGAGTACCAGTTGCGTTAAAATGAAAAATTCTCCAAGCAATCCCGCCAAACGTCCGCCGGCAATAAAAATTTCCGGCAATGAGCCGGTTATATATGTATGCGAGCCCAACAACCACAAACCAAGAATAACCGTCAGGTTAATGAGCCATAGAATCAATAAAATATGCTTTTTCATTACTGCGCCAGCGTACCAATTTTATACTGCGGTGCTACAGTATTTTCCACATTTTGGGCGGCGTGCGTTGGTACGGAATGAAAAAGAGCTGAAGCGTCTTTACCGCAACCGCGCAAAATTGCTCGACCACCCGGATGTATGGGAATAAACGTGGTGACATCATACACATTTCCATCAATAGCCAGCCAGCAACTCGTCGCAGTGGAGTGTTGGGCAATTTGGGCTAAGGTATACGTGTTGGCAGCTGGTGTGGAAGATGCTGTTATGGGAGTGCTTGTCGCTATCGGCGTGGGCGTTACGGCGGTTGGTACACCAGAAGACCCTTGATACCCAGCAGTTGCCCATACCGCCAAAGCAATAATCACCAGCGCCAAAATTACCAATGCAGGAATATAAGGTTTTTTCATAGTGGATATGTATTTATACGACTAAAATTACCGTTAGGATGCCGTAGTATAACAGATTTTCATTTTGAGAAAAAACGGGCAAGAAAAAAGCGCGTTCTCCCCACAAATACAAATGGGAGAAACGCGCTACCAAAGTTGGCGGATGAGGCCCTTTGGCTTTTTGTTACTTAGTGACGTCCGCCACCACCGCTACGGGAACCGCCGCCAGTGTTGCACACCGGAGCCTGCCGACAAATTGGAGTCGAGACACACACAGGCGCAAGACGACACGGGGGAGCCGGCGGGCAATAGCTCACCGGCCGCACAGGCGCACAGTAAGAAACTGAGCGATAGGATGGCTGAGCGCAGGACTGGTTGTAACCGCCGCTACTGCGCCCGCCGCCTATGGAAAGCCCACCAAGATTCAAGTTAATGTTGTTACCGTTGAGGTAACTGCTGGTGTAGCCGCCATTATTGACGCCGGCATTGTAACCGGCACTGCTATCGCATGGCTGGGGATAGCTTGCGGGATACGTGGGCGAATAGGCCGCCTGCACGGGCACATCGCACTGCGATGACGCCCAGGGCCTGGGAGGCAAATACGCCACCGTCTGATTCGGCTGAGACACGTACACCGTCGCCGCCCCGCCTTGCGACTGCCACTGAATGGAAGAAGCTTGCGGGGCTTGGGTTGCCGCCGGTGCTACCTGCGCATACTGCGACCGCTGCTGACTGGCGCTTTGGAGATGATCAATCCGGGTGGAAAGTTCATCAACCTTGCGCTCCAACGCGGAGAGCTGCTGGCCCTGCGCATCCTGTTTGTCCTGGACTGTCTTCAGCCCGTTACCAACGGAACCGATTTGACCTTCCAATTTGGACTCGTTTTCCTGGAGCTTGTTGAGCATTTCAGCAAGCTGCAGGTCGGCGGCCGAAGTGGCCGGAGCAGGGGTGAAAGCCGGGGCTTCAATGCGCTTGATGGGTTCGGGCTGGGCCGGCACAGTTGCTGGCGCACAGCCGTCGCAGGGGGGTTTGTAATAGGACGGACCATCCGCCATCACATTCCCCGAGGCGGCCGCAATGGCCGCGCACACGATGGTGCTGACAAAGAACTTCGTGGTCATTGTAGGCTCCTTTCAAAAAAAGCTGTTGTGACCGTACTGAAGTAATTATAGCACACCTAACTATTCTGTCAAGGCCGTGGTGGCCCTTTAAAATGGCTCTATTGAATAGGATTTTTGCCCTGAATGAGCCTGATGAGAATGAGAATAATAGCCAATACCAAAAGAATATGGATGAAACCGCCCAGGGTATAGGAGCTAATTAAACCAACGAGCCAAAGCACAAAAAGAATTACGGCGATGGTAATAAGCATAGTATGAAGGGTTAGTTGTTAATACTATGTTCAATGATGCCACGAGAGTTGATTGCTTACAAGTCCTACTATGCTATACTTTGCTGGCGCTTTGTCCTAGTGCAATATGTCATTAATTCGCAAAGCTAAAAAGCTCCGTGTGCTCTTTGTTGCCCCTGAGGCAGCCCCCTTCATTAAAGTAGGGGGTCTCGGAGAGGTTTTTCGTGCCCTGCCAAAATCATTGCGGGCGCTCGGTTGTGATGCTCGCGTTATTATCCCCCGCTATGCCGCCATTCCGGCTGAAAAATTTCCAATGGACGTGCTTATCGCCGGCTTGAGCGTCTCAAGCGGCCCAGCCGGTAAGGAAATAATTTGCAATATTAAACAGCACATCGACGCCGACGGTACCCCCACCTATTTTTTAGAAAATCAAGAATATTACGAACAGCGTGGCAGTGTCTATGGTTACGATGATGACGCCGCCCGCTGGGCGCTTCTGGCTCGAGGCACACTAGAATTTGTACGTCGCAATGAAGACTGGCGACCCGATGTTATTGTGGGTGCCGACTGGCAAGGTGGTCTTTTGCCCGACCTCATAAAAACAACTTACAAGGACGATCCTGTCCTTTCAAAAATCGCTACGGTCTTTTCCATTCACAATCTTTACTTCCAAGGAATGTTCAACCACCGCTTTGTGAACGATATGGATTTTGACGACGGTAAATCCCCTATTCCTGATATCACCGATCCAAATCTCCTTAAAAAAACCAACTTCATGCGCCGCGGTATCCGCTATGCTGATGCTATCAATACCGTTTCGCCCACCTACGCCAAGGAAATTACCACCCCCGACTACGGCGAGCTTATGGACAACATCCTCTCCGAACGCCGCTCGCGCCTTTTCGGTATTTTAAACGGCATTGACTACAATTATTGTAATCCACAAACAAATCCCAACGTCGTCCATAAATACAGCGCCAAAGATTTGAGCAATCGCGCAAAAAATAAAGCCGTTCTTCAGGAAAAATTCAACTTGGAGAAGGACCCGACCATGCCTGTTATCGGCATCGTTTCGCGTCTTAATGACCAAAAGGGCTTTGATCTCTTGGTGGATATGCTTGAGCCGCTCCTGGCCAATTGCCGCTTCCAACTGGTGGTGGTTGGCACAGGCGAAAGTAAATTCCTTTCGTTCTTCACTGAAATAGATAAAAAATATCCTCAGGTAGCTACTCATCTCTCTTTTGACGCCGATTTGCCCCACGTCGTATATGCTGGCGCCGACATTATTTTGATCCCGTCAAAATTTGAACCGTGCGGCCTGACGCAAATGGAAGCGATGCGCTATGGCGCCCTACCCCTTGTGCGCAAAACCGGCGGCTTAGCCGACAGCGTAGAAAATTACAACCCCGCTACACAAACAGGCACCGGCTTCGTCTTTGAAAAATTTGATAAATATGAATTTTTTGTGGCTATTGTCCGCGCCTTGGAAAACTACAAATATCCGGGAGCCTGGGAAAAAACCCAAAAACGCGCCATGTCACAGAATTTTTCTTGGGACGAATCAGCTCAAAAATATTTTGATCTATTCAAGAAAGCTATTGGTTTTAAACAGGAAGTAAAGCAGGAAGACAACCAATAAAAAAATGCGCTGGGCAAACTTTTTACACCTCTACCAGCCCGCGGATCAACAGCCAGACATCCTAGAAGCGGTAGTTGTGCAATCCTACAGACCCCTCCTTCAACACATACAAGAAAATAAAAACGTCCGATTAACCTTGAACGTGACCGGCGCACTCTTGGAGCTTTTTGATAAATATGGTTACCGCGATCTCATTGAAATATTGCGAGAAGTGGGTAGGGAGGGGCGCGTAGAATTTACTGGTTCGGCAAAATACCACGCTCTACTCCCCTTCCTGGAAGAATCTGAAATTATTCGACAAATAAAAATAAACGACGAAACAATGCGCTTTTTTCTTGAGGATGCCTACATGCCAGTGGGCTTTTTTCCGCCGGAAATGGCATACAAAGAAGCACTCGCGCCAATTGTGGAAAAACTCGGCTTCAAGTGGATTATTTTAGACGAAATCGCCTTTAACGGACATGCTCAGGGGGTTGATTATACAAAACTCTATAAAATCACCGGTTCAAATTTGCACGTTTTTTTCCGCGAACGCAGGACGAGCAACCTTATCATGAGTGCAATGGTTCGCTCAGCCGATTCACTTCGGGAAACAATGAAGGCAGATCTGACGAGCGACCGCTATCTTATTACCGCCATGGATGGCGAAACATTTGGCCACCACCGACCGGGTCTTGAAAAGATGTTATTTGAGATTTTTTCTGCTCCCGACTTTAACTTTGTAACCATCTCTGATCTTTTAAAACACTATGCGGGCACAGAGGTTGGAGTTGCACCCATCCAATCAACATGGGCGTCAAGTCCACTGGATATTGAACGTAATGTTCAGTTTTTATCATGGCACGACCCTGTAAATATTATCCATGGCTGGCAATGGGAACTTTTATACTTAGCCCTCGCAGAAGTCCACACACTTCCACAAAATACTCCGGGCTACAACGAAATTCGAAAGAAATTAGACGTAGCCCTCGCAAGCGACCATCTTTGGTGGGCATCAGCCAAACCGTGGTGGAGTATTGAGATGATTGAAGATGGTGCCTTTCGACTCCTGGATACTCTCCGTTCAATTCCAGGCATAACCTCTGATAAAATCGCCTCGGCGAGCAATTTGTACGAACATATTGTTTCTACTGCCTTTCAATGGAAACGCTCCGGCAAAATTTATCAAATGATGCAGGAGCAGGATTCGCGGATACGTATACCTTTCAAAGACCGAACGGTGGGTCAAGGCGGTGCTGAAGAGGGGGTCTATCACGCATTCATGGATATGCTGAGCGATGTGGAAAAAAAAGCGGTTACAAAAAGAGAGTATGAAAAAGCTATTCTTTGGCGAGACGCTCGTTACAAACTTGAAAACAAGCTTGATATTTACGATACAGTAGCGGCTATTGATCTATTGCGGCTAGAAATCCCCAACGTTGATGTCGAGAAAATTATTGAACAATATAAAGAAAAATACCGCCACCTGCGCGGTGGCCAGCCTGAGCAGCGCGGCGCTTAAAAATTAGGATTTAAACAACGCCAAGAATTTGAGCGGGTCAATAGAAACGCCGGCAATTTTAATGGAAAGATGGAGGTGTGGCCCTTCGGAGTAGCCAGTTTCGCCGGAAAGGCCGAGAAGTTGGCCGCGTTGTACCACCTGCCCCGGCTTCACGTCTATTTCAGAAAGATGCATATAGAGCGACTGCACGCCCACACCGTGATCAAGCACTATAGTATTGCCATACGCCGTGAATGGTTCGGCGATTTTCACGATACCACGATTGATTGCATATACCGGAGTACCGGGAGCAGCGGCAAAGTCGGTACCTTCGTGCGTAATGGCCACCGCCCCACTGTCGCGCGTAATGCCAAATTTGTCGGTGACGGTTGGTGAAGCAACGGGAAAACGGAACGGCTCGCTCCAGAGCGCGGTGCTTGTTGACGTGACAGCTTTCAGTGTCGCATTTTCCTGACTAAGAACTGAAACTAAATTTTCTTGATTAGCCACGCTATTACCACCTAGTTGAGCTGGCACGGGTAAATATTCCTGCGGTCGTGGACGCGTTGAAATTTGAAAATCAACAGAAAGCGTGACACCGACCCGAAGCGTAACCGTGATTGTAGAGGTTCCTGGCATTTGCGAAAGAGGCACGCCATAAAAGGCCACCAGACGGCCATCATAAGGAGCAAAATGGAGCGGCGTGGCACTTCGGCCCTGCCACAAAACAGCACCGCGAATAGCCGCTGGCGTACTCGTGCCAAAAAGAATGAATTCTACCGGCTCACCCTGTAGAATCTTTCCTGCCGCGGGTGCAAAAGAAAGAGAGAGGGGCGTCGGTACTAAACTTCGGGTTATAAAAAACCCAAAAATAATTCCCAGTACCAAACCCCCGAGCAAGCCGAGGGTGATGAGCTGATTTTTAAAAGTATCCGGCGCTGGCGGTGGATTTTTTTTCTTGTGGCGCTTACTCACACCTATAGTATACGCTATTGGATTTTTGCCTTTGTGTATAAAAAAGCCCGCGGCCTGTGCAATTGCGACAGACCACGGGCAGGTGTGGAGACAAAGAAAGGACTAGAATTGACGGGGAGTTACGCGACGACGGCGTGCCGACACTTGCGGAAGGCGCCGTAAGCACCTAGGCCCACCAACATAGAGATGCCGCTCCACACAGACGCAGGAAGCGGTGTGGGGCTACCCGTGCCGACGACGACCGTCATGTTGTCGGAGGCGAGGAGTGAATCGGCGTTCTGGTTGGCGCCGCGAAAGACATCCAACTGGAAAGTGTAGGTGTTATTGGCGTTCATGTCGTAAAACGACGCGAGCGGAAAGTCACCGAAGTTGGGATTTTCCGACTGCTGAACACCCCACTGCCCCGCACTCTCAGGCGTCGTCTTGCCGGCACTTCCCCAGCCCGAATCGTCGCCCCAGTAGGTAAGCGGGTTAATCGTCACCGTGTTGCCACCGATGTCGGTAATGGTCAGGGCGGCGCTAATGTCGGCCAACGTCAGCAAACCAACGCCACTCGGCTGGAGGTCAATGGAAAACTCATAATTCCACGCCGCCCGATTGGCAGCCGACGGCCCGCCGGAAGTGACCGCAGTTTCGGCGCCGGTAACCACATTGTAGGTACTGGTCGGCGAATCAATGACCGCCGGATTCTGCCGGTACTTGGCCCGCAAACCGAGCTCAATACCGCCGTTGTTGACGACGGTGAATCCGCCATTCGGATTTCCACTGCCGTCATACCAGCCGGGGTCAGCCGAACTGGTCGGCGATGCCAAACTCGCGTCGTAGACCGTCGCCGCAAAGAGGGGCGAAGCGCCCAAGACAAACGCGGCCAAGATACCAAAACCGAGGTGCAGCTTCATAAGAAGCCTCCAAAAAAAAAGAATCCCACAGATGTGCATCGAAACGCTCGACCCACAATCATGTATTGAAGAACAAAAACCCCATAGGGAGTAATGCTGTCACAATATATAACACCTTTTCAAAATTCGGTCAATCCCCGCTTCTAGTATAGAAAAGGTATGAGGCGTTTAGTTCTTTTAAGATACGCCGGATACTGCTCTGGGAATTGAGAGAGCATTAATTGTTCTTCAATGTGGGCGCTAAACACAAAATAGACCGCACTACCCAGAACTACCAAAAACCACACCGTACTTGAGGAAAAGGCCGAGCCAAGGGCCGCCAGCAAGATACCCGAATAGATAGGATGCCGGATAAAACGATATGGACCGCTCGTCACAAGCTCGGGCTCTTGCCGCACTGTCATGGGCATGCCCCAGTTGCGACCAAGGTGCACTCGCGCCCAAATAGCCAAGCCGAGGCCCGCCGCGCAAAGCAGAACACCAAGAACGTTGAGTGTTGGCCCGAAGACAACCGCGCTCGAGCTATCAAAAAAATGTCTAACGGACTGAAACTGCAGAATAAAAATGATAATCACCATAATCAATAACCGGGGGATCCAGAAACTGCGCAATCGGCTATAACCCTTTACGCTCTTTTTTGCTTGGAGCGCCGAAACAAACCAATAGATGATAAAAAGGAGCCAAAAAATGACAATTATTTGGGTAAGAATTTGCGTGAGCATGGTGGTCATGTGTTAAAGGCTAAAATCATGGCTTTCTCCCGCTTTCATGCCCGTAAAAGTAATGCCGTGCTCGCTGAAAATCTTTGGCAAAATGGTATTCACAAGAGTAGAACTATTCATAGCATCATGCACTGGAAAGGCCTGTTTTGGCTTCACTGCTAATGCGTAACGGATGGCATCAGGAATTTTACACCACGGCCCGGCCACCGGCAAAGCCAAAATCTCCACCACTACGCCCGGCTGATGAAAAGAATCCCCTGGAAAAAAGAGCGCCCCATCAATGAGATAGCCCGTGTTTTGCACCTGGCCAATTTCTTCAAAAATCTCCTCATGCCTACCGTCAAAAGCGGCAAAAGCCACACCCGTAACATCTAGCGTGCTAGCACCCTCAAGAACCGTGTAGGAGATTTTCAACGCGTCTAGCTTTTTACCTACACCGGAATTAGTAATAACAATCGCCTTGGGATTGTGCGTAAGAACTTCCTGTACCGACTCAGTGTGGAAGTGGTCGCCATGTTCATGGGTAATGAGCACCACATCAATACCCGTGAGCGTGTTTTGCTCGGTGGAATAGGAGCCGGGATCCGTTAAAATAGTCAGCCCGCTGGTTTTGATAAGGAGGCAACAATGGCCGATTTTTTTAATGGTCATATGACAATAATAACACGAGGGGAGGACGAATGGTTACAATAAACCATGAAAAAATCCCCTTGGCATTAAAACCGCGGAGACTTTTTCCAAAATGGCGAGTATTACATCTGTGAACCCTTCGGCTTCATGGCCGCGGCCACAATCAAATAGAGGGCACTCAAACCAACAAGCCCGTACACGATTGCTGAAATCATGGAACCAACACCAAAAATTGAATCAACCACATTATAGCCAACCGAGACCAAACCCCAGTTCAAGCCGCCGATGATGACGAGGATGAACGCAATCCAACCCAACGTGCTCATTTGCTTCATAGTGATGAGATATTAGAAATAATGCCTGACTGTTTAATTATACCGCTTCCACAGTGATGTAAAAGCGACCTGTGTATAACTCAATTTTAAGAAAAAGCCCCGCGCCTTATAAAAAGAAACGGGGCGGACTATAAAAACAATTGACCAAAGCACGATCAGGTGGCAGCGAAATTGATGATGGACACAATAGAAGTACGGTCTAGACGCAGTTCGTGTACAGTCGAAACATTTAAAACACAAATGATGGCGGCACAACGGTCACCCTGTTCGGTCAACAAACTCACGAACTCCTTCAAAGGGAGAATGTCTTCGGGGCGTAAAACGTCCTTAATCATTGCCCACCCTCGACCATCCCCTCGGGCGGAAAACTTAGGATGCTTCAGCGTGAGCACCTCTTCCTGGCTCACCCGAGAAAGTACCCGGCATCCGCGTTCATAGAATGTCTCAAGAACGCGTGTGATGGGTGTGCTATTGCCGGGCAATGCGCAAAAACCAGCCAAGTTAGTACAACACGCAGCGTGGTTAATGAGCGTTGCGAGACCCCGAGCAACTTGCCCACAAAGATCGAGGTGATTCTCAAAAGGGCTGGGATTCCACGTAAACCCGGATTCGTGAGGTTGGTAGACACTAAACCACGTGAGCAAATCCAAACCGGTAGAATACTTAGGCTGTCCATGTTGCTCCGGCACACAACAAAGTCCATCTTGTAGATGTGCGGTCATGTAAACTCTCCTTTTGTTAAAAATCAATGTGCAAACACGAATCTCGACTTCCTGACCAACAATAGCGCGCGTGACAGAAGGAGTAAAGGCACAAAAGCCCCGCACACATTGACTTTACTGTTAAAATGACCTACAATACAGGCAGGTGGCTTCTTTGCATGTTGCACGGAAGCGCATATAGGTAGGCCACTTTTGGAGAACACACAATGCTCATCAACAAGAAAAACGAATGGGGAATGAAACTGATGTGGGCGCTCATTATTAGCCTGGCACTTCCCCTCCTCTACAAAACCATTGTTGTCGGGTGGGCGGAAACGCTGCTCGCCGTCCAGAGAGCGGAAAGTTATGCATTCTGGGCCGTACCAATTTTGTTCGCACTCATCATCACTAGTTATCACTGGGGTACCTACGAAAAGGCCAGCGAGTTCTTCCGGGAAATCTGGAACGACTTCTTGGCAAAATAACGGCAACGTCGCCCCACACAAGCAAAACGCCGACCTCACGAGAGGCGGCGTTTTTTCTTGCCTACGGTAATTAAGGTTGGACCCCTCAGTAACCGGTGCCTGACCCTAGTTGTCCGGCGTGGCGGCCCACGTTTTGTTGAAATCGGCCTGCCATTTTTTCATCATTGGGTCATCTTTCGGCGCCTTTTTCACATCCGCGGCCATTTTAGGATGAGCCTTTTCCAAATGCTTCATACCCACGCTCATCATCTCCTCGGGAGTATTGGCTGAAAGCTTCGTGTCGCATCCCCCACCCATCTGTTTGCACGTAAGTGTTTTCATATGTTTTTATGATTATTTTATAAAGACCAAGACAATAGTATAGCGAACTCACACCGCTTGACGCAATTACCGTTCTTTGCTATAATCTACGGGTAACTTCATATCTCCAGTGTTTCGTTGCCTGAGCCCAGTCCTACAATAAGCGCTCAACAATCGTGGCGTAAGCCTTCCAAAACCCTCGAGAGGCAGCCACGATTTATTCTTAACGGCTTCAGGTTATAGGCCCCGTTTGTGGGCCTTATAAGCAGTATGTATAACAACACTCCAGGCCGCTCATCCGGCTCGCATTCTTCGTTTAATAAACCAATATCGCGCGGGCCTTCTTTCGGCTCACGCGGTTCATATAACCCTCGTTTTAGCGGGGCGCCTAGCCGTGGTCGCTTCCCTGCTCGCCGTATCGCGCCTCGCATTGACGTCTCCCGCTACATTAATAAGAGCGCTGTGCCTGTGGCACCAACTGCACCCTATGTGCCCGAGCACGCCTTCGATGATTTTGCCATTACTGAAAAACTCAAGGCTAATATTATAACTAAGGGCTACACCACCCCTACCCCCATCCAGGATAAATCCATTCCTGTGGTTTTGGCTGGCTCCGACATTGTTGGCATTGCCAACACGGGCACCGGTAAAACTGCCGCCTTTTTGATTCCGCTTATTAATAAAGTACTGCTCAACCCACGTGAACTGGTGCTCATTGTGGTGCCGACCCGCGAGCTTGCTATGCAAATTGACGAGGAGCTCAAAGGCTTTACCAAAGGCCTCGGCCTCCACTCTGTTGTTTGCGTCGGTGGAGCATCCATTACTATGCAATTGCGGGCGCTGCGCCTCTTCAATAACTTCGTTATTGGCACACCTGGCCGCATTAAGGACCTTATTGACCGTCGCGCCCTCAACTTGGCCGGTTTCAAAACCGCCGTTTTAGACGAAGCCGACCGCATGCTGGACATGGGCTTCGTCAACGACATGCGCCGTATGATGGGCCAAATGCCAAAGGAAAAACAAACCCTTTTCTTCTCTGCAACTATGTCGCCGGAAGTTGAAGGACTTATCAAAGAATTCCTCCGCAACCCGGTGCGCATTTCCACCAAAACCGGCACCACCGCCAAAAACGTTGAGCAAGACGTTGTTCGCGTTGCCCCCGGCCGCGACAAGCTTGATACTCTCCACGACCTTCTCAAAGGCCCCGGCTATGAGCGCGTTTTGATTTTCGGCCGCACCAAGCACGGTGTGGAACGCCTCTCCCGCACCCTCGTTGAGCGCGGCTTCCTCTCAGCTTCTATTCACGGCAATAAAAGCCAGCCTCAGCGCGAGCGCGCCCTGGCCGACTTCAAAAATAACCGCGCTAAAATCCTCGTCGCCACCGACGTTGCCGCTCGTGGCCTCGACATTAACGACATCACCCACGTCATCAACTACGACCTGCCTGCCACCCACGACGACTACATCCACCGCATCGGCCGCACCGGCCGCGGTAATAAGAAAGGCAAAGCCCTTACGTTCGTAGAGTAATTAACCGGGGTCAGGCACCGGTTATTCGGCCTTCTGCTCTTCTATTGCCTCATCAACTTCGTCCAGGTCAACTTCAATCGCTTCCTTAATTTCTTTTTCAGCCTTCGTTAAAATTCTATCGTGCCGTAGATTTTGGAGGATTTCCAAATGTTTTTCTAAGCGCTTCTTCAAAAGAAGTAGTACTTTTGAGGTGCCATCTTTGAGCAAGACACTTCGTATCCTAATACCGCTCTCTGAATTGGCATGATGGCGGCCCAGGAAATATGCCGCGAGAAGAAGGACGATGAGAATGAGCAGGGCAATAATTCCGAAATTAAGCGCCACAAACGTGTGCGAGCCAATAGTGATCAACAATTGCGATGTGGCTGTGGTGTAGAGACGCGCCGACGACACTTTTGCATTGCCGGAGCCGGCTTCGGCCCACACGGTGTAATCGCCAGCCGCCAACGGACTGGTTGCCACAGAAAAGCTGGAATCGGAACCAGAGGTTGTTTGTAGGGCAACTGGGTTGTCAAAATTATGCTTCACATTGATAGTGATAGTGGTATTGGGACTCTGCGCAACGCCGCTAATAAGAAGCGGCTGGTTCGCAGGAACAATTCTGGGCAATGCGCTAAGCTGTGGCACCAGAATGGCGGTGGCGTGGAAACTACCCGAGGCCGAAGCACTATTGCCCGCCCGGTCAACAGCCACCAATTTCACGGTGTTGTCACCGGAGGCATCAAACGGCAGAGCATAACTGCCGCCCGCAAAGTCGGCAGCGGAAATCGTTTTTACCAAAGCATCATTTATATAAATATCGTAGTGGTCAATGCCGGAGGTTATGTCCTGAACCTGAGCGCTCATAGTGAGCACTTTAGCAGTATCGTCATAAGAAAATACTGCGTTGTTTTCCTGCGGAGCGGTGGTGTCTATTCTGGCGATATACGTACTTACTGGCCCCCAAGCATTTTCGTTATGAGCGCGGATTTTGAAATACCAAACTCCGTCCGCCAAGTCGGTAACGGTTTTCTGAGTAGTGGCAGGATTATAAATAACGTGCGGCACGCCACTGGTTGTGTTATCAATCGTCGTTTGTACCTCATCTACGCCATCAGGAAGAACCCATTGGAATTCTGGACTACTGTTGTTATACCATTGGTCCTGGTTAGGATGAGTAGGTGAAGAAATCTGTAGTGCGAGGGCATCGGAGGAAGTGGTTGGGGGCGGAGGCGTTGGAGCCACTGGCGCGACAGGCGCCACTGGCGTGGGAGCCGCGCTCGGCCCAATAGTAAGCGCCACCCCTTTTTGACCATTAAGAACATTGGTGCCCAAGCCGTCGTTGGCCCGCACCGCATCGTCACTAGAAAAAACCAAATTGGCCTGGCCGGCCTGTTTTGCCCTGACTAAAATAGCCACAACGGCGCCGCTTGCGCCAGTGTAGCCGGGAGTAGGCACTCCTCCATTAAACGTAATGGTGCCTGCCGTGTTTGAAAATGTCGGATTCTGCACCCACAAAGAGAAAATGGAACTTGCACTGTTTACCGAAACAACACTCAAGAGGGCCGCTGGAAAATTAATTGTTGCCTGCGCATTATTTATAGCTACGCCTTGAGAATCTACCGTCACTAATAATGTGGCAGTGTCGCCCGGCGCGAGCGTTGTTACGTTTGAGGCAATTTGCAGAGTGGCGGCGTGCACGCTACCGTATCCTAAAAAGAATACGCCGAGCGAAATTAGTGCACTACCATATAGTATTTTATTTTTTAACATACTTTTTGTAGCGGAACCAAAGAGCCACGCTTACCAAGCAGAGCACACCAACGGCCGATAGTAGAATAAGTATATCATTTTGCTCATGGGCAGATTGGGGAGATGTTTGGCTTGTAGCGTTAGTGGTTGGCAAAGGCACAACAATTCCCGGGCTCTGCCGATTAACCGCAATGGCGATCGGCTGAGCCGTGACGTTCTCCTCGGTGCCCTGTCCATTATTAAGATAGACCGCGCCATTAGTTAACGACATTTGCACTGTGCCCGCCACGGCGGGTTTAATGCGCAAGCGAAAAAGGAGACCCTCGTGGTTAAACCCTCCGGGAATGCCGCCCGTAAAACTCACACTCGCCGTATCTGGGCTGTAATGGGGGGAAGTAGGCCAGAGACTTAAAAGAGACTTAGCTGTATCCGCCTCAACTGAAAGCTGGTCGCCGGCTATCCCCCCAAAATCAACAGAACCCTGTACGACGTTGAGATTTTGCGATTGAGGATCAACGCGAACTTCAACGATAGTGGCGGTATCTCCTGACACGGTATTCGGTACGACATTGAAAGTGATAAGAGCGGCCCGCGCGTCATGTGGCGAAACAAGTGCGCACAAGGCCGCAATTCCGATTACAAAAAAAGAAAAAAGTGAGTTACGCATGGTCATACAACGTTAGTCTTTTAGCGCAAGGGCTGTGTCTGTCCATTCATAGAGCATAATTGAAAAGTCTATGGAATCGACCTTGTTGTCGTGGTTAATATCTACCGAAGAATTTTTATATGGAGCCTTTGTTCCCCAAAATGCCAGGAGGATGGAGAAATCAATCGCGTCTACTCTGCCATCATGGTTAAAGTCGGATGTTGTCAATTTAGAATTCACTAAATTAGGAGTGGCGACTACCAGGTTGCCCCCTCCACCTCCTCCCCCTCCTCCACCGCCACCTCCACCACCTCCTCCCCCGCCGCCATTAGTAGAAACGGGAGCGGTTGCGGTGAATGACTGGTCGGCCGTAGAAAAGCTGGAGCCAAATTGGACATTTAAATGAAACCAATAATTTCCGGCATTTGGCACCGTGGAATTGAGCGTTGTGTCAAAATTTTGACCGGGCTGGATAAGCTTGGCATTCTGGCCGTCAAAAATGTCGGCGCTACCGCACGAGCCCACCTCTGAACTGGTGACGCACCAGTTATATGTGTATTCAGATTGGGCCTGGCCTTCGTTGGTTATTCTAATCGCCGTGGAAATATTCGGAGTGGTTAGGCTCGGGAAACTCTGGATGAGGACTTGCGCTGGCGAGCCCGGCGTCGCGCTTACCACACCAGAAGGTGTGCCTTGATTGATGGCATTTTTAGCAATCACTCGGAAATTATACGCAACGTCGTTGGAAAGGCTCGTCACTGTTGTGGCAGGCGTAGTTCCTACTCCATCATCAAATATGGCCCAGGTGCCACCCGTAGCTAATTCGTATTCAACAATGTAGTCGGCGATTGAGGAGCCCCCATCAGAAACGGGCGCTGACCAAGAAAGACCAATGCTACTGTCGGCGACTGTGGCTGTGAGGTTTTGCGGCGCGCTTGGAATACTTGCGGGCGTAATGGAGTTACTTGTTCCCGATGATGTACTCGTGCCTTCCGCGTTAGTGGCGCTAACGGTAAATGTATATGGTGTGCCGTTAGTGAGGCCGGTGACCGTGGCTACCGTAGAACCGCTCATGGCACTATGCAAGCCATCGTTGGAAGTAACCGTGTAATACAGGATGGTTGAGCCGCCGTTGAACGACGGGGCCGACCACGAAACAGTGGCGCTCGTATCGCCGGTCACGGCCGCAACGTTGGTCGGAGCGTTTGGAACGGTCGCCGGCGTTGTTGCGTTGCTGGAGAGTGAGGAGGTGCTTGTGCCAACCGAGTTCGTGGCAGTCACCGTAAAGGTGTAAGTGGTGCCGTTAATGAGGCCAGTGACGGTGATGGGCGAAGCGCCGCCCGAAGCAGTGTGACCATCGTTGGAAGTAACGGTGTATGAGGTGACCGTGGCGCCGCCAGTATTGCTTGGCGGAGTGAAGGTGACCGTGGCATTGCCATTTCCGCTAGTGGCAGTGACGCTCGTCGGCGCGTCGGGAACAGTAGCAGGCACGACTGAATTACTTGTACCTGAGGACGTACTGGTTCCAACAGCGTTGCTGGCGGTGACCGTGAACGTGTAGGTGGTGCCATTAGTGAGGCCGGTGATTGTTATAGGCGACGAGCCACCGGTTGCGGTGAATCCTCCGACATTTGAAGAAACCGTGTATGTCGTGATGGCCGAGCCGCCAGTGTTGCCAGGCGCTGTGAAAGTAATTGTGGCTTGGCCGTTGCCACCGGTGGCTGTGCCGATCGTCGGCGCATTCGGAATGGTAGCCGGCGTTACTGAATTAGTGGTGGCTGAAGGCGTGCTCGTACCAGCTGAGTTTGAGGCGGTCACCGTAAACGTATACGTGGTGCCATTAGTGAGGCCGGTGATTGTTATAGGCGAGGAACCACCCGTTGCCGTGTGCCCGTCGTTGGAAGTGACGGTGTAGTAAGAAATCGTGGATCCCCCATTATTTCCGGGAGCCGAGAACGTGATAGTGGCTTGGCCATTTCCTCCGGTTGCCGTGCCAACAGAAGGCGCATTCGGAACTGTGGCCGGAGTGACCGAGCCACTAGCAGACGAGGCAGTGCTCGTGCCTGCAGAATTGGTGGCGGTAACCGTGAACGTGTATGCAGTGCCGTTGGTAAGGCCGGTGACGGTGATTGGAGATGAACCGCCATTTGCCGTGTGGCCGTCGTTTGAGGTAACCGTATAGGTAGTGATTACGGAGCCACCGTTATTTCCGGGCGCGGTGAATGTGACGAGCACCTGACCATTACCGCTCGTGACCGAACCGATTGTGGGCGCATCAGGAATAGTCGCTGAAGTGACTGAATTACTGGTGGCCGAAGCGGTACTCGTGCCCACGGAGTTGGTCGCGGTAACCGTGAACGTGTAGGTCGTGCCGTTGGTGAGGCCGGTCACCGTAATCGGCGAGGAACCGCCGGTTGCGCTGTGGCCGTCGTTAGAAGTGACGGTGTAGTACGAAATTGTTGCCCCTCCATTATTTCCGGGAGCCGAGAACGTGATGGTAGCCTGACCATTGCCGGAAGTGGCGGTACCTATGCTTGGAGCATTAGGAACAGTAGCTGGCGTGGCCGAATTAGAAGCGCTTGAAGCCGTACTCGTACCAGCGGAGTTGGAAGCCGTCACCGTAAAAGTATACGACGTGCCGTTGGTGAGGCCGGTCACCGTAATCGGCGAGGAACCACCCGTTGCGCTGTGGCCGTCGTTGGAACTAACCGTGTAATAAGAAACGCTCGCGCCGCCGTTATTTCCGGGAGCCGTAAACGCGACGGTGACCTGACCATTTCCGGCAGTGGCGGGGCCAATTGTCGGCGCGTCGGGAACCGTTGCTGGCGTAACTGAATTACTTGCGGCGGAAACAGTGCTTGTTCCTACTCCGTTGGTAGCCGTTACGGTAAATGTGTATGTAATACCGTTGGTGAGGCCGGTCACCGTAATCGGCGAGGAACCGCCCGTTGCGCTGTGGCCATCGTTTGAGGTGACGGTATAATACGAAATTGTTGAGCCGCCATAATTTACCGGTCCGGAGAAAGAGATTGTGGCCTCGCCAGGACTTTGTGTTGCCGTGCCAATGGTTGGAGCGTCAGGAACAGTCGCTGGCGTCACTGAATTTGAAACCGAAGAAGCGGTGCTTGTGCCGGCCGCATTCGTGGCAGTCACCGTAAACGTATAGGTGGTGCCATTCGTCAGGCCAGTAATTGTTACGGGCGAAGAACCGCCCGTGGCAGTGTGACCATCGTTGGAACTAACTGTGTAATAAGAAACTGTGGCCCCTCCATTATTTCCGGGAGCCGTAAAAGTAATGGTTGCTTGCCCGTTTCCGGAAGTAGCCGTGCCGATAGTTGGCGCATTCGGAGCCATGGCAGGAGTGACCGAGTTAGTCACGCTGGAAGCAGTGCTGGTACCCACGGCATTACTTGCTGAGACGGTGAATGTGTAGGTCGTACCGTTAGTGAGGCCGGTTATTGTTATAGGTGACGAACCGCCCGTGGCAGTGTGACCGTCATTAGAAGTGACAGTATATGAAGCCACAGTGGCTCCCCCATTATTTCCGAGTGTCGAGAACGAAATCGTGGCCTGCCCGTTTCCGCCAGCGGCAGTCACACCGCTAGGAGCATCTGGAACTGTAGCTGGCGTAACTGAATTTGAAACGGAAGAAGATGTACTGGTGCCCACACTATTAGTAGCGGTAACTGTGAATGTGTAGGTTGTACCGTTACTTAGTCCCGTAATAGTAATTGGGGATGAACCGCCGGTTGCCGTAAATCCGCCAATGTTTGAACTGACTGTGTAATACGTAATTGTGGAGCCTCCATTATTTCCGGGGGCCGAGAAAGAAATGGTAGCCTGACCATTGCCGCCAGTGGCGGGCCCAATTGTCGGCGCGTCGGGAACCGTTGTCGGCGTCACTGAATTTGAAACTGAAGAAGCTGTACTTGTGCCAACCGCGTTCGTAGCGGTCACCGTAAACGTATAGACCACACCATTAGTGAGGCCGGTCACCGTAATCGGCGAGGAACCGCCGGTTGCGCTGTGGCCGTCGTTGGAAGTGACGGTGTAGTACGAAATTGTTGAGCCGCCATAATTTACCGGTCTGGAGAAAGAGATTGTGGCTTCGCCAGGAGCTTCTGTTGCCGTTCCGATGGTTGGAGCGTCAGGCGTCGTGGCCGGCACGACTGAACCGCTTGTGCCAGAAGGAGTACTTGTGCCAGCACCATTGGTCGCGGTCACCGTGAATGTGTAGGTCGCGCCGTTGGTGAGACCGGTAATGGTGATTGGTGAATTACCACCCGTCGCGGTGTGCGGTACGTCGGTCAGGGAATTGGAAGTGACGGTGTAATAGGTGATATTTGAACCATTGTTATTTGGCGCAGTGAACGTGACGGTGGCTTGGCCAGTGCCAGCAGTGGCAGAGACATTAGTTGGAAAATCTGGAGCCGCGGCGGGCATGACCGAATTACTTGTTCCCGATGAGGTGCTGGTGCCCACCGCATTGGTCGCGGTCACCGTAAACGTGTAGGTCGCGCCGTTGGTGAGACCGGTAATGGTGATTGGCGAATTACCACCCATCATAGTATGCGGTACATCGCTCAAGGAACTTGAGGTAACCGTGTAATACGAAATTGTTGAGCCGCCGTAATTTACCGGCCCGGAGAAAGAGATTGTGGCTTCACCAGGAGCTTCTGTTGCTGTTCCAATAGTTGGCGCGTCTGGAATGCTAATAGGTGTGACCGAATTACTTGTTCCCGATGAGGTGCTGGTGCCCACCGCATTGGTCGCGGTCACCGTAAACGTGTAGGTCGCGCCGTTGGTGAGACCGGTAATGGTGATTGGTGAAGTGCCACCAGTCGCGGTGTGCGGTACGTCGGTCATGGAGTTGGAAGTGACGGTGTAATACGAAATTGTTGAGCCGTTATTGGCTGGCGCGGTGAAGGTGACAGTGGCCTCGCCAGGACTTTGTGTTGCCGTTCCGATCGTCGGCGCGTCAGGAGAGGTAGCCGGCATGACCGAATTACTTGTTCCCGATGAGGTGCTGGTGCCCACCGCATTGGTCGCGGTCACCGTAAACGTATAGACCACACCATTAGTGAGGCCGGTCACCGTAATCGGCGAGGAACCGCCGGTTGCGCTGTGGCCATCGTTTGAGGTAACCGTGTAGTACGAAATTGTTGAGCCGCCATAATTTACTGGTCCGGAGAAAGAGATTGTGGCTTCACCAGGAGCTTCTGTTGCTGTTCCAATAGTTGGCGCGTCTGGAATGCTAATAGGTGTGACCGAATTACTCGATAACGAAGCACTGCTTGTGCCGATGCTATTTGTCGCGGTGACGGTGAAATAATACGTTAGACCATTCGTAAGGCCCGTAATAACTATGGGCGATGCCCCACCAGTAATGCTATGCAAACCATCAGTAGAAGTGACGGTGTATGAAGTTATCGTCGAATAGCCATCATTAACGGGTGCGGTAAAAGTAACAATGGCTTCGCCAGGAGCTTCTGTCGCCGTTCCAATGATTGGCGCGTCCGGAGCGGTAGCGGGAGTGATTGGGAGTGAGGAAAGTGAGGGAGTGCTTGTTCCTACGCCGTTTGTCGCAGTGACGGTGAAGGTGTAGGTTGAGCCGTAGGTCAAGCCACTAATAGTTATCGGTGAAGTGCCTCCACTCATAGTATGCGGAACATCACTCGTGGAATTGGAGGTTACGGTGTAGTACGAAATAGTGGAGCCGTTGCTGTTTGGATATGAAAAAGTAATCGTGGCTCCATCATCATTTCTGACTGCCGAAATAATTATCGGTTGGTCGGGAACGGTAGCTGGCATCACTGAAAGACTCGAACCTGAAGCGGTGCTCGTGCCAACCGAGTTGGTAGCAGTAACAGAGAAAGTGTACGTCGCGCCGTTAATCAAACCACCGATAGTGATGGGCGAAGCGCCTCCACTCATGGTATGCGGAGTATCACCCAAGGAGCTGGACGTCACGGTGTAGTACGAAATTGCGGAACCATTGTTGGCCGGTGTAGTGAACGTAATAGTAGCTGTGCCAGGACCCCCAGTAGCGGAGGTGATGACGGGAGCGTCTGGAGCAATAGCTGGCATCACGGAACCACTCGTGTTTGACATGGTACTGGTACCAACGCCATTGGTCGCAGTAACGGTGAACGTGTAGTTAACACCATTAGTAAGATTAATAATTGTAATTGGTGATGAGCCGCCGTACGCCGTGTCACCGTAATTAGAGGTGACGGTGTAATACGAAATAGTGGAGCCGTTATTGGCCGGTGTAGTAAAAGTGATGGTTGCCGAACCGGGGCCGCCAGTAGCGGAGGTGATGACGGGAGCGTCTGGAGTTGTGGCGGGCATAACAGAACCACTAGTGTTTGACATGGTGCTTGTGCCAGCAGAATTCGTGGCCGTCACCGTGAACGTGTAGTTAATACCATTGGTGAGATTGGTAATTGTAATTGGCGACGAACCACCGATTGCCGTGTCACCGTAATTAGAGGTGACGGTGTAATACGAAATAGTGGAGCCGTTATTGGCCGGTGTAGTAAAAGTGATGGTTGCCGAACCGGGGCCGCCAGTAGCGGAGGTGATGACGGGAGCATCGGGAACGGTGGCCGGCATCACGGAGTTGCTCGTGACCGAAGCCGTGCTGGTGCCGGTGGCATTAGTTGCTGTTACGGTAAAAGTGTATAGGACGCCATTAGTTAGGCCATAGATCGTAATTGGTGAATTACTGCCGGTTATTGTATGTGACACGTCGGCTAAAGAACTGGAAGTGACGGTGTAATAAGTGATAGCAGAACCACCAAGATTAGTCGGCGCTGTGAAAGTGATGGTAGCTTGGCCATTACCACCAACCGCGACAACGTTCGTCGGCGACCCTGAAACAGTTTGATAATCAAGATACGCATAAGTAGAGCTCGGAACAATATCCCAAATTGGCGTGGCAAAATCCCAGTTGGAATATGTGGCGAGCAACATCATTGAGTTGTTACTCTCGCTGTTCATACCGGAAGGATCCACAGCACCAGTGCCAAGACCGTTGTTGTGGAGCTTTCCAGAAGTGTCCGTATCCCAATAATCGGAAACATAGGTGCCGCCAGCACTGCCGGTCATACCGCCGACGTTGCGTACTCCCACCGTAGTACCATTCGCGCCGGCGCTACCGGTGCCACCCGCTCCACTACCGGTGCCAGTAGCACCACCCGCACCACCGAGAGCGGCAAGAGTGCTTGTGCCTGAAGGCGCGCCAATTGAATACGCGTTCGTAACCGTTGCAGTGTTGCTACCCATCAGGCCGCCGATGTATGCATTACCGCCGTTGCCGCCAGTGCCACCATTCAAACCGGCGCCAGCGGTACCCAATGTACTTCCGCCACCTTTAGCACCACCGGCGCCACCCTGGCCACCGTTGCCGCCTTTAGCGGCCAGGCCAGCAGTTGAGCTCGCGGTTCCTAATGCATAGGCATTAGTGATAGTTCCCGTATTTGTGCCGATTAAACCTCCGGCATACACATCACCGCCCGCGCCACCGTTGCCGCCGTTAGAACCATTCGTGGCCGGGCCACCGTTGCCGGTAGCGCCGGAGCCACCAACACCACCGTTGCCTCCTATGCCGCCAGTGGCGCCAACAATTCCATTGCCTCCAATCACCTTCACATTACCGGAAGCATAACTGGTGCTAATACTACCCGTTGAAATATTTCCGCCAACGAGCCCGCCGCCGTAGCTGAAGCCGCCAGTACCACCATTACCCTCTGTTACCACGCCACCACCAGTACCGCCAATGCCACCGCCACCTGTTCCGCCATTGCCACCAGTGCCAGCTACCCCAGCAAGACCAGCCGCGCCACCGTTGCCGCCAACAATGGTAACGTTCCCCGCCGACCAGGAATATTGAATTATGCCCGCGGTGTAGTTATAACCGACTAGTCCCCCAGCGTAGGCCGCGCCGCCGTTGCCAGCCGCGGCAGTTGCTCCTTCTGCGCCACCCGTGCCACCAGCACCCGTTGCGCCGCCGTTGCCACCGACGCCACCTATACCACCCGCGCCTCCGGCACCGCCGGTTGAACCATTAGCATTTACTGCTCCGATAGCATATGTCGTATATAAAGTACCTAAGTTATAGCCAGTAAAGCCTCCGGCATACGTGATACCGCCGTTAGTACCAGCGGTTCTACCCCCTGCCTGACCACCATTACTACCGTTGCTTGCGGAAGCGGCTGTGGTGGTACCTATACCACCAGTGCCGCCAGCACCGCCAGCACCGCCAGCACCAGCAGTCGCCGTTACTGTTCCTAATGCATAAGAATCTTTAATAATCATGCCGGTAAAATTTTCTCCGGCAAAACCACCACCATAGACGATGCCAGCTGTGCCTGCGGCACCACCTGTTCCTCCAACGCCACCCTGGCCACCCACACCAACCGTGCCAACAAAACCAGAAACGCCATTGCCACCAACACCGCCAGTACCGCCAGTGCCAGCAGTACCTGTGGCGTTATTAGTTGAATAAGAGTTGATCTCAATAAAACCATCGTTATAACCAACAAAACCTCCTATATATAGAGCACCTCCCACGGCATTCGTGGCAGCAGAACCGCCGGTACCACCGCCACCGCCGATACCAACACTTCCAGCCGCGCCGCCGGTGCCGCCAGTACCTCCCGTGCCGCCGTTGCCGGCAATTCCAGTAACCGTTTGCCCAATAGCATAACTGGTGAGCGTTGTGTTTGTCGTGTCAATATTATTTCCAATCAGACCGCCGACATATGCCGCGCCGCCGGCGCCGGAAGCGCCTCCGTTGCCGCCCAATCCTCCCGCATGACCACCGACTCCCAACGAGCCGTCACCACCCGTGCCGCCGTTACCGCCGGCGGCACCGTTGTTACCTATTGCCGTAACAGAACCGGCCGCGTACGAACTAATAATGACACCGTTGGCCGCGTTGTTAGCAACAAGGCCACCAGCATAAGCAACACCAGCGTTTCCACCGACGCCGCCCACGCCACCAGAAGCGGCCGTACCACCTGAAAGTGCTCCGCCAGTAGCGCCGCCCGTGCCACCAACGCCAGCCGTGCCCGCAGTGCCGCTAGTTGACGTGGCATTCCCTGTTGCATACGAAGTGTTTTCAATAATACCGGCGTTGGAACCGATTAATCCTCCCGCATAACTCGTGCCACCAGTGCTGGAAGTGCCACCAGTGCCGCCCGTGCCACCCTTGTTCAAAGATCCACCAAGACCGCCAATAACCCCAGTAACTCCATTACCCGAAGAGCCGCCCGTGGCCACAACATTCTCGGTGGAATGACTACCAATAATAGAGAGATCCGTGTTTGCACTCGCGCTTGTTTGGCCTATTAAGCCTCCGGCATAAGCGTTGCCACCAGCACCACTCGTACCACCAGCGAGCGTCCCGCCACCGGCAAATGCACCAGCACCGGCTCCAGAATATCCAGCACTACCACCCTGGCCGCCCTGACCACCCTTTGCTGAGACAATATTAGTTGTAGAGGTTGCGGCGGAATTCTGATAATTGCCAGTTCCACTTGTGACACTGCTGTACCCTACCAAGCCACCAGCATCAGCTTCACCACCTGCACCGCCGTTGCCGCCGACGCCACCGTTACCGCCAAGGGAACTTCCTGTGCTACTGGCTGCATTACCGCCAACGTTTCCAATACTGCCAATTCCTCCAGTTGAACTGGCAAAACCAATCGCAAATGAATTTATAAAATTATTAATGCCGGTAGTGAACCTATTATTACCGATTAAACCTCCGGCGTAAGCGTTGCCACCCACGGCAGCCGCGACCGCGGCGGGACCGCTCACTCCAGTTACTGTTGTAGTTGAAAGACCGGCACTACCTGAAGAACCGGCCGTGCCGGCATTTCCTCCTAATGCTGAAACGTTGCCGAGAGCATAATCATTTAAAAAGTTGCCTGTGCCGGCTGCAAAACTACTGAAGCCTACGAGGCCACCAGCATCGGCTTCACCACCGACCCCAGCCACGCCGCCCAAAGCACCAGTCGATCCCACGTGCCCCGTTGTGCCATAAAAACCACTACCGCCGTTGCCACCAGTGCCACCGTTGCCACCGTTGCCGCCGACAATCGAGACTGTTCCAGTCGCGTAAGAATTTACGACCTGGATAGTAAGTGCCGCTCCAGAAATAGTTCCTACTAAGCCACCGCCAAACACAACACCACCAGCTCCGCCTATTCCACCTGGAAACCCAGCAGCCGCCGTTCCACTTGAGGTTGTTGTTCCGGAAGTACCACCAGCGCCACCGTTGCCGCCAAGACCGCCGTTGCCACCCGTCATAAAAATAGTAACTAAAGAATATGACGACTGCTGAATGACGCCCAAATCGTTACCGATAAGCCCTCCGAATTCTAACGTCCCAGAGTTGCCACCGTTGCCACCGATGAGTCCGACACCGCCGACGCTACTGCCAGCTCCCGCGCCACCATTGCCGCCGTTGCCACCAATACCGCCAGTTTGCTCAACACCCGTGATTGTCAGAGATTGCGAATACGAAGAAGAAACTGTTGCGGAACTATAGCCTAATAGTCCGCCAACAATAGCACCGTTTGTTGCCCCTCCGACAGCAGCTGTTGTACCGCCGACACCGCCGACACCGCCACTCACAACCGCCGAGCCGCCGTTGCCGGCATTACCGGCATTACCAGTGCCGCCGGTATTAATATAAATATTTCCCGCTCCGGAAATCGGATCAACACTCGTCCACGAAGCAACGACGTCTGCCACCGTATAGCCCGCCAATCCACCAGCATATACAATTCCGGAAGCGCCACCAGCGCCGGCGTTAGAGCCAGCCGCTCCTCTATTAGCAACTCCACTAATACCGTTTGATCCATTTTGACCGGAGCCTCCGGCAATGTTAAGAGTTGTTTCGGAATACGATCCGTTCACTACGCCAGTACTGTAACCTACGAGCCCACCGGCATATACTGACCCGCCAGCGCCACCGGCACCGCCAGCGCCGGCAAGACCGCTCAAGCCGGTACCAGTTCCAATGCCACCTGTGCCTCCCTGAACAGATGCCCCACCGGCACCACCAGTAGCAGTGACCGTTCCCGACACGGCATACGAGTTGCTAATAGTCCCCGTTATATTTTGTCCGACGAGACCGCCGGCTTGCACTGCTGTTGCTGGTGGGCCAACACCGCTGGCACCAGGACCGCCCGCTCCACCGACGCCGCCAATGCCACCAGTTTGGTTGACACCGGCAGAACCATCACCGGCATTACCACCAATGCCACCCTGGCCGCCAATGCCACCAGTGGTTGAAGCATTCGCCATCGCATACGAATTATTAATAATCGCTCCGGCTCCGGTATTTATTCCCACCAAACCACCAATGTTGACCGCGCCACCCGTGCCACCAAGGAATCCGGCACCGCCAGCTGCTGTGGTTGAGGCGGATAAAAATGCCCCGGAAGCGCCAGCGTTGCCGCCCGCACCACCAATACCACCGCTACCAACATTCGCCGTTACCATACCGAGAATATGATAGTCATATTGCAGAGTACCTGAATTTGATCCAATCAAACCGCCGGTATAATTAACGCCACCGTTGTTGCCAGCTACCCCGTTGCCGCCAATGCCGCCTATAAACTGGCCGTTACCGGCACCGCCAATACCTCCGGAACCGCTGTTGCCACCATTTCCTGAAGTTCCCGTAACAGCTCCGGTAGAATATGAACTGTCAATTTCGCCGGAAGTCACGAATCCAACCAGACCTCCCACGTAGACCGTGCCACCGAGACCGCCGGCAATTCCGGTGCCACCGTTGCCACCTGGATTATTAGCCCCAAGTCCACCCTTACCACCGTTACCTCCAATGCCAGCGTTACCAGCGGAGATGGAAACGGTTCCGGTGGCATAGGCATTACTGATAAAAATATTTGTGTTGGTAAATCCTACCAATCCTCCACCGTAAGCAAAACCTCCTGCGCCGCCACCGGCGCCGTTGCCGCCGTTGCCGCCCGACATTGTGGTTGTGGCGGTTGTGGTACCGTCTCCACCTAAGGCACCGAAACTTCCCGTTCCACCAACCTGCCCTATAACTAAAATATTTCCCGTGGAAGAGGCGTTGCTAATAGTATCTCCGGTACCGCCAATATATCCAAAAAGACCGCCGACATATGTATAGGAACTGGCTGCGCCACCGGCACCACCCGCGCCGCCGTTGCCGCCCAAAGCTCCAACAGTTCCGTTAATCGCTGTACCACCGGTGCCACCCGTGCCGCCCGTCGCGTAAACATTGCTCGTTGAATAAACAGCATTAAATAAAAGATCATTGGTAGTATTGTTGTAGCCGGCGATACCTCCAACGTACACCGCCCCGGTTATACCACCACCACCGCCAGTACCGCCGGTGCCATTTCTACCTCCCAACCCACCAGCCGGACCGCCCGTGCCGCCCGTTCCACCCGTGCCACCGCCCGCGCCCAAAACCGCATTGATAGTTCCATTCTGGCTATTTGATGACAAAATATCTCCGTTGTCTTGACCGGCTAAACCTCCCATATATAGAGCACCACCGGTGCCACCCGTGCCGCCGGCACCGGCCGCACCACCGCTATGACCGTTGAGTCCTAATGTTCCATCACCACCGTTTCCTCCTTGGCCAGCAGCAGCACCGGGTGTTCCATCTGCCGTCATACTGCCAACCACTATCACTGAAGAATTTATAATGACTCCCGGATTATCACCGGTAAGTCCTCCTATATATGTAGCGCCACCAACGCCGCCGTTGCCACCAGTGTTACCAGCACCTCCTGTGCCGCCAATAGCAGCACCGGAAGCTCCAGCCTTACCACCCGTGCCGCCAGCACCGGCCGTACCGCCATTAACTGAAATAGTAGTAACGGTGTACGTAACGCCACTAATGATACCCGTATTTGAACCGGTCACCCCACCACCATACGCCGCGCCGCCGTTGCCGCCCGCACCACCAATGCCACCGGCACCACCGATAAATCCTGAGGTGCTTGTGGCATTTCCTCCGGCGCCACCAGTACCACCATAACCTCCGAGGCCCCCAGTTGAATAAATTCCTCCCGTATTATTTGCCGTGCCTATTGTTGATCCAGCAACGCCGTTCCAAGCAACAACACCACCAACATAGGTGGCCCCACCGTTGCCGCCAAGACCACCAACAACAGCGGCTTCGGATACTCCGTTGATACCCGTTCCGCTCGTGCCGCCATTTCCAGCATTACCGCCATAACCGCCGGTGCCACCGGTTGATGTAGCATTCCCCATCGCATAAGAATCAACACCCACCAACCCCAAGTTGTTTGCTATCAAACCACCCGAGTAACTCGCGCCGCCCGTGCCGCCAGCACCGCCAATGTTGCCGGCACCACCGACAACTCCACCACCGGAGGAATTACCACCATTAGCGCCGGGAGCACCAGGAGCGCCAGTGCCGCCGGTTGAGCTTGCTGTCCCTAGTGCATATGAAAAATTTTGAACAATACCGTTGGCGCTGTTTTGCCCCAGCAAACCTCCGGCGTAGGCAGGGCCGCCAGCACGAGCAGTAATCAAAGCGCCAGTATCAAGCGCGCCGTTGGCACCGCCAGCCATACCAGTTGACCCACTACCACCAAGACCGCCGGAACCAGGCGCGCCACCAGTACCACCGAGCGCGGAAACATTTCCTGTCGCATACGAATGATCAATAACGCCCGTGCTCAGCGCTACTAAACCCCCAGCGTAAGCGGTTCCGCCAAGACCACCGATCGCGCCGCCAGTGCCACCAGTGGCTCCAACGCCACCAGCACCGCCAGTGCCACCGTTTCCAGCATTGCCCGCTACTGATGTTACCGTCGCGGCGGCATAAGAATTTGCTTGAATAAAACCAGCTACGTTATTTCCCACCCCACCACCTGCATATGAAAACGCTCCCAGGCCTCCGGTGCCACCAGTGCCGCCGGCACCACCAAGAGCCCCACTGCCACCAATACCGCCGGCACCGCCGGTAGCTCCGTTGCCACCAGAACCAGCGGTAGCGGTTACGGAACCGGCAGAGATATATGAATTGGTAATTGTTGAAGAGTTGTATCCGGCAATACCTCCGCCATAAGCCGCGGCTCCGGCACCACCCGTACCGCCCTGCACTCCGGAAGCGCCAACTTGACTCGCGCCTCCCGTAGAACCATTACCGGCTGCTCCGGCAGCTGCTCCGGGTTGGCCAGAAACTGAAAGAGCAATAACCGTGGTTGACGCGGTTGAGCTGGCAATAATAGTGGTGTTATATCCCACCAATCCACCAGCGTAAGCAATAGCACCAGTACCACCAGTACCGCCAGTGCCACCCGCCGCGGCAGTAGCAGCAATAGTTCCGGTAGTGGTGCCGGCCCCGCCACCCGCGCCACCTAAACCAGGAATACCTGAGGTTGACGTGACATTTCCAATAAAATTATTTCCACCCTGGACGATGCCGGCACTATCTCCAATAAGCCCGCCGGCGTAAGATACGCCGGCAGTGCCGCCCGTTCCACCACTGCCACCGACACCGCCGATAGAGTTGGTACCGCCAGCTCCGCCACTGCCACCATTGCCAGCATTGCCACCCTGACCACCGTTCGCAATTATGGATCCAGTTGATGAGGCTGTTGTTACTGTGCCGGCAACAAAGTTTCCGATTACTCCTCCACTGAAGGCGTTGCCACCCGTGCCGCCGCCAAGACCACCCAGCCCGGCGCCGCCGGTAGTTGACGTTGCCGTTCCACCAGCTCCGCCATTACCACCAACGCCACCCGCGCCGCCGTTCGCGGTTATGGTGCCAATTGAATATGAACTTAGAATATCTCCGTTATTTTGATCACCGACAACTCCGCCAACATATGCAACACCGCCAGTTAAGCCGGCGCTACCAGCAACACCGGACGTGCTCGTCGTTCCCACACCACCATTTGCTCCGGCACCACCAGCTCCGGCTGTGCCTGTGAGGTTCGCCAAAAAATAACTACTCGTAATAGTTGGCCCTGAGTTGTAACCGGTAATTCCGCCAGCGTAAATAATCGCGCCGATAATCGCCGTGCCGGCAGCACCAGGCGTGCCACCAGTGCCGCCAGGCCCCGCGCCGCCGACACCGGCAGCGCCACCCGCTCCGGCTATTCCGGAAATATTTCCCGTCGTATGATAGCTGTTCGTAATAATATTGGTATTATTGCCGGATATTCCTCCTATATATAGAACGCCAGCGGCGCCGCCCGTGCCGCCACCGACGCCAGCATAGCCGAGCAAGCTCGCCGCGCCCGTTCCTCCGGTGCCACCGGTGCCACCATTAGCCGAGAGTGCATTTTGAGAAAATGAGTTTTGAATGGTTCCCGTATTGCTTCCGACAAGCGCGCCCGCGTAAGTTGCTGTTCCGTTAGCGGAACCTCCCGTGCCTGAAGTGCCACCCGTGCCGTTTGCGGCGCCGGATGTGCCTTTAGCACCGCCAATTCCGCCCGTGCCACCCATGCCACCATTGCCGCCCGTCACCGTAACAAGCCCCGCAGTGGAATCAGCCATACTAATAAGTCCCGCGTTTAATCCCACGAGACCACCGGCATATGCAGCGCCACCAACGGCACCGTTCGCCGCATTGCCGCCATTGCCGCCGCTCGCCGCCGTACCACCCTGGCCGCCCGCGCCGCCATTGCTACCATTCTTACCAGCAGATCCTGTGGCCGTTACGGCACCGCTTGCATATACAGTACTTGTTGCCCCGGTGATAATTCCATCAGCACTATTTTGCGCTACTAAGCCTCCGGCATAAGCAATAGCTCCAGCACCACCAATGGCACCGGCGCCACCGCCTAGGGCAGTCGCTGTTGATGCGGCCGCACTGGTACTGGCCATGCCACCGGCAGATGCATTACCCGCAATGCCGGCAAGTGACTGCACCGTGCCGGTAGCGTACGAACCGGTCTCAATAGTTCCTAAATTGTTTGCCACCAAGCCACCGGCAAATGAGTTGCCACCCGCGCCGCCAACAGCACCGTTGCCGCCTGCACCGCCAGTAGCAGCCACGTTGCTGTTACCACCCTGCCCGCCCGTACCGGCAATTCCCGCCACGCCGCCAGCGCCACCATAGGCCGTAACATTTCCAGTTGCCGCGGAAGCCATAATCGTGCCAGTGTTGAGCCAGCCAATCAAGCCGCCGACATAGCTAATGCCACCAGCACCGGGAATACCAACACTGCCTCCACCACCGCCTGTTCCCGTGCCGAAGTTCATACCACCATTGCCACCGTTACCACTGGCGCCGCCCGCGCCGCCGCTACCAATAACCGCAACCGTGCTCAACGCGTTCGTGATACTACCTTGTGCAGACCACCCAACCAGACCTCCAATATAAACGACGCCACCAGTGGCACCGGCATTCGTTGGCGTCGTGCCTCCCACACCGCCAGTGTTAGCAAAACCAGCCGGAGTATCACCGCCGTTACTCGCGTTTCCTTCAGTACCGCCCGCGCCGCCCGCGCCAGTTACTGTTCCAGAGATATTAATATTTGAAATTGTTCCGGCGTTATAGGCGACCAGGCCGCCGACATAAATGTTGCTACCCGCGGTACCGGCAGAGTTGTTATTACCAGGAGTGCTTGTCGCCACGGCTGCGGCATTAGCGGTACTCAAGCCCGGCGTGCCTGTCGCCGAAATAAGTAAATTTGCCAGAGTGAGATTTTGAATGTTACTGCTGTTATATCCAAAAAGACCGGCGTAGGTTATGGAGCTTGAAGCAATAAATAAGTTGCTGACCGTAAATCCATTACCATTGAAATTTCCCGTGAAGCTTGTCGTGTTATTTCCTATCGGCACAAAACCACTGCTTGAATTCCAGGATGAAGTCACGGTCGCGTCAACACTGCTGTTAAGCTGGTAAGAACTCGTCAGGTTGGTTTTGACCCCCTGCAAGCCATAGACGTCATAAATTATATACGGATCATTCGTTGAGCCGATACCGGTGTACCTTCTAAACGTACCGGCATTGATGGCAAAATTATTGCCGACGGAAAAATAGTTGTTGGCAGGATTCCCGACCGTGAGAGTAGCAAAGTAGGTGCCGGAGTTTTGAATAAAATTGTTTGTAATCGCCAGGTTGGCGTTCTGGTTGATGCTTCCGGCGAAGCCGTTTATGGAGAATGAACTGATAGTTGAAGAAGCATCAATTGTCACAATGGAGGAAGCGATTCCGGAGTTTCCATCAAAAATGACCGTAGTTGTGGTACCAGGCGCATTCACGGTGCTGGTGAAAGTGGCACCGGAGGAAGTCGCCCAGTGAGTGCCACCGACATCCGACCAAAGCCCCGTGCCATTAACCCAATAAGCAGTAGCCGGAGGAGTCACCGGGTCAACGATGTAGTCAATGTCTATGTTTCCGGAAATTCGCAAATCAAAAAGGTCGGTCGGTGTTTGCAAGTCGGGCATCAGAATCCGATACTTTCCTTCCTGATTAATTTGAAATGTTGCGTGGAGCGCGTCGCCTTCCGTAGTACTTCCTTCGGCGTCAGTATATACCGGGTACACGGTTATTGAACCCGTCTGGCTCGCATCGTCCGCTTTGGCATAGAGTGTGACGTCGTTTGTGTTGTTCAAAATTTGATCAAACGTGACCCGGACAGATTGGCCGGAAGCGATGGTAGCGTAGTTTCCATCTTGCGCCTGCACGAGGCTATAAATATCACCGATCGGGTTAAGATTCGCGTCCAACTGCAAGGCTTTGGAAATGTAAATAATTTGAAATGTTTGAGTTGAAAGGTGCGGCACAATCCACTGAAGGTGATCAATGTACCCATTGCCATCTTCATCAAGCGCGGTAAATTGCATTGGTTGACCGCCATTGTTCGCCCAATTTATTTTAATTTGATTTTCTTGACCCACTTTAAAGAGTTCTGGAATAGTAATGGTGACCGGTACGTTAATCATAGGAGTGAGCGCTTCTTGTTCGGGCGTTGCTGAAATCGTCACCAGCTTTCCGTCGCTGGTTAATTGCTCAACAATAGTTGGAGTTGAGCTTACTACATCAGCTGTTGAAGTTGCCGTAGATGTTGCGTCACTCGCAGAAGCCGAAATGCCTAATGGGTCGGTGGTGGTCGCTGATGAATCACCGCCACCAGTTGTTGTTGAAGTACCCGTAGGTGATGAAGTGTCTGGAGTTGAAGTTGCTACATCTGAGACGGGGAGAGTGACAGATTCGGACGTGGTCGCCATGGTTGTGGGGGGAGGCACATCTTCAACCGGTGTGGTATTTTGGCTGCCAGTATCACTAGTTGTCACGTTTGTACCCGTATCATCAGCGGTCGCATCGGCAGTCGGAGTAGGCGTGCTGAGACTACTACTATCTGCTGAGTCAGACGAAGTGTCGGGTGTGGTAACTGCCGGCGTTGCAGTCGTAGGATCAGGGGTAGCGGCAGGTGTCGCAGTGCTCGTATCAGTATCCGCTGTGGTATCGGTGCTAGGAGCAACCGCGTCATCAGCCAAGCTCCTGAGAGGGAAAAAACCGGCACAGAGAAAAATCACAAGTATGACAAAAAATATCTTGATGGTGTGATTGAATCGTGATGACATGGAACAAGTAGAAAAAGAGAGAACCGTACTGGTAATAATAGCGGTAAAACCACTAAACTTAAATAGAAAATTGAAGCATTTCTGTTGATAACTTTGCCTTCCTCACAAAAAAAGTTGGTCTTTTTCAAAATTTCCCCAAAATAGTATTGAATAAAAATTAAATACGTGTCACAATACCAAGTGTCGGGTTATCCGACACTTTATTTTTCTCCATGTTTACGAAAGAACAAAAAAATATTTTAGGAATTTCCGTAAAAGAAAATAAAGTGTTAGCTTCGCTGAAAAAGAGCAAAAGTATTTTTACGTTGAGTAAAAATGTAAAAATTCCCCGCGCTTCTCTCTACCCTATCATTCAAAAACTCTTTCAACGCGGCTTTATCCGATCTAAGAGCGTTGGCAATAGATTCCATTTTCAAGCCATTTCTAAGGAAAATCTCAGCGAAATGTTGGCAAAAATTGCCATAGAATTACGCGAGTCAATTGAGCCGGCAAAGATCGTTCTACAAAAGCCAGAAATACTAACTAAGATTGAAATTCCCCCAACGCCAGCGTTGCCCCCCACTGTTACCGCCCCTAAACCAAAAAAAATATCAACATGGTTGAAATCTATTTTTAAGTAGCATGTTAAAAACTGCCCAGTAATTTCTCTTTTTGAGCCTTAGTTAGAGCCTTTATTTCTCCCTCGCGCCTGAAAGCGGCCGTTCTAGTGGCGCATTTTTCCGTATATACAAGCACAACCGGCTGGCGGCTTCTTGTGTATTTTGCTCCGCCCGCCAATAAACCATTGTGCTGTTTAAGCCGCTTCTCTATGTTTGGAGTGATGCCCGTATATAAACTACCATCGGCACAGCGAACTATGTACGCGTAATAGTCCATTGACTGCCGCTATTAGCTAACGAGCACCGCCGTCACCACAAGACGATCGTTATAGGTACCGGTCTGCGGCAAATAGGTGCCATAGCAGGTAATAATTTTAAGAAGCGGCTGGCCGCTGTCGGCGAAAATCTGGCCGCTGGGAAAAGCGCTGACGCTGTAAATATCGAGAGAAGTAACTTTAAAATGAGAGACGCCACCAAGCACATTGGTTACGTAAATATCGTCGCCAGCAACCAGGGTGTGGAGATTTTTAAAAACGCCGGGAATAGCGGCACCGTTATCAACGTGGCCGTCAATTACCGCACTGCCTATGCCGCCAACCACGGGCCCACGGTCATACCAACCGGCCTGCACGAAATTGTGTGGCACATCAAGTGCACCAGCCGGAGTAATATCAACAGGCACAATTGAAGCCCGCTTGCCAATTTGCGGAATGAAAAGCGAGGCCGGAGCGCCGGCTACGGGCCCGATAGTAGCCGGCGTATTTTGGGCATAAGCCGGAGAAATGGTTAGAAAAAAGCCGCCGAAAGCCACGGATGTGGTAACGACGAGCACAAGTGAAGTGCGAGCGATACTGGCGCGAAATGAAAGTTGCATAAGAGTTGAAATATGGCTTAAATAAAAGGTTTTTAAACGAATACAAAGATATTTTAGCACGAAAAAATAGGTGTGTAAAGGGCTTCGGTTCGAAATTATTTCTCCAAATCTAACACCTCGTCAATGCGGATTTTGGCGACGAAATCGGGGACGTGGCTGACGAGAATCATGGCGCCGGCGAAAGTATTGAGGGCCTCCGCAATAACAGGCAAATGGCGGAAGTTGATATGGTTGGTGGGCTCGTCTAAAATGAGGAGGCCGGGCTTTTGCAAAACGAGGCGGGCGAAAGCCACCAAGCCTTTTTGACCCTCAGAAAGATTACCAATTTTTGTATGAATCATGTCGCCAGTAATAAGAAAACCAGCGGCCACCGAGCGCAATTCCTGTTCAATAATTCGCCCTTCAACCGTGCGCAAAACGCCTTCAAGCGACTGGTACACTGTGTCCTCAAAATTCAGAGTTGAAAAATCTTGGCGATAATAGCCGATACGAATGCCATCCTGGACCATCGTGCCCTCGGCATGGCCAGAAGCGAGCGCTTCCAAGAGGGTTGTTTTACCAATGCCATTCGGCCCGCGCAACAAGAGGTGCTGATTTTTCTTAATCGGCATATTCACTTTTCTTTTGACCGGCTTATGATTCTTAAAAATTGTAAATGAGGAAATTTTCATAACCTCACCAAAAACGTCCTTTTGAGCTGGGATAGTAAAAGGGCGAATGGCTTTGTCTTCCTTGCGCACGTCCACCTTTGCCTCCTCAAGCTCATCGGCTTTGTCGCGCATACGCTTAGCCACTAAGCGCATCTGGCCACCCTTATTGGCAAAAAAGTTGGCCTTGTCTTTATTTTCTTGAATTTCCTTGGCCAGCTGAGCATTTTTGCGATTTTCCTTTTCCATACGCGCGGTGATTTGCTCGCGGACGTCAAAATAGTTGCCCACATACTGCTCAATTTTTTTGGTGAACACGTCCAAATAAAGCACGCCGTCAGTGAAAGAATTTAAAAAATCAGCATCGTGCGAAATAACCATACAGCTTTTTCTATAGGCCTTCAAAAACGCCGTGAGGTGTGTAATGCCGGCAGCGTCTAAGTTATTCGTCGGTTCATCAAGCAAAAGAAGGTCAGGGTCGGCAATAAGTGCCGAGGCCAGCAAAAGCCGCGCTTGCTGACCGCCAGAAAACGACTTCACCGTGCGCTCGTGCAATTTTTCATGGCCTTTCAAATTAACCACTTCAAGCACATCGTCAATGCGCGGGTCAATGTCGTACACCTTCCCTGCTTGAGCGCCTTCCATAGCCTTTTCAAAAAATGCCCGCACCGTAAGCCCCATTTCATCGCGTGGAATGACCTGCCGGGCTATGGCAATGCTTATACCCTTCGTAATATGCACCTCACCTGCTTCAGGCCTTAGAAGGCCCAAAATGAGCTGAAAAAGGGTGCTTTTGCCGGCACCATTCTGACCCATGATGGTTATTTTGCTCCCCCGCCGTACGTTAAAATCAACCCCATTAAGAAGCTGGCGATTCACCCCATATTCAAAACTCACCCCCTCAAAGCGGAGTATCGTGGCATCAGCGGACATAGGAACTCTAGAGTAGCGTCTTCTGACCGAAAAGGAAAGCTCTAACTAAGCGCCTTGTATACCTGCATGCCAAGGATGGAGCCGAGAATTGGCGCGAGAATATAGACCCAGCTGAAGGAATTCAGGGCGAGCGCAACTGCCGGGTTGAGAATGCCAGCCGAGCCGGCAATGCCCGCGATGAGTGCGCCTAGAGTGAGCGAGCCGCCGATAACCAAGCCACTTGCCGCAGGCGCTACTTTGCCGTACATAACCGAAGCGATGCCAAAGGTAAAGAGGAATGTGCCGATAGTTTCGGCCACAAAGGGGATCAGCGTGAAGGCGCTGGTGGCCCCAGTAACATGAAAATTGAAAACAAGCGTTCCAACCGCGAGGGCGATTGCGGCGCCAAAAAACTGGAAAACAATGTAGCCAATGGCGTCTTTGAGGGAAATCTTTTTAATGGAAAGCGCGCCGAGAGTAACTGCCGGGTTAATGTGGCAACCAGAAATTGCCCCAATGCTGTACACACAGAGGCCCAGCGCCAAGCCAGCAATAACCGGCACCGCAAGCGGGCTACCCGCGCCCGCGACAACTCCAAGAAACACCGCAAAAGCCAGAGCAAACGTACCGATACTTTCCGCAATATATTTTTTCATCATAAGGAAATGGTACTAGCGACTAATGAGATAAGTATAGCATCACGACCTGAAAATCAAACCTAATTCTTCACACATACGCCGCCGACGTCGCCAAAGGGCAAGTGGGAGCCAGGCGTAGGTGCACATTGGTACCCGGCGCCGCACACTGGCGCATTGAGCATGTTGCCGCCACAACGCCCGCCGGGAGCGGCAGTAGAGCCGGTACTCGTGGTAGTTGCCGTACTCGTCGCCACAGGAATTTCCACAAGCACTCCGCCTTGTACGTTCAAATATTTTGTGACGCCAAGCGAAGGCGCGGCCGTCATTGGCTCGTCAGGATTTCTATCGGCGTAATTTACAATGAGCTTGCCGCCAGCAATTTCGGTACTTTGTGGAGCAATTCTGTCACCAAGAAGAACGGCATTCGTACCCTTGTAGCCATCGCCAGTCACCAGTGCCGCCACTACGTAAAAGAACGTGCCACTTCCGCCGCTGTTTTGCGTGAGAATAAAAGCGGTGTCGGCCAAACCATCGCCATTTAAATCCCCCGTCGCTTCATTGCCAAAAAATTGCGTGACCACTTTTGAAGCCGAGCCTGGCGCGGCCGGGGTTTCCGCATAGCCATTCACGAGCGTCACCGGCTGGCCGTCAATAGTATATGTGGCATTTTTGTAATCAGTCACAACAGGCCCAATACTTGTATTCGGACGGCTTGAATACCAAATAACAATACCGACAACAATGAGCGCAATGATACCTACAATAATGTATGTTTTTTTCATTAGTGTGAATTAGAATTAGTTGATGTTGACATACCGGCGGCGTTATTACACGCATTCTCGCATACCTGTTCTTTTGAGGAATTCTCCCCCGTCCCCGACTCGTCGTAGACAGTTTGACAAAGCTCCACGCAATCGTTTACTGCATTAATTTGCGTTTGACTCGGGAGGTTAGCGCCAGCACTCGTAGCCCCGCCCTGCTGGCGCAAAGCTATTTCCACACCCAGTATAATGAGGATAATGACTATTATTAAAATGAAGAGTTGGTTCTTTGACATATACTACTTTAAAAAGTTTTAAAGATCTACAATTCTTATACAGCGAGCAATAATCATAAAAGCATACGCCCATAAAAACGGAAGCCATAACGGCATGATGCCTAGAAGCGTTCGCCGAGTGAATGTTTCTACTCCAGTTGAAATGAAGAAGTATTCTGAAAGAAAGAGCGCAATGAAACCGAAGATGAGAAAAAATATGTCATTTTTCTGTTTTTTGACTGCTAGGGTGAGTAAAATGAGCACAACATACAGACTAGCTAAAATCAAATCATTTTGAATCAGCGGTATCAGCGCGATCATGGCCGCGATTACTACTGCGTATGCGAGGATTTTTATCATTTTACTTTTGATATTCCCATTCGCCACCTCTATAATCGGCCACATGCTCTCCGTCAATCTTTCCATCGGGGTAGTATTCGGTTGCATGAATAGATGCAGTGACTCCTGTCCGTGGCGAGAGAGTTCTACTCTTATAGTCCTCTATATCTTTTATTCTTTGAAAATTATACTCGACAGTACCTCCATTTTCTTGAGTGACCTCTATTTCATATATTTTGAAACCGTGTTCGTCGGTTTCCACCCGTAACTCCTTGAAAGGCTTTCCTTGGAGCAGTTTTTCAAACACAGCTTTAATCTCTTCTACTGAAGGAGTTTTTTCTTGATTGCCTTCGGCTCCTAAAGAAAGATTATTGGGTGGTTGTTCCATCATTGGGAATAGTCTAACATATCGCCGCATAAGAATTATGTACCGTGAAATTTTCCGAAGGCCTTTTTGTGACTATACAGAATTTCGCGAAAAAGATGTCAAGAAAGAGTGTTTTTTAAAAAAGTTGGCGTAGGACGCCTTCACTTGGGCCTAAAAAAGAAACACGAACGTATGCAGAAAAATGCATATGTTCATGTGTGGTGAAATGTGGCAGACGAGGGCTTCATATAAGCGTTTTAAAAATCTGCAATTGGCAAAAAACGTGAAAAAGCTGTTTTATGAGCGTTTTTCTGTAGGTGCCCCAAAAGACGCGTTTGAAAATATCTCGGAAAGTGAGAACGTCCTTATTATTAGGCGAAAGTATTTTTCGAAAGCGTGCCCTATCTCCTCCAGCTGAGAAAAGTACTTTCGCCGAAAAGTGGTACCCCATTCTAGCTCTCGCGCTTACCGTGCATGAGCATGTCTACGGCGTGTTCCATACTGCCGGCGACGATAATTTCGCCGCCGTTAACGAAGCAGATTTCATCGGCGTTGCTGATGGTGTTAAGGCGGTGAGCGATAATAACTTTAGTGGTGCTGGCCGGCAACTTCTTCAAGATTTCTTCAAGCAATTGCTCGGTGACGGTATCAATGTTGGCGGTGGCTTCATCAAGAATAAGAATTTCCGGCTTGTAGAGCACAGCGCGAATAAAGGCGATGAGCTGTTTTTGGCCCAAACTAATACCGTCGCCGCTCGTGGTTACGACAGTGTCGAGGCCCTGTTCAAAACGCGCGAGCAAGTTGGAAAGGCCGGCCTGCTCCAAGGTTTCGCGCAATTGTTCGTTGCTGGATTCTTTGTAAGCGTCGTTACCATAGACAACATTGTCGCGAACCGTGCCGGTAAAAAGGAATGGCTCCTGTAAAATAAAACCGATCTTTTTAGTGCGCTCGGCCGGCGTGTAGGCGCGAATGTCTTTGCCATCCAAAAATACCGTGCCTTCGGTAGGGTCGTAGAGGCGGGCCATGAGCGATGCAGTGGTAGTTTTACCCCCACCCGTGGGACCAACAAGCGCGTAGGTTTTGCCCTTCTCCAGCTTGAGATTTATTTTATGCAGAACGCGAGTGCCTTCCGGGTAGACGAACGACACGTTTTTAAATTCCATCAAAAAACGTGAGCTCGCTTGCGGCGCGTCAATAATCGGCATATCGGAATCAAGCACGAGCACTTCGGAAATGCGATCCAGGCCGGCGAGGGCCGTTTGAAGAGAAGTCCACACCGAGGCGAGTTGTTGGAGGGGGTTGTAGAAGTTGGTGACATAGAGCAAGAAGCCAATGAGCAAGCCCACCGTAAGCTGGCCGGCGGAAATGAGGTAAATACCGTAGGAAAGCACAATGAGCTGGCCGAGGTTGGCGGCCAAAGTGTAGAGCGGCGTAAAAATGTTGTTGGCCAAGCCAGCCCGAACGCCAGCCTTGAAATTGCGCTGATTAGCCCCGCTAAATTTTTGGCGGAAATAATCAAGGCGATTAAACGCGACCACCACTTTGAAATTTTGAATGTTTTCCTGAATTTCCGCGCTTAAGCCGCCCAAGCTCTGCAAAGCCGTCAGGTTTTTACGCTTAACCCAACTGGAAAGCGCACGAGTAATAATGAAAACAATGAGCGCCGGCACCAGCGCCGCCGCGCCGAGGCGAATATTGAGCGCCAACAGGAAAATGCCCGCGCCGAGAATCAAAAAGAAATTGCGCATAAATTGCATCAGGGCCTGCGAGAAAAACTGATTGAGCTGATCAGTGTCGTTATTGATGCGGGAAATGAGGTCACCAGCTTTATTTTGATTGAAAAAGGCTACCGGTAATTCCTGCAGTTTCGTAAACACAGCATTGCGCAAATTGAAAAGCACGTGGCGGCCAACCGTACCCATGCGCAGGGTTTGAATATAGCTGGAAACAAGGCCGGCAATATAGACCAGAGCCAGAAGGCCGGAATACATTAAAACGCCCTGGAAATCGTGCGTTTGAACGAAGTGGTCTATGGTGTAGCCGATAATAAGCGGTGCCACCAAAGCCGAGCCGGACGTGATGAAAATGGCGATAAAAGCCACAATAAGGTTGTTCCGCTCCCCCGCCAAAAAAGGCACGATTCTTTTAATGGCGAGTGCGATGCTCGTTTTGCGCTCGTGTTTTGCGGTTTGATTAAGCTCGTACTTCATAATTGTTGGTGCTTTGCTGTGAATTAAAAATTTGCACGTATTCCGGCGAGCTTGCCATGAGCTCCTGATGCGTGCCCCGCGCCAAAATTTCGCCTTCCATCAGCAGAATGATTTGGTCGTAGTTTTCAACCGGCGCGATTTTCTGGGTTACGGAAATGAGCGTGAGGCCCGGATAATTTTTGGCCACATTGCCGAGAATTTTTCGTTCGGTGTTGCCATCGACGCGCGCGGTGAAATCATCCAAAAGCAACACTTTTGGATTAAGCGCCAAAGCCCGGGCCAGCATGATGCGCTGTTTTTGGCCGCCGGAAAGGCTGGTGCCACGCTCACTGGCAATGGTGTCCAACCCTTTCGGCAAAGCGCTGACGAAATCGGCAAGCTCGGCCGTAGCAATGGCTTTTTTAAGATCGTCGTCCTTCACCGTATTACTGAAAGCGATGTTTTCACGAAGCGACAAATTAAACATACTGCTGTCCTGAAAAACGAAACCAACCTGCGAGTGTAATGTCTCCTTGCTGTAGGCGTCAATATCCTTGCCATCATATTGCACCACACCGGAAATTGGCGGCAGAAGACCGATGAGTAAATAGAGCAATTGCGTTTTGCCGGCGGCTGTTGGGCCGATGATGGCCGTTTTTGTACCTGCCTTAACCACGAAAGAAACATCTTTAAGAATATTTTTCTGACCGATAGTGAGCGTGACATTTTCAAAGGCCACGTCGCCATGCAAGCGGACCTTGTGAGTGCCGCTATCCTTGCGGGGCGGAGCATTAAGCACTTGGCCGATACGCGCGTAGGAAGCCGTGGCCTGAGCGATAACGTTGCTCATGAAGCCGAGAATTAAAATCGGCAAAATGAGAATGATGAGATAGTTATTGAAAGCGCTGAAATTGCCCAGAGTCATCGTGCCGTTGATAACATAGTGGCCGCCGAGCACCAAAATAATGAGCGTAGCCAGGTTGGTACAAAACGTGATGACCGGAATAAGCGTGGCGAAAAGTCGCAAAATACTCATACCAATACTCATTGCTTCGTTATTGGCTCCTAGAAATTTTTGATATTCGTAGTGGCGAGAATTAAGCAAGCGAATAAGCGCGGCACCTAAAATACTTTCGTTAATGACTTTATTCAAGCGGTCAATGGCCTCCTGCGAGCGGGTAAAAAGCTTGCGCACCCGCTTCAACACCACATAGAACGTTCCGCCGATAATAGGGACTATCACCAGCACCGCCAATGCGAGCCGCCAATCGATGAGCAGAAGAAGCACGCTCGCGCCGACAATCAGAAAAATTGAAGAAATGATGGAAGCCACCGCTTGCGACACGAAGTTTTTGACCGCATCCACGTCGGAAGTGAGATTGGTTAAAAGCTTGGCCGGCGTCACCTGCTGTATATAGGAGTAATCCTGCAACGAAACGCGTGCCGTGAGCTTACTGCGCAAGTCGCGAGCTACCCGCTCGGCCGCAAAGGTTTGCACCACGCTCTGTAAATAGGTGAATATGAAAATTGCCGCGGCAATAAGCGCGAATTCCGTCACTACGGCGCTCAACACAAAACCGCCCTTTGTATACGTATCAATTGCGCTCCCGATAATTTTCGGCACCCACAGGGTGAGCGCGTTAGCGGCGATAGTCAAAACCACCAACGCACTGATGATGGCCGCGTTCTGTTTTAAGAGACCGATGAGTCCTGTGGAATTTTTCTCCGGCATCAGAAAGAGAGTATACCAGAATTATTGCCAAAAATCTTGGCTATTTTCTCATCCACATCGGCTTCTTTTTTGCGATTTTCGCATAAACAGCGCAACTCGGCACATGGGCGCCACGCAGATAGCCAATACTCATGAGAAATTCATTAACGATTTCCCCGCCCGTAAATTTGAAAGTCTTTTTAAACAGCTTTACCCAGCCTTCTTTTGAGAGCCCGTGGTTATGTTCAAGCCATTTTTGAAATGAACCATATTCTTTCTGAAGAGCCAGTATCGCCTTGGCATTCTCAATGGCCGCATTAATTTTGAGGCGATTGCGAATAATGCCCGCATCATTCATAAGCCGCTTCCGGTTGGCAGCGGTATACGCCGCCACTTTTTTTATATTGAAATTATCATAGGCCGCCCTGAACGCGTCCTGCTTTTTCAAAATAGTTTCCCAACTTAAGCCGGCCTGATTTATTTCCAACACTAGGCGGCCAAAAAGTTCATTGTCGTCGTGTATAGGAAAACCATACTGCAAATCGTGATACGCCTTATGCAAAGCCTTTCTTGGCTCCAGCATATTTTCAATTGCATCGCAGTATGACATTTCAATCACGCCGTCGCCTCCATTTTAGCCAGAATACGATTAACCGTTTTCCAGGTGCGGCTGGTAATTGCCTTGCCGTGAGCACGCTCCAGGTCAACCATGAATTGGGGAGTTTTCGCGCCCTCCAAATTAATAGCACTGCACAATTCAGGCCGCCGATCCTTGAAAAAAGTAATCAGCAAATAATTGGGCTTTTTGTCCTCCACGCCCTTATACGGATTTTTCTTCACCAGCGCCTCAAGTTCTACCCGGCTGCGCACAATGGCAATTCGGCTAAAACCGAGTTTGAGAGGCATTTCTTTTTCTATTTTCGCTTCAAGCGTCGCGGCATTAGCGCTCCCCGACTCAAATATCACATTGCCACTGGCAATCACCGGATGCACATTTTTAAACCCCAGCCCTTTTAAAAGGCCAGCAAGTTTTTCCCCAGTCATATTCGGATTCCCCGGGCCAATGCCCCGCAACAACGCGACGTAGTTCATGCAGAAAAATCTGCTTATTTGAAGGCGAAAGCCAGCAACACGATAGTTAGAGCATTAAGAATCACCAATACCGCGACGAGTGTTGTTTTTGACCCGACCGCATTGGGATTGATTAATATAAAAACCGTGTAAATTATTGCAACAATCGCTGCTCCCAAAAAGTTTCCTTTTATCATATATTTATAATGACACTTATAAACCCGCCAACCTTACAGGAAGTATAGCAGACTTACCGAGAGTATTCTGTGCTAGTATAGCGCCCATGGAAGACACACTCTGGGATGTGGCTGTAGTTGGCGGCGGGCCGGCCGGCATGATGGCAGCTGGGCGGGCGGCGGAAAAAGGCGCTAAGGTCATTTTGCTGGAAAAAAATGAGTCCCTCGGAAAGAAACTGCTCATAACCGGAGGAGGGCGTTGCAATGTCACCAATGCCGAGGAGGATACGCGGAAACTTCTTGAGCAATTTAAGGATGCCGGAAAATTTCTTTTTTCGGCTTTTTCGCAATGGGGCGTACCAAATACGCTCCGCTTTTTTCACACCAGAGATATGCCAACAAAAGTTGAAAAGGGATTGCGGGTTTTCCCCGTAACCAACCGCTCCCAGTCGGTATGGGATGTGCTGGTGGGGTATATTCGGAAAAATAACGTGGTTATTCTTTCACAGTCTCCGGTTACCGGCATTGCCACCGAGAGCGCCGCAAACGAAAATGCCGGCACAAACGGCAAAAAAGTAATCGGTGTTATTTTAAAGAATAAAAAGGTAATCCGCGCCAACTCGGTGATTATTGCCACCGGGGGCACATCCCGCCCGGAAACGGGTTCCACCGGCGATGCCTATGCGTGGCTCAGAAAAATTGGCCACACCGTTATAGAGCCAGAGCCTTCTCTGGTGCCCCTTAAAGTTAAGGATGCCTGGGCAAAGCGCCTGGCGGGAGTAAGCTTAACCGATATAAAACTGACCCTTTTCCAAAATGACGTGAAGCAGGATACGAAAAAAGGCAAAATTCTCTTCACCCACATTGGCATAAGCGGCCCAACGATACTTAATATGAGCAAGGATGTCGGTGAACTTTTGAAATATGGCGACGTAACCGTTTCGCTGGACATCCTCCCCACCCTTGACTATGGCCAGCTCAACCTCCGCCTGCAGGAGCTTTTCAAGGAGCACGACAAAAAGAAATTAAAAAATGCTCTCGGCGGTTTGGTGCCCTCGGCCATCATTGATATCGTCGTTGAGCTCTCCAGCATCAACCCCGACGCCTCGTGCAATAGCGTCAGCCGCGACGAGCGCCTCCGGCTGGTGAAAGTATTAAAAGACATTCCCATTCACATTGACTCCCTCTTGGGAGTGGAGAAAGCCATCATAACCAGCGGCGGCGTCATCCTTGATGAAGTTGATTTTAAAACGATGCGCTCTCGCCTATTCCCCAACCTCTACCTCGTCGGCGATATTCTCAATATTGACCGCCCCTCCGGCGGCTATAGCCTGCAACTCTGCTGGACCACCGGCTTTGTGGCCGGAGAACATGCCGGGCCAACGCTAAAACACTTATAAAATTTTCTCTGGTTTTAAATTTTCCTGAAGCATCGTGAGTAACTTCTCAACCGGTCTACGATTAGGAGGTAAGTTGGTAGGCAAAAACCATTGTGCCTCAATGATTTCTATATTGTCAATCTTGAAATCAAACGACGCAACAGACGAATAGAATACAGCCACAGTATCTCTCTTATGTTCCATTATGTTTTTATATTCTCCAATGTTCTTAATAGCGTCTAAACGTATACCCACTTCTTCAAAAACCTCTCGTCGAATAGCTGTTTCCCAACTTTCGTTTCTCTTAACTCCCCCGCCAGGAACAGTCCATAGTTTGTGAGCATAACCAAGCCGAGTCAATAAAAAATGCCCACGACATTCAATAAGACATTTCACTCCGCGTGTTTGTGGCCGAAAAATATACCAATAGAGTCTTCGAAAAGGATTAATGAGGGTATACCACGTGCGAATACAAATCTTGTACATAGTGTGAATATACCACATCTAAATTTACGGGCTGGCCGTGTTGGACGGTATCCGAACTATTTAAAGCCAACCTGAGCTGAAAATCTACGAATAGCACCGATTGCCATGCCTTGTTCAGGCGTCGCAACAGTTTCCAAATTCTTCAGCATTTCATTGAGCGTTTTTAGAGAATTTACATTTTCGACAGCAGGAAGTTGTGGAAATAGGTCTTTTTTCATATTCACGTATTCAGATACCAGAAATGGCATGAAATCTGGGTCTTTTCTCACAATTTTTTTGATTGCCACGAAACACATACAAATCACAAAACTCAGCTTATCACTAGGATCCTTTTTAGTACGCTTCGGGTCATACACCATCTTCCCCTTTTGAATTGGCGTTTTTCCAAAGAGAACAATCGCCCCATCATCAACCCGAGAAGACGACAACGGGCAGAAAAAATAATCCACCTGTAAAAGCCCGGCTGGTGTATCATAAATAACCAAGGAATAATTTCCACCAAGCGGGAAATTTTGCTGTGCCTCGTGGCATATCAGAATTGTTCCGAAACGCTTGTATATTTCAAACCGATTTTTAATGGACTCTTGAATTTCGTCATCTTTGAAAGTAACCCAGACATCGATGTCACTCAACGCATCCCCATCGCCCCTAGCGAGAGAGCCGAACACGTGCCCCTCTAGAGCCTTATCGGTGAAGAAATTAGTAATTACAGAAAGCGTTTGCTCACGCGTCTCAATCAGTTTTTTACTCAGTTCTGGTTTCATAAATTTTAATGTCTACACAATGCCCTGCCACACAATATTAATGTCATGCGTTTTCTGCCACTGTTCTTTCATTATGTTTCTTAATTCTTGGTGCTGAGGATACCCTCTATCAATCTCTCCAGCCATTAAATCGGCACACGTCTCATTGAGCAATACTGATAACGCTTCTTTTTTGTCGTTATATTTTGCGTCGCCGAGTTTCTTTGCATCACCACCAAATTTATACCATGTATAAAAATGCCAAAGCTCGTGCATGGCTATTTGGTTAGCGTTCTTTTTTGTGGATACGTAAAAGAAGTTTTGATCGATATTGTATGGATATCTGCCGGTGATAGTCACAAAAGCAGTAATATTGTTTTCAATTTTTACATCGAACACCTCTTCAGCCCTCTTTTCATATGCTTCGGCTACCGTGTCCCAATTACCCTGAAGTTGTGCCACTACCGCGCTCATCTCAATATTATTGTCTTGAATATATTTTCTCACGAACTCCCGTACCTTTTCCTTGTTAGTAATATCAGACGTGAACGCCAAAAGCGCCTCATATGTTTTTGTCTTATTTGGTGAGTTTTGAGAACCTGCCCCTTTTGAAAGAAGACACTCTATATCCTTATTTTCGTCGTAGGTAAAATGGATTTTCATAAAATATACTGTGAAAAAGTGGGGGCTGGCCGCGTGGGACGGTATCCGAACTATTTTAAGCAACGAATCCTCTATTTGAGCCCGCTTTTAATATATTCCAAGATCATTTCAACGTCTTTTAAATGCTTTGGTTTATTATACGCCTTCTTAAATTTTATAGTATCGTCAAGACTGGCGAATGGAATGTCTTTAATAATATCTGCCTGACCACGAAGTTCGGAAAATGTCGGATTGAAATCTTTGCAATTTACATCAAGATATAGTTCTATATTGTCTTTTTTTAAATAAACCTGCCCAATTTTTTCATACGTCCAGGGTATTTGTTCCCAATGTTCATTTTTACTCTTTTCAAAAAGTTTTGGGGTAACAACGATATCTATGTCATTCGTCATTCGTAACCCCCGTGCGACAATGGGGCCGCTGCCGACGATCACATATTGATCTGGTGGAAAATTAAGTTTTTTTATTTCTTCAAAAATTTTCATTGTTGGTCGGCTGGCCGTGTGGTACGAAGTTGGAACTTTACTCGCCAGTGATGGGGAAAATCGCTCCAGACCCTTTCGTTAACTCTTCGACTATATTTTTGTTTCCGGCTATAAGATTAGTATTTTTATAGTCATATGAAGTACTTCCAATATTGGCCACAATACCACCCGCCTCCGAAACAAGCAGGCTTCCTGGGGCAAAATCATAATCTTTACCAAATGGATCAAAACATATTCTGGCCTCTATCTTCCCGGTAGCAACTAAGACAAACTCGTAGCCTGAACTTATTGTCTGGAGCAGGAGTGATTTAGCTCTTACCTTATTTCGGATTTCCACATTTTGTGGTTTAGTCTGATTAGTTTCCAACGCCACAACAGATTGATTTACTGGACGACTGCTTACACTAATCTTTTCTCCATTTTTAAAAGCACCAACACCCTTTTCCGCGTGATACATGATGTCGTTTACAAAATCATAGATTGCTGAGAAAATCACTTGACCATCCTGAATCAAAGCCACCATGGTTGTGCAAAATGGAGTACCTCGCACAAAATGCATCGTCCCGTCAATTGGATCAACGAGCCAGAGTTTCTTGGCATCACGACTTCCCCCAAACTCCTCACCAGCAAATTCAATGGAGGGGTCTATTTTCTTAAATTCTTCAGCAAGATATGTTTCTACTTTACGATCAAGTTCCGTAACCACATTATGTGGAGACGAGTCTTTTTGAGCGGCTATTTCCACCTTTCCCCAAAAAGGCAGTGTAATGTCTCTCGTTGAACGAATAATGGGTAAAACTTTTTGAGCAATATTTTTCATATCTTTAGAATTTCAAGGGCTGAATTTTTTGGTCAATGCTCGAACTTTTTTCGCCGAAAATCCGGAAGCGTGACCCATTGCGCCGTCGCTCCGCTCGGCGCTCGGCAAGGGCGGTCGGAGGCCTGGGGGTGTGGGGGAAAGGACTCCGCCCGCCCTTCCTCTTTGTGCGCTTCGCGCACTGC
>CAZNZK010000002.1:0-50870 GCA_964577595.1 uncultured Candidatus Saccharibacteria bacterium
ATCCGGGCTGTTTCCCTTTTGACCAATGGAGCTTAGCCCCCACAGTCTAACTGCCAGACTAATGACCTAGAGTATTCGGAGTTTGATAGGTCTCGCGGGCTTTCGCTCTGTCGAGACCTTCCAGTGCTCTACCCCCCTTGGGAACACCTGACGCTAACCCAAAAGCTATTTCGGAGAAAACCAGCTATTACCAGGCTCGATTAGCTTTTCACTTCGACCCACATGTCATCCGAGAGTGTTGAACGGCTCACCGGTTCGGGCCTCCTGGTGCCTTTCGGCACCATTCACCCTGCACATGGGTAGATCGCTCTGGCTTCGGGTCTCTAGCATTCTACAAACGCACTATTCATACTCGGTTTCCCTGCGGCTCCAGGCTCGCGCCTTTAGCCAGCAGAATGCTAGAACTCGTTGGCTCATTCTTCAATAGGCACGCCGTGACGGAGCACCACTTTTCGCACTATGACGTTGACACTTACTAAAAAACATACTTTCTCTAAAAATAGTTCACAACAATTTTATCTGGGAAGGATCAATCAACGATTGTTTCTCTCGATGATTAATACCTAACCTCTTACGGAGTTCTTGCCAAGCCCGACCACTTTCTTTGAGCATCTTTTCCCGATGCTTCGCCAGAAATTCATTCTGAAAAGCTTCGTAATAAAGAATCTCCCATGGCATATGCTTGCCCGTAAAACGACCCTTTCCTCGGTTATGTTCCTTTATTCTTCTCTCAATTGAGTTGGAGTAACCGATATAAAAGGTTTTGTCTTTAAGACTTTGCAATATATAGACGTAATACATACATCATATACTACACATCTTAGATAAAATTTTGATAAATTTTAAATAAATATTATATATCTACAGAAAATTTATCTTGTGTCAATTTTTATATATTGTTTTTAATTAGTATCAGCAACGTCATACCACAGAAAGTGGTACCCCGCTCCGACTCCTTGTAGGCATACGGTTTCAGGTCTATTTCACCGCCCTCACCGGGCTGCTTTTCACCTTTCCCTCACGGTACTTGTTCACTATCGGTCTTCAAAAGTATTTAGCCTTAGCGGTTAGTTCCGCTGGATTCCTCCGAGCCACTCGTGTCTCGAAGTACTCAAGAACAGTAACAAAAGAGTTGATTCAATTTCGCGTACGGGGCCGTTACCCTCTGGGGCTGCGCGTTCCAGCGCATTCCGCTATTGTCTCAATTTTTAACTCTCCTCACTTAAAAGTGAAGTTACTGCCTTACAACCCCCAACCGCACCTTCGCCATTCTAAATAAATAGAATGGTAAAGGTGAAATTAGGTTTGGGCTCATTCCGTTTCGCTCGCCGCTACTCGGGAAATTCCATTGCTTTCGCATTGGTTTCTATTCCTCTAGGTACTGAAATGTTTTACTTCCCTAGGTGTGCTCATGTACGTCAAGCGTACATGTCCGCGTCGAAACGCGGGAGTTTCCTCATTCGGAGATCTCCGGATTGTCGGTTGCTAGACACCTCCCCGGAGCTTATCGCAGTTATGCTACGTCCTTCATCGCCTTTTGAAGCCAAGGCATCCACCGTATGCCCTTGCATTCCCGTCAGGAAATGCAAGAACCACAATATTATGCTCTGTTATCTAGAATCAGATACATACTGACCAGACAACAGAAATTGACTTAATTTTACTTACCTGCTCCGCCTCTTACACTAAAAAGACCCCTCCGAGGCCTATCGTAGGCCACGGAAAGTCATGCAAGGGCGGAATTTAATTTTCAAATCAACAGTCACTCCTGAATCATTAACAAAAAGTCCGCGATGCCGCGGACATAAGAGCACGTTTTTAGCGGCTATTATGGGCGGCGATTGGGGTTTTTGATTAACATATTCAGGTAGCGGCTATTATACCTGAAGTAGTTTTAACGTCAAGCGCTATGGCTCAATTGCGCCGTACCCGGGAATTAGAGGGCAATTTTGTCAAGAATCTTCTCGTGGGGATAGTCAAAAACGTCACGAACCAGCTTGTCATACATGTCCATGCGATACTTGAAATCGGTCGTTTCAAAGGCGGCGTATTTTATTTCGCGACCCATTTCTGATTCAATTTTCTTAATAATCGTGTCTAGGGTTGGTTTTTTAAGATTGTCGCCAACTACAAGAAGATCAATGCGGGCATCAAGATTGTGGCGAAAAACGCCAGAAAGGACAACGAGCTTAAGTTTTGCCGCCCGAGACAAAAGCTTGATTATTTCCCGATTGCGGAACGGACTAACGTAGAGCACCAGATCGCGCAACTGATTGATAAGGCCAAAATCCTGATTAAGAATCCAACCATCCACCGTGCGTGAACTTTTCTTTTGTTTTTTACCGAGTTTATTGCTCACTTTAACTTCCTGAGAAACCTTGCGCCGCTCAATAAGCCCCACCTCCTCCAAAAGAGCAAGATTGTGCTTAGCGTCCGTCTCAGGAACCCGCGAGCGCAGAGCGGTAGCAACTAGTGTAAATATTTCCTCCGGATTAAATAGGAAGAGGCGCATGATTTTTACCTTGGTCGCCGAACCGAATAATTTTTCCAGAATTTCTATCATAGGGGTGCTTCTTGTAGAAAATGCCCGCTTGAGAGCGGGCACGTTCTTATTTATTTTAGTTCAACTTTTCCGCCAGCTTCCTCAACCTTCTTTTTGAAGGCTTCGGCATCTTCTTTCTTCATGCCATCCTTGAGAATGGACGGAGCGGCGTCAACAAGATCCTTGGCTTCTTTAAGACCGAGGCCGAGAACTTCCTTAACTACCTTAATAACGGCGATTTTAGCGGCGCCCACTTCCTTCAAGTGAACGGTAAAAGCGCTTTTTTCTTCAGCGGCTGGAGCACCGGCACCGGCGGCTGGAGCAGCTGCCACGGCGGTCGCGGAAACACCGAAACGCTTCTCGAATACCTTGACGAGCTCATTGAGCTCTAAAACTGACATCTTTTCAATGCCCTCAACGATTGTTTTGAATTGGGATGGGATTGCTACTGTTGTATCTTCGGACATAGTGTTCTAATTAGAATCTAATAATTATGCTGTTTTGATTTTTGCGATTTCGCTCAAAGCTATTACGGCGCGCTGGATGGGGCTGTTGATAATATTCACCAACATACCCAGAAGCTGTTGACGCGACGGAATAGTTGCCAAATTAAGCGTAGCATCGCGGCCAATGTAGGCGCTTTCAAAGACCGCCCCCAAAATAGAGAGCTTGCCTTCATGCTTCTTTTCAAACGCGTAAACCTCGCGGGCCGGAGCCAATACATCACCAATAGTGTAGGCAATGGCTACCTCGCCGGTTAATTCCGGCATAGTGCCGCCAAGCTTCTTACCGTCGGTAAGTGCTTTGCGAACGAGTGTCTTTTTTGCAACTGTGTAGCCAACACCCTGAGCGCGCAAGTCGCGGCGCAAGGCAGTGGTTTCCGCTACCGGCAAACCATGGAAATTCACGAAAACCATGGAGGCTGATTCGGCGGCGATTTTGGATACTTTTTCCAAAACCTCTTTCTTTTTGTTTTTTGATAATGCCATAGAGAACTTCTACGAAGTTAGTGTTTCGACCGACGATGTGCAAAGTGAGAAATACCTCGAGAGGGCTTATCCTTTATTAAAAGGAGCCTCTTGTCTTTGGCACACGTGGCACTATCCTACCCTGCCGGAGAGCTTTTTGTCAACGTCCCTCGGCCTTAGAGAGCTCATTCCACATGGCCCGCAAAGCCGCGACGCAGTCCTGCCGCTTCAATACAGAAAGACGCGTAAAGAGCTTTATCTTTGCCAAAATGTCGTCCAGGTCGATTTTCTGCCCCGCCTTAGCTGGATCAGGCAGGCCGAATAAAGCCGTAATTTTTTTGAGTGAAGTAATATGAGTCGTTAAACTACTACTAGTGGCTGAGCTAATAATTTCATCCGTGGTGCCGTCACCATCAAAATCGACACGAAGCATCGGCGCCGTGCTAGATAGATCAAAAGTAGCCATGGATACAGGCAGAACAGGAATATCGGTAAATTCTGTTTTTGCGCCGCCCTTCGTGATATCAAGCGTAAAAGTTCCAGCCGCTTCGCCCGAAAGCACTACCTTGCCCATTGTGTCAGCAGGCACGCCAGCATATTTTCCTTCCCCAAATGGTAGGTAATAACTATTCGGAATTTGATTTTGCACGCCGGAAGCCGTTAGCCCAGTGTGATGGCCCTGGTTGTCGTAAATGTCCAGAGCGACCGGCGAATGAACACTGATTTCCTCCATCGCCCCTGAATTAGTTTTGTAAATCTCAGGAATAGAGGTGGAGATAAATCGAGGTAAAACTGACAACTTCAGGTTTGTTTTCTGGATAATAGCGGAAAGTAATTTCTCTGCCGGTTCCGCTTCAAGAATGTCGGCATGGCCGCGATTCTCATTAGCAAAACCATTATATCCAGCTAGGTCAACGTAATAGCTGGTAGCCGATTGGTCGGCAGTGGCGCTCGCAGCAACTACGGTAGTATCGCCCAGCGATGTGAATTGGGGCTCCATATCTAACACGGGCAATTCCAGAGGATTTATTTGCCGAGCATAGTAACGGCTAGCCGAAAGCGTATTAAGGCCAACCCCGCCAATTTGCACAACAAAAATACCTTTTGGGGCTTGCCACGCATTAAGAGTAAGATGCTCGGCGTATGCATTTGTTATCAATAGATTATTAGCCATGGCCAGCAATGGCTGATTCCCGATACGATGGTCGGCTGAGCCCGCAAGAAAATTTTCCATAGCAGTCACTGTGGTAATTGCCGAGCCATAGATTTTATGTAGGTTGGAAATAGCGTCTAGCGACGCGTCAAAGAGCACGGCCGGCCCCATTGCGCTGAAGTATGCGGCCGACGGCAACATCATATATGCGGAAGGCATATTTTGTGCCAGTTGTTGGGCGGTACTTTCCCCTAACAACCATCCCCAGCCCAAGCTCTGGCCATAACCGGAGAGCAGGGCCGGAATAGCCAGTGATGTTCCCAATTGAGGCACTGCCACCATCGCGAGTGTATCCACAAGCGCGCTCTTACCGTCAACTTGAAGCTTGCTGAGTAAAAGCTTTGCCAAAATACCGCCATTACTATGAGCAACGATGGTTACCTTGCCCGTTTTTGAAGCGCCGGCCAAAGCAAGTACTGTTGGTTCTAGTTTTGCAAGAACATCGGCCAGACGAGTGCCGTCAGCAACAATCGACTCCGGATCAAGCCGCCAGTCGTAAGGGTATGCCTGCCACGCCGCTATAGTGCCGCTCCGCGCCAAACCATCCAACATGTCGGTAAAATGCTGATAAATATCTTGATTACTAGCTACCTCATTGCTCGTCTTAATAACGTCTTTGGTATAAATAGAACGTATACTACTGCCGTTTTTATCCAGGAACAATTGATCGTTTTGAGAATTCAACCCCGGCTCCCATAGCTGATTTTCCGTAACGCTACCTGTCAAACTACCCAGCAACGTGCTTGATGTGGCATAAAGACGACTAGCCTCCAAGCCGGGAATAAAAAGAACACTGGAACAGCAAGCCTGAGCAATCGGTTGGCCGCCGCTTCCGTTGGTAGGTTTTTTCTGGGTAATTCGTAAACTGCGGCTCGTCAGCCATGGCGAAAATGCCACATCGTCAGAAACAGCATTACCAGTGCCGCCCACATTAAGCGTTGGGTGATATGGCCCGCTAGCGCTTCCCCACCAATTATGAGCGGCCCCCAAAGGCGTAGTGGCACGACTAAGGATTCCATACAGAGAGTTGCCCATAATATAACTATCAACGATTGAACCGTTGATATCACCCCAGACTTCTATTCCAGCATTCTGGTTTTTAGTGAACGTGGTTGTTTGGACCGCAAGAGTCGCCCCACTATATGCCTGCACGCCATCATTACTGAAACCACTTACTGTAGCATCAGCAAGCGTAAGCGTGACCGGCCCAAAAGCCACTACCCCATTGATACCTCCCTCAAAAACGCTATTGGAAATGATCGCCTGCGAATGCCGCTCGAGCGAGGGATTATTCCAGGCCGGATCATAGATTTCCAGAGCCGTTGCTGACGTGCCAGTGGCATTTCTTATGTCTGAATTAGTGAGAGAAAGTGTGCTACCAGAGTACACCGCAACGGAGGGGCCGCTATTGTTGTCAATGCGCGAAAACAAACACTTATCACAATACGCTGTCGCTGAGTTAAAAACAGTTAACCCCCCACCCTTGCTTTCTTCCGTTACCGTCACATTGTCAGCGGAAAGAACGCTATTTTGATACACAACGACCGCGTCGGTGGCACTGCTACTCACGACCACTCCTGAAACGCGAGCGGTGCTGGATCCATAAATACTAAGTGCGCCGCGGCTCATGTCTGAAAAAGTAATGTTGTAAGCGTTAAAAGTGCTCCCGTCCAGAGCAACTTGGCCATTCATGTGACTAAAGCTCGTACTCGCTACTGCCAATGATGTATTAAGGGCAAAAATGCCGCCCCTGCTGTAACGCATTACAGCATTTGTGATATTTGAGGGTGAAGCATTAATGAATGCTATGGACCAGGAGTCAGCAGGAGAAGGTGCCGAAGCTGATTTGTCCCCATTGCTGTCACCGCCTACAGTGTCGTCAGCAACAGAGGTGAAGTAAATGGGGCTAGCAGTCGTGCTCGTGGCCACCAACGCGCCATTGACCGTTAGGGCGGCATTGGACGCGAATTTCACAACAACACCCGGGGCAATAGTGAGCGTAGCACCCACATCAACCGTAACCATGCCAGAAATCACATAGGGACTTCCGGCCTTATTCCACAGCATGTCAGTAGATATTTCACCACTAACCGCGGTTGACCCGGCCGCGTACACCAAAGCTGGCGCAAAGCTCGCACCAACAATGAAAAAACTGCTAATAATTACGAATAAAAGTGCCCTTGCGGCTGCCGATGGGAGAAAAAAGAGTATGTTTCTTTTCATACCCCAAGCATATTCCTGGTCGTTAAAATCCTCCTGAAGAAACCTTAAATCTTTTATGAAATCGCTAGTTGCAAAACAAAATTTAAAAAAATGCAAGTTGACGGCACAGAGAAACTTGCTATCATATAGAGCGTATTCTTATGAAAAATGCCCTTATGGAGTTCTGTCTCCATCGGGGTGTTTTTCGTATTTGATATTAAATTCCAAAATATTCTTGAACTCGTTGAGATATACTATAGGCACCCTGATTTTTCTCAGAAGAAACGACGCCGCGGCCCGCGGGGAAACAATAGATCGTAATGCTTGTCGATCATTAAGGAAATTTGCTAAACAAGCAAAATCGCCGTCACTTGTCACGACTACGGCTTGCGACATAGTATCTTCGTAGAAATCTCGCATCTTCCAAATTGCGATAAATAGTGTCATGTCCGGGAACTTTTCCTAAAAACATCTTGGCAACTTGTATGTCGTATTTTTCAGCCAGCCACACTCTAAATCTCCGATAGTCCAGTTTCCAGCCAACTTCCGAAATCCCGTGATGAAGATTGGTTTCGTCAATATAGGCGACTCTATTATTAAAAACGGGTAACATACCGCCACTCTTACACAACACTGTTAAAATTCTCATCAATTTTTCTTAAATCTTTTGTGAAATCGCGCACTGCACCACAAAAATCAACCAACACAAAAGCCCACTCGTTAGAGTGGGCTTTTGTTTAGCTAATCTTCTTAACTAACCAAGGTCAATTAAGCGAGATTCACAAGTAGCTTAGAAGGTCGGAGTAATGGCGCCGCTCTTGAAGTTATCGAGACCCCAAGTTTGGACACTGCTGACATTACCACCAATCGGGTTCTGAACCGTAGTGGAAGCACCAACCAAGTAGAACTGGTAGGTGAGACCGCTGGTCGGAAGAATAGAAGCGCTGGTAACGCTGTTTGCAGTAGCGTTAATAACGATAGTATACGTCTGACCTGTGGACAACGGGGCAGAGCTGGAAGACGGTTGCGGAGTGATCGAAGTGATCGAAAGCGTTGACGTCGCAAGGTGCGTCTTGGCGTTAGCCAAAGAAGTACCGAGGCCGACAGTAAAGTCGGAAGCAACCGGCTGAACCATCTGACCACCCTTCGGAGTTACCGTAACAGTGATCTGGCCGTTAACAGTAGTGGCCTGACCGCTATAGCTGCCGCCGCTCAAGCTGGCAGAGCCAGTGACGAAGGCGAGCTGGGGTGTAGCAGTGAAGAAGTACTGAGCATTACCAGTCAAGCTTGGAGAAGCGTTATAGATCTGGCCAGTTGTACTCTGGTAAGTAACACCTGTTACCGCGAGAGTAACTGTGGACGTACCAACACCCTTGTTAGTAGTGTCGAACGCCGGAACGCTTACCTCAAGAACGTACGGCTGGGTTGTACCCGAGGCGACAGTAACGTTGTTGAGATTGTTGAATGTAACAGGGTTGTTACCACTCAAGCTTTGAGAAGCAATGGCTGTGCCGTTCTGAACGAGAGTAACCGTGGAAGCGGCGACAGCATCACCAGTAGCTACCAATGTCGGCTGAACAGTAATGCTTTGGATTTGAGCATTAGCGTTAGTGGCCTGGGCATTGAAGACAAGAACGGGGACGTTCTGAGCACCGGTGTTTGTATCAACGTAGGTTGATTGAGACAACGGGTTAGAAGAATCAATACCAAAGGTTACTGTGGTATTGCCCGGCTTGGTGAAGGTTTGGTTGCGAGCAAACGTGGTTGAGTATGTACCACCACGGATGTCGTAGTAGTCAGTCACACCAGCGCTAGTTGTTTGAAGACCAGTTGAACCAAAGCCATTAATGACGAGGGTGCGGCTGGTATCAATGCCACCGTTAGTGCTGAAGCTGACGGTCATAACTTTCGTCTGGCCATTGGGCACAGAGAAATTGAAGCCGGACAAGCGGATGTAGTAATCGCTCGAGGTTGTACCTTGAACGAAGTTACCCGTGTTTACGTTCCAAGAACCGAGGACAGTGGAACCATCCCAGAGCTTGATATTGTTGATGAAGTTACCCGGATTCTCAATGTAAGGAGAGCCGGCGTTAACAGTGTCAGCGACATCGAGGTCGAGGCGCTGAACGCTAACATCGCCGATCTGAGCCTGAGCCTGGAGACCCCAAACAGGAACATCAATATTCTGTTGAATATTGGTCTGATTGGAAGGTGTGCCAGAAAGAGTCAGAGTAAGCGTGCCTTCGTTGCTTGTTGAGCTTGAGCTAACAGCAGGTGTGCAAGTATAACCAACTGGGCAGCTGGTAGCAGTACCAGTTGTGGTCGTAGTGGTTGTAGTTGTACCGCAAGGAGCAGCAGTGGTGGAGCTGAACAAAGCACCTGGTACGCAACCAGGAACAGTGCTTGTGCCTACGCACGGAGCAGCTGTCATGCTGTTAAATAGAGCGCCAGCTGGGCAACCAGGAGTATTCGTGGTTGTCGTAGTGGTCGTTGTCACAGAACCGCCAATGGCAGCGCGAGACATCGGACCAAAGAAACCGGTTGAAGGAAGACCAACGCTAGCTTGCCAAGCGGCAACAGCGGCTTTCGTGAGAGAGCCGAAGTAACCTGTAGGGGCAACGGTAAGGAAGCCCTTGGAGGCAAGGATTTGCTGAAGAGCGGTGACCTGAGCACCAGTAGAACCAACGGTGAGGTTGGAAGTAAAGGTGGTCTGGGCAGAGGCAGTCATAACAGCGACGCCAAGCGTCAAAACTGTTGCGACGCCGAGAGCTCCGGCGAAGATTTTGCTTTTAGACATAGTAAGAATTTATTAGTAAGAATTATTTATAATAACCGCAAACATGCGACTAAATTGGCTTTGACATCAATAAATCTTAATCGACATTAAGAAAGACCGATGTTGACTAAATGCCCCTGAAGCCAAAAAAGGAGCGTTTAGTTTTTTGCACTAAATTTCATCTTTTGTTTATCGACACAAGATGAAAAATAGTTAGTGAGATTGGGCCTGCTTTTCAGAGTTTCGTTCGTAACAGGACAAAGCGGAAAATTTCAGGATTGAATCGCTGTAAAGAATCCTATGTAGTTTTCAAATTGCTTTCCTTACAGAATACCGTCGGAATGCAAAAGCCGCCAGAATTCAGACTGTCGGCAGTATAACGCAACGGAATCACCAAGAAAACACGGTAATACAAGGTTTCTGGGGATAACTCCGTTACGTGGCCATACTCCCATATATATGGGCGAAAGTCAATAACGACCCAAAAACCTGTCCTCTGTAGAAAATACGTTTCCACAGGAACAAAAGTAACTCATTAAAATCGGCTTTTTCAACAGCTATACCAATATATAAGTACTCCAACGGCGATCGCCTATTCTCTTGATTATTCCCTGCCCTATAAGGCGATTTATTTCCCGCTGGATGGTCTTTTCACTGACTTCGGGGAACAAAGAAGCAATGTCCTTTACATTTCTCGGCTTGAAATCTCGCAAAAGTCCCTTTATCTTGCTTACTCTCTCTTGGTTATTGTCTTTTGTCGTGTCTTTAATAATGTCTTTTAGATTGTCCTTTATTGCGTCCTTAATGGGGACATTTGTGTCTTTTATAACTACGGGCGGCACAAGGGATGCCGGGTTTTTTTCTAGCAGAGTTAAAAATGAGTTTTGGGGGTTGGTTGTGTTCCTATATTTTTGATCTAATTGCGAGATTAGATTAACACTGGCACGAATCTCTTTTTGGATAACAGAGGAATTCATCTGCGACAACAGGCCCGACCAAAATGCATTGTCTAAATAGGCATACAAAACAGTCAAACTAAGAGACACGTCCTTAAGCTTTTGGGTTGTGATAGTTGGATTTGCCACAAGTAGTGAGCACTCCTTAAAGGACAGTATGGCCGATTCTTGGATTGTCCTTTTAATAAGAACATTCTCTTCGATGAGACGGGTAACGAGAAAAATGGCCCCACATATCCTTTCTATCTTCTGATAGAGGAATAGGACTTCTTGGTCGTTGTGGAAAAAAGAGATGTTGTAAAAGACATTGTCCTTTAGGTTCTGATTTTTTTCTGATGTCATAAAACCTGTCTTTTGTGAATTAAAATAATGTCTTTAATGTCCTTTACATGCTACTGCCATGCATAGAGCTTGTCAAAAACTTTTTCTCTCTACTTGTGGTATAATTTTCACCAAGAAACAATGAAAAAACAGAGAAAAACGCGTTCTGAAAAAGATGATGATTTCTTCGGAGACTCTGCCACCGGCCTCCAACAAGAGACGCTAAAAATTGTGTACGCTATTGTCTGTTTTATAGTGAGCATCTTTTTCATTCTCTCTGCCATAGGCAAGGCTGGGCCAGTCGGCGACACTTCATATACTGGCCTTAAATTTCTCTCTGGTATTGGCTACTTCCTTCTGCCTATATTTTCTTTTTTCACGGGCATTATTTTTCTCAGCTCCCTGCACCGTCAAAAAATTGGCTGGATACGTATTGTTACGTTTTTTATAAGCATCGTGGCTTTCCTGGGAATCATCGGAGTAATTTTTAAGAGCGCGCCAGTAGACCAAGCAGGCGGCTTCATTGGTTCCATTATCGCCGGTCCACTCGTCCACTTTTTTGACGTGTGGGCTTCTTTGGTTTTTCTGGTAGGTATCGCTTTTATTTCTCTCGTAGTAACCGTTGACAACCGCATCAGCTGGAAGCGACTTTTGTTCTGGAAAAAATACACCGAGGAAGAGAAGGATGAGGAGGGTTTTATTCTTGACAATCCTGCCCTAGAATCTAAAGGACTTGCGGCAGCAACCCTAAAAAAGGGGGCGGTTTTAAGCGAGGAGAATGATGCTCAAAAACCCCTTCCTGAAAAAGCGCCTAGAATAATCAACCCGGAAAAAAGCTCCGGGGAAGAGTTTGCTGTTAGTAGTCGAAAATTCCTGGGTAAGGTATTCACTCCTCCACCTCTTTCCCTACTTGAAGAAGACCGTGGTAAGCCGGGTGTCGGGGACATTAAAGCTAATGCCAACATCATTAAGCGTAGCCTACAAAACTTCGGTATTAGTGTAGAAATGGATGAAATCTCCATTGGTCCTTCAGTAACCCGCTACGCTCTTAAACCGGCCGAGGGCGTTAAGCTTTCACGCATTGTCGGCCTCCAGAACGACCTGGCTCTGGCTTTAGCGGCCCACCCAATCCGCATTGAAGCACCGATTCCCGGCAAATCACTGGTAGGTATCGAAATCCCAAATAGTTCCAAAACTACGGTGGGCCTAGGAACACTCCTTTCTGCCGAAGAATTTCAAACGTCGGAAAAGCCGCTCTTGGTTGCTCTCGGCCGGGGCATTTCCGGAAAAAGTCACTTTGCTAACCTAGCAAAAATGCCCCACCTTCTCATCGCTGGGGCCACGGGTTCAGGAAAATCAGTGACTATTCATGCAATTCTCACCTCACTCCTCTATCGCAACTCACCTGAAAACCTGAAATTCATCATGATTGACCCGAAACGAGTAGAGTTAACGATGTACAACAATATCCCCCACCTTCTAACGCCAGTTATCACTGACCCGAAAAAAGCCATTCTCGCTCTGAAGTGGGCAGGTAAAGAAATGGATCGCCGCTACGATATCCTTGAAACGGAAAAAGTGCGCGACATAGAGTCGTACCACAAAAACATCGTCAGCCCGGCCCTCAAAAAAATCAAAGATCCCGCCGACGAAGAGGCTGAGCTCTTACCAGAAACAATGCCCTATATTGTTGTTGTCATTGACGAATTAGCCGACCTCATGCAGGCCTACCCGCGTGAATTAGAATCGGCTGTGGTGCGCCTCGCCCAAATGAGCCGCGCCGTGGGTATTCATCTCATCCTTTCCACCCAGCGCCCATCAGTCAATGTTATTACCGGCCTTATTAAAGCCAATATCCCCTCACGCATCGCCCTGCAAGTAACCTCACAAATTGATTCGCGCACCATTTTGGACACTGGTGGCGCGGAAAAACTCCTCGGTGCTGGTGACATGCTCTTTATGTCGGGCGAAATGGCCAAGCCAAGCCGCATTCAGTCGGCCTATATTTCAGAGCGAGAACTTAAAGACGTGGTGAGTTATTTTGTTGACACCTACAGCGACGTGCCACCCTCCGACATCAACCTGACTGAAACAGCAACAGATAAAAACGCCATTTTTGACGCAACGTTCGGCAGTAGTAACGATGATGACAGCGACCCACTCTACGATGAGGCCCGGGAGGCCGTTGTTGCCGCTGGTAAGGCCTCCACTTCCTACCTTCAACGCAAACTCCGCGTGGGCTACGCTCGTGCCGCCCGCCTGATTGACCTCCTTGAAGAAAACGGCGTTATCGGCCCTGGCGATGGTGCTAGACCACGAGAAGTTCTTGGTGGCAACGAAACTCCGGTCGCCCCTGCCGCCGAAGCAGCCGAGGAAGTAGTATCCGACCCGGCATAATTCATGACTATCCACCCCCACAAAAAGAAAATTGCTTGGGTATCCGGCTTTCTGATAGGCATAGCCTTTTTAGGATATGGCCTTTTTCAATCGCGAAACATTATTATGGGACCACAGATTTCCCTTGTCACGCCCACTGACGGCTCTTCATTGACCAATTCGCTTGTCACTATCTCAGGAAAAGCCCGCAACATCTCGTTTATTAGTTTGAATGACCGGCCCATATTCGTTGACCAGCAGGGCAATTTTAACGAGGAACTAGTTCTTTCCCCCGGTTATAATAGCTGGACGCTCCGCGCCAAGGATAAATTTGGCCGAACAGTTTCCAAGCAATTTGGTCTAGTCTTAAGAAATTCTTAAGCTTTTATTGATGAGAATTTTAACCGAGTTGTTGTAGGATTGGGCCCAGTGTATACTGCGAGCGTCCCGCACTCCCCTATACCCCAAGATTTATTAATATAATATATACAACAATGCCTAAACACAAAAAAGAACCGGCAGAGAAAAAAGAGATGGGCGCGGCCATCAGCCAAGCTATTGACCAAATAAAGACAAAATTTGGCGAGGAAGCCATTATGACCCTCGGCTCCAAACCGCACGTTGATATTGACTCTATCTCTACCGGATCCATCGGTCTTGATGCGGCTCTCGGCATCGGCGGCCTACCCCGCGGCCGCATTGTGGAGATTTTCGGCCCGGAATCGTCGGGTAAAACCACTCTTGCCCTACACGTTATCGCCGAAGCCCAAAAAAAGGGTGGTGTCTGCGCCTATATTGACGCCGAGCACGCCATGGACCCAGAGTATGCCGGTAAGCTTGGCGTAAAAATCAACGACCTCCTTATTTCCCAACCGGATACCGGTGAGCAGGGATTGGAAATCACCGATAGCTTGGTGCGCACGGGTAAGCTTGACGTTATTGTTATTGACTCCGTTGCCGCCCTTACACCCAAGGATGAAATAGAGGGTGAAATGGGGGCCTTTCACGTGGGCAAGCAGGCCCGGCTCATGTCACAAGCCCTTCGCAAGCTCACCAGCATCGTAGCCCGCTCTAAAACCATCGTTATCTTTATCAACCAAATCCGCATGCAAATAGGCGTAATGTTTGGCAACCCTGAAACCACGCCCGGTGGCAAAGCCTTGAAGTTTTACACTTCTGTTCGCTTGGATATCCGCCGCATCGCCCAAATCAAAAAGGGCGAAGAGGTGGTTGGCGGCCGGGTGCGCGTGAAAGTCGTTAAAAACAAAGTGGCCGCGCCATTCAAACAAACGGAATTTGACCTTATCTATAATGAGGGTATCTCTCAACAAGGTGAAGTGCTCGCTCTCGGAGAAAAAATGGGCTTCATAAAGAAAAGCGGTTCTTCCTATGAGTACGGAGACATCAAACTCGGCCGTGGCTACGATGCCAGCCGCACCTTTCTACGCGAAAATCCAAAAGTGCAAGATGAACTTCTGGCAAAAATCCGTGAAGGCCTTAAAGCCGACTCCTCCGTGGCAGTTCATGGTGGTAGCGACGAATAGTATAGGATTCCTTTCTCTGGTTGCCTTTTAGACGGAATTCCCGTACACTTTGTTTTACTATGCTTGAATACAGCGAAATCACCGCAAAAAAGTTTATTATTTACGAGGGCGACCCCTACGAAGTTATTGACTCGCACGTTTTCCGTAAACAACAGCGTAAGCCGGTCAACGCCACCAAGCTCCGCAACCTTATCACGGGCAACATTAAGGAAATCTCCTTTCACCAATCGGAGAAGGTAGATGAGGCGGAAATTGATAAGAAAGAGATGAAATACCTTTACACTAACAAGGGCGAACACTGGTTTTGCGATGCCAACGACCCTTCCAAGCGTTTTCCTATTAGCGAGGCGCTCGTGGGCACTAAAGTGCGCTTTCTTAAAGCAAAAGACCTCGTTACAGCCCTCATGTTTGGCGAGCGTATCCTCGGCGTGGAAATTCCCATTAAGGTCGACCTAAAAGTGGTTGAGGCCCCGCCAGCCGTAAAGGGCGACACCGCCAAGGGCGGCTCCAAGCAAATTAAACTAGAGAACGGGACTGTTATAAATGCCCCGCTCTTCATTGAAGAAGGCGAGGTTATCCGTATCAACACAGAAACAGGAGAATACGCAGAGCGCGCCGGTACAGGCAAGGCCTTCTAGAGAAAAAATGAGATAAGAAAAAAATCCCCAACCTCACAGGGGATTTTTTCTTTGCATACTACTTTTATTTTACCGAGAAGTATAGGGCAGGAGGCCGAGAAAACGAGCGTATTTAACCGCAGTACTTACCTGGCGCTGATCTTTGGCGCTAACGCCAGTGCGGCGACTACCAAGAATGCGGCCGTGCGGATTAAGAAACTTCTTAAGAAGCTCGACGTCTTTGTAATCAACGCGCTTGATATTGTTTTGGGAAAAATATGATTGTTTATTGGCCATAGAATTATGCTCTTAGAAAGGAATGTCGTCGGGATTGATTTCTTCCGTAGGGTACTCGATAGTATCGGGCTTGTCAACCGCTTGGGCGTTAGCCGCGGCTTCAGCCATTGCAGCCGACTCCCCTTTGCCGCCCTGAGCACCACCGCCTGGGCCACCGGAAGTGGCGCCGGCACGCGGACCAAATTGTACGCGATCAGCGACGATTTCCGTGCGATATTTCTTCTGGCCATCTTTTGCATCCCACGAACGAGTCTGCATTCTGCCCTCTACCAAAACAGAAGAACCTTTTTTGAGGTATTGGGAGACAATTTCCGCCTGACGCCCAAAAACAACAACATTATGAAAGTCGGCGGATTCCTGACGAGCACCATTTTTATCCTTATAAACGCGATTAGTGGCTACGCTGAAACTGGCAACCTGGATACCAGATGGGAGAGAACGCATTTCTGGATCGCGAGTAAGGTTGCCGATAATAAATGCTTTATTGAGATACATAGGTTGATAAATTAATTACTTAGATATAAGAGCAAGCAACTCTACCTAGATTACCAAACGTTCCAAGGTTTTATCAAGCTCAGCTTCGTCCAAAGGCTTTTTATCGAGCTTTTTTGCTACTTCTGGGGTAGTTTCAGGCGTTAAATGCTGGCTGGCCGAGGAACTCTCAGCAACAACCGTTTTAAGGTGGGCGCGAGGAGCGCTTTGCGGCTCATCTTTGACTGTTTTCACAATCATAAAGCGTAAAAATTGCTCATGTTCGTGGCAAAAACGATTAATGAATTCAACGGCGGTAGCTTCGGCAGTAAACTTTATCCAACCAAAATAGGCCTTATCAAATTTCTTCTTTTGACCGGAAGCACCGTGCACCATGGAATAAGCCAAGGGAATGAGCTTTGGTGAATCTTCTGAGACGATTTCCGCTTCAGCCTTCGTAATAGCGCTTTTTATTGCCTCTACCTCAGCCGCAACGTGATCTTCGGCAATAGAGGAAACTAGCAGATAGCCGAGCTCGTAGAGCTTCTTGCTGTTGGTGTCGGTGGCCTCTTTTTTCGTCATAGTAGCCACAAGGGTACCACAGGCGGCGTATGAGTGCAAATGAAATGGCGCTACATCAACACCAAGAACTATATCAACAACCAGTTAAAATTCTCATCAATTTTTCTTAAAGAAAAGTTCAAAAGCGTTGTTCACCAACGTTTTTTCAACAACGTCAAGAGCCACCTTCTTAATTAGGGCGATTTTTTCGGCCATTTCCCCCACATATAAGGGGCTATTTCGCCGACCACGCTCGCGGGCGGGCGCGGCATAGGGAGCATCGGTTTCAATCATTATTTTTTCAAGCGGCACAAAGGCAACAACTTCATCATACTGCTTCGTAAAGGTGATTGGCCCCGTAAACGACACGTAAAACCCAAGTTCAAGGCATTTTTTCGCCACATCCACCGGCGAGGTAAAAAAGTGGAAGTCGCCACGCAAGCGCTCACCGTATTCTTTTTTCTTTTCGGCGAGCAACCCCAGCACATCCTCATACGCATCGCGACAATGAATAATGAGCGGCTTATCAGCGGCCACAGCGAGTTCAACCTGGCGCAGAAAACCCTCTTTCTGTTTTTTCTTTTCGTCCTCTGTTAGCGGCCGGCTATAATCCAAACCACACTCGCCAATAGCCACAACTTTTTCTTTGCCAATAATTTTCTTCAGTTCCGCAAAATCCCCTTCCGTAACCGCTCCGGCGTCTAACGGATGAAAACCAACCGCCGCCCACAAATTTTCATACTTTTCTGCCAACCACACCGCCTGGCGTGATGTTTCCAAACCGGTGCCGACAGTAATAGTAGCTATGTTTTTAGCCACCATTTCGGCAATCACCGCTTCCCTATCCGCCTCAAACTGCGGAAAATTCAGGTGGGAATGAACATCAAAATGACGAATGTTCTCGGGCTTCATAAGGAGATGATTATTCTTTGCGCAAAAAAAGTGCTTCCTCGGGCATTTTATTATCCGATACACATGCGGCTATTTTTTTAGCGGTTTCCGGCATGATTGGCCCCAAAAGAGTGGCAATAAGGGCGAGATCTGCTAATAATTCTTTGATGTTCTTTTCCGCGGCAGGCCTGTCTTCTTTTATTTTTTTAAACGGCTGATTGGTTTGGATACTCTGGTCGGCAGCCGCCACAATCCCCCACACCAAATCCATCGCCATTTTTATATTATATTCAGCAAACGCCTCCTGATAATGCTTCGCGATATTCTTCGCGACAGAGCCTCCGGATTTCGAATCAAACACGACTCCGTTTACCGTCGCCATTTTCATCACCCGGCTCACTAAATTACCCAGGCCGTTAGCCAAATTAGCATTGTAAGCGGCTTTAAATGTTTCCACCGTAAGCTCACCATCTTCAAAAGGGCTTATTTCCCGGGCAAAATAGTAACGCACCGCCTCCGCGCCATATTCGGCGATTAAATCGGCCGGGTCAATAACGTTTCCGAGTGATTTACTCATCTTTTTGCCACCGGAAAGAATAAAACCGTGCACAAAAATACTTTTAGGCAGAGGCAAACCGGCAGAAAGAAGCATGGCTGGCCAAATGGCGGCATGGAAACGAAGAATGTCTTTGCCGATAATATGCATATCGGCGGGCCAGAACTTTTTGAATGTGCTTTCGTCGACACTGCCGTAGCCGAGGGCGGAAATATAATTTACGAGAGCGTCACACCACACATAAATGACCTGCTCCGAATCGCCGGGCACGGGAATACCGTGCGGGACTACTCCTTTGGGGCGCGAGAAACTCACATCTTCCAAGCCGCGCTCCAAAAGAGCTAGAATTTCGTTGCGACGCGTTTCTGGAACGATAGCCAACTCACCGGAACTAATGACATTTTTAATCTGATCCGTGTATTTTGAAAGCCGAAAAAAGTAATTTTGCTCTTTGATTTTTTCAGCGACAATGCCGTGAATCGGGCATTTGCCGCCTATCAGATCTTTTTCCGTGTAAAAAGCTTCGCACTCGCGACAATACAAGCCTTCATACTCATGTTTGTAGATATCACCAGCCTCAACGAGCTTTTGCCACATTTTCTGCGCTCCCGGCCAGTGCTGTTTTTGGTCGGTAGTACGGATAAATTGGTCGTAGGAAATACCCAGCGCGGCGTGTAAAACCTTAAAATTAGCGGTAATTTCGTCCAAAAAAGCCGGCAAGTCCTTCCCTGCCGCCGCGGCGGCCTTCACAACCTTGCCGGTATTTTCATCGGTACCGGTCAGGAAATAGGTCGCGTCACCTTGCGCACGATGATAGCGGGCGAAAATATCACAAAGTGTGGCAGTGTAGGCGTGACCCAAATGCGGTCGAGCGTTTGGATAGAAAATCGGACTGGTGACGTAAAACTTTTTTGCCATTGTAATTTAGAGATGTGTGTATGATTTGAGAACAGCGTCTTCGGGAAGCGGCCCAACGCCGGCCAGGTTTAATTTACTATCCAGAAAAAGCTCGTTGGCAACACGCTGAATATCGGCAGCTGTGATTTTATTGATTTTAGCAATAAGCTCCGCTGGCTTTTTCAGGCCTTGGCGCAGAATTTCCTGATGGCCAAAAAATTCGGCAATATGGTCGGAAGATTCGAGCTCCAAAAGCAGACCGCCCGCGATATATTGCTTGATTTTTACTAACTCTTCTTTGCCCACTAATTCAGTTTTAAGTTTTTTGAATTCCGCCAGAATAGCCTCAATTCCCTCTCCGACGCGTTTCGTATCACAGCCAAGCGACACGGAAAGAATGCCGTGGTCGGTAAGAGCGTCGTAACTAGCGCGCACGTAATAGCCAATGCCCATTTCTTCACGAAGGCGCTGAAACAGGCGAGAACTCATGCCGCCGCCCAAAATTGAAGTGAGGACCTCCGCCGCCACTTGGTTTTTATGACCAACAGGATAGCCACGCACCCCAAGCACAATATGACTTTGGTCGGTTGGGCGATGCTCAACAATAATAGCAGGTGCCTTTTGCTCCTCAACAACCGCCAACTTCGTACTCTTTTTGGTTTTATTCACACCAGCGAGCGCTTTCTTCAAAAGGCCGATGACTTTGGCCTGGTTGAAACCGCCCGCCACAATAATGGTGGTAGCCTTAGCGACATAGTGTTCAGCATGATAAGCCAGAAAATTTTCGCGCGTAAATGAACGCACGGTTTCTTTTGTGCCGGCAATGCTCCAACCTGCGGGCTGATCGCCATAGAGCGCTTTCATGAAGAGTTCCTGCACATGACGCTGGGGCATGTCACGATACATATTAATTTCCTCCACGATCACACCCTTCTCCTTTTCAATTTCCGCGGCAGGAAAGGTTGAGTTGAGGTAAATGTCGCTCACGACGTCCACAAGCTTCTCCACGTGGTTTTTAGCCGCTTTAGCCCAGTAGCCTGTGAATTCCTCGGACGTAAAAGCGTTATATTGAGCCCCTAAAGTATCTAATTCACGGCTAATATCCTTGGCCGCCGGACGCTTCTCCGTGCCCTTAAAGCACATGTGTTCCAAAAAATGTGAAAGGCCACTCGTCTGCTTATTTTCATATTTTGAACCCACTTCCACCATCGCCAGCACCGTCACCGTGGGTGCGTCCTTCATAGGCACCGTAATAATTCGCAAGCCATTCGGTAATACCGTTCGTTTAATGTTCATAGGCAGAAGTGTAGCGGAAAAACCGCCAAATGAAAAGGCGACGCAAGAGTTGCAAAAATTCCACATTTCATTAGTATGCAGAGAGAATTCACAGAACATTTTGGAGGTATTACATGAAAAAACCCAGAATATTGGTTTTTGCTTCGGGGACTCCCGAGGGCGGCGGTTCAGGCTTTCAAGAACTCTTCAGGGCATCAGAAATTGGAGAACTGAATGCCAAGATTGTCGGCGTCGTTTCCAACCACAAGGATGGTGGCGTGCGCCGGCGAGCCAAGGCGCTAAAGGTACCCTTCAGGCACTTCCCCGGACCATGGGATGCCAAAGGTTATGAATGGCTGGCAAAAGATTCACACGCCGACTTCTTCGCCCTTTCCGGCTGGCTTAAAAAAGTGGAGGGGCTTGACCCGAAGACCAAGTTCAATTCACAAACAGTCTTCGATATCAACCCTGGCCCCTTGCCGGCGTTTGGCGGGCCCGGCATGTATGGCCACCACGTGCACGAAGCCGTCATGCAGGCATACCAGCTCGGCGAACTCACCCACTCCGAAGTGTGTATGCATTTCGTTACGGGCGAATATGACCGCGGCCCAGTTTTCTTCCGCATCCGGGAAAAAATCCGGCCTGACGACACGCCCGAAACCCTTGGTGCGCGCGTTAACAAGTTGGAACACGCCTACCAATCAGCCATCACCAAAATGGTCGTCTCTGGCCAAATCACATGGGATGGCATTCACCCCGAATCCCTAGTAGTGCCCGAGGGTGTGTCACGCTAAGGAAACTAAGACAAATCCCCAACCACAAGCGATTCCACCAGGAATCGCTTTTTTCTTGCTTTTAGAGCAATTTCCCGTAGTATAACCTCCGGAAAGCACCTATTGTAGGTGCTTATTGTTTATGTTTTTTGTCAATTTTTGTCAGAAAAAATCAAGGCACTGAAAGGAGCCTCTCATGATTACTAGTTTCTTCCGTTTGCTAGCAGGTAATGCTGAGGAGCGTTTCTATGTTGAGACGTCCGCCCTACTCAATACTGAGGAGCTTGAAAAACTCCGAGGACTCATCGCCGACCCCGCTGAACCAAAAAGAGTCCAACCAGTATCCTTCTACGCACTGGTGGATGATGATTCCACTTCGATCGTGGAAATCGGGCCGCGTCTCAACTTTGAGACACCCGACTCTTCCAACGCACTGGCAATCTGCCGGCACATTGGTTTGACGACGTGCGTCACCCGCTTAGAACAGGCGGTGCGCTACCCCACCGACAGCGTGGCGATGCAACAACGAGTAATCGCCGAGCATCGTGACCTCATGACCCAGGATGTCTACCCGAACGGAATCGTTTCGTTTTCTTTGGGAAACTACTCGAAAATTCATACTATAGTCGGTCATATACAGAATGATCGCCTACTTCGTGAAAATAGATCACATTATAATCAAATTCAAAAATTATTCTGTATTTATAACCCACAGAAAAAGACCAAAGATTTCCAGAACCTCCTTGTAATTTGTGAGTCTTGAGACGAGAATCAAACGGATCTTGCCTTAACAGATTTTCTTTCTCTTTTACTAAATCTTTTAGAGTTTTACTGAGTTTTTTGTATATCCTACTGAAATGAGGAGTATATATAATTTGCACTAATCAAGATCTTTGAGGGAGTGTAGAATTTTACCCTTTCCAGCTTTTATTTCCTTTTGGCTTTGGCGAATACCACGCATAAGTTGCTGATACTTGTACTCACGCCATATATGCCTAAAAAACTCGCTTATTGAGGCAAAATTCTCTTCTTTAGCGGCCGATTCGACCTCTTTTTTGGTTTCGGCCGGCAAGGATATATTAATGATGTTTCTCATGGTAGTTGTGATAATACATGTAACAATTTGTAATACACTTTGTTACAGTATACATCCCTGAAAATAATCGTCAAATACCTCCCCGCGCGTTCCCTGAGCCGCAAGCATAGCAGAGAGGTGTTAAAATTCTCATCAATTTTTCCTAAAGGATTTCTTAAGGTAGTAGCTCTTTTATGCAATCTGCGTTCAATGTATACGCCCTTATAAACGAATCGTCCACGTGTGCGTACAAAATCCCCTGCCCCTTCCCTGTTTCCACGAATTGGCTGGCGAAAGTAATAGTTTTCGCCTCAGTATCCTGAATGAAGAGCTTGGGCGATACCCAGTCTATCCTTCCATTTTCATAATCATAAATGAACAGGCCAACGGAAAACATGCCGTAGACGGTTTTGTCGCCGATTTTCCGGTTGGCCTCTCTACCATTAATGAGGCCGGCGAGTTTGCCTTCGCCGACATCAATAAACTCTTTTGAAAAAAGCGGCCCAGGTGAAGCATGGCCGGCTATCCAAGGAATGTCGTGCTCTTTAGGGTGAAACGCAATATCGCCAAATTTCCATGGTTTACCCATATCTTCAGCAATAGCTAGCCGTATCACGGAATAATTAAAGTCGGATTCTTTTTTACTCGATTCAACTAAGTTGAAACGAAGACCCTTTTTATTGATTGGCACAACAGATAATTCTTTAGCACCACCGATTGTGTCTGCCCGAAGAACAGGCTCGGTCATTTCTAAAGAATCGAGGTTTCTTCCAACAGCATGTCCGAGATGAATTTCGTTTTTACTAAAATTAGTTTTGTTTATTAAAGGCAACGTAAAATAAAGATGCAGTAAATTATTTTTAGTATCTATCCAAATATCCGGGTCCTCTAGGCCGATATATTCCAAGCCTGGTTTTATAAGTCGGCTTAGTACATCGGTTTCTCCGATGATATTTAGTTTCTCCCCTATTTCGAAATGCTCCAAAGAATTGCCAGTGACTTTACGGAGCTCGCTATGGTCAACGATGCCACTGACGGCCACATCACCCTCACGATGCGTAATACAACGCACCACGCCCTCCTTGTAGCCGCTACGCGGATCAAGGGCAATAGCCATCACATGCGTGAATTTTTTGTCCGTATCTATTACCCTACCCTCATGTTGGATATAGGATTTTTTCACAATTCTCTAGAAAATTGTTTTGGCGATTTCGTCAATTTTAATGCGACTTTGCGAGCCGGTGTCGCGGTCGCGCAAGGTTACGGTTTCGTCTTCAAGGGTCTGAAAATCCACAGTAATGCACCACGGCGTGCCTATTTCATCCTGGCGGCGGTAACGCTTGCCGATATTACCGTTGTCGTCAAAAGCGATTCTAGCGCTTAAGCCAGCGCTCTTTTTGTGCTCACGGAGCTTGGCGTAGACTTCCCTAGCCTTTTCAACGAGCGGTGGTTTGTTCTTCAAAAGTGGGAACACAGCAACCGTGACTGGAGCAACGGCTTCGGCGAGTTTCAAGAAAACACGCGTTTCGCCACCGAGTGTATCTTCGGTGTAGGCATCAGTCAAAATTGCCAAAACAGTACGGTCTACGCCAAAAGAGGGCTCAATAACATGCGGCACGAATTTTCGCTTCTCTAAATCCTTTTCAGCTTCGTCAAAATATTCCAATGAAACACCACTGCCCTTGGCGTGCGCCTCCAAATCAAAACTAGCACGGTAGACCAAGCCGTAAAGCTCCTTGCGACCGAAAGGATACTCAAATTCAAAATCAATAGTGCGCTTGGAATAATGGGCTAAGTCGCCAGGAGCGATTTCAAGCTCGTGCACTTTTTCACGGCGCAAGCCAATAGCTTCCGTCCAGGCCAACATGAGCTTGCGGAATTCTTCAAAATGGCGCTCCCAATCATTGGCACGCACGAAATATTCAATTTCCATTTGCTCAAATTCACGCGAACGGAAGAGAAAGTCGCGCGGAGCGATTTCATTGCGAAAAGCCTTGCCTATCTGTGCCAAACCGAAGGGCAAGCTTGGATGAAAGGAGTCCACCACATTTTTGAAATTCACAAACATGCCCTGCGCCGTTTCGGGACGCAAATACGAAACAGAAGCTTCGTCAACGGCCGCGCCAACGCTCGTTTGGAACATCATATTAAATTGCTTCACCTCGCCGAGCTTGCCGCCGCAGTCGGGGCACTTTTTCGCGTCAGCCAAGTGGTCGGCCCGAAAACGGTGATGACACTTGGAACACTCCACCAGAGGGTCGGCAAAACCACCCACGTGGCCGCTGGCCTTCCACACGTTTTGATTCATTAAAATGGCCGCGTCTATGCCATACATATCCTCGCGCTCCTCCACGAACATTTGCCACCAAAGCTGTTTCAGATTGTTTTTGAGCGCCACGCCGAGCGGGCCGTAATCCCAGGTGCCAGCCAAGCCGCCGTAAATTTCCGATCCCTGATAAATAAAACCGCGCCGCTTGGCCAACGAAATTATTTTTTCCATTATGTCGTTCTGTTTATTATTTTGGGAATTTTCCATGGGATTTTCTGATTATTGAACAAAACCGTTGCTATTGCCGTATGTTGGATCGCTGGGAACAGCGGTGGTAAGCGTGCTCCCGGGAGTAGTAACGGGAACATTCACGAATGCGTCGGTGCCGGTAAAGCCAATATTCTCTACGGTATCGGGCGCAGTGCCAACTTGGCTGGCCATCGGTGTTACCTGTATTTGGAAAGCTACGGAAGCAACCGGAGCGGCGCCACCGGCGGGCAGATCGCCCGGCTTCCAGGTAATAACGTTCCTAGTAGCATCAAAAGTAACTGCGGCCGAAGCGGGGCTAATTTGGCCCAACCAGTGCACGTAGGGCGGCAAACTGGCCGTGACTGTGCCGCCAGAGACTATATTAGAGCTGTTGGTTAATGTCCAGACAACTGTGTAGGTGGTCGGCTGGTCTACTCTAGGCGGCACCGAGCCGGTATTGGTGAATGGGCCAGTGGAATAAACCGCCCGAGCAAGCAGACCAACAGCCGAAGCCAGGCGGGCACTCGCCTGGGCTGTGGCGGTTACCGGCGCGGCGTCACTAGTAGCACCAAGCTGTTGACCGCTGGCCGAAGCGGAAAAAGTGATTGAACCATTCTGCAGCGCGGCGAGCAGGTCGGCCGAAAGAGTATTAAACGCAAAATCAAGCGACACTTGCTGGCCGGGATTAAGTTGCCCCAAAGCCGGCACAGAAAGCCGGTCCCAACTTAAAGTCTGCGTGGTTTGACGATAGAGGCCATTCTCTCCCGCATTCACACTGCCCGGGTCAAGGGCGTTGCCACCAACCTGCACGGAAATTTGGGTGTTAAGCAAACTAACAGGAAGATTGTTAGTGACCGTGAGCGTGCCATTACCAAGGCCAGGGCTGACCACGGCCGTGCCACCGCTATTATTAAGCGAGAATGCCAAAGCCAGAGGCGAACGCTGAATAAGTAATGTTTGGTTAGCGGCCAAGTAGATGATGCCAAGCGTTTTGGGATCGTTGGCACTTTGTGTGCCCACCAAAAAGCGCACTGTTTGCTGGTCGTTCTCCTGACCCTGCAAGTAGCCGGTAACGCTAATGGTTTGCGTGCTACTGGCGGCAATAGACGGGAAGAGCCATTCGGAATTACTATACACAGGTGTCGGTGTTGAGCTGGCAAACTGGAAACCGAACGGATACTGCGCCGTTACCAACACATTTTGCGGCGGATTGGTGGAATTAGCAGAGAGCGACAGTGTAAAAGTCACTGGCGCGCCGGCGGGCGTTTGACTTGGCGCGTTGACGTTCAAAAGAAGCGGTGCGGAACTGATTTGCACATCGTAGACCTGCTCTTTTTTAAAAACACCGTTATTGTTGGGAATTGAATATTGAAGCGTGGCCGTTACTTCGCCAACGCTATGCTCGGCACCATAGAGCACCATGCGCACATCGTGTGTGGCGGAAGCTCCTGAGTCAATAGTATTTAAAGCGACTGTTTCGTGGGTAAAAGCGGCCGAAGTATCGGTGGCTTCGGTTGCGCCCGAAGGATAATCTAAATAGAGCATCGCATTTTGAATGGGCCCAGGATTATTATTTTGCACCACCACGCTGAAATCTAAATTACTGCCAGCGGCAATAGAAACAGGGCCGAGAAAAGAAATATCTACGGCACTGGCCGAAACTGTATTGAAACCGCGATATACCACAATACCGGCTATGCCGAGGCAAAGCAGAAAAAAAGCCACGGCACCAATAAACACGGCCTTAAAGGGAAAATGACGGCCGGGCCGCTCGTTGGTGTCGCTAAACATTTCCTCGGTTCCCTGCCAGCGCCTAGGGCCGGAGCTGTCGTCACCAGCAAGCTTTGGTTTCGGGTAATTGGAAATATCCGGAAAATCCCGGGAATAAATGTCCTGGCCAAGCTGACCAAGCCGATTGTTTTGCGCGCCACCTTCAGGCTTTTGATCCATTACTGAAATTATACCACGACCGAATGGTATAAATACCACGAAGACTATAATTGCGACTCTTTGAGAGAAAAATTGATAGCGGCGAGAATTTTTCGGCGGTTGACGCGAGCCGATTCTAACTGTTCAGGGCTAACACTACCGGAAAGGAACGGGGTCAAAGACGGCTCGGCACCGACATAGCCGAGGTGGTATAACATGCGCAAGACGACGATTTGTTCAAAAAGCGGAAGACTCTCGGCGGAAAGTTGGTGCTCGCCAAGAAACCGAAGAGCCGAAGCGACCTCATTATAGAGCGCCTCCGTTTTTTCTTCACCGGGCACTAAGCGAATAATCAAACGAAAAACCCTGGCGACCATTTCCATCGCTGGTTTATTTGCCCGTTCGCGCCAAAAGATATTCTCCCCCGCCGAAGCGTTTGTGACGCGCCAAATGTCGCGCCCGCGCACCAGCGACACTGAAAGCGCGGAAAATTCCTGAAGCGCGTAGCGCAATTTTGATTCACCCCGCCGCACCCCCGTTGCCGTCGCTCGAATAACCCCAAACTCCGAAGTAAAAATGGTGTAACGCCTGTCGGCCTCCCTACCAGGCAAGCTCTCTAAAACTATAGCCGGCGTGGTGTATATATGGTGCGACATTATTCTAAGCTAACTGAAAATTCAAAATTCTCAATGGAAATTTTTTCCGCGGCAGAAAGCTTTTCGGCAAAAACCAGTTCTTTCGCCCGAGTGATATTTTTAACTTTATCCATAAACATTTTAAGCACGTGGCGACCCTCTGGAGAGGTGGCAATAGTAAGCGTAATGTCTTGACTTGGTAATAAACCTTTCTTTTTTCGCAACTCCTGAATGAAGCGAATAAGATCACGAGCAACACCTTCCAGACGCAATTCCGGGGTGATGATTGTGTCTAGCGTCACTAATTCTGTTTGACTGCTGGTGTATACAATTTTCTTCACATTCAATTCATCCCTCATGAGTTCGTAGAGTTCGTCTTGAAATTCCGGATGTAGTACACCCTCACGACCGACAGTCACAGTTGAAAGTGGCTGACGAATTTTGATACCAGCGGCCGCTCGAGCTTCCAAGGCAAGCGAAACGAGCATGCGGGCTTTGACCATGTTAGTAAGCAACTTCTCATCAGCCTTTTTAAATTCTGGCCAGGTTTCAAGGTGAACACTCTGCGCACCTTTGGCAGACTTCACTTTTTGATATAAATCCTCGGCGGCAAAAGGCATGAAGGGAGCCAGGAGCTTTGCCAATTCTTCCAACACAAAGCGTGTGGTAGCGAGAGCTTCCTCAGCATTCTCACCCTTGAAACGGTCACGGGAGCGGCGAATATACCAGGTGGAAAGGTCGTCAAGAAAATCGCCAAAAGGCCGAGTGGCTTTATCTAATTCATAACGCTCCAGCGCGTCAGTTACCTCCCCGCCCACTTGTGCCAACCGCGCCAAAATCCACCGATCAAGAATATTTTTGCTTTTGGTGCTGGCCGCGACTTTTCCATCGGAATAGAGCGCGTAAAAAGCATACACATTGTCCAATCGATTACTGATTTTTTTAACGACTTCATCCAGGCCTTTTTCGGAAAAAGCTAGGTCCTCCGCCTTCACCACCGGCGACGAGAGCAAGTAGTAACGCATGGCATCGGCACCATATTTATTGAGTACTAAAGAAATGTCGGGGTAATTCTTGAGTTTTTTGGACAGTTTTTGGCGACCTGTTTCATCCAAAATAATACCGTTGACCACCACATTTTGATAGGGCGATTGACCAAAAAGACCGCACCCAAGAACTAAGAGGCTGTAAAACCAGCCGCGAGTTTGGTCCTGACCCTCAGCGATGAAGTTAGCCGGAAAACGCGATGGTTCTTTCTGATTTTTCTCCCCATGTTCAAAAGGAAAATGAACCGAGGCAAATGGCATGGAGCCGGATTCATACCAAGTATCAAAAACATCTGGCACGCGATGCATCACCCCGCCGCATTTCGCGCAAGGAAACTCAGCTGCGTCCACAAACGGCCGATGCAAATCAATAGTGAAATTCGCGTCGTGCGGCAAAGCGGAAAAAGGCACCTTTCGCACCTGCGCATTTTCCATCACCTCATGGCCAAAAGCCAACAACGGCCCAGCATGACTTACTACCAAGATAGTTTTACCGACGTATTTTGCGTCTATATCATAGAAAAATTCCTTGACCCGTTCCGCGGCGAGTTCTTTAGTTTCATCACCGGCCGGAACCACACCGGAATGCACGGTGTATTGCACGTCCCTATTGGAGCGACTCTTGCCCTCAAAGGAAAACGAGCCGAGCTCACGCAAGCGATCGTCAAACATGATTTCGCCCTTATAGCCAAGCGTTTCGGCCACAAGCTCGGCGGTTTCCCGAGTGCGCTCAAATGGCGAACTGAAAATGAAATCTATTTTTGCACCCTCATTAGCGACCAGTTTTTCTGCCGCTTTTACCACCTGCTTGCGGCCTGTAGCAGTGAGTGGGTCTTTATTCTTTTCATTAACACTCACGATATTGGCCACGTTGCTTTCGGCCTGGCCGTGACGCATTACAAAATAGGTATTGCGCTTCATTCTGCCGGCAAGCTCCGCAACAGAACCAATGAATTCCGGCTCATTGCATTTCTCGCAGATCCATACCGGTAATGGCGCACCCCAAAAACGCGAACGGGAAACGGCCCAATCCTTGGCATTTTTAAGCCAGTCGCCGAAACGGCCTTCGCCTATTTCCGTCGGCACCCATTTCACTTTTTGATTCTCAGCAACGAGCTTCTCCTTAAGATCGGTTACTTTTACAAACCACGAAGTGGTTGCGTAATTTAAAAGCGGCGTGTCGCAACGCCAACAACACGGATACGAATGTTTAATTTTTTCTTTGGCAAATAGCGCGCCATGCTTCGCGAGATATTTAATGATTTCAATATCGGTTTTCTGGTTGGCGTCCGGCTCTTCCTTTGTGGGCTTCGGCTTCACCAACAGGCCGACAAAATCGGTCACGTCCTTGGTAAAACGACCGTCCATGCCAACAAATTGCGGTGCTGGTAAACCTTCTTTTAATCCCAATTCGTAATCGTCCTCCCCAAAGGCTGGAGCAATGTGCACTATCCCCGTACCATCGGTGGTCGTAACAAAGTCGGCGGCCACTACAGTATATTTTTTGGAAGGTGTCGTTTCCGCATCAAGTCGTTTCAAAAACTCAAGATAATACGGAAATACGGGCTTATATTTTTTGCCGACCAATTTCGCGCCAAGAAATTCCTCTTCTATCGTATACGAATCCTTAATAACACCCAGCCGCTCTTTGGCTAAAATAACCGTAACGCTCCCCTCTTTTGTTTCCACCCGAGCCCGCACATAGATCACATCGGCGTTTACCGCCAGCGCTGTGTTGTCGGGCAATGTCCAAGGTGTTGTCGTCCAGGCCAGTAGAAATGTTCCAGGGCCCTCAACCAGCTCAAATTTCACATAGACGGAAATATCAGTGAGCTCTTTATAATTGAGAGCTACTTCCAAATTAGAAAGTGTCGTTTCATCGTGCGGGCACAAATGCATTGGCTTTAGCCCCCGGTATATCAAACCCTTTTCCTGGAGACGCTTGAATGACCACCAGATGGATTCGGTGTAGCGCCAGTCCATGGTGAGATAGGCGTCGTCCATGTCTACAAAACGGCCAGTGCGCGGCACGATTTTCTTCCACACGGCATCGTAACGAAGCACGCTCGCCTTGGCGGCTGCATTGAATTTTTCAAGGCCATACTCTTCAACGGCCTTGCGCGTAGCAAGCCCGAGTTCTTTTTCCACTAAATTCTCAACGGGCAAACCGTGGCAATCCCAGCCCCAGCGCCGAGGCACATGGAAACCGCGCATCGTTTTGTAGCGCGGAATAGCGTCTTTAATAGTGCCCGCTAAAATGTGGCCGTAGTGCGGCTCGCCCGTGGCAAATGGTGGTCCGTCGTAAAAAATGAATTCTTTGCCGTTTTTTGTTTGCTCAAGGGTTTTTTCAAAGATTTTATTGACACGCCAAAATTCCAAAGTCGCTTCTTCGCGTAGAGCTATCGGAGACTTTTTTTCTTCTTCATTGCCCATAATGGCTCAAATATTAGCACTTTTTTAGGATTTTTGCTCCAAATAAAAAGACCACCCGCGCATGTCCGACACGGGTAGTCCAGAGAACCGGCGAGGCCGCCGAGCTTCGCCGCCAGAGAGCAAAATCACTTCAGATATTCTCTCACATCCTTTCCGGCGCGACAATACCGAGAAGCCACAGGCCATTTTTGAGAACTGTACCAATAGCGACAACAAGAGCGAGTTTTGCCTGTGACGCTTCTTTATTTTGTGCATCAACAATTTTCTCGGTGGCGTACCAATGATTGAATTCACTGGCGAGCGCGGTGAGATAGGTTGCGACGTGCTGTGGCGTATATTCCGCGGCGGCACGTTCCACAATTTCCGGAAAACGATAGAGCAGGCGGGTAAGAAGTTCGGCGCTTGGTGGAAGAGTGGCTTGAGCGCCCGACTCAAATTTTTCTTTCTTCGCTTTAGCAAGTAATGCCTGGGTGCGCACAAAAGTATATTGCAGATACGGCCCGGAATCGCCTTCAAAAGAAATAGATTGCTCCGGGTCAAAAACAACGTCGCGGCCAATAGACTGCTTCAGCACAGCGTATTTAAAAGCGGCAATGGCGATTTGCATGGCAATTTTCTGATCTTTTTCATCCATTCTTTCCAGGGCATTCTCGGCAAGCTCGTGTAAAAGCGACTCGCCCGTAACCACGTTGCCAGTGCGCGAGCTCATTTTACTCTCCGCAAAACGCATCATGCCGTGGCTTAGATGCTTGGTGCGAGCGGCAATTTCCGGGTAAAGCTCGGCGAGAGCGGCCATAACCACGCGAAAATAATCATTTTGCTCGTTGCCGGTGATAACTATGGATGTGTCAAAATCGTGAAGTTCAAATTTTTTCTTGGTGAGACCAAGCTCTTTGGCTTCATAAGTAGGAATGCCGTGCGAAGTAATAAAAACCCGGTTGTGCAGGCCGGCTTCTTTCCCCTTCTTCTCTCCAGGATAAATTATGGCACCATCACTTTTTTCAAAAATGCCGCGCTCCAAGCCGAACTTCACGATTTCCTCGCCAAAAGCGGCAATGTCGGACTCCCAAATCTGGTGATCAAACTTACTGCCCAAAAGCGCAAATATCTCATTGAAATGGTCAATGCTTGCCCGCTTGCCGAGCACGTAAAACTGACCCACTGTTTCATCGGAATGAGTGTAGATTTTATGATTGAGCGCGATGATTTCCTCCTTCACAGCGGCGTCTTTTTCATAGGTTTGCACGCCGAGCACGTAGGCCTTGCCAACAAAAGCGATTTTTTCAGCAAGGGGCAATGCGCGAAGCTCGGCAAGTTGCTCGGGCACCTGCTTGCCGGGGAATTTTTCCGCGGCCAACTTTTGCATACCCCACACAGCCATGGCTACGTTGAGGCCCACGTCGGAGCCATAAGTGGCGCGACGCACCTGGGCGCCAGAAAATTGTAGAAGCCGCGAGAGCGATTCACCTATAGCGTTACTCATGAGGTGGCCAATATGCAGAAGCTTGAATGCATTCGGATCGGTGTATTCAATAATGGTTTTCTCCTTAAGAAGCTCAGTATTCTTGCCAAAATCTGCCGGGTTTTGAAGAATTTCCCCAATGGAATCGGCAAAGAATTTTTCGGTCAGAAAAAAATTAACGAAGCCAGCGCCGGCCACTTCAATTTTTGCGATTGGCGTATCGTCGCTCTTTTTTAATTCCGCCTCAAGAGCCGCCACGATTTTCTTTGCCACAGTTTGCGGCTTTTCCCTCATTTTCTTGGTTAAAACCAAAGCAATATTGGTGGAATAATCGCCAAATTTTAAATCAGTCGGATGCTCAAGGACTATCACGGCTTCACCCTTTTCAATGCCGGCCGCCGCCAAAGCGTGTTCAACCAGAGAAATTATTTTTTCTTGAATTACCATTTAGAATTTTTTAACGGATTTATTTTCGGCCGGTGCTACCGAACTGACCCTTGCCGCGAGCGGATTCAGTCAGCGTATCAGTTTCCTCAATTTTAGCAATTTCCACGGGGAAAATGAGCAGCTGGGCGACCTTGTCGCCTTTCTCTACGGTATATGGCTTGTCGCCCAAGTTAACCAAATGCACGTTATATTCACCACGAAAACCAGCATCAAAAACTCCGCCCATAGTGTGCAAATTCGCTTTACTAATACTCCCCTTATCTTTAATGATGCCTGCGTAGCCGTGCGGGAATTCAATAGCTATACCATTATAAAAAAGGTAATGTTCGCCCGGCGCCAGGGTTTTTTCTTCCATGGAATAAAGGTCTAGGCCGACATCGCCCGGGTGGGCATAGCTCGGCACTTTAGCCTCCGGCTTCAGCTTTTGAATTTTAATAGTGATTGACATGAAAAGAATTCCGTCTTGTGTCGCACAATTTTACCATTTCTTCAGAAATATTTCATCGGGTGGTGAAATAATTACGGGATGGAGAAAAATGAATCAATTATTCCTCTTGAACGAATTGCCCACTCTATTTTTATTATCCGTGGGCAGAAAGTGTTACTAGATAACGATCTGGCCTTATTATACGGAGTTTCCACTAAGCAGTTCAATCGTGCAGTACAAAGAAACTTAGGGAGATTCCCAGCCGATTTTATGTTTCAACTCACACCAGAAGAAACTAAACGTTTGAGGTGCCAAATTGGCACCTCAAACAAACGGGGCGGACGACGTTATCTTGCCTATGCCTTTACAGAACAAGGCGTCGCCATGCTTTCAAGTGTTTTACGAAGCAAACGAGCAATTCTGGTGAATATTGAAATCATGCGAACATTTACTCGATTACGGCAAATTCTAGCTACTAATAAAGACTTAGCCGAAAAATTGGCGGGTTTAGAAGAAAAATACGACAAACAATTAGACATAATTTTTGAAGCACTCAGAAGGTTAATGGATCCAGGAAGGTCTTTACACAAAGGCCCGATGGGTTTTCAGCCATCTTGAAGTCACAAATTACGACTTCAAGATGACATCTTTGCGCCTTAAAATAGAGGTTCGAATCTTTGAGGTGCCAAACTGACACCTCAAACTTGATATCACAATTTGTGATCTCAAGTTTGCAATTAGTACTGATCTTGCTGTAGTATCAATCCCAACATGCTTTGCACTAAGAACATTCAAACGTGGTCTGGCTTTGTACCCGCCATCCCCCACCTTCTATAAACAGGGCGGTTTTACACTAATTTAAAACAATCAAAACTGCCCTTGTCGGGTGGTTTTTTGTTCTTTTGGCTGTTCTTTTAGAAAGGAAAAATTATGGAATACCGCGCAGTTGGAAATCGGTGTGCGGCAAACCTTGGTTCAATGCGCCTACCAGTGACGCATAAAGAAGCGCTTGCCATTCTCGTGAGTAAAGGATTCGGAGTTTTGGAGGTTGACTTGGTGGCCCTCGCTCGTCAATGTATTATGTCTTCAAAATATCGACGTAGTGCAAAACCTTCCGAAGCGCCTGCGATAGTAGATTGCTCAAGCTTCATTAAGTGGCTGTATGCCCAACGTGGCATATGGCTTCCGCGCCGATCAATTCAACAACGCGATTGGCAACGAGATATCTCCCCTATTCCATTTCGTGAAATTATACGAAACGACGTTGTCTTTAGTTCCGGATGGATTGATTACTACCACAACGACCCGTCGGATGGTGTGGGGCACGTCGGCCTCGCCACTGGAGAAGGAACAATTATTCATGCCGCCAATAAAAAAGTGGGTGTTGTAGAAACCTCAACAGAAAAGTTCGTTGATGAAAGTAGGTTTCGCGGAGTTCGTCGTTACATTCCCAAAGGCGAAGATGTTCTCACTTTTGAAACCCCACCTGAACGGGAAATTGAGACTGCGGATGATATACGATGGATCATCCTGCAATCTATCCCCAAGCATTAGTTCTTTTTCAAAAGCCTCGGCGAGAACCGAGGCTTTTTCTTATTTTTCTATTATGCTGATTTTCCCTTCCTCAAAACCGCGTCAATTTTAGCGGCGATTTTTTTCATGTCGCTCTCCTTGCGGCCGCGGGTGGTTTCAGCGGCGGAGCCGAGACGAATACCGGATGGATCCATGGGCGAACGAGTTTCGCCAGGAATAGTGTTTTTATTGACGATAATATCTGCCTTTTCCAGAAGTTCACTTGCCTCTTTGCCGGAAACGCCCAGGCCGTTGAGCCATGTATCCACAAGCACTAGGTGGCTGTCGGTGCCGCCGGAAACAATTTTCCAACCCTTTTTGCTTAATTCGTCGGCCAGAGTGGCGGCGTTTTTCACTACCTGTTTGGCATATTTTTTAAATGCGGGAGTAGCCGCTTCTTTGAGCGTCACGGCCACAGCGGCAATTTGGTTAAGATGTGGGCCACCCTGTAAACCCGGAAACACAGCTTTATCAATTTTCTTATCTAGCTCGCGTGCATCTTTGCGTACAAAAATAATAGCTGAACGCGGGCCACGAAGTGTTTTGTGCACCGTAGTAGTAACCACATCAGCATATTCAAACGGCGAGGGGTACGCACCGCCAGCGACAAGGCCAGCAAAATGCGACATGTCTACCATGAGCGTCGGCTTCGGCGTAATGCCGTCAACAATTTCGCGGAATTTCTTGAAATCAATGCGACGTGGGTAAGCCGTGAAGCCAGCCACAATAACATCCGGCTTCTGCTCGGTGGCGATCTTCTTAATGTCATCGTAATCAATTTGCTCTGTTTGGCTATGGACGCCATAGGGCACCTGCACCCAGAATTTACCCGTAGCTGAAACTTTATGACCATGGGTTAAATGACCGCCGTTATCGAGTGACATGCCCATGATTTTTCCACCCGGCGGCACCAGTGCCAAATACACTGCCAAGTTGGCAGGCGAACCCGAAAGTGGCTGAACATTCACGTGCCATTTGTCGGCCTTCAAACCGAAAAGTTTCAAAGCCCGCTCCTTTGCCAAATCCTCAATTTTGTCTATAAAAACCTGTCCGCCATAGTAGCGCTTGCCGGAATAACCTTCGGCATACTTATTGGTGAGCTCCGAGCCGAGAGCTTTCAAAACATCGTCGGAAACGTAATTTTCCGAAGCAATCAAATTAACCACTTTTTTCTGCCGCGCCTTTTCGCTTTTTATGAGTTTTTCTATCTGTTTGTCTTTCATAAAATTCTGTGTTTTATTTTGGACTTTTGTATGCCCACACTATAGCACATGGTAAAATCGGGAAATGATAAAACCATACTCTGAAAGAACAGTCGATACCCAGTATCAGGATTTGCTCCGAGAAATCCTAGCTAAAGGTATTCGTACACCTAGCCAGCAAGGCGTTGACGCCCTCACCCTCATTGGCCCCAAGCCGCTTCATTTCAAGCTTGAAAACGGCTTTCCACTCATTACCGAAAGAAATATGGCTCCTAAAATCTCTGAGAAACTCCCAGTAACTATTTGGCAACAAGCTATCGGCGAAATACTAGGCTTTGCCAATGGCGCACGCACCCAGGAAGAATTGGAAAAATTTGGCTGTTATTGGTGGCGTTGGTGGGTTACCAAAGAAAAATGTGAGAAGCGTGGTTTGAAAGAAGGTGACCTGGGTCCTGGTTCCTACGGCGCCGCTTTCCACGACTTCCCCACTGCCGACGGTGGTGCCTATAACCAGTTCAAAAATATTATTGAGCAAATAAAAGAAGAGCCGCAACTGCGCACTCATTTTATTACCCCATGGATTCCCCAATACACCATCCGTGGCAAAGGCAAACAGCAAAAGGTGGTGGTTGCTCCTTGCCACGGCTGGATTCACTTGCGAATCATTGAAAACAAGCTCACCTTGCACATGTATCAGCGCTCGTGCGACGTCCCCGTTGGCCTTCCTCAAAACCTCATCCAGTATGCCGCGCTCACGTTAGCAATCGCAAAAGTAACCGGCCTGGAACCCTACGAATACGTCCATAGTTTTTCTGATGCGCATATTTATGTTGACCAACAGCCCTCGGTAGAAACCATGCTCGCTCGAGAAGCTCGCGCTCTGCCCACGCTCACTTTAAAATCTGACAAAAAAGATTTTTTTGAATTTAGGCACACCGACTTTGCCCTTTCCGACTACAATCCGCACCCTGGCATCAAGGCCATTCCGGTTGCTATTTAAACGCCGCCAACCCAACTCCCCATGATCTCCCTTATCGCCGCAGTGGCAGAAAATAACGTCATCGGTCTCAAGAATGATTTAATTTGGAATATTTCCGCTGATTTGAAACACTTTGCCACCACCACCAAGGGCAAGCCAGTGATTATGGGCCTGAACACGTTTAAATCTATTTTTAGCAGAATTGGTAAACCCCTCCCTGGCCGCCTTAATGTCGTTCTCCTTGAGAAAAAGGATTCAACGCTACCAACAGAATGCATTCAGGTTACCTCAATACCCCAGGCATTTGAGGCGGCAGGCGCCTCAAACCAGGAAGTTTTTGTCATCGGTGGCGCCAGTGTATACAAGCAAACCATAGACCAAGCCGATAAGCTCTACATTACCCGCATTCACGCAAAGCCCGAAGGCGATGTCTACTTCCCTGTTATTGACGAAAAACACTGGGAACTAACGAGCTCCGAAGCCCACCAAAAAGACGAGAAAAATGAATACGATTACACCTTCACCATCTATGAAAAAAGATAATCCCGAAAACAAAAACAAGAACATCATTCTCGCAACAGTACGCCGCGACGACCAAGCTAAGGTTATGGGGGAAATTGACCAAGCTGGCCATTGCCCTTTCTGCCAGGAAAACCTGCTCAAATACCACAAACGCCCCATCATCCAAAAAGGAAAATTTTGGACACTCACTGAAAATCAGTGGCCCTACGAAAAAGTAAAACACCAACTTTTGGCTGTTTACAACACCCACATTGAGCACATAAAAGACACCGACCCCGAAGCTGGCCGCGAGCTTTTTGAAATGTTTGCCAGTGAAGCAAAAAAACGCAACATGCGGGGCGGCGGCATTGCCATTCGCTTTGGCAGTAACCCCGGCCACGGTAATTACGGCAACTCCGTGCTCCACTTGCACGCCCACCTCATAGAACCCGACCTGGACGCTCTCGGCGAAACAGAAGCTTGGCGCTTTAAATTTGGCCAGCCCGAGAATTATAAAAAATCTCCGAAATCTTGACACAAGCGAAATAGAGATGTAATGTACGCGCCAGTCCTCTATTGATTTCAAGCGTTCTTTTACAAGGAGCCAGTGATGGCAATTGGAACTCGGGCAGACGGATCGGTCTTGGACTACCAGGAACAGGCCATTCTGCTGAATACCCGCAATTTCGCGTATTTTCGCGACGCGGTGGAGCAAAAGGACTGTGCCTTTTGTAAATTCAATCCCGAACTCAACGTTGTGGTTGCCCAAAACAGGAACTGGCAAATGTGGCCGTGTCCGCCAAAGTATCAAGCGAAGGATCTCGCGCGACACTCGGTGATGCTGCCCAAGCGACACATCCGCCATTTCGGCAACCTTGATAGCGAGGAGTTTGAAGATTTTTTCAAATTCTTTGTTGAAAATATCATGCCCGACCTCAGCGGCGAACCGCTCGCTCTCGGCTTTGGCCCAGGCCACCCCATTCTCATGCCACGAGTCCACGCTGAATTCATTGTCCCCGATCGCACGCGGCGAGTTCAAGCGGTCTTCGGGCCTAACCTCGTTTCGGATACCTCATTCGCCGAAACATTTTCCCCGCTCAAAACCCACGGGAAATGGACGTGTGGCCGGTACCCGATATGCCTTCCCGGTATTGCAGACCGATACGTTATCTACCCTACTGCAGGTCTCCGTGCCAGAACAGAGACTCAGGAAGACGACTACGAGGACATCTTTGAGCTCTTTGGGTGGCTAACGGAAGGCGAGCTTGGCTACAACGTTGGCCCGGGCACATTCCTGTTGGCATTGCCAGGCAGCGCCTTCTCTATGCGTTGCGGTGACATTGAATACACCGCCGCCAGCCAATTACATCTGCACGGCAACTGGAAAAAGCCGCTTGACCCTTTGGGAATTTTTTCCGAAACCTTGGCCAAAGACCCTGCCGACATTGAGATGAAAAAGTTAGTGGTGGCCGTGTGGTGGAAGATGTTGGAATACATCAGGACCCACACCAACGCCACCGAAGCCGATGCGTTTGACGCACTGGACCCGGATGACCAAGCGCTTCTGAATAAGCGCAAGTAACCGAAACCATCCACGAGAGACGCCCTTACAGAAAGGAGAAGAGCCCCGCTAATAACGGGGCTTATTTTTTACCTGATTATTTCGTATATCCCTTCCACTCCCCTTTTTGTTCTACAGCATCGGGTTCAACGAAAATAATTTTGACGCCTTTGGCTTTGAGAATATCTTCGCCATCGAGCACGGCGTAGCCGCCGGTGCAGTAGAGGGTTTTGATGCCGGAATACGCAATAGCTTTGGCGCAGGGCGGACATGGAAAAACGGTCACATACATAGAGGCCCCCTCCAGGGCAATTCCCTGCCGTGCCGCCTCGGAAATGAGGCGAGCCTCGGCGTGAATGGCGGAAGAGATTTCAACGTTAATGCCGCGCTTGAAAGCATTGCGCGGATCGCCGTTAATATAGGGCGCGAATGGTGTTGGTACATGCTCATTGTGCGCCGCCAAAACGACCTTGCCATCTTTTACAATAGCCGCGCCAATGCGACGCCACCAATCGGAACTTTTTTGCGCTTCTTTTTCCAAGTCCACCAGCATTTTTTTATCAAATTCTTTGCGGGAAATTCTTTCTTCTGGCACCACGGGCTTTTCCTTAAGGGCATTGTGTTTATCCCAGCGCAGAAAAATCGGGTCGTAGGCGACTTTTTTGCCGGCAAAATATGTTTCGGCAAGCTCGTGGCACACGTCTTCATCGGGCATCACCACCTCAATATTTTCTTTCTGCAATTTCAGCAGTTGTTTCTTGTCCAAAATGCCAATTTTCTTTACCAATTTCCACGAGGAAATACTCTTCACCATAAGCGACAAATCTAAAGCCCGAATTTCTTTTTTGAGGTATTCAAAACGCTCGTCTATTTCCGGCCCAAAAATCCACACTTCCGCGCCTTTATGCGCGGTAAGCAACGTGCGATAGCCCTCGTGTAGAACGGGGATATATGCAATAAGCACCTGACGTATCTTCTTGGGCACCTTCTTCTTCGAGGCCTTACTTTTTGCCATTGTGCCCATACTTAGTTGAATTCACTTTTTTACCACCGTTATTTTTAACCGCTTCAATAGTGTTGCTGACGGCCTCCATAATGCGCGGCACCAGCATTTTCTCAAAGTTGCCGGCCATGCCTATTTGTAAGCGGCGGAGCTTGGCGCTGGTGGACGTTTCGGCCTGATACTTCATAACACTTACCTCCGTACAGTATTTTTTAAGCTCTTTTAATTCTTTCGGGCTATAGGTGTCGTCCACCGCAACGAGGACATCGGGAGCAACGGCTTTAATAAGCGCCCAGTGCGAGTCGGATGACTTCTTAAGAAAGACGGCGTCTACCGAGCGCAAATGGCATAGCATTTCCAGACGCTCGTCTTCAGGCACTACGGGGCGATCGGGCCCCTTGCGAGCGCGAATTTTGTCATCATTATCAACACCAACAATGAGAAAATCACCATGGCGCTTCGCTTCCTCCAAGTAGCGGGCATGGCCGATATGCACCATATCCCACGAACCCTGGGTAAGCACGATTTTCAGGCCCAAACCCCGGCAATGCTTCACCAGCGTTCTTATTTTCGCGAAATCGGTAACATAGCGATGCTCAAAACTCGGCTCCAAGCCCAGAATTCCCTTCCCTCCCGCAGTGGTGTTTTTCATGTGCGCGATGATTAGTAGTGGCTACACTATAGAGAATCCCTCATAAAAATGCAAAGCCGGATTTTTCGGGACAAAAACCCGCGCCGAGAAGCGCGGGAGAATTACTTAGCGACCGAGGACAACAGTTACGACCAGTGACGAGTAGTGCCGAGAGTACTGAGCGGCAGAAGATCATGGTGCGGGCAAAATACTTCGGGTAAATGGGCGTCAGCGAAGATAGTAAATTCGTCTGTGCCGGGTTTTGCTCCAACCCGCTTGCCGTGAACAACAAAGTTGTGTACCGAGAAATCGTAGAAACCAGCAGCAAATTCCAACGTTTCTCCCCACTCGCAGGGCACCCAGCGCCGAGATGTCCAGCCGTCGAAAATCGCCACCGGCTTGAAATGGAACCTGATGATGCTGCCCGTGGCAGACTCGATGCCTCCGCACATACCCGTTTTACGAGCTGGCGTGCCAGCTTCAAAGAAATTGAGATGGACGGAATGCGCAGTTGCCGGCCGAATCCACTCAAAAGGCAAAAAGAGTACCTGGCGACCAAACTGCCGGAAGAATATTTGCCAGATTTTTTGACGCCACTGACTTTGCTGTGTCTCACTCAACGGTGCGTGCAACCACTCCACGGAGTTGTCATAGAAACGCTCAAGAAATTTACGACTGATTTTATCCATGGCACACTTCCTTGTAAAAGAACCATGAAAACGTCAAAGCCATTTTTAATGATACACCCGCGCTAGGTGGGCGCAAAACAAAAAGTGTACAACTTTCGCGTACACTTTTCGTTCTATTTTAAAATTGAAAAACTATTTAACGTCAACACCCATGGAGCGGGCGGAACCTTCTACGGTGCGGATGGCAGCTTCAAGCGAGGCAGCGTTCAAATCGGGCATTTTCTTCTCGGCGATTTCCTTAACCTTGGCCTTACTGATAGTGCCGATTTTAACGGTATTGGGCTTTCCAGAACCCTTCTCCTTGCCCATTGCTTTAAGGATAAGGCCGGAAACTGGCTCTATTTTATAGCTCAGCTTATAGGTGCGGTCATCAAAAACAGTGACGATAGTTGGCACGGTTTCGCCCACGCGAGTTTTGGTTTCTTCATTGAAACGCTTAACGAATTCGCCAATGTTAATGCCAGCAGAACCAAGAACAGGGCCGAGTTGCTGGCCAGGAACGGCTTTGCCACCCGGGATCTGCATTTTGAGTAATTTAATGATTTTTTTAGCCATAAAGATTAAATAGCGATGAGGTGGGTACAATACCTTACATTTTCTTAATCTGCAAGAAGTCTAATTCTACCGGTGTTTCGCGACCAAACATATTCACGAGCACCTTAACCTTGCCGCGTTGCTCATCAACTTCACTGACACGGCCTTCCAACTCCTTAAACGGACCGTCAACGATGCTGATATGGTCATCAACCTCCACGTTAATGGCGTGCTTAGGAGTATCGGCATTCATGCGGCCAAAAAGAGAATCAACATCGCTCTTTGGAATGGGTACAGGATAGACACCGGAACCGACGAAACCAGTAACGCGCGGCGTGTTGCGGACCACGTACCAGCTATCGTCGGTTACGACCATTTCCACCATAATGTAGCCGGGGTAGATTTTTTCCTCTTCCTCAACGCGCTTGCCGCTTTTTACCTTGATTTTTTTCTCGGTCGGCACAATAACGTTAAAAATTTTGTCCTGCATGTTTAAGGATTCAATACGCTGTTTCAGGTTGCGAGCCACGGCATTTTCATAGCCCGCGTAGGTGTGGATGACATACCAATTTCGTCCTTCGCCGATAGTTTGCTTTGACATAAAAAGAGATTAGAAAAAGATTAAATTAAAAGTGGCTGATTAAGAACTTGAGGCCTTGGGAGAAAACGTAATCAAGAGCGCCGGAATAGATAGCTACGCCGAGGGAAATAGCAACAACGATAAGCGTATAAATAAGCGTCTGGCGACGGGAAAGCCAGGAAACATGCTTAAGCTCGGTGCGAGTTTCTTTAAGATAGGTAAAGGGGTTCATATTTTTTCTAGGTAATTTTTTTGCCCGTATTTCTAGTAAAAACCGCCCCCGTGGGCGATTGATACATACTACCACCCTCGTCAAAAATGTCAATTAGCGAGCTTCTAAAAGTGGTACCCCGCTAGCGAATTTCGTAGGTAACAGTAACATTCTCCGTGACGGTGTTTTGGCCAGTGGGAATACTCGGTGTGACAGAGTCAGCGGCCTTAGCAACGCTCGCGGTGGCGTACATTATAGGCCCGGGATAGTTGCCGGATTCTTGAAAATTAACCACCTTACCAAGGCGCACGCCAAGCTGGCTGGCGAGAAGCTGAGCTTTTGACTCCGCATCAGCAATAGCGGCGGCCCGAGCTTGATCCTGGCCGGCATTTTTATCTTTTGTCGTAAAGTTGATACCGCCAACATTTGTAACGCCCATCTGACCGATAGTCTGCAAGAGCGAGCCGACAGTAGCGGTGTTTTCAACTTGTACATCAATGGTTTGCGAAACTTCATAACCATCAGCAACCTGACGGACGGGCGGGCAACCATTAAGCGGGCAAATAGTAGGACTACTTGAATAGGTGTAGTGAGGATTAATGGAGTAGTTGGTAGTTTTGATGTCAGTATCAGCAACACCAGCCTGCTTTACGGCGGCAATAGCCTGGTTTGCAAGAGTGGAAGCGGCAGTCTGCGCGTCAGCGACCGTGGCCGCTGTTTTGTCTACTGTGAAAGAAAATTCAGCGATATTGGGCACAACAGTGGCATCACCCTGGCCAGTAACGGCAATGGTGGGGATAGTGCTGATATTTTCCGGACCCTTACCTAAGCCACCAAAAGTACTAATGGCAACAGCAATCAAAGCCAGAGAAGCACAAATAAGGAGTAGGCCGATAAGCCCGCGAATTCTCGGGTCGGTTAAGTTGGGGTTGGTTGGATTCATAAGAGGTTGTAATTAGCTTATAAAGTTAAGACGATTATAGCACTTTTTTATTACATCGTGAGAGCCGGGCAAAAATGCCGGCGGGCAAAAGGCGACCATTATCAGCCGTTTCAACAAGTGCTAATTCCCCCGCTTCTAGCGTGGCAAATAGGCCGTCAAAAAGTGAGGAGAGTGCGTTGGCATAGCCCAAAGCAGAATAGCCTGAAGCATACCCATTAACCAAAAAGAAAAGTGGCTCCGGCGATAGAGCCTGCTTGCACAAATCTAAAAGCTCAAGAAAATCATCTTCAATTTTCCATACCTCCCCTTTTGGGCCACGGCCGAAAGCTGGCGGGTCAAGAATGATGCCGTCGTAGTGCCGGCCGCGCTTTATTTCCCTTTTCACAAAAATGCGCGCATCATCTAAAATCCAGCGAACGGGCTTATCGCTTAAGCCAGAAAGAGCAGCGTTCTCGCGCGCCCAGCCAATAGCCGCCTTAGAAGCATCTAGGTGGGCCACCTCCGCCCCGGCCGCCGCAGCAGTAAGCGTGGCACCGCCCGTATAACCAAACAGATTCAGAACTGAAACTTTGCGCCCAGCCGCCTTTATTTTTTCACCCATCCATTGCCAATTCGGCTTCTGCTCCGGAAAAATCCCCACATGCTTAAAGGCCGATGGCCGGATCACAAATTTTAAATCAGCGAATTCTATGGCCCACTGCCGTTCCGCACCGCCCTTGAATTTCCAGCTTCGCTCGGTCGTGTCAAAAGTACCATCAGCATTGCCCCAGGTTTTTTGCGGCAAACGTTTCGGCCACAAGGCCTGCGGGTCAGGCCGAGCTAGCACCATTTTGCCAAAACGCTCTAGTTTCTGCCCTTCCCCGCTATCTAGCAATTCATAATCAGCCTCCGCCTCGGTGGTGAGTATTTGTAAATTCATCTCCCTATTATACAGGATAATAAAAAGTGCCCCACCCGCATAGCTGCAAGGTGCGGCACAAAACTTATCAAGCTCCAATTGACGTACTTAATTTTCTGATGAGCAATGGTCGATTTCATAAAAGATTTAAGAAAAATTCAGCCAAATTTTAACAACCCCTGCCTAAAATACACTATTGGCAAATTCTTGTGAGATTTGCCGATGTGGGGGTGCTAAGTAGTTCTTGGAGCCTGTTCTCGACAGACGGGTTCGGGGGTGCAATTCCCCCCACCTCCACTATAATTTCAGTCAGTTTTTTGTTTTGTATAGTTGCAAAATAAGTTAAGGAAGTATAAAATACTACCATTGTCGAGAACAGGAGCAAGACTACATATAGTGAATCCAGCAAAAACCTCACGTTTATCGCGGGGTTTTTGTTTGACTGAAAAATCCACCTTCATAATTACGACGCGGTTTTCTTGGCGAGCACAAGAGTGACGGTTTTTTTCTGTTTATTATGCAGAATAACAAGCGTAACAGTATCGCCGATAGCATGCGCGCGAACGAGGTCGGTCATAGAAACGTCACTGGTGAGCTTGGTGCCATCAAAACTAAGGATAATGTCCCCGGCCATTAAACCGGCTTTTGCCGCAGGAGAACCGGCGACCACGGCTGGCTCGCCATTTCCACCGACGCTCACCAGTTCGCCGTAATCAACTGCTAGATTTTTGCTCTTTGCCAGCGCGGGAGTGATAGGAACGTAGAGCACACCCATATACGGGAAGCTGATGGAGCCAGTGGCCTTCACAGAAGTGACCGCCTCTTTAACGATATTGCCGGGCAAAGCGAAACCGATGCTTTGTGAATCTTCCGCCACAGCGACATTCACGCCGATAACGTTGCCGAGAAGATCCAAAAGCGGACCGCCGGAATTGCCAGGGTTGATGGCGGCGTCGGTTTGGATAACCTCGTTGAGCGCCTCGGTGCCGCCGCCAATACTATCGCCCGCCGTTATTGAGCGCGACAAGCCGGAGACGACCCCCGTGGAAACGGTATTGCGGAATTCACCAAGAGCATTACCAATAGCGATAACACTTTGGCCGAGCACTAGCTGGCTGGAATCATCAAAAGTGAGAAACGGATAACCAGTGCCGTCAATTTTTACAATAGCGATATCGTCGGTGGAATCCTGGGCGACAACTTTGGCAGGATGCGATTGACCGTCGTTGGTGTAGACGGTGTAATCGGCGCTGGAGTCGGAAACAACATGGTCGTTGGTGACGATAAAACCATCGGCGGAAACAAAGAAACCAGAGCCGCCGCCAACCTCCTGCTCCTGCGTGCCTTGCTGTACATAGTGCGGCACCTGAATACTCATACCACCACCTCCCAACATGCCAAACGGATCGGGAATTTGCTCATTTTGAACATACTCTTTCATCACCGGCACTTCCTTAGTGATGATAATTGAAACTACGGCAGGATTGGCTTTTTGCACAGCAGTGATAACCGCCTGGTCGTGGGCTTGCGCGTCCGCGAGTGGCGTAAGTGCCGGATGGATGTAGTTGGCTATTTTGGCTCGATACGCGTATAAAACCCCGGCCACAATGCCTAAAATAATAAGGGTTATAAGAACATTAATACTAACCGCGAGCCAAAATCGGCTCGTAAAAAATGATGTTTTTTGTTGTGATTGTGTTGTTTCTTCTTGCATAGAAGAAAATTATATAATGCCTTTTCTTTTTTTCAAGTAAGAACGGGCCAAGCTACTAATGACCGGCAATATAGATACGATTACAATGGCCAAAATGATGCCGGAGGCGTAGGTTTGGACAAACGGAATTCGGCCCAAGAAATACGAGATGAGTAAAAGGCCCGCCGCCCACAGCGTGCCACCAATGATGTTATATATCAGAAAAATACCATAGGGCATTTCACCGATGCCGGCAAAAATTGGCGTAAACGTGCGCACAATAGGCACGAAGCGAGCTAGAAATATGGACATGCGGCCATATTTGGCAAAAAACCGCTCAGTGTCTTCCAAATATTCGCGTTTCAGAAAGCGACCGCTGTGGCGTTCAAGAATATACCGCCCAAAATACGCGCCCGTCCAATAGCCAAAGGAATCGCCGAGAATGGCGGCAACAACAGCGATGGACACCAAAGCAAAAATGTTGAGCTGGCCGACAGTTGCCAAAAGACCCAACGTAAAAAGCAGCGAATCGCCCGGCAGAAAAAATCCAAGAAAAAAACCCGACTCCGCAAACACGGCGATGAAGATACCCGCATAGCCGAAGGTGAGGATGAGCGAAGTTAGCACGGTTTAGGAATGCGCGTAGCGACGCGAGGCCACAATGGCCAGCAATAGAAGAGCGATTGTCACCGCCATAACCGGCATAGTCACAAAACCAAACTCAGTGAAGTAGGTTTTGGCGCAAGAGACGCCGGTGGCAGCACAACCAGCCAAGGCCGAAGGGTTCCAGGTGGCGCCATAGTATTGAAAGAGACCAATACCCAAACTTAAAAGCGACAAGACGCCACTAACGGAAAATGTGGGCCCAAGCGGTTTGTTTTTAATGCGGTATACCAACGCTACAGCAAAAAGCACCACCTGCGGATAGAGAAAAATGCGTTGCCACCAACACAGCTCGCAGGGCGCATAACCGACGACATTGGAAAAGAAAAGACTGCCAAGCGTTGCCAAGGCGGCGGCAATGAGCCCGAGCTCTAATGCATTATTCCCCACCCAATGCAGAAGAGGCCGAAGGGAATTCCGATCAATAATAAACCAAATAACGCCAAGCGCTAAAGCCACATCGGCAACGAGTGTGCCAAACGAAAGCAATGCGGTGATGAAAGAAATGGATGACATTTTTAGAGTGTGGAAGTAGCGGAACTGGTTTCACCAATACCAACCTCGGGCGTTGAGCTGGCGGCGGCCGGTAGTGGACAGCCCGTTTTATCGGAAAGTTGCTGTAGGGAAAGTGTGCCTGTTTGCCGCGTGCCATCGGCAAAAATCCAGGTGGGATATTCCTGGATACCCTCACTAATGCACACTTGCGTTTGACTATTCGCATCAGGAGTGGAACATTCAACATACGGCAAAGCGTGGACGGCTGAACCAAAGAGCTGTTTCTCGGCGGCGCAATGCGGACACCAGAAAGCGCCGTAGAATTTTGCTCCGCTCTTGGTTAAACACTGGGCGAAAGCAGTGTAATCGGGACCGCCTGCCGGTGCGCTATTGAGACTCGTAAAAACCACAACTGCACCAACAACAATGATAAGGGCAACGATAAAGACAATAACGGTTTTATTTTGCATACCACCAAAGATACCCCACCTCAGCCATTGACACAAGCGTTGAATGCTTCTACTTCCTGGTTATAACTGGCGATTTCGGCCTTAAGACGGCCAACAACACCGTTATAAAGCGTGACATTATCATTATAGTGATCGGCGATTTGATTATAAGCGGCATTTTTGCTCGGCGTGCCAGTTGCCACCGCATAGAGAGCTTTTTTAATGGCGTCCAGATCACTGCCAAGCTGGGCTACTTTCGTTTGGTTGCTCACAATAGCATCGTGTAAGCCCGTATCCACGGATGGGCAGGAAGAGAGCGGCTTACCAAATTCCTGTACAGCCATCCAAACCTCTTGACCATCATAGAGGCCACGACCGACAGCCACACCAATATCCAAGTAGCGCGTATTTAAAATATTGGCGCGATGGCCTGGGCTGGCCATCCAAGCATCCAGAAGATCCTGACCATTCTTGAAGTTGCCCTCGGCTAAATTCTCCCCTTCCACAACGTAATCATACCCAGCAAGGCCAGCCAAATCGCCCGGACCAGTGCCATTCGGTGAAACGTGTGCAAAATACTGCTCCGCAAACATGTCTTTAAGCTTGGCAGCAGCGGCGACATCCAGGTCGGTATTTTCCGTAAGTGGTGGTAAATCTGCGACCGATGAACGTTCACTGTTGGTTAAAGCAATAATGTCAGCGATACTTAGCGCATCTGAAACTGAACCCAAATCAACCACGGGCGACGAGGTCGCGGTAAGTGATCCCCCCGTCGCGGGTGTTGATGTTGAAATGCCGGTGGATGTAGCGCTCGAAACCGCACGGTGATTCCAACCATAGAAAAAAGCACCCGTCAGTAAAATAATGGCCAAAATACTTATATATACTGTGCCGCGAATCTTACTCATAACTTATGTTTATACCACACGGCCAAGGTTTTAATAAAACTGGGATTTTTGACAAGAATGATATTGCCTTTAAATCAATACTGCGAAAAACGGAACAGGCGACTAATACTAAAAACCTCTCCGGCGCCGAAAGCGACGAGCATGAAAAGTAAGCCTGCTACTAAAAGATATTCGTTCACTATAAAACTTGTGCAGACGCCAGCCACACACACGTACGGAAAAGCCAGTGTTGGAAAATACAAAAAAAGAGCGAAAGCCATACCGACTACAGCAGCAATGCGGGCAAAGAGCCCGAGAATAAGACAGGCCCCCAGAACAATACAGCCGAATTCAATGACAGGCGCAACAACAGCCAGTAACGACGAAGCGGCAACAGTATGATAAAAACCAGCAAAAGTGTGCGCTCCTGTAACAAAACCGGCGGGCGACCAATGCGACGTCCACAATGCCGCCAAGCCAAAATTCACGAAATAAAGGCCGGCAACGATACGCCCCAGGAACAAACTGATTTTTTGCAAGCGACTGGCCACGGTGCTATTTTACCATAGTTGCCACATAAACTATTTTACCTATAATAATGAGGTGAATAATAAACGCGTTTTTCTTGGAATTAGCTGTTTCCTGGCCTTGGGAGCAGGATTCATTCTCGGCTGGTTCTTGCGGCCCACCCCCCAACCAACAGTCCAGAGTATTAGGGAAAATCCCCTACACTATACGTTTATTAATCCCCTCCTCCTTTCCGATGTTTCGCCTCAAGAAAATGATCCGCAGTACGCAACTCTTACCGCTAAGCTAAAAAAATACATACAAACAAACGAGAACACCGGAAACGCCTCCGACATTTCCGTTTATTTCCGCGACCTTAATTCCGGCCTCTGGACCGGCGTTAATGAGAATGACCAATATTCTCCGGCAAGCATGCTTAAAATTGTCACGCTTATTGCCATCTTACTCAAAGCCGAATCAAACCCAGCACTCTTAACAACGCAAGTGCGAGTTCCTACCAACACCCCAACCTTTGACACAAAACAGGATTTTTACCCTCCAACACAACCACTTCTACCCGGCCAAGTCTACAATAATAACGACCTTCTTTCGGCCATGATAAAAGAGTCCGACGACAACGCCGCGGTGTGGCTTGACTCTGAGATAGGAACATCTTCCTTGGCGCGCATTTACGACGAACTCCAACTGCCAGATTCCACTGGCGCCGCCATTGATTTTATGTCACCAGCCCTTTTTTCACGCGTTTTCCGTGTCCTCTACAACTCTACCCTTCTATCACACAGCCTTTCCAACCAAACTCTTCAGCTTTTGAGCGAAACGAATTTTACGGGAGGCCTAGTTTCCGGCGTACCAGCCAGCACCACTGTCGCCCACAAATTTGGCGAGCGCACTTTCACTACCACGACAGGCACACCCTTGAGCCACGAGCTTCACGATTGCGGTATCGTCTATTATCCTCACGACCCCTATTTCATCTGCGTCATGACCAAAGGCCAAAGTTTCCCTGCCCTGCAGAAAATCATCAGCGACATTTCCGCCATAATCTGGAACGAAGCGAGGACTTTTGATACACAGAACTCTTCCGGGCTTTAAATTTTTCTTCTTGTGTTTATCCAAAAACGAAGTAGCATAAAGATGGGCGGGTAGCTTAATGGAAAGCGGCGCACTCTTTGGAAAAAATGTCACGCGCAGTTGGAGGTTCGAAACCTTCCCCGTCCACGTTAAGAGTCGCACACAAGGCGACTCTTTTTTATTGCACCGACAAAGAATCGTTTTAAATTACTAGAGGGTCGCGTGGTCGCGCAGGTTCACAAAATATTCGAACGTATCGACGATGCAACAATTTATATTCCGAGCTTCAAAAATTGTTACCCTACACCCGAGCTCACTATATCGAATAAATAATTCTACTCCTGCATTTTACCTGCATTTGCAGGTGTCAGCCATTTTCCGACCATTTTAAATGGTGGGTAACCACCGTTTTTTCACCGTTTTTAAACGGTGCTACCCCACAGTCTCACTCACTATCTCTCACAAAAAGGCCTTCCCGTTAATTTCCCGTATTAACGGGTAACTTTAGGGCGTTACCCTACACTCTCATTCACAGGTATGTTGGAAAATAATTTTGGGCATAAAGATAGCGC
>CAZNZK010000002.1:50970-218913 GCA_964577595.1 uncultured Candidatus Saccharibacteria bacterium
CAGCCAGCCAGCCAGCCAGCCAGCCAGCCAGCCAGCCAGCCAGCCAGCCAGCCAGCCAGGAAAGATTTTACCCGTTTTAAATAAGGTCAAGGGTGCTTATCTGACGTGGTACAGATTTTATCAAGATATCCCGAAGATACACAGACACTCTCTCGGCCAACGTATTGATACTTTATTTGTCGAAGTTATAGAAGCAATCTCTGCCGCAAGTTTCTTATCGCGTGAGGAAAAACATCCGTATGTCCGATTAGCAATCAAGAAAGCGGACACCTTACGTGTACTTTTAATGATTCTCTGGGAAACAAAATCTTTTGATGACAAGAAATATATAACCCTCTCTGTGATGCTTGATGAAGTCGGAAAGATGCTCGGTGGATGGAATGGTCAACTTACAAAACAAAACTCTCCCAAGAAGTAGGGAGAGAAATGAAGTGAGTTGCGAACACCGGCGAACCACCAGTTGTCGTTCCAGTCGTTGTCGTTGCGATTGACGTTCACCTTGCGCTTGTCGTTCCAACGGTTGAACGTGGCGTAGCATTGTATGGAGTCTCGTCTGTTCCACTGCCCCTCGAATACTCTCAAGGCTGTATCGAATCCGGCATCGTAATGCCTTAAAACTCCATACCAAGTAGCTTCATTTTTTTTGAAGTGTCTGCATGCACCACTCTATCCAAAGCCGTGACCGTGGATACTCTCGATGCATGGATACTGGTTTCGGTAGCGGGAAGCCGTAACCGCCCGCATATTCACCTACTGCCGACATAAGTATAACTGGTTTTATATAAAAAAATTAGCCCCACATCCAAAATTAATTGAATGCAGGGCTAAGGACTAAGTTTCTAAGGACCGGAGTCCAAAGCGACTTAGTGTTGAGAACTACTTGCGAACACCGGCGAACCACCAGCGGCCGTCCCAGCCGTCGTCGTCGCGATTGACGACCACCCCGCGCTCGTCGTCCCAACGGTAGAACGTGGCGCAGCACCAGTTGCCTTTGGCATCTTTCCAATGAGTGCCGTGGGGCTTCTCATCGGCGAAGGCGGGATCGGCTTCATTCACGGCGGCGACGGAGATCGGGTCAGCGGGCTTGAAGCCACGCAGTTCGAACTCCTTTTCGAGGTCGTCATCGGAGATGAAACCGTTGCGCTCCGAGAGGTCGGGTTTGAAGAACACGACCTCGACTTCATCGCCTTCACCTTTCGGCATCGCATCCACAACCTTGCGGTCGGTGTATTGCGCGCGGCCAGTGGCTTCGATCGCCTCTTGCTGAGAGCGACTGCGATTCACTTTGGCGGTGCGGACGATGAGGTTCGAGACCGCTTCAGCGCGTTCGCGGAAGGGCGTGAACATCATCATTCCGAGGTTCTCGACTCCGAGAACCTGTTGAGCGACGTCCGAGGTGATCTCGGAACGATGCTTGCGCATCGCGTCGCGGAGTTTGTTGACGGCGTTTTCGATTTGGCCGTCGGTCATTTCGGCTGCAGTCATGATCTGTGTCATGGTGTCATCCTTTCTTATTTGATTTCCCTCTATGCCGAGGAGGCACTATGGGCCGGTATGGTCATAGCGAGGAGAGGCCTATCCTTAAGCCGCTTTTCGCTATGACCACGCAAGTATCTATCAAGGTTCATTTACTAGTACAAGTATATCACAATAGAGCCTATTTGTCAACGTATTTCAGGTTCTGTCAACTCTACCCCACACTTAGGTTCACTGTATTGGAAAAATGGCTAAAAAGGAGTAGATTAGTGGAATATTACTATTACCATAAATGAAAGCTGGAGAAAAATTACAATTCATCAAGGGGCTATTTTCGATAGGACCGGAAAGCCGCGAGCCAAGACACATGAGTTTGCTTTCACCGGACTCATTCGTTGTGGTCTGTGTGGTTCAATGTACACCGCTACCGAACGTGCAAAAATGAATAAGGGTTCCGGCTTGATGAAAAATTATGTTTATTACCATTGTGGCGGAAACAAAAAAGGTGCTAATTGTAAAAAGCGAAACCCTATCAACCTCACCGACCTCGAACAGCAGATCGAGATGCTTCTTGAGGAGTACACCATACTCCCAGAGTTTCAAACGTGGGCTATCGAGGCCCTGAACCGCAATAATGATAAAGAAATCGAGGATCGTACCAAGATTTACGATATGCAGCACAAGACCGTTGTTGAATCTCAAACTGAACTCGATAACCTCACCAAGATGCGCTATCGCGATCTTATCGATGACGAGGGCTTTGTTAAAGAGCGCGACATCCTCAAAGACAAAATCGCCCGATTACAAGCGAAACTCCGAGAAACCGAGGGACGTGCCTCAAAGTGGTTGGACCTTACCGATCAAGTATTCAGTTTCGCCTGCTTTGCTCGAAAGGAGTTTGTTATGGGCAATCTTCAGCGAAAACGCGAGATATTCTCGGCACTGGGCCAAAACTTCTACATAAAGGATGGGAAAGTCTTTATAACAGCTAACGAATGGTTCCAACCAATCAAAGAAGCATACCCTGAATTTAGAGCTGAATTTGAGAGGTTAGGACTGAGAGAATACAGTTCTGTTGACGCGCGAAATGTCGCTTTTCAACACCTGATTCTCGAATGGGGTCCAGACCATCATAATAATAGTCCCCTACTTTTTGACAAGCATTTAGTTGAATCTACGTATGCCCAGCTTTGTTTTTTGAAAGAGATGATGCGAAGGGAAGGAATTCAAAATTAAGCGGATACCTTGTGAGAAATAGGATAAAAATACTATCGTAACACTAATAGTTGATTCACAAATCACTAATCAAACCGATGGTTTTTGTGCTACGATATATCAATAAGCAGATAATGAGCAGGGGTAGAGAAACGGTAAATCTATATGTTTTGTAGATAGGGATATCAATCGGGAACCACACTACAGCTATATGAAAAATATATTATTCTATAGTTCTGCAATTATATGTCTATTGATCATTAGTATTTCTGTGGGCTATTACTTTGTTATATATCTGCCCAAAGTAAACGAGAAACAATTTGTTTTAAATGAACAATCCAAGTGTCTTGATGTGGGAGAACAAGCATATAAGGCAAATCAACAGATGTATGGGATTGAAAATGTTTTTGAACCTCAATATGGATACAGTAAAAAATTAAATACCTGTATTTACAGTGGGGGCTATTATAACGAGGGTAGCCCCAGTAGTGGTGTTAGTAGCGACATAATACCTCACAATTGCAACGCATCGTGGGAAAGGTGGATAAAAAATAGTTACACTAATGAAAAAATACTCGATATCGTCAACTTTTCACAAAGCAATTGTCAGTGGAGTGCCAGCACAGACAAAATAAATGAATTCTGGCAACAAAGTACAGACTTATTTAACTCTTAGTCGAATTTGGAACAGTATTCAAACTATTTTAAACCGTTAATACTAATTGTAGGACCACGAACTATACCATTGATTCGAACCACTTCATCATAAAGGACTTTCAGATTAAGTTCTTTACCAATAAAGGTAAAGAGACCCGCTTCAGGATCATAGTGACGAAGATATAAAGCGTCGCTGAAATGTTTTTCACCTATAGTTAGATCGACTATCGGAATTTCTTTTTTACCATTTCTACTAAGAGCGTCTTTTACCCACCTAACTATTCTTTCGTCATAATGATCAAGGCCATCTCTGTGCTCCATGTCCTTTATTGGAGAAGATCCCCCTATTCGCAATCTGTCCGAAACGTTCTCACCTATTACCTCTTTAAATGTTACTCCTGGGTACTTAGGATTTGGTCGCGACCAAAGTATCTTTGAAATATTTGCACAGTGTGTCAAAAAGGAGTGAATCGACGAGAAGGTCATTATTTTCTCACCCTCGCCTTTTTTAGTGATATTTTTAAACGTTTCCATAGCAAAAAGACACTGGCATCTAATTTCCACTACAGCATACTGATAGGCCTGTTCGCTTAGCTTCTTTGATTGTGCGTGTAAAACTACTTTTTTCATATAGAATTAATTGTTACAAACGCACCGAAAAATACTGACTTGGAAAGATTGCTGGCCACCTGGTCCACCACCGTAACCGTTTTCGTCGACTTGCCTTAAAACAATAACATACTCCTCTCAACAAATATGCCAAATGTAAAAGGGGTTGCGATTTGTGTTTCTATTTGCTTTCTAAAAGTATGGTCATTTCTATAGCGGCATCAACTCCTTTCTTTACCATCTCTAAATCAATGACGTCCTCAGAAATATTTTGATGCATTATGTTGTTTCTTATCTTACGCAAAGCATCTAAGCTATCAAGCGTATCTTTATACTTAACAACTTCTTCCTTTTTTAGAATTAATGGTAACAACATATTCAACAATATAGAAAAGCCAGCTTCGTCATTCACATCTTTTAATTTTTTGTTACTTACACCCTGCATACTTAAAACCGCTGAAACCTTAGTACGGATAACCACTTCCATTAGAGCTACCGTCTCAATGGTGGGTATACGTTTCTCCCTCCACACAAGTTTTGACCTGATTCTAATTAACTCTGTTATATTAGGACTGATTTCTTTCTTCTTTAACAAATATCTTCCGAAGTCTTTCCACTTTTCAATCGTTAGTAAATTATCTTCTGCAAAGATTGGGTTGACACCTTTTTCAGGTGGCTTAGAAGATAGTTTAAAGATCTTAAGCTGTCCCCCACCCTGCTTCCAAGAGACAGATGCAAATGACAAAGGAGACCCTGAATAAAATAACTCATCAAATCCTGTGAGAATAAAATCAAGAATACTTGGTAATTTTAAATACCATCGACCTTGTAGTACGAGTTCTTTAACGGTTTTTTCGTAGATTGAATAAATTTTATCGGCTACCTGCTTCTCAGATTCTTTTGTTTTGTTGTTTAAACCATCAATTAAAAATTGCTCAGGTCTATCAATGACAACCATCATATTGCAATTCATCGCAAAGTCGATCCTATTTGTAGAAAATTCTGCGTGGTCGACAAGTGGTCCGGGTTCAAAATGAAATATTACTCTCGCGCCCTCGACTTCTAGTTCTACGCCCTGCTTGTAATCTGCCTTTGCCCATTTTAAAAAAGTGAAGCTCGGTCCTTTGACGTCTTTTATATAGATGATTAACATATTTTTGGCAAATATCTTAAAAAATTTGTTTACAATCATATTCGTCGTTTTACACGTTGCTTATCCTGTTCAAGAAAAATAACCTTGCCTCCCCTAGTCACTACCCTCCCTTCCCTGATGAGCCGCCTATGAATTCTGCGCAAAGTATTACTTAACTCAACAAGAGCATTTATCGTCTCTTGTGAAAAATGTTGATGAGAATTTTTAGTTAGCCTGGTCATTTTTATATATAAAATCCCGCACCTCTTGATATATAACCCTAATTTGATTGGCAATATCCTCAAGCTTAATGATTTCTCCTGTAATTTCAACCGACAGCGCATCTTCAGAGATGTTCAATGAAAGCGACCCTTGCTTGGAGCTGGTGATACGCTCGTCCATATGCTCAATAGCGTTTCTAATGTCCACAATCCTTTTCTGATGAGTAAAGTTATATTCTTTTGGCAATAATTTCAACAACTTAAAGATTCTTGATAACGCATTTATACAGTTTTCTAAATGATTAATTATTGGGCACGTATACATATACTGACCACTGTCTCTTTTCATTATTTCCTCATAAGTTAGTTTGTTCTCTTGTTCTTCTTCTATTACAGTTTCTCGCGCAATCAAATATTCGTATTTAGCCTTATCAACCAATCTTGATATTACAGAAAGGCAGGCCATAGTTTTCTTTTCATGTTTTTTATCGAAACCTGTAAGAGAAGTTAGGAGGAAATGACCCACTACTGAGTGTTTTAAATCACCTATATCTGGCATTTTGCATTCTTTTATTAACATACATTAATTTTGCGGTTTTTCACTTACTGAGCTGTTTTGAATATCCTTCCTAATGGCTCGACCGAATTTAAACAGGTTTTCATTGATCGGATTGGACGCTTTTGCATGATATGCGAATAAGAAATCATCACCAATTTTATGACCATTTATCTCACAATCAAAAGCGTGGTGGCCGCAGTAAATTACCGCGCCAATATTTGAGAATTCATCCATCTCCATAAAGTTGGCTGGCATAACTTCAGTGCCTTCTTTTGTTTTCTTAGAAACATTTGGTGTTGGGGTATAAAACGGACCAACCAGTTTATCCGTAACGGGATCTTTGTAGAAAACGTCTGGGCCAACACCAAACACAGCTCTCTTGAGTAACATGTTTGAGTAAGTAGCAAATTCAATATCTGCCCCGCTCACTGCAATTATAAAGCCATCATCATTAGAAACACCGCTTTTGGAATTAGTGAGATATTGTTTGTATTTCTCATATTTAGTAGCAATCGCATTTAGAAGCCTTAAAACTCGAGGGCGATGCAAGTCTTCTATATTTCCACCGCCTTGGTAAATTTCTCCCGATTTAAGATTTGGTCTAGGTGGTACGGGGTCCGTTTCTCCAGGAGTACAGGATACAGCTTCGATCCAAACTTTTTTACCATTATCGTCCATAACGCAGAAATCTGGTCCTATGTTCCAGATCTTCTCTTGGACCTTCAAACCACGATCGAGTAACACGTAAGCGATATGAAATTCCCACATTCTGGATGCGTGCTCGGCTTTTGACCTAAATTTACTGATAAAATCTTTATCAAGATATTTGTATAGATTTTGCCAGTTTTGGTCATACCAATTACGGATATCTGCCCGATGAAATCCAATTGCAACTAAAGACGGAGAGTAATTTGGATAACGCGCTAATATCGCATCAAGTTGTTCTTGGGTTTCGACGCTTCCAGATATGAATTCTTTTGGAAATAGTGTATTTGGCATTTAATTTCTGAGATAATTATCATTGGCATTCTATCACCGTCTTAGAACATGTCTGCGATTCGATAGACATCTTGACCACCTATTGCGCCATAAACCATCTTCCTGTCATCTAAGTGGGCCTACTAATAATACTACCTAACAAATCATTAAGATAAGAATTTCTTTATATAATTAAAATATGACCTCAACAAACACCCTCAGGCTTGACGATGTGTATTTACCTGAATTTATACTAAGAAGATCGGCCAATGCGTGGTGGATGAGAGATGGAAAACTTCTGCTTCTTATTGCGGGCTTCAAAATGGGCTATAGCATTAAAACATCCTGCGAATTAGCAGGTATTTCACTGGATCAGTACCACTATTTTCTGAAACTACATCCTGACTTTTCCTATGTAAAACAGCGATGTAAAGACTTTATCGGAATTAGAATACATGAGGCGCTATACAAAGCGATTGAGAGTGGTGATTTACCGACACTTCGTTGGTATGCCGAAAAGAGACTTGATGAGTTTAAAGGGTAACAAGTCAAAGTCTTTAGAAAAAATTCATAAATATTTCATATTTTCTTCAGAATTTCTTTACCTTTGTGTTGTCCTAATCATTACTATCTCTATGAGTCCTTGGTCGGAAACAATAGAAACGCACGGTAAACACGCGTTTTGCACGAATAACGCGATGTTAATTGGACAACCTAACCCAGATGAACGTATATTGTTTTCTCCCTTATCCTTGATGCTTCTGCTAGAGCTTCAGAAATTTCTTCTAAATGAGTGCGCACCATTTCATTAGGAATATGCATGGTGTCATAACCATTTTTGTGCGAGTAATAACCTCGGCTCAAATCAGCGACGATCTGGCTGGGGTTTGTAAGATGGTGAATTCCATCGACTTCAATATTTAATTTTGCTTTAGGAATTGCTAGATCTATAGTTTTGTACCCATCATCTAATTCTTTATACACACGGATGCCCCGTTTCTCAAGCGCATTTTTCAATGCCAAAGCCTCTTTCGTTGAAACTTTATCTTTATTTATGATTTTTAACATTTATAATCAAAAACCCATTTTCCCCTTCTCCTCCACCACAGGCTTTACGTTTTTTATTTCCTTCTCCAATAATTCCTGATTTATAGCTACGTCATTCAAGTTCGCAGCAATTCTTGCTGAACCTTCAACAATACCTTCAATGATATCGGCGCAACTAAAACCCTCCGTCTTGTTTGCCAATCCGTCAAAGTCTATATTTTTATCATAAGGGCGACCAGATAGACCCAGCTTAAAGAGTTCTCTGCGAGCTTCAAAATCTGGCGGCGATACGTATATTTTTTTGTCCATCCTGCCCGGACGGAGAATTGCTGGATCAAGTCGTTCAATAAAGTTGGTGGCTCCGACAACAAGAATTTTATTATCGGCCGCATCATTCAGCTGAATTAGAAATTCATTAACTTCTTCCTCTTTATGAGAACCTTCTCCTTGAAGATTTTGCCTATTGGGCACTAATCCGCTAATTTCATCAAAAAATAATATTGCAGGAGCACTATCTTGCGCTTTAGCAAAAACCTTGCCTATATTTCCAACCGATCCATGAATAAAGGGTGTAGCAAGGTCTGAATGTTTTACCTCAATAAAATTGTATCCGAGCTCTTCGGCAAGTTTCCTGACGATAAAAGTTTTTCCACATCCGGGCGGGCCATATAAAATTATTCCGTTAGGAATAGATACTTTGAATTTTTTGAATCTTTCGGGATCTTTCAGTGGGTTTATTACTTCTGCAATTAATGTCTGCTTCAATTTGTCCATTCCGGCAATGCAATCAAAACCACGGAGATTGGTTAGCTCATCAACTATTTTCATGAGTTGTCCTTGGGTATGAGTATCAACAATCGCCCCAATATAATCGCTACCGTTGCTGGATATCTTTACTAATTCTAGTTTATCTTTTTGATCAACCACCTCGTTTGGTTTTACCGAAAGAAATAGGTAGAAAACCTTACCATTTGATAGCGAGTAGATCTCTGTAAAATAGATCTTTTCGATGCGCGCAACGACAGTAACGTCATTTTTTATTTTAAATCCGGGATATAAAATTGGTTTTGTAACAATGCCCATATTAGTTTGGCGTGCAATTAGCACTTAAATAGTTATTGTAAGCGTCGACTTTTTGATTGTAGGAAGCCAGGTCTCGTTCATATGTGTCATATCTATCACTATAGGCCTGATAACTATTATTAAAGGCATCAACTTTTGCATTATAGCTATCAATCGCCGCTTGATCTGTTTGATCAACAGACTCGCTACTTAAGGACGCTTTCTCTGCTTTTCGCGCGGTAGTCTCATTCTGTACCTCTATTTCTTCGTTGTCTACCTGACTTTTTTCTAAGGCGCTCGGTGCCATGCTATCTGCCTGAGACGCGGCATACGATGAACACATGTAGTGCCCAACCTGAACTGAACCATCACTAGTATTAGTCAGTGGTGTTACGTAATTTGGAGTAACGGTTGATGGTGTTACGTAATTTTGAGCAGGAGCTGAAGTATTATCTCCCGAAGCCGAGGCGATAATTGCCAGAAAGATAAGAATACCTATTCCCCACAAAAACATCTTTAGAGCTTTTTTCTTACGAAGTCGAGGTATATCCGCCTGTGCCGCTGATGCTACTTTTTTTAATTCGTCATCGCTGTGATTTAGGAGTGGGTTACCACCTTGACTAGAAGTGCTTTTAGTAGAAATGGGCGTGGGGGTGGTTGCCGACGAAGGCTTTTGAGTAGGATTTTCTTTAAAATCCTTATCCAAAAATCCCAAGTCTACTTTTATGTGTTTATCGTTTAACATGTTGGCTGTGTACTAATAGACAAGCATCGAGTAATTCGGGAATAAGAACAGCATTGATTGAGGACATGGGAACACTCGCAAATGTCTTTGCTGTGCCCTTATTATCCACAAACACATAAGCTGAACCCGTATGTAATTTGGCTCTGTACTTCACATCAGGCCAAAGAATATGCTCCGATCTGCTAAAAAACTTATCACGCCAGTACCCTTTGTTATCTATATGTATGGTTCCTATGTTTACAGCGAGACCTTTATCAAAGATATCAGCGACAAGTTTTTTGACGATAATGGGTTGAATGATCCCGCGAGAAATTCCAACCATCCTACCATAATTTTTTTCATCCTCCTCACTCCCCCTAATTGAAACTGAGAAAGAAATATCAATGAGCTTTTCTTGAGACTTGATTCTGAACTCATACGACTCACTTGTAGGTATGCCATTTGTTGATTTTCTTGTTGAAGTCCAAGCGACACCTATCGCGTCTTTATAAAAAATCTTTTCACCCTTATACTCTACGTACTGGCTTGTAAAAGTTGCTTGGGGTTTGGTAAAGAAACCTTTTACCTTAAATGTAAAAATACTATTATTTTCGTTATCTAAGTGTTTTTGTATCAACCCCCTCTCATCAGTTAGTTTTCCCTTTTCACCTGGAGTACCGCAAAATTCAATGGCGACCTCTATCAGTCTTTTGGCCAGCGCATAATCATTTAGTTTATTGTGTATGTCTATTACTACTGATCTCATGCTTTCAGCAAAGTGGTCTCTGATTATCTGCACCTGTGTACTATCATAAAGCTCTAAATCTATAATTTTATTAAATTCAAGTTGTGCTGTTGAAATCAGTTCCTTTATTTTTTCTTTTACGACAACATCCATACTACCGCCCTCAGATATTTTTATCTGCCCCAATTTTTCAATCGTTTCATTTATAGTTTTATAAATCGGATTCAAGACCTCCTTCTCCACTTTCTGACCTTGCAATCCGAAGATCCTGGAGAAAGCGGCAATAAATTCTTTATTCTTATGAATTCCAGAAAGTTCCGTGTAAATATCGGAGATGTACCCATTCACTTGTCTTCTGAATTCGTCGATGACCTCCTGGTCAACATTCAACTCATCATTGAGTTTATATATCTTAGAAAAGGCATCCCAAAATTTTGCCGAGTTAACAATTGCATTCCAGATTTTGAGTGACGAATTGAGATAATGAACGTTGTTCTCTTTAAACAAAAGTATGCAATACAAAACTGCTAAATTCTTTTTATAAAACAGAGTCTTTGTAGAGTCATCTTGAGAATGATATTCCCAGACCTTAATTGCTCCTTCAAGATCCTTTTTTCTTAGAATTCCTAGGGCCTGCTCATCAACACTATCCGCGATATTAAACCAAAAAAAATAATCCCGAATTTGCTTTTTAGGAGAAGTGAGTTTTTGCACCGCCTCCTTTACACTGTCTTCGGTTCTGAAATTATCAAAAATTCCAAGATCTAAATCATACTGCGGAACATCATCAATTTGAATAAATTTCGTTAGACTATTAGCTCTTTTAACAATGTCTTTTTGCGAGGCGGAAGTATCAAGCCCCAGCACATGATAACCATTGTTCTTGAGAGAATTTGACATGTTAATTAGTAATGCCGGACATACTGTTTTGAACCTTACTCTGTTCGCTTACTGGCAAAAGTAACCAGAGACTCCTGACACATCTTTGCACCTCATCCATATCTCCAAGCTCAATAGCTCTTTGTCCTTTTTGCAAAAAATATTGTGCTTCTTTTTCACTAATCCACTGATGGTCTTCTCGGGCTAGTTTGTTGAATTGATAAAGCCAAGTTGCTGGATTAGAAAAAATTATTTTTTGCCTAAGCTCGTTAAGCTGTTCATTTATCCGAGATAATAAGATTTTGTCCTCATTCTCTATTGCCTTATATCCTTCTGCTTTTAAAATATTCAGTTGGTCATTATGAATTTCGCGCTGTTTTTGGTCGCCATACTCACTAATTATTTGGACTGTTGAGGTCGTGAGTTCGTTGAACTCAATTTTGAGTTGCGGAAATTCCTTTACTCGCTCAAGCTGATCAAGTTTATTTTTTAGCTCTCTAAGCTCCTTGTCGGCTTTTCTTTTTTCTTCCTCATCCATCTTTCCGGCTTCCAAACTCGTATTTACCGAGTTAACGAGATTTGAGAGTTTTGTCTTTTCTTCAGCATTGCAGGTTTTTTCTAATTTAGTAGCCCGATCCGATTGAGTTTTAAACTGTACTTGCATCGCCTCTATGCTTAAAGTCTGCGTATGTGTTGTTGATCGCACACCAGTGAAGTTAAGGTCAATTGACGGAATAAAGGTTTCTATTTTTACTCCGTTAGATTCATCCATATCAATAGTAACCTCCACCTCGGTTCCTTCGGGGAGATCGTAAGGGATACTTTCACCGGTTAATTTTAGATCACAAATAAACTCGTTTTGGTCTGGCGTCGACGATTCGCCCTCATAGACCTTGATCGGCAAAGCATTCTCTTTTTCACCTTTTGTAAGTTTTCGTATTGTTTTGTAAGATTTTGTCGCTTTTAAAGGCAAGACGCTGTTCTTTTCAAAGAAAATATCTAGTTTTTCAATCAACGAGGTTGTTTTTCCGCCAGCATAAGCCCTCATAGCAACCGCAACTCCTACAGAGTGAGGTATCGGAGCGCCAGACGAAAACGATAAGCCGTGAGTTATAGAGAATGACTCAGGGTTTGTTGGAATAGGAGTTCCTTCTTTATTAAAGAGGTATATCCAGAATAAATTCTCTTTATTTTTTTCAAGAGTAACCGTTTCGCTGAATTTGCCATTTTTTACTCTCTGCTTCGTGCCACTAAAAAATCCTCCCTCTCCTTGAATCTGTACATAAAATTCCTCATCAGAATTCTTTAGGTTTTCAAAAATTCCAGCAATGGTCTGCTCTGTTTCCGAGGTTAAGCCCTCAAAAATCAGGCGCAGTTTTTTAGCGTCAGAGTGTTTCGTTTCTTTTTCAAGTAACTCATCTGGGATTTTTTGACTGATTCCAAAGATACACGCTCCTCGCGCGACAACCGTGAGCGGATCAGATGAAGCATCTACCTCAATATTCAAACTGGCCCCAAGACGTTGTTGAATATAAGGAGTAACTGTGGGGCCGCCAACAAGTATTATTTTAGATATAGAAGTTGGTTTTACTCCCGCCTCCTTAATAGTTTCTTTACTCAGATCGATTGTTTTATCTATAGACGGCTTAATCAGCGATTCATACTCTTTCCTAGTAAATGGAATGTTCATGTAAATTTCTTCCCCATTGTCATCTTTGATTTTATCTACATCTATGGTCGTTTCTTCTTCCTGAGTGAGATAGATTTTTGCCTTTTCAGCTAACCCCTTTAGCTTCGCAAAGTCAGTACCATATTTTTTATTACCGCGATTGAAATCGGTTATCTTATGTTTTTTGAGAATCTGGGGTACTATAATTTTATCCACAATTTCTAAATCAAAATTTTTCCCTCCCAAAAAATTATCTCCATTGTGACCAAGTACGGATAAGGATCCTTGATTTGAAGAGATCAGTGCAACGTCGAAGGTTCCACCTCCGAGGTCATACACCAGCCAGTTTTCGCTTTTTGAATTCATGAATCCGTATGCGATGGCGGCGGCTATAGGTTCTTGGAGTAAAATCACGTGTTTAAATCCAGCAAGATTCCCGGCGCGTTTTGTCGCTTCCTTTTGTAAAACAGAAAAATATGCTGGCACAGTGATGACTGCGGACGTAGTTGGTATATCTTTATATTTCCGAGCAACATCTCCTTTCAGACTCATGAGGATTTCTGCTGAAATTTCCTCTGCGGTTAGCTCTTTTCCTAATCGGGGAAAATTTACAGTTTCGGCTGTACCCATGAGGCGTTTTACCTCACCCTTATTATTGAGAAATTCGTCTTCTGATGGATCCTTATACAACTTCTCATAGGCGACTTTTCCCACAATCTTGTTTTTCGCTTTTCCAACACCAAATACCGAAGGGGTGTATTCATCACTAAAATTATTTTTCACAATTTCGATATTGCCCTTATTATTTACAGCAATCTCAGAATTCGTGGTGCCGAGGTCGATTCCAATTAAAATATTTTGATTAGCCATAAATTAATTATTAATAACGATAATCTTTCCCCTCTTGATAATATGATCTTTACAAACGATAGATGGCTCAACCGTTTCTTTAATCATGGGAGTTTTTACGTTGTCACTTTTCTCAAATGAGATAACATCAACGTTCATTCCTTCATTATACTTCTGACCGGTATAATCAGTGATTTTTATGTCGTTACGATCTAAGAATTTTGCAAACTTTTGGATAGACGATTCTAGTCCACGTCTTTGAATATCAGTGAGACTGCCGCCGACACTTGTAATACGATTTTTTATTCTCCAAACCTCTACGGCCAACTCCACAATATCAGCAGATTTTGGAGACAGATCAACAAAAATTACTTTTTGTTGGATGACTGGTATTTCAGGAACTTCGGGAGTGACTTTTTGGACCTTAGTATTAAAAAACCCCTTAATACTAGCGAATTTGTCCTTTTGCCACTGTTGATATAAATAATAACCGCCCAATAAAATAAATGCCGCTGAATCTACGATCAAAATTAAGAAAACTATAAACACCGCTTGTGAGTGAACCGCGGCCATAAAATATGGATTTATTGCAAAACTATAACACTTTTTTACACAATAATCTATCTTTTCCTCATCTAAAAATCTTGGCTACCATATACCGCTCACTTACTCAATACAACTCGGATATCGCTATCGGCCTGTATATATCGGCCAATGTTGGTATCACCCATATTGCCACGCAGTGAACCTTGAAACTGAATAGTGTCCCCTACTGCGAGCGCGGCGTATTCTGCCTGACTATCAGTTTGAAGATATGCTTTGTAATTTGAGTCGCTTGTATCTTTAATATAAACCGTATAAGCCGCTTCGACAGCTGACGGGGGTATGAGGTTCCAAATTACACCCGAGGTTATAAAATCTGATGAAAAACTGCCTGAGTTCTCAATCTCTGCTGTTTTAAGAGAAAGTACGGGGACACTAGAAGCAGGAACTGTTGGCGACTGCGGTGTGGTAGTAATGCTGTGCGAAACCGGAATACTTGATGTTGTAATCGTTGATTCTTTTATAGTAGTGACATTACCTATGGGAATAAGTACAGGGATGTTTTTTTGTTGACTAAGACCGAATTGCGTACAGATATTTTGAAAGACACCCGCACATTCTTGATTAGTCCAACCACCAAGGTCGCCAACACCTGCCCCTACCGATATCGTATCACCTACAGCATATTGATTCAGTGTATTTTTAGGAAGTTCTACAAGCAGAGAGTTGTCACCATCACCGACCTTGAGAAGAAAAAACGTATCGTTTACGTTTTCGGATGGATCAATATATGTTGCCTCCCCTTTTTGCTCAATAGTTCCCTTAATCGTAACCGTGGAGGATTGGTAGGAATATAAATTTTTTACAAGATTGCTGATAGTAGTAGTTCCAAATGCCACATGAGTTACGGCAGTCTGTACCGGGGGCGTGGAAGTATTATTAGTACTACCAGAAGTGCTGTTCTCTACCGAAACAGAATTTGAGCGATTATCAAATAATATGCTGACAATTATTACAAGAATGATAAGGCCCATCGAGACGAAAACCACACGTATAGTTTTATTCATATTGTTGAACCGTTTTTACTGGCCAGGTACGCAATAGGCTCCTAGCCAGCGGTGCCTTGCGACACCCATACCGGTTTCCCGATATGACGGTTCAACGTGCTCTGACTAGGAGCCTGATACGTTGAACCGCTTTTCTGCCATGCCAGCAATTGCTCACTGGTTTAGGCAATCCCTTATTAAATTGTCGTTTCCAATGATATATGGTATTTGACGATATTACAACCAAGCGATAGGGTTGGTCAGTTAGCTACAAATGCAATGAGAGAGATCCGAATTATTATCGAAGACAAGGCACACTTTTTTACTGACCAGCCACTTATAAAGAAAGGGAGGCCTAGGAAACCAAAGAGGCGGTTGTTACCATTTCAATTAGATACCCTTCCCCACGACTTTTATATTGTTATTTCCGAGCTTAAAAAAGAGAACGTCGGCCCATTCATTCAGAAATACCAGATAACAAACGATGCCACAGGCTCAATAGTGACGAAAACAGAAATAGTAGATTTCCAAAAGGAGCTTGCTTGTATGATTCAATATTTTGATGAAATCCAAGAACAACTTGTGCTCGCTAAGAAAAATAAAATAGGGGCTCTCACCGACCACGCCATTCAACGTAAAGCACGAAGATACCAATCAAACGCCCTGGAAAAGATTAATGAGTATTTAGCGAAATGTCGATTGGGTTTTTCTTTTGTTGGTGTTACTGGGAAGCATCTTTCCCCAGAAGATAAAAGGTCATTTGAGACCCAGCTCGAAGAGATGGACAATGAGCACTCGGGTCTTCTAAGAGATAATGTTCTAAAAGACAAAGCTGGAGAAGGTCAGCAAAATACTAATTCTCCCGTACTTACCATTGGTAGCGGAATTTTCTCTTGGTGTGTGCTGTGCTTGGTTGCCGATAGACTTCAAAATCGTCCGATTGGTTTATGTAATGGGCCAGGTCATGTTCAACCGGTTTTATTTTTGAAGAACAGAAAAAATGCTGAATATTGCAAAAACTGCACCAGTCAAGTCCGAAGCGCCGCCAGAATGCGTAAGAAACGAGCAAAAAACTAAATAAAAATTATAGCTTTTCGAGGCCGATGATTCGGCCTTTTTTAATACATGTTACAGAAATCGTTACAGGAAGGGGGCGTTTTTGCAATGAGACCATGCGAGAGTCATGGCAACAGAAAGAGATAAAGAAGTACTTGGTGAAGCGTTTGAGGATAAGGACGCAATGGTCGACGAGGCGGCCGAGCAACTTGCTTCCCTCTTTTTGATGCTGGCACGAGAAAAGCGCAGGTCAAATAAATCAAAAACTAATAAAAAAAGAAATGATTAACCAAATTATTGAAGTCCTAGAGAAAAACCAGGTGCCGTACCAATTAGACAGCAGTCACGTTTTTAGCCAATGCCCTTTTTGCAAACACGAAGATTTCCAAGGTCGTCCTATGTTAGATTTTCTCATCAACCTTGAAACTGGACAGGGCGAATGTAACAAGTGTCACAAAATCGCAAAGTTTGAGGAGTGGGTAGACATCCTCGAACCAGACAATGGGGCTGAGACCGCAAAAGCGTCAACTAAACGTCCGGCACAAAAACGACACGCTAAACAGAAAGACGTTTCTCAGCCAAAGGTATTCCTGCCCGTCAAACGCGTTAAAAAAATAGAAAAACCAACCGATGAAATGTCATTTGAAAAGTGGAGAGACCTTATCAAGGTGAAATTCCCTGGACTGGTATTCCCCGCCGAAGTTGCCGCCTCTGTCGTTGCCCAGATCCTTATTACAGAAATCACGAACCCGTTTGCGTTGGTACTCGTCGACGTGCCGTCATCGGGTAAAACCATTACGTTGAATTTTTTTGACGACATTGATGGCATCAGCTACTCCACGGATAAATTTACGCCTGCTTCATTCGTCTCAAATGCCACAAATGTCCCCAAAGAAAAATTGCCTGAGATAGACCTGCTTCCCCGCATCCGCTACAAAACACTCCTGATACGTGACTTAGCAACGATGTTCTCCAAAAACGAAGATGCGCTCAATGAATCCTTGGGCCTTTTAACCAGAGTGCTTGATGGCGAGGGGCTAAACACCGATTCGGGCGTGCATGGACAGCGCCATTATTCCGGAGACTACGTATTCATGATGCTTGCGGCGTCAACACCCATTCAACCACGAGTATGGAAAGTTATGGGCAGTATTGGCTCACGACTATTCTTTATCAATATGGGGACTGCTGAAAAAAGTGAAGCAGAACTTGTGGAACAAATCACAACCCTATCCCCCAAAGAAAAGGAGCGGGCATGTAGAGAAGCAACAAGAAATTTTCTACACACCCTATGGCACCAAAACCCTGACGGCATAACCTGGGACAGAACAAAAGATAAAGATGCATACAAGCTCATTATCGCGCGTTGCGCCAAACTATTAGCCAAACTCCGTGGAATTGTTCATGTCTGGGAGAAAAAATCAACCGATAGTTCTGGGCACCAAATAGCAGTTATGGAATATCAGCCACCAGTCATTGAAAAACCTGACCGCATTAACCAATTGTTTTACAACCTCTCTAGAGGGCACGCTGTGATAAGCGGACGACTTCATATAGAGTCCGACGACCTACGCTTACCGATTGAGCTCGCTATCGATAGCGCGCCAACTGGGCGAGCTAAATTGCTTCGCGGCCTACTGGCTAAAAATGGCACAATGAAGACATCTGAGGTAGAAACCTGTCTCCAGTGTTCTAAACCAACTGCCCTGAAAGAAATGGAGACCTTAAAAATACTGGGAATTGCCCAACTTTCAGGAGAGAGTGATGGCTTTGTCGGCGAACCGGAACGTAAAATCCACCTGTCGGAAGAATTTGCGTGGTTTTTGAGTGAGGAGTGTTGGGCAATACGAGGACTTAAACCGCTACCACCAACAAATCCCGAGACCAAAGACATAGGGCTGGATTTCTTTTAGCGATTAATCAATAAAGCAAAATCAACCTTATGTGTTTTCACTGGCTCTTGACAATTGTGGATAATATAGGTTGTGGTGATGAGTAGTAAAAATTATAATTAATGACACAAATATGGCTCAAAACAATAACAAATTGGAAAACATTGAAGAAAAAGTGAAAATCGTTCTTGCGTACCTAAGGGTTTCTACAGAAGATCAGGCCGATTTTGGCCTATCTATAACCGTACAGGAGCAACGTTGCAGAGAGGCGGCAGAAAAAGAAGGTCATAAAAATATCGTGGTTATTAGAGATGAGGGGCGTAGTGGAAAGACCCTACATCGCGAAGGTATACAAGAAGTTATCAAACTAGTTAAAGAAGGTGGTGTTACCAATATCTACGTTGCCCACTCCGACCGCCTTGCCCGAAACCACATGGATCACTTATACCTACGGTCAATATTTCGTGAACACGGCGTGACGCTCCACTATCTCAGCGGACAATCTGCTGACGACAACGCAATATCAATTATGGCTGACAACATGTTCGCGGCGGTCAATCAGTACCATAGCGACAACACTTCAGAAAAAACGAAGGAGACAACGTATGCGAAAGCCCGCGCTGGATACATGCCCGGCAAACCACCGCCAGGATATATTAGCGTTCAAAATCCTGACAAAACTGCAACAGATAAACTTGCCCAAAGAATAATTGTGCCCGATCCAGTTATGGCACCCCTCATTAGGGAGTTTTTCCAGATGTTTACTACAGGCAGTTACAATGTATATCAACTTAATGACATCTTCTACGAGAAAGGACTGCGAAGTAAATTGGGAAAGAAAATGGCACCAGCGCCCATGTACCGAATTCTTGCCAATAGATTTTATATCGGCGAATTTCACTGGGGTGGCATACACATCAAGAACGCAAAACACGAACCATTGACTGATCCGCTTACGTTCGAAAGAGCGCAATTAGTACTTAGCGCTCACAATCACCACGCCTGCCGAAGACGAAAGCACAAATGGCTTCTGAGTGGCTTCCTATGGTGCCCTATGCATAACCGCTACCACGTAGGTGAAGTCCAGTTCAAAAAACACAAAGCGTACTACCGTTGTGGAGTACAGCACGGCTGTGGGGCTTACTGGGAACAGGTTGACTTGGAAGAAACAATTGCAGACCAGTTCAAAAAGCTGGAATTTAGCGATACGTTTATCCAGAAAATTATTACCAGGGCAAAAGGCCAGTACGATAAATCTGTGAAAGATTATGACCGCACACGGCAAGGATTGGTCAATCTAAAGACAGCATTTGAAGCTCGCCGCGATTCCATAGAAAAGAAGCTGTTTGAGGGGGTTATTGATGACGAGGTATATACACGACAAAAGAATGAGACAAACGAGCAATTACGAGGTATTACAGCCCGTCTAGCCGAACTTGAAGAGCAGAGAGCTGTTGATATAGACATCGTCGAGGACATCCTGCTGTTTGGCCGGAATATCTACAAAGCTTACAAGAAAGCATCATTTGACCTAAAACGCGCCCTTTTATCGTTCTTCTGGCAAAAATTTGAGATTCAAGACCACCAACTATTAATATCACGTTTGACTCCTCTCTTTGAACAGCTTCTGCAAGAAAAAGCGATATCTAGAAAATCAACGATTCCCCAAAAACCCATTGTATTCAAAGGGGTACAACCTCAACTATTAAGTAATTCTAGGGGTGCCTAGAGAGAATCGGACTCTCGATACCGGTTCCACAAACCGGAGTTTTACCACTAAACTATAGGCACCATGAATTTCTCTCGTTCATCAGGATAATGGTGAACCAGAAAATGGCAATTGTGACACAGCCACGCAAGATTCTGGAGACGATTATTGTGGTGACTACCATCAATATGATGAACAGCCAAAACTCTACCATCTTTAGTACCACAAAGTCCACAGACGCGAGGGACTTTATGGCGACCCAAAATACTTCTGTAGGCGTATCTTCCGTCCTTCCAGTTAGCGTGTTTTTTACCAATAAAGGTGCTATTTCGCCAGCGAGTTTGGCAGGATTTTGAACAAAAATATTTTTTACTTTTTGCGCGAGCTAATTTCTCTTTAGCGCGATATATTTCCTTCCCGCAAATAGCGCACGAGACTTTTTTCCCTGTTTTTAGGCCTTTATAATGACACCTTGCTGAGCAATATTTTCCTCCCCCGTTTCGTACCCAGGACGGCTTTGCCGGAAAAGATTTGCCGCACGTTTTGCATTTTACCGAAATCATACGAATATAGTATCATCTTTGTTATGACCTGGGTTTCTTAGTTCCACAAACAAAAGACAAAACCTATCAAAATAAAATACTAGGAAATGCTTTTTTAAATCGCACACCGCTTACTAAAACGAGATACGAAAAAAAGCGCTATACTACAGAAGTACTCACATGTGGACACAAGCGACAAACCCCCTCGGCAACGTCGCCCTTTCCGCGGCTGTTGCCGTGGTGCCGATAGTTTTTCTATTCATTCTGCTTTTAAGTCGGAAAGTTGCCGGGCATATTGCCACCCTACTGACACTTCTTTTAGGCCTCGTCATTGCCGTAGCTGTGTACGCGATGCCCATCAGCTTGGCCGCAATGGCCGCGCTTTATGGCGTGCTTAATGGCCTCTTTCCCATCGGCTGGATAGTGCTGGCCGCGGTTTTTCTCTACAATGTGAGCGTCAAAAGTGGCAGTTTTGATATTGTTCGCGACAGCATTGAATCAATCACCGCCGACCGCCGCCTTCAGGCGCTTCTTATTGCTTTTTGCTTCGGCGCTTTCCTGGAAGGCGCGGCTGGTTTTGGCGCGCCAGTTGCCATCACTGCCGGCATGCTGGTGGGACTTGGCTTTGAACCCCTTTATGCCGCCGGCGTCTGCCTCATTGCCAACACCGCCCCAGTCGCTTTCGGAGGCATCGGTATTGCCGTCATCACCGCCGGCCACTTAACGAACATTGACTCGAATATTCTCAGCAAGATGATTGCCCACCAATTGCCTTTCATCGCCTTCATCATTCCGCTCTGGCTCGTGCTCATCGTTGCCGGCTGGAAAGGAGCCAAGGCGGTATGGCCGGCAATTTTCGTAACCGGAGCGTCGTATGCGTTGACAATGTTCCTGACGGCCAGTTTTCTTGGGCCGACCCTGCCGGACGTTCTCTCGGCTATTGTTTCTATTCTCTGCCTTATCGGTCTATTGAAAGTGTGGCGGCCGAAAGAGGTGTGGCGATTTCCCAAAGAGCGCACGACGGCAACCGCGCAACCATTGCGGCCCGCGCACAGTGTGCGTGAACTCATCCGCGCTTGGACGCCATTCATTTTGCTCGTGATTTTTGTCGGCAATTGGGGCATTGCCGGCATTCAACAAATTCTCGGCAAAGCGACCATTCTCATTCCTTTTGGCATCCTTAATCACACGATTCTCAGCACAAGTGGCCCACTAGCTATTAGTTACTCATTCACCTGGCTCGGCGCGGCTGGAACAGCCATTCTTTTCGCCGCCATTCTTTCGGCAATACTGCTCGGTCTTTCTTGGAAAGAATTTTGGCGGGTTGCGGCAGAAACACTCGTTGAATTATTTAAGCCACTCATCACCATCGGCTCCATCGTCGGCTTCGCCTACGTCGCCAACTATTCCGGCATGTCCATCGCCATCGGCAATGCCCTAACAACCACGGGCGCGTTCTTTCCTTTCCTCTCGCCCCTCCTAGGCTGGTTTGGCGTATTCGTCACCGGCAGTGACACGTCTTCCAATGCGCTCTTCAGCACCATTCAATCACAAACAGCGCGCTCCATCGGCCTGAGCCCCGTTCTCACCGTCGCGGCTAATTCCAGTGGCGGGGTGGCCGCCAAAATGATTTCGCCACAGAGCATCGCCGTAGCCACCGCTTCCACAAAACTCACCGGCCAGGAAGGCCGTTTGTTCCGCTTCACTATTCTCCACAGCGTCGGTCTCGTTTTGATAATCTGCGCCATCACCTACATTCAGGCCTACTACACGCCCTGGATGATTCCGAGCCTCGTGGCTGGCACCGTAGCGGCGACAACGGCCACTTTAAATACGCCAGAGATAAGCATCGTCATTGCCTCAGTTTTTGTGATTCTTATTCTTTTATTTTCTTCTCGGCGCTCATCTGCGAAAGTTTGATGTGCCCCAGTTCGGTCGGGGGTTTATTTCAAAATCCTACACAGGAGAACCCTACACCGCCCCTAATGTGTTCTTGAGAAAACTGACAATCATTTTTTTACCCGATCTGGCTGCCCCAAAACCAAATATAATCATACCCACCCAAACAAGAAGAGTAACCGGCAAAAAATAGGTTATGAACGGCGATGGGTTTGATGAAGCTGAGAAAAAAACCAGATTGGGATTATTCAACAGAGTGTTGACAAATAAAATCGCAATAAGAAAAATTAGTATCTGCCCAATCCAAAATACTAAACTAAGGGGTCGATAGCTGAAACGGCCTTCTATTACAGAACCCCCCGCAGAACTATTAGAAATAGTTCCCTTAAATATAGGATTAAGTTTAAGTATAATTCCACCGAAGATAAACATGGGAAATGTGACAGAAAATGAAGGTGGAACAATTGTGCCACGAAAAGAAAACGAACTGTAGTGAACTATTGATTGTGTCTGCACATCAAGTGCGTTTTTTAACTTCTGGAATCCCTCTTCAGCAGAAACTGGTGACCTCAACGTTGTATTCATGTTTTTACCATTTTATAGTACTTCCATTATATCAGACCGACCAAAGATTGAAGCCTCTCAGTCACTCTCACTAAAATGTGCGCGGGACAGGACTTGAACCTGCATGCCCTTACGGGCGCTACCACCTCAAGGTAGTGCGTCTGCCAATTTCGCCACCCGCGCGTGTAAAAAGATACTACTAGAGATACTAGCTTAAAAGAGCCAGTAATTCAAATGTAAAAAAGTTTTAGGCAACAACGGGAGCTTCGGAGGAAACGGCAGGAGCAATAACTTCAGGACCGACTTCGGAAACCTCTGGGAGGTTTTGAACACGGCGCATCTGGCGGCTGATTTCCTTAGCGGCTTTTTTGCGGACGTGATAGAGCTTGGCGCGGCGAACTTTAGCGCGGCGGATGATTTCAATAGTATCAATAACCGGAGAGTAGAGAGGAAAGATTTTTTCCACGCCAACGCCGGAAGTGACTTTGCGAACAGTAAAGGTGGCGCCAGCTTCGGTGCCGTGCTTACGAGCAAGCATGAGGCCTTCAAATGTTTGGAGGCGGGTTTTTTCACCTTCACGGATTTTTTGGGTAACGCGGACAGTATCACCAGCCCGAAGATCCAGCTTTTTGCGCTGTTCAACGTTAATGGGCGGCAGTTTGAATGCCACTGTTTCCCCTTTGTTTTTACCTTTTTTATCGGCAGCCATAGTCGCAACACTCTATCACGCAGGTTGGATTTTCGCAATAGCGCGCTCAAAATCGGCCGGATAGGGTGCCGTGGCAGAAATCACCTTGCCATGCGCGTCGGTGAAACTGATAGAGCGAGCATGGAGGGCCAAACGTTCAAAACCAAGAGCCGGCTCGCGCCGTTCGGCATAAAGCCCATCACAGACTACCGGGTAATGAATAGCCTTAAGATGCACACGAATTTGGTGGGTGCGGCCGGTTTTAGGATGAATTTCCAGGAAGGTGAAATCGCCTTCGGGAGTGATGAGACGCCCGCGGACATGATAGTCGGTAACTGCGGGGCGCGCCTCGCCGCGGCCGCCCCGTTGAGCGCTCCACTTGCGAAAATCGCCCCGTGAGCGCGTAATAGGCCTATCAATCCTCCCCTCTTCGTTTTTGACCGCACCGTAAACAAAAGCCTGGTACGTTTTCTCCACTTCACGTTCGGCAAAGTGACGCTTCAAATAATTAAAAGCCTCAAAAGTTTTTGCCACCACAAGCGCCCCAGAAGTGTCCCTATCAAGCCGATGCACAATGCCCGGCCGAGCAACCTCCTCGCCAGTAGCGACGCGTTGTGACTCCCCCACTTCTTTGAGGGCTGGGTAGTGCTCGGCGAGCCAGTCGGTAAGCGCTGGCTCCTTGCTGTGGCCATCGGCATGGACGAGCAAGCCTGCCGGTTTATTAACGATGAGATATTCCTCGTTTTCAAAAAGAATTGGGATGTTCATATTTTACAGAATAGCAAAATCGGAAAACCTCTCATCGTCGGGGCCGATCGGGCCAAAATTAGTGTCAACGCTTTCTACTTCAGCTTCTTCCGGGCCAACGGAAATCTTTACTAAAAACTGCCGCAGTTTTGCTTCGTCGCCCTGAGCGACCACCTCTACCGCACCGTCTTCCACGTTTTTTGCATACCCCGTCACACCCAAAAGGCGCGCTTCCTTTTGGGCGAACGCGCGAAACAGCACTCCTTGGACATTGCCGTGGACCTTGCAAAAAAGTTCTTTCATGGGTGGGCGATACAGGACTCGAACCTGTGACCTTTCCGGTGTAAACGGATTGCTCTACCAACTGAGCTAATCGCCCAAGATAAGATGCTTGCGAATTTAACCATAAAAAAAGGCGCCGAGCAAATTACCAAAATCTTTCTAAGGTGCCCCCGGGAGGAATCGAACCTCCATCAACGGCTTAGAAGTCCGCTGTTCTATCCATTGAACTACAAGGGCGTAGTCGTCCCGCGCATTGTGACACGCCTATTGCGATGGGTCAATGACGACGGAGCTACTGGCAACACCGCGCTCCAGTGCAACCAGTGTTGTTGTTTTTGAAACGAGTGTACGCGCGGTTGTGGCCAATAACCCTTCGTCAATGATCGGTGGCGGCACAATGGCAGCGGCAGAGGTTTTTACCAGCCCGCCAGTGCGCGCCTCATAGAAAAGGTATCCGTCAATAGCGGCAACAATGAGCAATAGGACCAGGAAAACGAGACACAATCGTAACCAGATTTTATACGGGTCACGAATAACGTCTATGGGGCTACCACGAGAACGAAAGCGGTTAACTAGAGGGTCAAAAAAAGTAGGGAGTTTCATGATTTTTATTTGACTGAATCCTCAGGCGAAAGATTCTTCAGAACGGCGAGCGAAAGCGAGCCACTCCAGAACGACTGGGGGCTACCAGACTTACCGCCTGTACCAGGAACAGAAAAAGCTGATTGATTGAGCGAAACAGCGCTTATTTGTGTTTTATACGGCAACGTCTCCAGCATATTCAAAAAACGGTACACCGCACTCCAAGTACCCTGGACCGAAAGTGAAAGGGTGAGAGCGTCAAAGGCGCTAGCGCTAGCGGCCGGGGCGAGAGCGGAAGGGTTACCCAAGCCGACGCTTTGGACGGTTAGGCCAACATTGGCGCTTTTTGCCAAGCCTTCAATCATACCAATAAACGGCACCGAGCCTTCGGCTGGCACCACCCCTCCCAAAACCGTGGTGGCAGTAGAGCTTGAGGTTGCTAAAAAGGCTGCCAGGGATTCGTCTTGACTAGCGGCTACATTGGCGGCCTCCGCAGTGGCTGTGGCGCTAGAGGCGGCGCTAGCGTTGGTAATTGTTTTCCCGTAGAGCACCCACCAACAACTAACGGCGCCGACGCCGACGATGGCAAGAATAGTGAAAAATACTTTAGTGTTCATATTTATGAGGCAGTTACGGTTATCGTGAACGGCACACTAGTGTCGGCGGCATAGTCGGAAATGGGCACCTGCACGTTGCTCACCTGCTTCTCGGCCTTAAGAGCGGCAACAAACCGAGCAAGATCATCGCGAGTAGCCGCCACACCACGCATAACGAGTGCCGCGGATACTGAGCTGTCATCAGAAACGGAATTAAGGGAGTAACTAATGCTTGTCACACTCACCGCCTTTGGCTTATCAGCGCCAATCGCCGTCATGACGTCGGTAAAAAATGGGACAGGAGTAGCGCCGCTCGTCAGGGCTTTGAGAGCCGTGCTGAGCGTGGCTGTTTGGGCCAAAAGGCCAGCATGCAAATTGGCGGCTTGCTTGGCGGCATCTTTCGTCACCGCGGGCAGAGCGGCACCTGTGGCCGGCACCGCCGACTGCAGAAAACTGGGAACCAACAGAATGCTGGCAGTAATGACCAGCGCGTCAAGAAAAAGCAGGGCGATCACTGCCACTCGCCAACGGTATTCGCGAGAGAATTGTAACTTATAAAGTTCGGGGAGAAGATTAATCATGCGGTGTAGTACTGGACCAAGATTTTAATATGCTAGGGCCAAGCCGAGGGCCGGGGCGTAATCTAGTGATTCACGATAGGTCATGGCGGGAATAATTACATCAAGAGAGTGGATATTTTGCCAGACATTGGCAATACGCACCGGCACTTCAAAAGAACGCGCCAGGTAATCATTCAGGCCAAGCAGAGCGTCGCCGCCGACGAGAGCAATGTCAACTATGCGCGGACTCGCAGGATCGCCATGCCCCTCCCAATACGTCAGCAAGCGGCCTACCTCGTCGCGAATAACAGAAGCGGCATTGATAAGCGAAAAGAAAAGATCATCGCGTTCACGACTCTCCTTGCCTTTGCGAATATTCTCAGCCTCTTCGGAGTTAACGTTGAAGCTTTTCTCTATAGAAGTCACAATAGCCTGACCACCAATAGCAATGGTTGAGGAAAAACGAATGACGCCGGAAGAAACAATTGCAAAGACGGTTTTAGTATCGCGGACGGCAATAACAATGTGTGCCGCAGATTCCGGCACTTGACGCGGTGTGGGCACAGCCACCCTCGCCACGGCCTGCGACTCCACTTGTAAAGAAAGAGGCGTAAGGCCCGATTCGGTAATAATTTCCATATAGCTCGTCACCACCTTAGTGTGCGTTACTGCCACACCAACCTTAACTGGCTGGCCGAGAACGGGCGGAGTAATGTAGTAGTAATCAAAGACGGCGTCAGCAAGCTTAACCGGCACATTCTCTTCAATTTTAAAAGCTAGAGCCCCGCGGATGTCCTTTGGATTCATGGCCGGCAATTCAACATTAAAAAGATATGACTTCTCTTCGGGCAAAGAAACATTCACGTAACGCAAGTTGGACTTTCGACGCAACGTGGTCAAGACACGCACTACCGCGTCTTTATTTTTTATAAAACCCTCCTCAATGGCCCCGGCCGGCACAGCCACTTCTCCAAAAGAACCCAACTCCAATCCGTGGCGCGTGGCTTTTAATTCTGCACAACGAATGACATCGTCGGTAATATCTAAACCAACCGCCGGCATAGCCAAATACCTCGGGGGAGGAAACAACCGGAAGAACAAGTTATTGTGGGCCGCCTGAGCGCGTAACATGGCCCAATTATAGCAAATTGCGATCTAGATAACTCTGCAGGATAAGGGCGGCAGCGGAAGAATCAATTAAATAGTGCTTACCTTGAAGCTGTTCGGCTTGCTGGGTAGTCATAAATTCAGGTTCAAAAATAACCGCCGCACGCGCTCCAACCTCCTCGGCCAAAGCTGTGGCAAAGGCTCGCACTTTCTTCATAATGAGATTATCAACACCCTTAAAATCTTTTGATTCCCCGACAATTATCTTAGAAACATTTTCTTTTATAGCTATAGTTGCCACCTCCTTGGCGATAACTATGGGGATTTTTCCTACTACACCTAACACAGTTAATGGCGTGGCGATCCGACTCGCGCCATCGGCCACAGCCAAACCAACGCGCTTAGCGCCATAATCAATACCCAAAAAACGTTGCGAAGTATTTGCCGTCATGCGGATGGGGTGAGATTCGAACTCACGGGGCCCTTTCGGACCCGCCAGTTTTCAAGACTGGTGCCTTAAACCACTCAGCCACCCATCCAGTAAAACCAGAGTAGCAAATATAGTATACTAATGCCATATGGAACACGACACTTCCTCCAACGTGCTGGCTTGGGACGCACCGGAATATTATCACTGGCCGCGCAGCGCCGACTGGTATTGGTCCTACGGCATTATTGTCGGCTCCATCGCCGTTCTCTCCGTTCTCTTTGAAAATGTGCTCTTTGCTATTTTTGTGGTCATCGCTGGCGCCTTGGCTGGCTACTACGCTAGCCGTGAACCAGACACCATCCACTGCGAACTCCAACCCCTCGGCATCCTAGTCGGCCGACGCTTCTTTGACTACACTGACCTGAAATCATTTTGGATTGACGACAATCACCCACACACCAAGCTCGTACTCGTCAGCAAAAAAACTTTCTCCGGCCACATCGTCATCCCCGTTGATGATCTCACTCACCCTATTACAATCACCGACTATCTCATTGACCACTTGCCGCAAGTTAAACAAACAGAAACCGCGCTTCACAAACTAATGGAACAAGCCGGGCTCTAGCTTTGCGTCAGGTAAAACCCGAGATTTGCCAAAAGCCGTTTTTTCTTATATTGTCTAGGAACTGTCTCCGTAGTTCAATGGATAGAACACGAGTTTGCGGAGCTCGTGATGCAGGTCCGATTCCTGCCGGGGACACCTTTTTTGACTTTTTATATATTTGGTGTTAGAATAAAAAAAGACCATACAGAACCCTATTACAAGGAGGTCACGGTATGGATATGGCCGTAGCAGACATTCTTCGTCAACTGCCCTTTCTTTCAGACTATCTCCCGAAAGACGTGGCAACATTGCCCTCGGCGCAAGTTCTTCCGATCAGCTCCGAGACATTTACACAACAGCCCTATACCCTCGGCGGAGCGTGGAGTGCCAGTGAGTATCACGGCAGGATTACGCTTTTTTCCCGAAAACAATCCTTTATTGGAAGGGTTGGGGAAAGATTCGGATTCTGTTTCGGATGGCGCTTTTTAAGGATCTTCGGAATGTCGGTGCCCCGCCGCTGGTACCGCCCATCAGTCCTTTCATCCATCGGAAGCGAAAATATCTCGGGCACACTGCGACGCGTGTGTGGAAAAAAATCGTCTTCGCAATTGGGTTATGCTCTCTTTACCCAACACGAAGTAGCCGACGGCGCGATTGTTACCATAACCCTCCGCATAGCTTCGGCACAACTAGCCGAACTGGGTTGGCAAGAATCCACACCCCAAAAACCATGGCCCTGAGACCATGGTTTTTCTTTGCTTCATTTTTTACTTTACTGAGCCTTTTTGATGAGCGCAGAGAGGCGAGATTTTTTTCGGGCGGCGGCGTTTTTGTTGATGATATTGACTTTGACGGACTTATCAATAGCTTGGTAGGCACTAGCAAGAAGCTTGGCGGCTTCTTTGGGTTTCTTTTCAGCCACGAGTTTTTTGACGTTTTTAATGACGTCTACCATAGTTTCCTTGCGACGATAGTTAACAACAGCGCGGCGCAGGCCTGTTCGGAGAGCTTTCTTTGCAGACGATGTAATTGCCATAGGAGGCCTATACTATAGCAAAGCTGGCGAAAAAGCAATCGGCGGCGTATCATAAGCGTCAATGATATCTCTGATTACGGGAAAAGTGGTGGACGGCGATGCGCGCTCACTCACCGTGGACGTTAGCGGCATTGGCTACAAGATATTCACCACGGCTGGCATGTTGGAATCAAAACGCGGTGAAATTTCCACGTTTTGGACCTATTTAGCTGTGCGTGACGATGCTCTAGACCTCTACGGCTTCGGTGAAAAAAACGAGCGCGAGATGTTTCTTTCACTTTTGGGCGTTTCCGGTATTGGTCCAAAAACAGCACTGGGTATTTTGAACGCGGCCAATCCGGCAACTATCAGAAAAGCCGTAGCGAGTGAAGATCCGGCCTATTTACATAAAGTTTCCGGCGTCAGCCGTAAGGTGGCGGAAAAAATCGTCCTGGATTTGAAAGATAAATTTTTGGGTATTGAAGATGTGGAGTCGCCCGCTACCGTGGATGCATCGGACGCTCTGGAAGCACTCACAGCTCTCGGCTACGCTCCTCAGGAAGCCCGTGATGCTTTAAAAAAAGTGTCCCACGATGTGGCCGATGTGGCCGTTCGCATTCGGCAAGCTCTTACGTTTTTAGGCACTGGCTCTAATTCTAAACGAGGCAAAAGATAGCATGTTGCGAATCCTTAAAAAAATTATTCCGGAAAAAGTGTTTGACGCCCTGGCACCGACCTACCACTACCTGCTGGCTTTAGCGGGCGCAATTCTCTATCGCTTCCCTTCCCGCCACATTAAAATAGTGGCTGTCACCGGCACCAAAGGAAAATCCAGCACCGCGGAAATCCTTAACGCTATTCTTGAGGCCGCCGGCAAAAAAACGGCCGTCGCTGGTACTATCCGCATTAAAATCGGGGACAAAAGCCGACCCAATCTCTATAAAATGACCACGCCTGGGCGCTTTTTCGTCCAAAAATTCCTTCGCCAAGCCGTAAACGCTGGCTGTGAATATGCCATCCTGGAAGCCACGTCGCAGGGTGCCGTGCAATATCGCTACGCCTTTACCCAATTTGACGCGTTACTTTTTTTAAACATTTCCCCCGAACACATTGAATCGCATGGCGGTTACGAAAAATATTTGGCGGCAAAGTTGAGCCTGGCAGAAGCATTGGAACATTCATCCAAGAAAAATAAAATCTTGATAGTGAACGATGACGACAAGGAGAGTCGGAAATTTGCCGCAGCCGCGCCGGGAGTGAAAACCGAATTTTTCGCCCTAGCCGATGCCGAGCCCTACCTCTTGGATCACTACGGCCTCTATCTCACCTTTGCCGGTAAAAATCTGCGTTCGCACCTGCAGGGCATTTTTAATATTCAAAATATTTTAGCGGCCCTCACCTATGCTGAAAGCCAAAATGTGACCTTAGGACAAATGGAAACCGGGTTAGCGAAGCTTGGAGGCATTGCCGGCCGCGTGCAAAAAATAACCCTAGCAGCAGAAAACCCTTTGGCCAAAAAACAAAATTTCACCATAGTGGTTGATTACGCCCACACCGCCGACTCTTTGGAAAAACTCTACGGCGTTTTTAAAGACAGCCAGAAAATCTGCGTTCTAGGCAACACTGGCGGCGGCCGCGATCGCTGGAAACGCCCTGAAATGGCTAAAATCGCCAATGAATACTGCTCACATATTATCCTGACCGACGAAGACCCCTACGACGAAGATCCGCGCGCCATTATCAACGAAATGTTGCCCGGCATTACCTCTATCCCCCACGAAATCATTATGGACCGTCGCGAAGCTATCCGTCATGCAATTTCTCTTGCCAAGGCTAATGACACTGTCCTCATTTCCGGCAAAGGCACCGACCCGTTCATTATGGCCGCCGGCGGCCGCAAAATTCCCTGGAGCGACGCCGAAATCGCTCGTGAAGAGCTTGCGGACGTTCTCAAAAACTCCTAAACGTATGGTCAGCATGGTCTATTTGTATTACGACAATCCGGATATGTTGCGGATACAACTTGCCTGCTGGAACACCTACGTTGGTGTTTTGCAAGAACCGCCGGAGATCCTGCTAATCGACGACGGCAGTCCTAAAACATCCGCAGCCGAAATCGTCAAAAACACCGGCTGCAAACTGTCCATTAAGATTTTTAGAATTACCGAAGATATCCCCTGGAATTTTTCCGGTGCGCGCAACCTCGGCTGTGCACACGCAGATTCGTGGATCTACGTTTCCGACATTGACACCGTCCTGCCGGCTGAAGATGCAAAGCGTTTTTTTGAAGAAAAACCTCTCAATGAGCACTTTTTTTATATGCCACGCCGGGTATGGCTGCCAGATTCGCGAGAAGCGGCGCCAGCCATCGTTAATCTGCTTTTTCACAAGAAAAGATACCTGGAAATCGGCGGCTACGATGAGGATTATGCCGGCCACTACGGCCGGGAAGAAACCGATTTTTATAACCGGCTCAAACGGGTGACTGAAAAAACATACCGAGAGGATGTCGTTGTTACGGCGATTTCAGTAACGCTGATTGCCGATGCTTGTACAGCGCTCACCCAACCACGCGATAAAACAGTAAACGCAAGGCTTTATACGCAAAAAGAAGCCGCTGGTTTTCCCGCTCCAGTCAATCCCCTTCGTTTTTCTTGGGAGCAAGTTTTATGAACACCAACCATTCGCCCGAAGTTTCAATCGTCGTGACCAGTTATAATAACGGACGCTTTTTAGTCGCAACCATTGAATCCATCATTCAGCAAACACACACGGATTGGGAACTCATTTTGATTGAAGACGCGTCGAACGACGACAGTCTGGTTATTGCCCAAAAATACACCGAGCAGGAACCTCGTATACGGCTTATCATCCATGAAAAAAATAAAGGGTTGGCTTTTTCGGTGCGTGAAGGCGTTTTCGCTGCCCGCGGAAAACAGGTGGCCTTCCTGGAATCAGATGACACTTGGGAACCCCGGTCACTGGAACAAAAATTGCACTGGCTGAAAAAAAGTGGAGCCGCGCTGTGTTGGAGCGACTTTAACGCCATCGGCGCTCCGAATTTCTGGCGACGACGAGGGCTTTCTATGCTGCTCGCCAATGATTTCGCCCGCCTAGAGCCCTATCGTCAAATTTCCCTTCCCTGGCTACCAGTACGCAATATTATTCCATCATTTTCCTGTGTGATGGCCCAAGCGGACGTCCTGCGAAGTTTGAATTTCAACACCCCCGAGCAAAATGGAGAACTGACTGACCATTGGCTCTGGAGCCAAATTGCCGCCACGCAGACGTTCTGTTTTATTCCAGAAAAATTAACCAATTGGAACCTGCATCCCGCCAGCTACATGGTACGTCAGTCACGCGGAAGCATTGCAACATATAGAGAAAAAAAACGGGAATATGTGCAGCAACTTTTAGCACTTGTAGTCCCACTTACCGGCTCAACCGTTTCTGCAGAAAAGTATCTGACTGAGTGCTTGGCCCAGAGGCCAGGAAAAAACGGCCTGGTGCGGCAAATGTGTGATGCTATAGAAGCACGACGTTTGCGCTCGTCCATATTTTGGAAAACCCTGGTTTACTCAAAGGACTTTTTGTGGCTTACAGCGACAAAAAGCGTTTTATTTTGAAATACAGCGCGGGTGATATTTTTTTAACAAGAGCCCCAACCCACGCAATACCCTTATTGAGCCATAGTCGCAGGCCATCAAAAAAAGGCCAGCCGCCGTGCGGCACGTAGGAAAAAAGGCCCGTGCGATACACATTTTCTTCAATAATAAAGCACGGCAATTTTTGAACCCAGAGAATGTAATTAAAACTAATTTGATCGCGAATGCTATACGCTTCAATTTCCTGCCACCAGGCCTCCATGGCGCGAGCCACAGCCACGGTATGCCTTCTAAAAATAACCGTGCAGGCGGCCAAGCCGGCGTGCTCTGGGTAGCCAGCCGCCCGATAGCGCGCCACTTGGCGCTCTAGTATTTCCGATGAATCCAAGTTCTGCCGGATACACTCACGGGCTTCTTCGTACACATCATTTCGGCTGTGATGGCGGAAAACGGCGATATCGTCCTGCCGTAAAAACTCAGTAAGCATAGCCCGAGGATCATTTTGGGGCACATGAGTACCATCCACCCACACGCTATATACCGCGTCTGGAAAATAGTGGTGCGGGAGGATTTTATAACGCTTAGCCTGTTTACGGGGCGATTCGCCCGAGCTTGGCACATACACGACGTGCCAAATTTTTGAACGCAGACTGAGAGTATCGGTAAAACAAATAAAAGAAACACCGGGCCATTCCCGTGGCGGCTCACGTAGAGTGTCCCGCCCACCAAAAATGGCGGTATAGACGATGATTTTTGAATCAAAAGGCATGTTTGAGGCGGCGAGCTTGGTGATACAGACCACCCCACAGCTTATACAACAAAAGAGTTGTTTTAGAAACTGAAAGATGCTGTTCTAAAAAATCATTGTCGGGAGTACGCGCCAGCTGTTCTTTTGCTTGCGCGAAGAAAATGCGCCCGTACGTGCGACGCGACCAGCGTTTTTTTTCCGTGGCCAACCATGGGTGCTTTCGGTGCAACAAAGCAAAATTCTGTAACGAGCGAAGAGGCTTGGCTGTTTCCGAGGAAACCGGAGGGTGGGTCATATGGAGGGAAAAAGCTCCAGCCGCGTAGGCAATACTGGTGCCTTGCTGATGGAGGCGACAACCAACATCAACATCCTCCCAACCATAGCCGGAATCTTCTGCTTTAGTGTAATTGAAAGCTACGTCATAAACCGGCTCGGCAAGAGCGCCGCGCCGAAATGAAAAACCTCGGGTGACCGTGTTTAAGAAGCTGTTGCTTGGTGAATCTTGGACTCTGCGCCACCAGCTCACCTGCCATGGATGGCTCTCAAAATGAGCCAGAGTCGGGAGCGGTTTACGCACACCAAGCTCAATGCCGTAGTCGGAAACAACAGCGACAACCCCGGGCGTCTCATATGCACGCACGTATGTCTCCACAAAATTGCGCGACAATACACAATCCGCGTCGGTAATAATGAGAATGTCCCCTGTTGCGGCGGCAATACCAGCATTCCGAGAAACACAATTGCCCGCGTTAACGCGATTCTGTAGCAGCTTTATGGAAAAACGAGCCAGTAAAATCGCGGCGTTTTTTTTAAACACGGCGACACTGGCGTCGGTGGAAGCATCGTCAACCACCAACAACTCCACACTTCCCGCGTAGCTTTGCCGGGCAAGCGCGGCTAAAAAATAAGGGATGCTGTCCTCCTTATTATAGAGCGTCGTGACAATACTAACGCGCGTCATGAATTTTGAGTACTAACGCAGATTTCTGTCGCAACCGCTCTGTCGCGATATACAACAAATAACGAAAACCATCTCGAAACGGTTTTAACTTTGAGACGCCAAGACGGCTTGCGTATGGTATCGGTATATTAACAATCTGAAGTTGATTGCGCGTGGCCTCCACGATCATTTCCCACCCAAACTCCATGCCGCCACGCGTTAGTGATAATTTTTGCAGAGCGTCGCTAGAGAGGGCTCGCATGCCACACAAAGTATCGTCAATCCGCACACCAAAAAGAACGCGAATGACACTAGAAAGAAAACGGTTGCCAACGTAGCGAAGCCCCGACATCGCCCCTAACGGTAAGGTTTTGGCAAAGCGGTTACCGAAAACCAAATCATATCCGGCGGCCAATTTTTCCAGGTAGGCCGGGATTTCCTGCAAACTATAGGTGCCGTCCATATCCGCCATAATAATGGCCGCACCGTGAGCCTGGCGTAAGCCAGCCTGATAGGCGAAGCCGTATCCCCTCCGCGGCTCCCGAACCAGGCGAAGTTCAGGGAATATTCGGGCAAAACCGATCACTAATTCAGCAGAACGGTCGGTGGAAGCGTTGTCCACCACAATGACTTCAGCTGAAAGTTTGTGAAGCTTGATGACCCGCAACATTTCTTCCAAGCAATACACCACCGACTGCTCTTCGTTGAGGCAAGGGAAAATAATACTGATATCCGGGCGTTTACCTTCCTGCATAATAGTGGTAAGAATACCACATATGCCCGAACTGCCAGAAGTCCAAACGACCGTTGACGGCCTCAATGCCGAAGTGAAAGGCCTCCGCATTACTGCCGTGTGGACCGACTATTTCAGTGCCTTTCATGCTGGCAAGGAAAATATAAAGAATCCAAAATATTTCGCGCGCTTTAAAAAAGAAATCATTGACGCGAAAATCACCGAAGCTGAACGTCAGGGAAAAAACGTGCTCATCCATCTCGGAAATAGCCGCACTATTCTTATTCATATGAAAATGACCGGACACCTCATGGCTGGCCACTATATTTTTAACGCGAACGAAAAAACCTGGAAACCACGGGCCGCAAAAGGCCCCCTTTTGGATCCCTTCAACAAATTCATCCACCTTGTGTTCTCCCTCTCCGACAAGCGCCAACTCGTTTTCTCCGACCTCCGCAAATTCGCCAAGATTTTTCTTTTTGAAACGGCAGATCGCCACATAATTGAAGATTTAATGCACCTCGGCCCCGACCCACTCACCAAAGAATTTACCTTTGCAAAAATGCGAGAACGCCTCGCTCTGCGCCCTACCGGCAAAATCAAGCAGATTCTCATGGACCAAAAGATAATTTCCGGCATCGGTAATATTTACTCCGACGAAATGCTCTGGAGGGCTGGCATCCACCCCCTCTCAGTCGCGGGCAAAATTCCTCTACCCCAACTAAAACGGCTCTACAAAGCGATGAGTGGGGTCCTGCGCAAAGGCATTGATTTCGGTGGCGACTCCGACAGTGACTATCGCAACATCTACGGCGAGCGTGGCCAATTTCAGCACAAGCATAATGCCTACCGCCGCACCGGCCTACCATGTCCCAAGAAAGATAGTGGCACCATTGCCCGCCTAATGGTCGGCGGCCGAAGCTCGCACTTTTGCGATAAACATCAGCGATGTTACTAATGTGCTGTTTCTTTATAGTCTTCCAAAATCTTAGAAATGGGTACCCAATTGGTAACAAAAATTTTATAAAGACGGCGGTACGGTGGTGCTTCAAGCTGATAAGGTCCGTCATCAGTATTCTCCGTCCTGAAATCAATATATTTATAGGTACTAACCTCTGCCTGTACACAATCTCCCCGACGACGAATACTTCCACTTACTCCAGGCCCATCCCCCGTTTCTAAGTCAAGAGTTTGTATTTCAATTCCATTCGTAATCACTGAATAATTCCAACCCGCACTACTTAGATCAAAAGGAATTTGTACTCCTTCGGAGGAACTTGCCGTTACGACCTCCCACGCTGTTCCAGTTGCGGAGATATCTGAGGAAGGAATATAATTGTTAGGAGGATGCACAAAAAATATCCGATCTGGTAAAAAAGAGCTAATATCGGAAGGTGAGAGTGCAACCCAGTGTAAGGCGGCTGACGTCGCCATATTGGTTATATCCGAAAGTTGAGCACGAGTAGAGTCGCCACAAGTAGTACTTAAGGTGGTCGTGGTTGTCGCACTAACAGATGGTGAAATTACCCTTTTATGGATTGGCGGTGGCGTAGAATTGTTAATGAGATTTTGCGTGAAATTCTGTTGGGTATAGAGATAGTATCCACCGCCTACCACGATGACAGTAAGAATGATAAAAAGTACCGGAAGAATAAAACCAGATTGAGTATTATTTTTCACCATTAGATGGTTGGATTATATCAGATTACACATCCAGCATTCGAAAAAGAGCGATTCCTAAAGCCACAGAAACATTGAGTGACTCTTTCGCGCCGAGCATAGGAATTTCGGCGACAATATCACACATTTTAAGAATCTCCCGAGGCAAGCCATCTACTTCATTACCTACCACAAAAAGCGTTGGCCCGCTTATAGAAACCTTCTTATAATCCAGGGCTTTTTTGTCCTGCTCTATGGCAATTATCTGATCGCCTTTTCCCTTACACTCCCTGAGAAAACTCTCAACCCGCGAAACGTGTTGCCATTTCAAGGTTTTTTCGGCGCCGAGCGCAGTTTTAACGATTTCTTTAACCGGTCGGCCAAAACGGTCAACAGGCCGGGGTGTTGTGCCACTCAAAAAGATCTTCACAACGCCAGCCGCGTCGGCCGTGCGAAACATCGCGCCAACATTATGAGCACTGCGAATGTCGTGCAGTAAAATAGAAACCGTAGGTCTTTTCACTGCCCCATCCTACCCTGCCGTGGACTTTTTGCAATTTTCTGGTATTATTTTTGACACGCCAGTTAGTTTTAAAAATGGCTACATCGCGCCCATAGCTCAGGTGGTAGAGCACCTGCCTTTTAAGCAGAGGGTCGCAGGTTCGAGTCCTGCTGGGCGCACTTTACAGGACGTAGAAAAAATTTGCCATTTGGCCATTTTTGAGTAGGATAGCTACAGAGTTCCTGATCTTTCCCTTACTTAAGGAGTTAGCGATGACTATCGCCGCCGAAGAACCAGTTGTGCTGCGGGTGCCGGATTTCCTTAATCCGACCCAGCAGTTGACCATGCCACTCGTAGAAGTGACTGATTCCAACGCCAACCCCTACGCCGCCCGGCCGAACTTGCACGTACGCATCTTTGCCCAAACCTCGCCGCCACAGAGCATTAAGTTGTTGCCGGCGCTGGAGTGCCTTTCCCGGGCACATGGACAAGGCCTGCTGTTGAACGTCAACACTCTCGTGGTGCCCACTTCGGGCAATTACGGCATCGCCGTGGCCACGCTTGCGCCGTATTTTGGCATCAAGCATATTGTGGCGATCGTGCCCAACGATATCGCCCCAGGCAAGCTCAGTCACCTTGAATTGCTCGGCGTCCACTGCATGAAGCCCAACAGGGCACGAGGTGAAACGAGCTCAAGCTTGGCAATAGTCCAGGCCAAGAAGCCCGACCACTTGCTGTTCGACCAGTACACCGACCCCGGCAACCAAGCCTCGTTCAAGAAATGGCTCGCGCCGAGCATGTGGTACAAAACCGACCACAAACTTACCGTTTTTTGCGCCGCCATGGGAAGTTGCGGCACCATTCGCGGCTGCTACGAATACTTCCAAGAATTAACCAGGCCTGTGACGGTCATCGGCGGGGTGTGCGACTTCAACGACGATGTCCCTGGAGCGCGAAGCGAGCGCCGCTTGAAACAAATCGGCTTCGACTGCAGCAAAGCCCCCTTCCGCTTGGAAGGCGACATTTCGGCCTTGGCGTCGTACAGCACCAGCAAGCTTCTGTGTCAAAGCGGCCTCGTCGCCGGCCCCAGCTCGGGCTTAGCGCACTTCGCACTCTTACGGTTTCTTAACCGCCATGAACGCGAGGGCACCCTAAACCAATTCCGGAATGACGATGGCGATGTGGTGTGCGCTTTCGTTTGTGCCGATGACCCTCGGTACTACACCGACAAATACAGCACACACCTCCCCGACAATGTCGCCCTCTCGTTTATGCAGCTTATGGAAGCGCCGGGCGACTGGTCAATCTAACCGAAAGTTCTTTACAAAGGAAAATAAAAGCGCGGCCCTCGCAGGTCGCGCTTTTTTCTTTGCCCGATTTTCGCTTACGATGCCTCCAGGTCCTCTGTTACCACAAACATTTCGTGGAACAGATCGGCGAGATTATTTGACTTAACGTCGATGATTTTATTCTTGTCATCAACAAACACGACGTTGGCCGCGAGATTTTCATATTCGCCACCACTGACCCACGCCTCGGCAAGAATAATGACAACATCACCCTTCTGGAAATGATGGGCCGGCGGCTTGCCGTTGAGGCAAATCTGGCCTTCTTTGCCGAGCATGGCATAGGTTTGCCAAGTATCGCCATTACGACAGTTATTGATGATAAGCATCTGACACGGCCTGATGCCGGCAGCTTTCATAATGAGCGGGCAAATACTGATGGATCCTTTGTATCCAGGATTCGCCTCGGTAACCGTAGCGTTGTGGATTTTGGCCATGCAAACACGAATATTCATGGGAATTCCCTTGAAAAAGAACAAATGTAACAGACACAGACTGGCACCAAACTACCAGATTTGACAAAATTAGGCAAATTATGTTGAGTTTTATTTCGCCGCTTTCCGCACAATACAAAACGGGGTCATTTCATCGCTCTGGCCGAGCGGATTATCGCGGAAGAGCTTGCCGATGAATTCCTCGGAAATTTTTCCGGTAGATTTTCCCAAGGAGAAAGCACCTCGGTAATTGGCGTCTAGAATAACCGTTTCGCAACCAAGTGCCTCTTGGAAGCGGCGAGCTTCGGCACTTGGCTTATTGGGCGCCAGCTTAGCTGAATGAGCGTATTCTAAAATAAGAAACGACATTGGGCAGTCGATACTCTTCGCGCGCTTGCCGCAAATTCTGTAAAACATACCGCGAATACCAAACGGCTTCGTTAGCGCGGAAACTGCGGCCGCAAAAAGAATGCGCGGATAGCCCGTTTCCTCAAGAAAAAGTTGCATGGCCAGAGCCGTACCATGCCCGAAACCATGAAATTCACTTGAACCATAGTAGTTCCCTACCTTACGAGCCAGGAAGCGCGCTAGCGGTGTTGGCTTAATGGTACCCATATCTACCACGCGCCCTTGAGCTACCGTCAAAACTTTTTCGCTAATAAAAAGCATGTCGCCCGGTTGTAAATATGGTTGCACGTATTCTTTAAGCACGGAGAGTAAATCGGTATCGTGCAAGGTAATGGTGCGTGTACGCACGGGCGAGCGTTGGTAAGTTACGCCATCAACGTCAATGACAATTTTTTTACCGGGATTGGCGATGAATTCCGCGGATGGGCGGCGCACTGCGGCAATGGGTGCCTCAAACGTAACTTTTTCGCCACGAAAAAGCGCAATGAGTTTTTCAACCGCCGTGCGGATTTGGGTTCGGTCTTGTTTTAGTGCTGCCCTTGAACGCAACAATTCGGTCACCTCCGTATACAGAATATGCGCCTCGTCAATTCGCTCATTAACAAAAGAAACTTCACTGACAGTTTTGTTATTTTCAGATAATGCCTTTAAAATGACTGACCCATCTGTTTGTGGTGAATATAAAACACTCAGGCCTGTAGCAGATTTCATGTCTGCGTACGTTAGCGGTTTTTCTAGCATCATTTTACTTTACCAAAAAAAACCCTATAATCAAAGCGTATTCTGGAAAATTACGCTCCTATAGTTTAACGGATAGAACGCTGGCCTCCGAAGCTGGTGATGCAGGTTCGATTCCTGCTGGGAGCACACTAAAGGGTACTGCTTAGAAGTTTTAAGCGACCGCGTTTTTAATTCAGCTTCCCGACGAACTACTCCGCGACGACGCGATGTTCGTGAGTAATGGCGTGTTTCGGCACTCGTATGAGGAGGGCGGCAAAAGCGCCGAGAATAATGACCGTGCCGGCAATTTCAAATACTGAAGCGTAACCGGCAACTTGGGCTTTCAAAATAATAAGGCTGGCGAACTGCGCCCTGGCAAGCGGGCCTGTCGCGTTAAGAATGCTCTGCCGCGCGATGCGAAGAACATTGGAGTTTATGTTGTTATTAAGAACAGTGCTGAAAATTGCCACGCCGAAAGCGCCGGAAATATTGCGGACAAGAGCAAGCACGGCCGAAGCTTCACCAATGTCATCCTTCGGCACGGCAACAGCCACGAGATTAGTGCGCTGGGCCATACCGAAGCCAAGGCCAAAAGAAAGCACGCAGAGCGGAATGATTATGTCCAACGCGGTTGATCGCGGGTCAATGTGCGAGAGTAAAAACATGCCTATGCCGGCCATAACCGTGCTGGCAAAAATAACATAGGAAGGCTTTACTCTACCGATAAGCAGACCACCTAGCGGCGAAGCGGCCATAAGGGCCACTGCCAGCGGAATAAAAAGGTAGCCGGTTTGGGTGGCGTTGTAGCCAAGAAACGTTTCGGCAAAAATAGGAATGAGAAAGATCGCGCCAATAAGCGCCATGAAGACGATAAAGTTGTTGATGAGAGTACTCACAAACGTGCCGATTTTGAAAAAATCCAAATTAATAATCGGTTCAGCTTGATCTTTTTCCACAAAATAGAAAGCGATGGAGAAAATGATAACGATTGCATACCAAAAAGTACTCGCCAGCGAAAGCCAACCCCAACTCTGGCCCTGATCCAGCACAAGCGTGAGCGCAAAAAGAGCTGCCCCAAGCGTTATGGAACCCCACCAATCAAAACGTACACTGCGCTTCTCGCCAACCGACTCATTGATGTATTTAAGCGCAAGGAAAAGACCAATAATGCCAAAGGGAATATTAATGATGAATACGGAACGCCAATTAAAACTATCAATGAGCGGGCCGCCGATTAATGGGCCAAAAACGGAAGCCACAGCAAACGCGCCCGACCATATGCCGAGAGCTTGAGCACGCTCCTTACCATTTGTAAAAGTGACCGCAAGAATGGCCATGGCTGTGGGATAGTCGGCCGAAACAGCGAAACCTTGGATAACGCGAAAAACGATCATGGACGAAAGATTCCAAGCAATAGCACAGAGCCCTGAAGCGACAATAAAGCCGATGAAGCCGATGAGATAAATGCGCTTGCGGCCAGCAGTATCGCCGAGCTTGCCCCAGACCGGCACAAAAACCGCATTCGCCAGAATATAGGCGGTGGAAATCCAGGCGGCATTACTGACACTCACGTTGAAATCGCCGATTATTTTTGGCAGAGCCAAATTGACCACGGTTTGATCTAAACGCCCCAGAAACGTGCCGAAAATAACCGTGACGAGAACTATCCAGCGAAGGCTGTTATTTTGTACTACTGGTATATCCATACTTTCGCGGACATACCATTCTTCAATTCAGGATATTGATCGGGGTTGAAACGCACCTTTACGTCAAAATCCTGCTCTTCACGCTGGTCGGAAATATTAAAAACAATGTCGCTTTGGTGGGAAGTAGCGCTTACTTCGTCAATCACACCAACGTACTTTTTAGAACCGAAGGCATCAACAGTAAACACAACCCTATCCCCCACGTGAATACGACTTAAGCCCTTATCCTCCTCAACTTGCGCGTCAACACGCAACTGAGTAGGGTCAATCACCGTAAGCACGGCCTGGCTAGGGGTGAAGAGTGCTCCAATATCGTTGTTTTCAGAAATAACAATAGAATTTACTGTTGTTTTAATGAGCTGATTTCCAACCTGGGCCACAGCATCGTTAGCTTTTACATAATCACCGTTATTCACGTATATGGCCTGTAAAGAGCCCGCAGTGGCTGGCGCCAAAGAAATCACTGGCGCGCTAATAACGGCACTGTCGGTGTAAACGCGGGAGTTGGAGATTCTTACATACAGAAACAGACTGGCCGCGCCTATGAGCGCAATTGAAAATACGATACCCCAAAACGTCCGGTTTTTAAGGAGACTTGCGATTCTTGATTTTTTCTGAGGTTGATTGTTTTCTGGAGGCATATTTTATTGTGCGTTATTGTGTTTGACCGAATGTAATAACCTCTTGGTTGACTGAAAGTCCTCCAGTAACTTCTACCCAGGTACTCATGCCGCTGGCGTCCACACCACGCGCCCCTGTAGTAATCGGTGTTTTCTTGACTACGCCCGCCGCAAGAACAAGTACCGAGCTTGCGCCGTTGTCATTAAGAACCGCGCTTTCAGGTACAGCCAGCACATCATCGTTTTCGCCGACTACGATATGTGCCGTGGCGCTCATACCATCTCTGATACGCGAATCGGCCTGGTCAAATTGAAGGGTCGCTTTATACATACCCGCGCCGCTTATTACCGTTTGACTCTGATCAACACTTATAACCGTTGCCGGGAAGATGACGGCACTGCCATAAGCCGGAAGAGTGACATTTGCTTCCTGACCAACGGCAATAGTGGCCACGTCGCTCTCGGAAACATACGCGTCAACTTGATAGGGGGTATTAGAAATAAGATGAATGATCGGCGACGGCACGGCGGCGGAAATAGCCTCACCGACATTGCCCGTTTGAGCGGTAATGACCCCGTCAACTGGCGCGACAATATCATTTTGAACGATTTCGGTTTGGACGGCAGCAACACTGGCTTGCGCCTGGGCGATTTTTGCCTGCAGAGCGTCGGTATTTTGAGGCGTAGTGGTGAGGAGAGTGTTGTTAGTCGCGGTAATCTCGGCAGTAGCTGCCGTAAGAAGCGTCGTAGCCGCATTCATGGTTGCCAAGTCACCAGTGACCGTAGCCTGCACTGAAGAAGGCGCGAGCTGAGCAAAGGCGGTAACGGCTAATGAAAGGTTATTCATAAACCCCGTAATTGTGGCTATATAATTTTTCGCATCAGAAACAAGGGCTTCCGCCGAGGTAGAGCTGGCAGTTTTCAATTCTGCCGCCCAAGCGTTAAGCGCTTTGTGCGACATAACGTCGCCTGTTTCGATTTGAATTTCCTGGCCCTGTGTTTGTGTAGAAATAAGTAAACCGGGATTACCCAACGATTGCGGATTGGAAAAGAACGTGTCCGAATCGTTTTCAACGGCATTGACGGCTTTAGTGTAGGCATCGGCCACTGCGGCCACCGCATTCCTTTCCGCATTAGTATAACCAATAGTAACCGAGGTGTTATTGTCCGCCCAATTAGCCTTGGCTCCGGCAAGTGCGGCTTGAGCAGCCTCCAACTGAACATTCAGACTATTTTGGTTAAGTTCAGCCAAAATCTCCCCCTTCTTAACAGAATCGCCCACAGCCACGTTAATGGCGCTAATCTGCCCCGACTGCTGAAATCCCAAATCAACTTCTGTTCCTGCAGTTATCATACCGTCGGCGCTTACTATATGTCGAAGATTTATAGTATGATCGACAATTGTGCTGTACAAAGACACATCCGGCTTAGGCAACGCAAAAAGAGCGTACGCGATAATCGCACAAGCAATAACCATGGAAGTAGCTATAGTGAGAATCTGATTTTTCATTGGCTCAATGGCGTCAAGTATACCACCTGCACTAAACTGCGCTTCTCGCTCGTAGTACTAGCACGAGGAGAGTTCTTTAATTTTTCAGAACCATCCCCTTTAAATTAATAAAAAATTCACCAAAACACAAATAAGGACGTAAAACAACTATGAAAAAAATCATTGGAATTGTCGGCAGTTTGCGAGCCGGTTCATATAACAAAATGCTCATGAATGCCGTTAAAACAGCGGCAGAAGCAAAAGGTTTGGCATTGACGATTGCGAACTTTGAAAGTATTCCTTTCTTCAACCAAGACCTGGAAAAGAATCCACCGGCTTCAGTTGCAACTCTTAAAGAGCAAATAAAAGGAGCGGATGCAATCATTATCGCCACGCCCGAATACAACCGCTCAATTCCCGGCGTCCTCAAAAATGCCACAGACTGGACATCGCGACCTTACGGCCAGAATGCTTGGGACGGAAAACTAGTAGCTACTATTGGCGCAAGTGGCGGCATGACAGGTGCTATGGCCGCGCAATATGCCTTAAAACAAGTATTGCTTTACCTGAACGCTCAAGTGCTTGGCCAACCGGAATTTTACCTCGGCCTCGCCCAGGATAAATTTGACAAGAATGGCATGCTTACCGATGAAACAACTAAAAAGAAAATCAACGAATTGTTGGATACCCTAATAAAGGCGATGCGGTAATTATAGCTCCAGAATTAATTTTTCTAGCAATAGGTCCAAATCGCCCATCCCCCGATGGGCGTCGTGGTATATAGAAACCATATTTTTTGAAAGTGTTTTGATTTCTCCCGCCGAAAAATTACCGGCGAACTGTTTAGCTTTGCCATAGACGAACGGCTTGAGGCCAGCCGCTTCGGCGCTTCCCGCCTGCCCTGCCAGAAGTATCGATTTTATTTGCCAGAAAAGCGAGCCATGGAGCTCTTCGGCTACGGAGCCATTTTCTTTTTGTTGAATGTATAGAGCCCAGAGCTGTTTTTTGTCGCGGCGGCCGAGTGCGTCGGCTAATGCAAATGGCGATGTGCCGCCTTTTTTGCCCCATCCCCCGCTTTCGTCTTTTTTCAACTCGTATTCTTGGATTTTTTTGGCATGCTTTTCAAACTTTTTCAGCTCCGGCTTGAGCAGTTTCTCCTCAAGAATTATAAAAATGTTTTCCGAAGCGGCCAGTCGCTCTAAGTTTTCTAAAATGAATTCTTGGAACTCTTCATTAATGAAGAGCCGGTCCAATTCCACAATAAGCCGCGCCACAAAAAGCCCCTGGCCGCCTATAAGCTCGTCCAGGAGGCCGAGCTGAAAAGTATCGGCATTATAGCGACCAACGGAAGCGTCCGGCTTTTTGACAACAAGCGAATCCACCAAAGCACGCTCTTTGGTACGTGCCATTTCTGTATCTGAGCCATAAATAAGGTAGATCATGCTTATTAAATTTCTCGTAAATCCCCCCAGTCTTTGCCGGCATTGCCATTGGCTAAAATAGGCACGCCCGCGGCCTTTTCGGCCGGCAAGGTAGACTGCATAATTTCTTTTATTTTTGGCGCGACTTTGGACACCAACTCGGCAGGCATTTCAAAAATGAGTTCGTCGTGCACCTGTAAAAGGAGCTTAGCTTTTTCAACTAAGTTTTGCTCACGCAACCAGGTGTCAATTTGCCCCATAGCCAGCTTTATCATATCGGCTTGTGTGCCCTGCATCGGCGCGTTGATAGCCATGCGCTCAGCCGCGGCTTTAATAAAGGGTAATTTTGATTGAATACCTTCAATGTAGCGACGACGGCCAAAGAGGGTTTCAGTATAGCCCTTGCGCTCAGCATCAGCTTTGGCGCGGTCAATATAGGCCGCCAAGCCTTTAAATGTTTCAAAATAAATATTGTAAAACTCTTGAGCTTCAGCGCGCGTACCGCCGAGGTTGGCGCGCAAAGCATTCACGCCCATGCCATAGAGAATACCGAAGTTGATGACCTTGGCCTTGCGCCGCATTTCTTTATCAACCTTTTCCACCGGCACTTTAAAAACCTGAGCAGCAACTTCCGCGTGTACGTCGCGACCATTTTTGAAAATCTCAATGAGCCCAGCGTCACCGGAAAGGATAGCCGCCAAACGCAGTTCAATTTGTGAATAATCAAAGCTCACGAGCTGTTGGCCGGGTGCCGCCACAAAAGCCGCGCGAATGCGCCGGCCGAGCTCGGTTTTAATCGGAATATTTTGCAAATTTGGATCCTGCGAACTCATGCGCCCCGTGGCTGCGCCTATCTGAATAAAAGTGGTGTGCAAGCGACCATCGGCGGCAAGTAGATTGGGAATATTATCAATATAGGTGGAGAGGAGCTTTTGAAACTCGCGATATTCAAGAATAAGGCCAATAATAGGATGTTCTTCGCGAAGCTTTTCCAATTCCGATTCTCGGGTGGAAAGCGCCCCGCCGCCGGTTTTCTTTTGATTCTTTGCCTTCAAACCCATCTTCACAAAAAGCACCTCACCGAGCTGGCGTGGCGAATTTATATTGAATTCACCTATAGTTTTGTCGGCCTCGTTAGCCAGCCGCAAAATTTCCGCGCGCAATTTTTCCAACTCAACGTGATATTCCGTGCTTAATTTTTTGAGATACCCAGTATCAATCGTAATCCCCCGCTCATGCATGGCCGCCAAAATAGGAATGAGTGGCTTCTCAATTTCCTCATAGACCGTTTCCATGTGGCGCTTCTTGAGCTCGGCCATAATAACTTCCCGCGCCCTGGCGAAAGAATCCGTTTTGGCAAACTGCAAAATTTCACTCAATTCCGGATTGCTCAAATTAGAATCAACCACTGAAAGGGCCACGGCCGCTTCCTTCAACAGAACCGGATCAATTTCTTCAGTTGAAACCGGCGTAACAGGAGCGTCTTCAGAGACACCTTCTTTTGGCGCGGCCCCAAGCACCGAGCGCACCCGCGCCGGCAGTGTCCGAAATTCCAATTCGGAACACAAAGCGTCAACCGCTTTCAAATCAATCGTTTCGCGCCACGATTTTTCCGGCATCGCGAATTCTATAGGCGCATCGCGGCGAATCGTGGCCAACACCTTGGAGAAAAGCGCCTCCTCTTCTCCGTCCTGGAGAATCTGAATGATGCGTGGACTCAAACCGGCCTTTTTAAATTCTTCTGGCTTCTTCTTCAGTGCTTTGTACATTTCCTCAATCGTGCCAAATTTTTGTATTAAAATGGTGGCGGTTTTTTCGCCAATACCCTTGATGCCGATAATATTGTCGCTCGGGTCGCCACGTAAGCCCTTATAATCGGGTAAAAGCAGAGGTTTAAAACCAAAACGCTCCTTCACCCCATCTTCATTATAAATGACCACGTCTTTAATCCCCTTCCGCAAAGTGTAGACGCGCACATGGTCATCAACCACCAATTGCAAAGTGTCCATGTCGCCAGAAGCAATAACTACATCAGTCTCTTTATCGTCTTTCAACTTCTCACAAATTGTGCCAAGGATGTCATCTGCTTCAAAACCGCCCTTATCATAAATGGGAATAGAAAAAGCCTTAAAGACGTCTCGAGAGCGATTTATCTGAACGGCCAGCTCGGTATCCATTTTTGCCCGGCCGGCTTTGTATTCTTTGTAAATCTCATGCCGATGCGTTTCTTGTGGTAAGTCGTAGCAGGCCACCACGTAATCGGGCGATAAATCCTCCACGATCTTCAAAAGCATCGCTATTAAGCCGTAAAGCGCCCCTGTGGGCTCGCCCTTTGAAGAGGCAAAATCGGGCAAGGCGTGATACGCCCGATGGATAATGGCGTGCGAATCCAATAAAACGAGGCGTTTTTTCTGCCCAGCACCACTTTTTTCATTCTTATTTATGGTTTTTTCCTTTTTCGCCACCCATCAACTATACCATTACATTGTACAGGTAGCAGATTTTCCTAGAACTGATTACTGAATTATGAAAAACTCGCCCCGGCGACGGAGCGAGCTTATGAGTGTGCTGATTTTTCTTTTTCCTTCCGATGGAGGACGAAGGTGATGAAGCTCCCCACAGTCAGCCGTTCCACCTTGCTTGTATCGTTCAAAACCTCGTCCCAGGCGCGCTGAACATTTTCCGACCAGCGAAGATTGAGGTTCTTGTCGTTCTTGAGATACCCCAGAAGGATTGGGACGTCCTCCGCTTCGCCGATATGAGTGATCCGAGCATCCACAGGAAGTTCCTTTTCAAGATCGCACGCCGTTGCCAACCGGATGTACGACTTGACCAAAAAAACGATCTCTTCTGTCTCTTCCGGAGACAGGTGGCCATTGTTTGACATACCTACCTCCTTTGTTAGAACTAAAACAATTTATCCTGTCGGCACTATAGTACGAAGCGGTACTGGTGGCAATGTTAGTGGATTTTTCTGATAGTTTCGTTGATATGAGAAAAATGCAAACGGATAGTGGTTGTGGGTAGCACATCGCCAAGACGTTCGGGCCACTCTATTAGAACAAGGTTGGCTGGGTTGGCGATAATTTCGGCGAAACCGAGTTTCACCAGTTCTTGTGACGACTCCAACCTATAGGCATCAATGTGAATGAGGTGTTTGAAATTACTTTTTACTGATTTTGGAATTTCATAGATTTTTTCAATGACAAACGTGGGGCTGGTGACGGTTTCGGCAACACCAAGCTCGCGCGCTACCGCTTGGGTAAAAGTGGTCTTCCCCGCCCCCAACTCCCCCGAGAAGCCAACAATAGTGGCGGTTTTATCATTGGTGGATTTTTTAAGAGCTAGTAAAAAATCTCGGGCGGCCATGGCGACATCAGCAGGACTGGAGGTGTTGCGTTCTGAAAAAACGAAGTTCTTCATTTGCTCGGAGCATACCACAAAACACATCCCTGAGTGCGGTCTGCTATACTAATGCCTATATGGTTACTTTTGATGACGACAAGCAAAATGAAAAGATTTTAGAAGTGCGCCGCAAGGAGGAAGAGAGCTTGGCGCAAACTATGGCCAGCCGTCACGACATTGGCTACATTGACCTCTCAGCCGCGGCTGTCAACAGTGACGCTTTGCGTGTGGTCACCGAAACGGAAGCCCGCGAAGCAAAACTGGCTGTTTTTGACATTCTTGACCGAAAATTAAAAGTGGCCGTGCTTGGGCCGGAAAATCCCCAAACCCAAGCCGTACTGCAACAGCTTGAGAAAAAAGGGTACGTTGCCACCCTATATATGGCTTCTATAGAAAGTTTGGAAAAGGTATGGAAACGCTATGCCGATCTTTCCTACTCGGCAAAAGTCCGTGGCGGTGCTATAGATATTTCCAACGAGCAAATTAACGAGCTCACAAAAAGCATTACGCACATTGAAGATGTGCAGACGCTGATTAACAAACTTCTCGCTGAAACTAAGGGCTATCGCATTTCAAGTTTGCTCGAAATTATTCTTTCCGGTGCCATAGCTCTTGCCGCTTCCGATATCCACATCGAGCCACAGGAAAAAACCGTCGTGTTACGCTACCGCCTAGATGGTGTTTTGATGGAAGTAACGAAATTCGCCGGCGATGTGTATCGCCTTTTACTCTCACGTATCAAACTTCTTTCTGGTATGAAATTAAACGTTACGGGAGCGCAAGACGGTCGCTTCAGTATTATTGTGACTGATTCAGAAATGGAAATTCGCTCTTCTATCTTGCCTTCCAACTATGCCGAAAGTATCGTTATGCGCGTTTTAAACCCAGGCTCTATTTCTGTGCCACTTGAACAACTCGGCATTCCGCCAAAACTACTCGCGCTTTTAGAGCGTGAGATTGCCAAGCCGGAAGGCATGATTCTCACCACCGGCCCTACGGGTAGCGGAAAAACCACAACCCTCTACGCTTTTTTGAAAAAAGTCCACACGCCGGATATTAAAATTATCACTATTGAAGATCCTGTCGAATACCACGTCGGCGGCATCGTTCAAACGCAAGTAAATGAGAAAAAAGGTGGTGCTTTGGAAGGCTTACGTAATGCTCTGGAAGAAACGAGTAGCGTCTCTCAGGAAGGAAGCTATACCTTCGTGGAAGGTTTACGCGCCGCTCTGCGCCAAGACCCTGATGTTATTATGGTTGGCGAAATTCGCGATGCCGAAACAGCGGCCATCGCTGTTAATGCCGCTCTCACCGGCCACCTAGTGTTCTCTACCCTGCACACCAATTCCGCTGCTGGCACATTTCCGCGCCTCATTGATCTTAAGGTCAACCCTAAAATCATCACCTCCGCCCTTTCCGTGGCCATGGCTCAGCGCTTAGTGCGCAAGCTTTGTCCGAAATGTAAAAAAGCTACGCCGCTTGAAGGAAAAAATCGCGACATCGTTGAAAGAATCGCCAACTCAATTACCGACCCGGCAGATAAAGTAGCCGTGCCCGCGCAGATTTTTGAACCCGTTGGTTGTGATGCCTGCAACAATACGGGGTACAAAGGACGCCTCGGCCTCTACGAAGCCATTGTGCGCACGGAAGCAGTTGAAAAGGCGGTCAATCAAAATCCTAGTGAGCGCGAAATTTGGAAAGCGGCTGCCGATCAAAAAATCCTCAACATGAAGCAGGACGGTATTACTAAAATAATTGCCGGCATCACTTCACTTGCTGAAGTGGAGCGCGTGATTGATTTGGAAGAATCTTGGTAATAAAAACCCATGAATACTAAATCGCTCGTATGGCTAGGTTTCGCGGTTGGTTCAACTGTTGGTAGTTTTATACCTCTTTTGTGGGGCGGTAGTGAATTTTCAATTTCTTCCATTCTTTTGGGCGCTCTTTTTGGCATTGTGGGCATTTATGCCGGCTTTAAAATAAGCCGCTACTGAGCATGTATAAAAAAACCGCTTGACATGCGGGATAAAAAAGCCCCTAACCACTTTTTTCTATTGCCAGTCCCTATTAAAGGGGTACGATACTCATATAGAGATTCGCCGGCGGGAGCCGACGATTCCACTGCGCGAATCTCTAGGCAAGACTTTTAACACGCACGCTAAAAGTGAAGTGAATTCCTAAGGGGAGCGACAGTAAACTACCCGTGAGGGTAGTAACCAGCGCATCCTCGCGAAAACACCCTGAAGTCCGGAGACTTTTGCCTAGAGATTCCCGAAGTGGAAATGAGAAACTAGCGTATACTTACTATATACGACTGAAATCTATCAGTATTCTCTGAAATATGCTTTTATTTGAGAACTTTCCACATGTTAGCACAGAATAGTTTTTATGTCAACCCCCGCGAAAACTAACGAGTCGCAAGAAGAAGCGGCGGAGAGTACCGTTTACTTAGATGTTGCCTTGCGCCCAAGCCGTTGGGACGACTACATTGGCCAGAAAACCATCAAGGAAAACCTGAAAATCCTCCTTGGCGCGGCGGCCGAACGCGGTCACGTACCTGAACATATTCTTTTTTACGGCCCACCCGGCCTCGGCAAAACAACCCTCGCCTACCTTATAGCCAAAGAGCTCAACGCACAGATAAAAGTGACCTCCGGCCCGGCCATTGAAAAAGTGGCTGATTTGGCTTCAGTGCTCACTAATTTAGCCGCCGGCGACATTCTTTTTATAGACGAAATTCACCGTCTCAACAAAACCGTTGAAGAAGTGCTTTATCCCGCCATGGAGTCGGGTTCTTTGGATATTTTGATAGGCAAAGGCCCTTCGGCGCGCACCGTGCAACTTCCCCTACCTCCTTTTACGCTCATTGGTGCCACCACCCGCATTGCCCTGCTTTCTTCGCCGTTGCGCTCGCGCTTTTCCGGCGGTATTTTTCGATTAGAATTCTATACGCCAGAGGAAATTACCAGAATTGTGCGCAATTCAGCCACAACTTTAGGCGTCGGAGTTGATACTGACGCGGCAGCAGCCATCGCCGAGCGTAGCCGCTTCACGCCCCGCACCGCCAACCACCTTCTGAAGCGCGTCCGCGACTATGCCCAAATGCAACGGCGCGATATCGACGCAGCTATTGTGGCCGAGGCTCTCACCCTTCTTGGTATTGATATCATCGGCCTCAACCCTTCTGACCGTTCCGTACTGGAAACGATTATTAAAAAATATAACGGTGGGCCTGTAGGCCTAGAAACCATTGCGGCTTCCCTTTCGGAAGAAGAAGCCACTATTGAGGAGTTCAACGAACCCTACCTCATTCAAATCGGCATGGTGGAACGCACCCCGCGCGGCCGCATGGCTACTAAGCATGCCTACAAGCATCTCAACTTGAAAATTCCACAAGATAAGTTAGATTTAAAATAAAAATATGTCTGGACACAACAAATGGTCAAAAATTAAACGCCAAAAGGGCGCCGAAGACGCGGCTAAGAGTAAACTTTTCGGTAAGCTCGTGCGCGCCATTACTGTTGAGGCAAAAAAGGCTGGTGTTAGCTCTATAGGCAAAGGAGCGCCCATTTCTGCCGGCTTAGAAACTGCTATTAAAAAAGCCCGTGAAGCAAATGTTCCCAACGACACCATAGAGCGCGCTGTAAAAAAGTCTAGCGAAAGCGCACAAATGGAAACGGCTGTTTATGAATCCTACGGCCCCGGCGGTTGTGCACTCATTATTGAAGCCCTTACCAGCAATAAAAATAAAGCTGCCCAGGAAATTAAAGCAATTTTAGCAAAGCATGATCTCGCATTGGCCGGCCCCGGCTCTGCCACCTGGGCTTTTGAAAAAACCCATGATGGCTGGGTAGCAAACACGCCCGTTACCGTCAACGAAGAGGATGGAAAAAAACTCAGCGAGCTTGTTGACGAACTTGAAAACAACGACGAGGTTCAGGATGTGTACACGAATGCAGAATAAAACACGCGTCATTGCTATTGACCCAGGATACGAACGTCTTGGTATTGCTATTTTAGAATCCGACCTGGTTTTACATTCAAGTTGTTTTCAAACAAAAAAATCACTTCCCCACCACGCCCGCCTCGCCGCAGTTCATAAAGAGCTTGCACGGCTCATTTCGGAATTTCAGCCGAACGCTTTGGCCACCGAAACACTTTTTTTTAGTAAAAACCAAAAAACAGCGATGGCGGTGGCGGAAACTCGCGGCGTTATTCTGGCTCTAGCAAGCACACAGGGTTTGAATATTTACGAATACTCGCCCGCTCAGGTAAAAATCGCCGTTACTGGTCACGGTGCCAGCGATAAAAAGCAGGTGGCCGTTTTAGTAAGCAAACTCATCGTACTTCCTCATGTGCCGAAGTATGACGACGAATATGATGCTGTGGCTATAGGCCTCACTTGTTTTGCTCATGAAAAATTCAGTAAAAAAGACTTTTCCACAGCCTAGCGCTAAAAGAATTGCAAAAGTTTTCGCTATTTGCTACAAATGAGCCAATTACTAATGGTAGTATGAGAAATAAAAATCCATGAGCGAAAAGAAGAACAAAAGGCCTTTTGGCGAAGACGCAGACAAGGATGATATTGGTTTTCGCATTCCGAGTAATCCTGGGATGAGCGAGGAGGAAAAAGAACCAGGGGAAGAGGGTGATATAGAAACAAAAGAAGAAGATGATTCAAATGACGCGGAAGACGAAGACGACTTTGATAACGAGGAGCGTGGTTGGCACACGTTTGACATGGACAACCCCGACGAAAGTCTTTAATTGAGACGAATAAACGTTTTTTTACCAAGACGATAGACACCAGCGACTGCTTTAACAAAAGGATCACTGGTTTTCTCTTTGGTTTCCATATTAAAGACCGCCCCCTCATCCACCAAGCGGCGCCATTGTGCTTTAGAGGGAAGAATTTTTTGTTCAACTAAAATATCAGCGAGAAGCTTTGCCGGATCCGCTTTGACAGTTGGAATATTTTCGGGAATACCGCCAGCTGAAAATGTTTCCTGAAACTCTTTTTCCGCCCGAATAGCCGCTTCCCCGCCGTGGTAAAGCGCGACTATTTCCCGCGCTAAACGCATTTTGATTTCTTTAGGATTAGCACCGGCAGTAAGTTTTTGCCGTAACGCGTCAATTTCAAAAACGGACAAGCGGGTGCAGAGCGTAAAATATTTAATAACAAGTTCGTCGCGCACCGCCATAACTTTGCCATACATATCGCCTGGAACATCAGTAATACCAATAACATTTCCCCAACTTGATGACATCTTTCGGCCATCAGTGCCTTCCAGCATGGAGGTCATGAGAATGTCCTGCTCCGTCTGGCCATAGTGTTTTTGCACAATACGACCAGCTTTTAAATTAAAAAGCTGGTCGGTGCCGCCAAGCTCCACGTCGGCCTTAACCATTACGGAATCGTAGCCCTGCATTAGCGGATATAAAAACTCGCGCAAGGAAACTTCCTGACCTTTTTCTAAACGCTCAGCAAAATTACGGCGCGAAATCATTTGTTGAACAGAAAACGTTTCGGCCAACTGACACGTTTCTTTGAATTTTAGTTTTGCCAACCAGCGACTATTGTAAAAAAATTCAACCTTTCGCATATTAAGAATTTTTCCGGCACTGGCTTTGTAATTTTTTAAATTTTCTTTAACTTCCGCCTCGGAGAGCATGGGGCGTTTTTCTAATTTATCAGAAGCATCACCCACCTGAGCAGTGAAGTCGCCAATAATAAGAACAACAGTGTGCCCGAGATCTTGGAACTCGCGTAATTTCCACAGAGTAATGGCCCGGCCTATGTGAATCGTTTTAGAAGTCGGGTCAATACCTAGCTTTACCCGCAATCGCCGACCTGAAAGTAATGCCTGGCGCAAATGGTCAGAAACAACAACATCTTCCACGCCACGAGAGAGTATGGCGTCAATTTTTGCCCCATCCGTGTTAATTTTTCGCCACATACTCAAACTTTAGCACATTTCGTGATAGGATAGAATCGATGAAGCATTTGAAAAAGAGGCACCAGCCGCATCTTTTTTGGCGGATAGTGGGAATAGTGGGGGCAATTTTTTTTGTCATTGCGGGCGTTGTTGCTCTCTGGGTAGCATCACTCCAATTGCCCGATATCACGACGATCTCTGGCCGCGCCCTTTCCAGTTCAACTAAAATTTACGACCGCACGGGCACTATTCTCCTTTACGATCTCAACCAAAATAGCAAGCAGAACGTGGTGCCTTTTGATCAAATATCGCCCTATGTTAAAGAAGCCACCGTCGCTATAGAAGACCAGAATTTTTATACCAACCACGGTATTGAGATTGACGCTATTGCCAGAGCAATGTGGGTTGATATAACAAGTGGCCACCTCAAGCAAGGAGGCTCAACTATCACGCAACAAGTAGTTAAAAATACCCTTCTCTCCGACGACAAGAGTATTACCCGAAAAATCAAAGAGTGGGTGCTCGCTATAAAAGTTGATGGCAGTACCAGCAAGGACGACATTTTAAACCTCTACCTCAACAGCTCGCCTTATGGCGGCAACTATTACGGCGTGGAGGAGGCTGCGGAAAATTATTTTGCAACATCGTCGGCCAGCCTTGATATCGCCCAGTCGGCCTATATCGCGGCCATGCCCCAAGCGCCTACCTACTATTCACCCTACGGCCCAAATAAGGCCGCACTTAATGCCCGTAAAAATCTTGTGTTGCAAAAAATGCAGGAGACTGGGGCGATTACCAAAGACCAGTACAACCAAGCCTTGGCTGAAAATGTGGTATTTCAACCACAAGCATCACAAAGCATTAAGGCACCACATTTTGTGATGTTTATTCGTAGCTACCTTATTTCCAAATACGGCGAGGATGTGGTTGATAACGACGGCTTAAAAGTTATTACCACGCTTGATTACGGCATGGAACAGCAGGCGGAACAAATCGTCAACCAGTATGCGCTCGCTAATGAGCAGAAATTCAATGCCAGCAATGCCGGTCTTGTAGCTATTGACCCGAACACCGGCCAAATTCTCTCTATGGTTGGTTCGCGCGGCTATTTTGACACAGCAATTGACGGCCAATTCAACGTTACCACAGCTTATCGTCAGCCCGGATCAACTTTTAAGCCGTTTGCCTACGTCACCGCTTTTGAAAAAGGATACACACCAGACACTGTGCTTTTTGACGTACCAACACAATTTTCAACGGCCTGCGATTGGCAAGGTAACGCACTTACGAGTGCCGGCACCAGTGCCTGCTACTCGCCCGTCAACTATGAAGGAACGTTTGCCGGCCCGATTTCCATGCGCAATGCCCTTGACCAGTCGGTCAATATTCCTTCCATAAAAACATTATATTTAGCCGGCTTAGATGACACCCTACAAACAGCTCAAGACATGGGTATCACTAGTTTGGCGGGCGCTGATCAATACGGCCTCACCCTCGTGCTCGGCGGCGGCGAAGTTTCTCCACTAGAAATGACCAGTGCATATGGAGTTTTTGCCGCTAATGGCGTACGCAACCCTTACACCGGCATTTTGAGCGTCACCGACAAAACAGGCGCAGTATTGGAACAATATCAGCCCGACCCACAAACCGTTCTGCCGCTACAACCCACACTTGAGCTCAATGACGTTCTACACGACGACCAGGCCCGTTTCGCGCTCAATGGCCCCGGCTCCGCTACCGACTTTAGCACTAGCGGTCATGAAGTAGCGGTTAAAACAGGTACTACCAACAACTATAAAGACGTTTGGACTATCGGCTACACCCCCCAAATCGTCGTCGGTACTTGGGCGGGCAACAATGACGACACACCAATGGCCCACCAAATTTCCGGCCTCATCGTCGCTCCAATGTGGCGCGCCTTCATGAACGTTGTTCTGGCCAAACTACCACCAGTAAGTTTTCAACGGCCAGCACCCATTGACCCCAACCTCAAACCAATCCTGCGAGGATTCTGGCAAGGCAACCAAACCTACACAATAGACAAAGTGTCAGGCCAACTTGCAACAGACTTCACGCCGGCCACCGACCGAAAGGAGGTTTCTATCCCCAATATCCACGATATCCTTTATTGGGTTAATAAAAGCAACCCAACTGGCCCGTCACCCGCAAACCCAGCTGCTGACCCGCAATACAATCTTTGGGAACCGGCCGTACAACAATGGGTTACTACCCATCAAACACAGCTTGGCCTTGGCCCCCTTACTCCACCAACACAAACAGACACCGTCCACACACCCGACGCTATTCCAACAATATCTATAAGTTCTCCATTAGCAAACACTTCATTTACTGTGGGTCAACCAATCCAGGTCACAGCAAACTATCAGGGTAAGTTCGCACTAGCACAAGCAAACCTCTATTTTAACGGCGTGTTTGTCGACAACTTGGCGGCAAGCCCCCTTTCTTTCCGTTTTACTCCAGTGGCAAGCTCAACGCTACCTAATCAAAACACCATCCGTATTACCGTCAGCGATATTTATAACAACACCGCAAGTACTTCTCTTCCTGTAAAGTTTCAGTAAAAAATTAAAAAAATATCTCGCGGATGGGACTCCCCCGCTCTTTCAACTCTCGAAGAATATCTGCGCGCAGCATAAAAAGCTTGTTTTTGACCGCTGAGGTGCTCTTCACCCTAACAATGGAGTCTTTCACCTCTAACTCCTCCGCAACGAGCGTGAGGCCATATTTTTCTTTACAGAGGGTAATGAGTTCTTGTGTTGCGCCGCCATTAGCCGCAAGTAATTTTTTAAACCTGGCAAAAAGATCCTCCGAGAGGCTCATGTGTGTAGCGCCTAGCCTATTTATTAATAGGCATTACTAAGTAGAGAAAAGAGCGGTCGTTGACACCACGAATAACAAGAGGACGGCTTAAACCATTGAATTCTAAAGAGAGACTGTCTGCTTCAACAGAACCGAGGCAGTCGGCCACGTATTTATGGTTGAAATTAATCGCTAAATCCTCACCCTCACACACCACGTCAAGAGTGTTGGAGCTTTCTCCAACATCGGGGTTTTGAGCGATAATAGTAAATTTTTTCTTTCCAGGAAACACAGAGAATGAGAGTTTGTTGAACTTATCGGAAAAAATAGTGGCCATTTTTAGTGTTGTAACAAAATCCTGCTTAAGAAGCGTGACGGTAGTTTTTGCCTCCTTAGGAATGATTTGATGGTAGTCGGGGAAAGTGCCATCAATGAGGCGTGAAGTAAGATACAAACCGTTAGTATCATCAAGAGCAATTTGATTCTTACTAACCATAATCTTTACATCGCCTTTGATTTGCTCCAACACACGAACAATGTCAGGCATGTTCCGAATAGGAATAAGGAGATTGGGGATATCTAAAGCTTTTTTGAGACGAATTTTCTTTTCTGCCAAGCGGAATGAGTCGGTGGCGGTAAAAATCAAACTGTCACCCTCGGTGTGGATAAAAATACTAGAAAGCTCAGGCTTAATACTAGAAGCCGCACCACTATACCAAACAGACTTCAAACCACGGACAAAATCACTGGCGGGTAAAGAAAAGGTTTTACTCTCTTCGGTAGAAAGTATGGGTATTGTGGGGAAATCTTCATGATTAAAGGTTTTAATAACAGTTGAATTGTGTTGGGTCACCACCTTAAGGTTTCCATCAACAGCCTCAAGCACCACGTTTTTAACATTAGGAAGACCAGAAAGAAAAGAATTAAGGATAGAACCAGGAATAACAATAATGCCGGGTTGTTCAACTTTTACAGGAACCTTAATTTCAATACCCAAATCAAGATTAGTAGCTTTTATAAAAAGCTCCCCGTTTTTGGCCTCAAGAAAAATTCCACTTAAAATAGGTAGGGTGGCGTTCTTGGCGGTGATTTTTTCCGCTTTTGTTATCGCTTCCCCCAGTTTTTCTTTTACACATTCTATTCTCATTTTTTTATATAAAGAAATACTACTACTATTACCGCTGTGGATATGGTGATATCTCTAAAATAACCTTATTTTAAGAGCTAATACTATAAGATTCTTTTCCCCACTTCTTCCACACTATCAACAATTTTGTTTTTTGCCAACCTTTATTGATTTTTTATCCCCCACACCTCCCCACTCTTTCCACAGGTTTAAATCATGGAACGTATTTGTTTTATTTCTTCCGCCAAAAAATGATCGGTTTTGAGTTCGTTTTTTATTTTTTCACACGAGTGAATAACCGTGGTGTGGTCGCGACCGCCAAGTTTTTGGCCAATAGAGGGATATGATTCCTCAAATTCTTCACGAAGGATGTACATTATTACTTGGCGCGGCTTCACCACCTCCTTCCGGCGGCTTTTTTCATAAATAAGGGATTCTTTTATGTTGTAGAAGTCGGCGATGGTTTTAATAACCTCTTTGCTTGATATTTTACGTTCCGGCTTGGCGCTGTTTTTGGTAATATTTTTTATTTCATTAATGGTCAATTCTCGGTTGTGATGCCGGGCCTGCATAATGACCGCGTTTAAAATACCCTCTAACTCGCGGATATTACCCTCTACGCTTGACGCAAGGTATGCCACCACCTCAGGGGCTACTTCAAAATTTTGAAGCTTCGCCTTCGCTTGAAGAATAGCCATGCGTGATTCTACGTCTGGTTGGGAAATGTCAGCCACCATTCCAGCAGAAAAGCGTGATTTTAAGCGGTTTTCTAGGTTAGGGATGAAGTTGGGGTGTTTGTCGGAAGAAAAGACAATCTGCTTATTGTCATCAAAAAAACTGTTAAAGACGTGAAAAAGCTCCTCCTGACTTTTTTCCTTGCCGGCGAAGAACTGAACGTCATCTACTATAAGCACGTCATAGTTTCGGTATTTCTCCTTAAAACTATTTGCCTTTCCTTGCTGGACGGCATTAGTGTAGTCTATGGCGAATTTTTCTGAAGTAAGATAAAAGACTTTTTTCGTGGTGGCGGCTTTTATGAAGTTACCTACCGCCTGAATAAGGTGGGTTTTGCCGCGGCCGGTGTCGCCGTAAATAAAAAGTGGGTTATATGAAATACCAGGTTTTTTTGCTACAGCCTGGGCTGCGGTGTGGGCAATTTCATTAAATGGGCCTATAACAAAACTTTCAAAGGTATAGCGAGGATTAAGGTTGTCGTCTTTATTAATATAATAATCCGCCAAAGGTAACTCACTGGTGGGGTTGAAAAAGGTTGGTTTTCGGTCATTTTTCTCCTGTTTTTCTGGGCCATTCTTAGTGATACTGTATTCTATATTACGCACTTCAACAGTATTGCGTAAGCAACGGATCAAAAACTTGTGGAATTTATTGAGCAGCCAGTCCTTAACAAAGATGTTAGGGACATTTACATATACAATACCATCTTCTATTTTGGCGATGTGGGTGCTTTTAAACCACATCTTGAAATTGGCGGCAGAAACATTTAATTCTATTTCAACCAAAACCGAATCCCAGAGTTTTTTAAGGTCAAGAGGCATATTGGAGATAAAATAAAAATAAATTCAAGATGAAATTTTTCTTATTATACGCTTCGTAGCCCGTGCCGGAACTTGTGGAAGGTGTAAACTCATGTTGATAATTTGTGGATAACATGATATTCTGCCTGGCATGTCTGTTACATACCAGCCCAAAAAAAGAAAAAGAAGCAAAACACATGGTTTTCTTGTTAGGAGCAAAACCCGCTTTGGCCGAAACACCCTTAAGCGCCGTCGCGCTAAAGGCCGCCATCGTTTGGCCGTTTAAATTTCGTGTTTTCTCACTCACAACGCATAAGTAGTGCTTTGTTTGATGAAGTGCTCAAAAAAGGGATTCCCGCGCGGTCTCCACATTTTTCCCTGGCTATTTTGAAGGATACGGCCCTATTAAAGCCTAAAATTGCTGTTATTGTCTCTAAAAAGGTCGCTGGTAAGGCCACTTTGCGTAATCGCCTTCGTCGCCAAGCCAGGGCTTGGGTGAAGGCGTATTTTACACAATCACTCGCGTCTAAAAAGGTTATTGTGGTAGTCTTTGTTAATACCGCTTGGCAAGGGTCGTTCCCTGCCGCGCTTGCACAAGAGTTGGTAAAGCTTTTTTCTACATCACTATGAGCCACGGTTTTTTCGCCACTATTTTTTATATTCCACTCTACAACGCACTTATCTTGTGCGTGAATTTTCTTTCTTGGCACAATGCTGGCCTAGCAGTGATAATACTCACGCTTATTATTCGTTTTGTTCTCTTCCCGCTCTCTCGCTCCGCCATCAAAACCCAGTTGCAAATGAAGCAGATAGAGCCGGAGCTGAAAAAAATCCGCGATACGGTTAAGGATAAGCAAGAACAGGCTCGGCTTACTATGCAGGTATATAAAGAGCGCGGCGTTAATCCTTTTTCAAGTATTCTTCTCCTGCTCATCCAGTTGCCCATTCTTATTGCCCTCTATCAGGTTTTTCGCAGTGGTTTGCCTAAGATTGATCCAACCATTCTCTACTCTTTTGTGGCGGCTCCAGGTGCGTTGAGTATGCATTTTCTCGGCATCAACTTGCTTGGCAACAGTGTCATTTTGGCCTTATTTGCCATCGCCACGCAGTTTTTTCAGCTTCAGCTTGCTTTGCCGAAGGTGGAAAAAGCCAAAGAGCGCTCTTTTCAGAACGATTTGGCCTATAGCATGAATGCTCAAATGAAATATATCTTCCCTCTTATTTTGTTTCCTGTTGCTTATATCTCGCCGGTTATTGCACTCTACCTTACAGCGAGCAACGCTTTTATGATTCTTCAGGAGTTGTTTGTGCGCCGGCGTTTAGCGGCCGCTTTAGAGGCGAAGAGCCCACAACGATAAATCGCTCTTATTGGTGAAAATTAAATAGTCGTCCTTCGGCGAGGCCGTGAGGTTCTCCACGTCAATTGCTTGGCCGGCCTGCTTGCTTACATTGGCCACCGTGCTTACTTGGCCGGTATTGGCATCAACGCGGACAATACTGTCAGAGAAAGAAACTAATCCTTGATACCAGGCGTCTGGGTAGTGTCCTCCCGGAATGCCTTGCGGCATAGCGCAGTAGAGCACGCCTTTCTGTACTTGTGACCAGGCACATTTGTCGGCGATAGTGTTTATCCCGAGCGCTTCGCTACTACCTGTTTTACTATTTAAGATCGAAAGCGTTGGTGTGTTTTCAGAATACGCGACAAAATTTGTACTCGGGTCAACATTTATTACTAAGCCGGGAATGTCGCCCAAAATGCGCTTTACGGTGCCTGTAGTAGAAAGGAAATAAAGATAGCCACGAGCTACGCTTGCCGGCTTGGTGCTGAGGGCGATAGTGCTGGCGGCCGGCCATTGCACGTTCCAATCACTAATTGCGGAGGTAAAAATAGTGCTGGCTTTAGTACCACTGCCGCTGGCGATTTTACCCGTGACACCGTCGGCGCTGGTAGTGAGATAGAAAATCTGGGTTTGGGCTGGGTTGGCGACTACTGTTTCTATGTTGTCTGGGAGAAAACTGCCGGAGATAATAGGAAGGGTTGAAGTTGTTGTGCTGGTTTTTTTCTGGGTGATCAGGGTGGCACTATATGTTTTTATAGTTGATTCTTTACTGTCTAAGTAGCGTAAAAGTGTTGTGCTGGCGCCGAGCCACAACGAGCTGTAAATTTCCGGAATAGTTTGGTCGGAAATGGGAGTGATGGCCACTGTGCTGGAGGTGGCCAGAGCAATAGAATACATGTGACCAGTAGCGCGGTCGGTTAATTGTACAAACTCCCCCGCTTTGGAACTTGTAACGCCGGCGCCGGCAATTGGCGAAGCATAAAGGTGGGTTAGCGTTTGAATAGTGACCGTTGTTGCTGCTACGGATGTGCTTGTAGTGCCGGTTGTTTGACCAGGTGAAACCGTTTGATTGCCACCAGAAACAACAGGGAATGGTTGGTAGCCGGTAGGGTTGGTCCCCTGCCCGTTCGTGCTTCCCGGTGTGGCGCTCTGGCGGAAAAAGAGTAGGTACCCTGCTATTCCTGCCGCTATCAGGAAGAACACTACTGCGCCGATGAGAATTTTTTTTGTCATGGTGGTTGGTAAGTAATTTAGACGTTTGTTTGTACTGCTGCCTGGTTAATTTGATCAAGCACATTACCATTGTTGGTTGAGCTGTCCCCAGCTTGAGTGGGCGATAATGTTGAGTTTGTAGAGTTTACTTGGGTAAACGGATTATTCAGGAGGCTGGGATTGATGGTGGTAATAAGAATATATGAAAAAGCCAGTAAAAGAAGGCCAACAATGGTGCGCTGAATAATTTTAGTGCCTTCTTTTTGTTTATCCACGTTCCCTGGGCTTGTGAGGCGCACGATGCCACCCCACACAATAAAGAAAACCGCTAACACGATGCCGAGGGAAATAAGCACTTCGGCCATAGTGGTGATGTAGGCAATCGGATTACTGGTATCAATATTGGTTAGTGTTGTGTTGGACTGACCGGGCAGTGGTGTTAAAAGCTGATAGCAATTAAAGTCGCTTGTGCCGCTTGTTGGATTGCAGTTTTGGTTGGTAGTAGCGGCCATATGTTATTGACTAACCGCAGTAAAGCCTACACTTACGCCAACATTGCCCGTTTGAAACGGTTTGGCGCTATTAGTGGCCGTTACCGCAACACTGGAAGTACCGCTTTGGTTCGCGGGGGGAGCCACCACTAAAACTTGGCCAGTTTGGCTGGTGACGGACGTGCTGTTTATACTCCACTGGAACGTTGCGGTATTGGTGTAGGGTGAGGTGCTATCAAAAAAGTAGGGTGTGGCATTAAAGCCCGTTTGGCCCGCCAGGGAGAGTGCAGAGCCAAGGGCTTTATTGAGCAGGGTGCCGTAAAGAGGGCTCTCTTGGTAGAGAATAACGTTTGGATTGGTGCCGGTGAGCGTAATGCTGTTTTGGGCCGTTAAAGAGCCATCAGCCGATCGGGCTGTGACTGAGAGGTTAATTGGCTTTAAAAGGATACTGCCAGTAAGTGTGATGGTATTTTTTCCACTGCCGGAGACGTCGGGCATGGCGCCGCCATCAAGTTGCCAGGTGTAGACCGCATTTTTGGGATTGGTGAGGGCAAAAGTGGGCATGGCCGTAACCGTAATGGTTCCTTGAAATGGAAAAAGTGCTTTGCCTAAATAAAAAGGTGGCACATACGAGTGTGCTTGCCACAAAAGATCTACGCCAGCAGGGACAATGGTTGCACTCTGGGTAATGACCGCTCCTTTTGTTGTGGTTACTGTAGCGGTCACCGTTGAATGAGAACCTGTTGTACCAGTGGTCATTTGAAACGAGGCCTGCCCCACCCCACTTGCTTGACGAGTGCCGTTAACCGTCCAAACGATAGTGGCCACATTCAAGTCGTCTTGATAATCCTGCAAAGTAAAACTCACATTCGTGCCCGGCGCTGGGTATTGTGGTGACACAGTCATGCTTAAGCCGCCCTGGCCAAGTGAGGAAAGCGCGCTAAAATCAACGCTTTGAGCGAGAGCATGCGCGGGAGATAAAAAAGTAAGCGCCGCTACAACCATAAGAGCTGTCCTTTTCATAGCTCTATTTTAGCATATTGACACCCCCCACAACTGTTTAAATGGAGTAATCTAAATGGTTCTGTTGTTGTAGCCACGCTCCGTATTCTTTAAGTTGCGTATGATATCTGGCGCGCGCAGCCGCATATACTGCAAGCACATCTACTACCCAGCCTAAAATATCAGCATATGGTATAAGACCAACAATAAATCCTAGAACATAGCCAGCAATCACACCTTTCGTGTATTTAACGCCGATAATTTTGTACCAGAAACCAAAAATAGCGCCAATAAAAAAATCACCAACCCCACTCGCTACCCAACCTGCAAAGGGAAGAAAATCTACGCCGAATTGGATCAGATCCACCAATACTGCAAACATAAGCAAGAGCGTCAGCATCCCTTTACTGATAGGCATCTTAGGTTTCTGCATGTTATTTCAAATCCTCTTTAGCTTTTTTGATGGCGAAAATTTGGGAAGGGTCGGATGTGATGATTTGGTCTTCTGTGTAGGAGGCGATGACTTTAATGGCGACGTGCTTGAGGCCGGCGAAGAAAATGCCCTCCCCTACGCCGGATTCCAATAAGAGGTATTTCTCCTCATCGGTAAGGTTGAAGGTTTGCTGGAGTTTGTCTATCGCGGTCGGTGACTGCTTCATTAGGAATTGTATAGAAGAGTTGGTAATAATAGGAATGCCATAAGGCGAACCAAGGAAATCGCCGACGTCCTGAGTGATAGTGGCGATGCCAAGGTAGTATTTGCGGCCACGTTTCACCAAGCTCATCAAAAATGAAGCCGTGTCTTCGGAGCGCATCATCCACCAAGCCTCGTCAATTACCAGGAGTCGCTTTTTAATGTTGCGACGAATACTGTTCCAGATGTAATGGGTAACAATATACATGGCAATAGGCTTGAGTTCATCTTCCATGTCACGCACTGAAAACACCACAAACTTTTTATTAACGTCCACGTTGGAAGGGTTGTTGAGAAAGCCCGCCCAGGTGCCCTTGGTGTATTTAGTGAGGCGCTGAGCGAGCGAGGCGCCCCCTTCCATGCCGGCAAGCACAAGCTCAAAATCGGAAAGGAGTGGCGGGTCAATGTTAGTGAAATTGTTTTCCGGCGTAATATCCTTAAGCGCGTAGGTTTCGCTAATGGCACGGTCAATGATGGCGTCTTCTTCGGGCGTGAGGCCGCCCATCATCAAGCGAAAGAGGCCAACAAGGTTAATGATGTTGGAGCGCAACACTTCAGCAGGCGACTCGTCGGCAAGTACGGGCGGCAATTCAAAAGGGTTGATATGGTTCTCGGAGTTGAGGGAAATATTGAAATAGCGCCCGCCGGTCGCTTCGGCAAGGTATTCGTATTCCCTCTCGGGGTCAATGACAATAACTTCAGTATCAAACATAAGCGTGCGCAGGATTTCCAGCTTGGTGGCATAGCTTTTACCGGCGCCGCTCTTCGCGAAGGTGATGGAGTTGTAGTTTTCCAACGAGAAGCGGTCAAAAAGCACCAATGAGGAATTGTGGCGATTAATGCCGTAAAGAATACCTTTGTCACTGGTTAGATCAAAAGAAATGAAGGGAAAAACACTCGCCAGGGTGGACGAATTGATTTTTGAATTTACCGCCAGCTCATCATTAGCCAGGGGTAACATGGTACGAAAGCCTGTTTCTTGCTGAAAAAGGGCTGGCTTCACATAGATAAGCTTTGATTCTAGGATGGATTTTATTTCGGACTCTATTTTGTCCAACTCGGCTTCAGTTTCGCCGTAGACGGAAATATAGAGGCCGACATCAAAAAGCTTTTCTTGAGCTTGCTGGAGCGAGTCGCGTAAACCCTCTAAGTCTTGGTACGCGGTATCAAGCATGGGGTCGCGCACCAGGCCTTTTTCCTCGCGCATGGAAATTTGGCTTTGTACCTCAGCTACTTTTTTCTGGAAGTGGCGCAAAATAGTGGCGGTGTCTATAGGGTGGAAGAAAATGGAGATATCAAAGACGCGATCAAGGTCAATGATGGGGGCGAACCAGTCTTCTGAAAGAAAACGTGGATAGGAAATGACGAAGAAGGTGCGCATAATTTTGTCACCAAGCGAGAGCGAGCGCGGGCCTACTTTCAGGGCCGACGGCGCTAAAATGTCTTTAAATTCAAGGTTGGAGGCGCGGTACAGCTCGGCGGGCAGGGCGACGCTCGTGGCTAATTTTTCTGTTTTTTTGCCAAATCCAAACATATTAATTGCTTAATTTAATTGGTTTTTCTGTTTCTCCAGGGTTGAAGAGCTTGTAGAACAGCTCGGTGATTTCCTCGGGGCCGAGCTCGGCGGCCCGCAGGCCACAGCGCGTCAAGCCACCTTCTACCACCGCCACCCGCTCCTCAAGCTGTACACGGTGCTCTTCAAATGCTTCAGCGTCATTTTTAGCTTTTTCGGCCACAGTTTTTCTGCCAAAACTAAAGAAGCGGCCGGCTGACTTGCTGTTCAGTGTTGCTGGCGTGTATGGGATCACAATAAAAAAACTCTTACTCATAATATTGTGTGTCTCGGTAAAATCTTTGACGAAGCCGATATATTCTTGAATTTGTACCTTCATAAGGTCGTCCACCTGCTCTTTAAGGCGCTGGTCGAGAAGGGCCAGGTAGGGCCGGATATCAAGTTTGCGCGATTGGACAAAAATTTGAATGGAAAAATCCAGCGAGTTCAGGAGGTTTTGAAATTGGTAGAGAATGGCCTGCTGTTCATCTGGCGATTTAAGGGCGAAGTTGAGAGAAGAAACAAAAAGGATAGCTCGCAAAGAGCCATCCTTCAGAATGGCGGCTGTATCACGGATTTCTTGGATAGGAACAAATTCTTGAGTTGGTTTGCCGAGAGTGGCCATGCCGCTATTGTAGCATTTTTATCCAGCACCACTCAGTTTTTAGCTCAAAAGCGCTACTTTGTATTTGTCCTGGCATCGCTCGTTACGGGGTTTTCCGCCTGGCGCACGTCTAAAGTCCAGGCCAAATCCTTCAACTTGCTGTCGCCGAGCTTTGGAATGAATGAGGTTGGCATTTCTGTTTCATTTTCCGCTGTTGGCAGAGCCACATTCTGTTCCTCCTTGTGCCAGATGTAGAGCTTGGGGTGGAGTGTGTAGTTGAACCATGATTCCATAGCGAATATAAAAGGCCGATTATTGATTTTATAGAAAGCTAAAGCCAGAGAAAATCCCAGAATTACTAAAATTGGCACAGTAAAAAGATACCAGGGCAAAAAAAGATATAGAGCAATAGAGGCGCCAATACCGCCAGCCACGTAAATAAATTGCTTTAGGGTGAGTGGCCCGAAGATTTTATCCTCAACCTCAATGAATTGTGGTACTTGGTAACGCATGTGTGCTTATTATAGCACTACGGTAAGGGCTGTTCGCGATAGGGGTCATAACCTTTTGGGTATGGTTTGGGTTGTTGTGTCGTTGACGGAATGGGTGGAGGTGTCGGCTTGGGCGGAATAGATGGGGTTGGTGTGGGTGGTGGCGTCATCAGCACCTCTTTTTGCGGAATGTTCACCGGTCGGGCGAGCTTTGCCAACTCAATCGGCCCCTCATATTTTTCCAATACGGGCAGGTTGGGTGGTGGCGGGGCAGTTTTTATCGGAGTGACGGGGATTGCGGGGGTTTGAGTAGTGGAAGCTACGGGGGTTGGGGCGGTGGGATTAGTGACGACGGAGGTTTTCGTCGCGGCACTTGCGGCGGCCCGTTCCCCTGCCGTGGCCATACTTTGGTTGCCCAAGCTATCTAGTTTTTTAATGAATGAATCCGCCGTCGGTGTGTCTTTTAGTTTATTCAATTCAATTTGCGAACGTGGCAATACCGACGTGTAGCTGGACGCCGGTTTCTCCACTCCATTTCCGTAATTGGGAAGCCCCACGAATTTTCGCACTTCGCCCGCTGGACGTGGTTGGATGGCTTGAGATGTTTTGAGTGGAGTTGGCGATTTCTCATCTATTTCTTTCATTGCTTGATTGTAAAGATCGTAGGCCTTAAGCATTATTTTGTCCCCCACTTCTCCAAACAACCGCCCCGCCTCCTCTTTAGAAAAATCAAATTTTTCCTGAGCCGAAGCAATAAAATTATCCGCAGAAGCCATCGCTACCAACAAGGCAAATACACCACGTCGGAACTCTCTTTTGTCTGATTCGTCGGTTAGAGAAAAAGCGTTAGCCACATCTTGGAGCTTTTCCATAACTTCGTCGCTCAGAATATAGTCCTGAACAGTGGGGGGTACTCCCTCAAACGCCTTTTGCAATTGTTCGTTGGTGTAGTTCATGTATTAACGTGTTGACTGTGGTGGTGTGGGTGGATTCTGAATAGGGGGCGGTTGTACTGGGGGTGGCTGTACTGGCGGAATTGGCCCAGCGGTTGCTTTGATTGGAGGAACTCTTACGGGGGTCTGTTGTGTCTCCTTCAAATCATATTCTCCCTTACTGTCGAGGCTTCCTATTATTTGCTGTGGTCCTTGATTTTTGTCTTGATCGGCAGATTTCTTCCGTACTTCTGTGGGGGGCACGGGTGTTTTTTCAGTGTCCTGGGGTTTTGGAGTTTGTGTTTTCGCTCCCGCTTGGGTTTTTTGAAGCGCTTTACGGTCTGCCTCGCTAAGATCCTTAGACTTCAAGAAGTTCTTCTGAACGTGTTCGGGCAGATATTTAAAGCCACCTCTCTGGGCATCTTTGGGTAGTTTTGAAAGGTCTTTATCGGGTACGCTTTCAATCGCTGCTTGGATACCCGCTTCATCCCCGGCGGCAATTGCGTCTCTAATGTTGTCGGCATATCCTTCAGTTCTTTCCTTGTCTTCCGCTCCCTTATCCGCGGCCTTTTCTTTCGTTAAGAAACGATCAACAGCACCCTCAACGGAAGCTTTGTGCATACCACTCACCAAACTCACTCTAGTGGAGTGGTCGGCCCAGTGAGTTAATAGGCCAGTTTGACCAGCTTTCCTTTCATTATCACGTATCTTTTCGGTTTTCTTGATATCAGTTTCAGTATCTCTAACGCTCTTGGATAGTGCGTCTCTCTTGTCGCGATATATTTTTCTTGCGGCCTGCTTCGCAATTTGTCTTTCTTGTTCAGTAAGATTTCTTTCTTGTCCTGTTTGTTGGTCAACAACTTTCTGCCCAGCCAGTTTATTGTTCAATCTCTCCTCGGATATTTCCTGTGCCGTGGCTATATGCTTAGCTAGCTCAAGTCTTGTCGCAGACAATTTACTCTTTGAGTTCTGGAGATCTTCCATAGTTTTCTGTGTCGCCGCTCCGCCCTTTTTCGCGTACTCAACAAGCTCTTTTTCTTCAGCTTCAACACGGGTTCTATACCCACCCTCCACGCCCTTATTAACCGTGAGACCGGCTTTGGTGCTCAAATTTTGGAAAGTCTTGGTGTTGCGAAGGTCGCCACTAGCGTCTCTAACGGCAGTTGCTCTCTTGTCTAATTGTCTGCCAATGGCGCGTGTTACGAAGTTGTTGGATGTTCTCATGCCCCGAATTTTCTCGCCAAATTGACTACCATCGCCGGTAAGTTTTTCAGCAGCCGCGCCCACGGTGCCGCGGTATGCTTTTCCACCTAGAGCCGCGGCGCCATTTACTGCAAATCCGGAAATTTTATTCACGGCCTTCCCCACCAACGCATTGCCGTAGGAAGCGGCGGTGACGGCAAGGTAGAGGGCGGCAACCATGAGGCCGATGATAGTGAGGAAGAAGAGAATTTGATCCACACCTGTGCCACTAGTAAGGACGGTAGCAAAACTATTCGAGGCGGCCACCTGACCATTAGGTGCGAGGAGGCTGTTAACCAAGTTGGTCACTTGAAATCCTCTATTAATCAAAAGTGCCACAAACCAAATGAGCAACATATACACAATTCCAAAAGTCAGTTGGCCAGCAAGCATTCGCCACCATTTTGAGGCGTTTTCTTGTGTGCTGGGTAGAGCAAAAAATAAAAAGGCCAGAGGCGAAAGAACCATGAGAAATATAAGGAGAATGAAGCGTGTTAGGAATAATATGGCTACGGCGCCGAAGGTGACAGCAGTAATTAGAAGAAAAATAGAGCCACCAATACCGACAAGAAGGATGGTGCCGAAGCTTAGGTTGGACAAACTAGTGATGGCACTTGCGGAACTGGAGGCGCCTGCTTGAGAGAATGCATAAATAGTGCTCAACCCTAAAGGTTTGGCAAAGACGGTAGTAAAAGAATCTGGCGTATGTAGGCCGTTGATGGTAGTGACCGTGGCGCCACTGCTGTGAAGGGTTAAATTATAGAATGCGAGAGTAAAAATGTTGGACCCATCAATAAGTAGTTTTGTGAAGAATAAACTGAAGTTCACCAAAAGGGCGACAATAATGAGGTTACGAATGATTCGCTTCGTGTCGTCGCCACCCTGACCAATGATTGTCTTTATGGCAACGTAAATTGCCATAAAAATGAAAACAATATTACCAAGACTTCGCACGTCAGCCCAAAGCGTATTGATTATTGAAGAACTTCCTAAATTTGCCATTAGATTGACCACGGTGACTCTCAGTACTTCGTCAAAAAGCGAGCCAACCAGGGTGACAATCCAACTACTTATAAAGAGTCCTGTGTAAGCAGATCTGGCGAGCGATTGGCTGATTATGTCCCGCAAAGAAGCGAGAATTGATTGATCGACGCTATTAGCGACTGCTTGTACAGGATTTGGGAGGAGTGCTCCCAAAGGGCCAGTGGCCGCGGCTAAGGCTGCTCCCGTAAGTGTTGGGCCTTGTTGCGCATGCGCGGTTAGAGGTGTTGTGATAGAAGAAAAAACCGTTATTACAACGAAACATAAAAGTGTACCCAGAATAATTTTAGAAGTAATCAGTCGCATGTTTATTGAGCGTATGGCGCTGAAGGCGTGGCGGATGTTGCCGCGCTGGCGCCACTTATGGCCTCAACCGTGCGGCTGGCGCTGCTGACAACGCCATAAGGATCGGTGGCGGTGTAGGTGATGGTGTACTGCTGGCCGTTGGCAAGGGTGGTACCGGGGTCAACGATACTCGTGCCGCTACTGTACGAAACCGTGATAGGAGTGCTTGAACCTGTGGCATCAACGGCAGTGGCTCCCGCATCGTAGGTGCTGAGCGGCTGACCAACGGAGCCAATAATGGAGGGTTGACCGTTCATGGTAATGGTTGGGCCATTGTCTTCAAATACCTGTACTTCCGCCAGTTGGAGCGAGCCTACTGTTACTCCCTGAATAGTCACATAGCGGCCAGAGACAGCTTGCGGCAAAATGAGCGTGTAGGGATTTCCCGCAATAGTAGGCATTACTGGAATGCCGGCCAGGGCGCTATCCCAAACCACCGAGTTGTTTTGATCGCTGACGACTACTTTGAATGTGGCTGGCACATTGCTAACACCGGGGCCAAGATCCCAGCCGTCACCAGAGGAGATGTTGTGTGGGTATATGACTATCTTGAAGAGGTTATCGGTTTGTTGGCCAAGGTCTATTACGAAGGAACCTTTTTGCGAAGATGGCGAGGTGATGGCACCACTCCACGTGCCGCCGTGTCCGCTTTCGCCGCCCATTGCAGTGTTGCCGTCGGTAAGGTTGGCCGCATCGTATGTGGGGCGGGCCGTCGGTGAAGCAGTAACCATTTTCCCTTGGGTGACGTTGGTGGAGCCGCCAGTGGTGCCAGGTGTCTGATTAATGGTTTGTGTGCCGACATTTTGCAACTGAGTGGTTGTAGTGTTTTCTTCAGCCTGAGAAATAGCCGTTTCTGCCGTAGAGCTAGCCTGGGCTTCAGCGGCTATTTGCGCCCATACTCCCGAGCTTACTCCCCCGCCGCCACCTCCCGCTGAAGCAATTCCGCCCGCGCCTAAGCCTAAAGCGCCCAACCCTGTTTTAAGAAGCTCATTGAAAAGCGCGTTGAAGATTTTATCCAAGTCATCGGCGACGCCAAGCTGGTCGGCGGGCACATTCAGTTGATTTTGCAGGGTGTCGGCAATGGTTTTGCCGGGCGTTGTGATGGTGCAGGAGTCGCTGGCAGGGTCGGAAGAAATGTCGTTCCCAAGAGAATCTCTTCCAATTACTGTTGAGCCGGCACTGGCATTTGCGGGCGCTTTCGTGCCCGAGCCAACGGTTGCGGAAACAGATACCCCATTTCCTCCCGGTTTCACGTATTTATAGGTTACAGGATCAGCGTGACTCGGGTATTCTGTGTGCGTGCAGTCTTGTTGTGATAAAAAGCCGCTACCCCAATTTAATTGGGATGAAACAGTATTAACCTGATCAACGATTTGGTTCTCTATACTATTTACCGACGATAAAAAAGCGCCATACGGGTTGCTTTGATCATTCATGGCTGTAGCCAAAAAACTTCCCCAGTCTTGAAAATTACTCGGGTCGCTTTCAGCATTGGCGGTTGCACAAATATTACTGGAACCGGAAGATGATTGAGACTGAGAAACGTCGCCTCCGCCGCCAGTGCCGCTGACATTTAGATTGATACCAAAATTCGCGGCCAGGCCGGCGAGCAGTTGTGCTTTAAAGGGGCTACATATATTGACGCCGATACCGTTGTTGATGCCGGCAAGTGCTCCGGCGACAACTTGGTCGCCAATATTTTGGAACATCTTCCCCGGATCGCCCACAAAAGCCGCCGAGCCGTGGAAGCCGCTATTAATGTAACTGACGATTTGGTTGGTCATTTGCGTAAGGAGCATTTTGCCGATCATAAGCGCTAAGCCGTGCTCGATACAGTCTTTGAAAAAATTTTGCAGGCCATTGCCGGCGGAAATCATTTGGCTGCTTATTTGGCCGTTTGCTCCTATCGGCACACCCATGATTGCCGCCTGCGCTTGCATAGTGATGGAAGTGGCCGCCGCTGTTGCATAACCACTGATACAGCCGGAAACTGTCGCCTGGGCGGTCGGTGGTGGTATAAAAGCAAAAACACTTGGAACGGCAACGGCAATTGCCAGCACTATCGCCAGCAATTTTTGTCCCACTGTTTTGTTAGTATAAAAAAAGTTCATTGCGTGGATGCGGCTATGAATCTGTATCCCGGTTCTGTGGGGCCGAAGGTGATGCCGTTTTTGGCAAAAAGCGGGCCGAGGGCGGAAATGTCGTTATAAATGGCGGGCGCGACTTGCTCGTAATTTTGCACCGCTGAGACGGTAAAAACCGGATCGGTGAAAAGTTTCTGCATGCCTTCCACGGAATTTTCAGCTTGGCTAAAATCGTTAAGTATTGCTAAATGCAGAGCCGCCACTGATGATGGAACTGGCACCGTCGACAATCCTTTTATGATGCCACTATACGACTTCGTTATTATAGCAAGATTGGCCAAATCGTCGGGATTACCACTGTTGACAGCCGCTTGGAGAATGTCTAGTTCATTGAGATTTTGCGGGACACTGTTGCGGGCAACAACGGCACCGACGGCATTGCCATACGCGTGGAAAGCCGCCGCCGAAGTGTTATTGATTACAACAATGTCGGCAATGGTAAAGACTTTTGCTTGCGGAATATGGTTGGTAACGTCGCCGTTTTGAATGAGGTTGGGAATGAGCGAGCTTTCTTCATCGGGGGTGAGGGTTTGGCCCGACTGCTTCATGGTCATGTATTGATTGATGAATTCTTGGGAAAGGGCCTCAGTTGCGGTTAAAGGCTTTGCGGCTGTGGCTATGCTGTTGCCTGAGCCAGTGCTTGTGGTTGTGTCCGCGGGTGAGGAAGTCGCTAACGCCATAAGTTGGCTTTGGATTTTTTGGTATACAGCATCGGCGAGGCCGGTGGTATTGACCACGTTAAGGTTGGTTAAGGCCTGCTGGTGTGCGGCTGCTTGTGGATTATAAAAAAGAATCACCATAACTAAGCCGATGCTTACAACACAAACAGCCAGAATAGGCAAAATCTTCCTCGACGGCGCTGGCGGGCGGCGGCTCATGGGGTTATTATATCATACGTGCATAAGGGAATTTTTTTGGCGGCGGCGGTTTTAGCAAGTTCTTTCTGGGGCCAGTTTTGGCCCTGGGCGAGCGCGCCAGTTGTTGTTTCTGTTGACCCTCTGGCGGCATATAGGGTGGCCACAGGTAGTGTGGATGTATATTCAACCGATAGAAAAATCGTGGGAATTCAAAATTCTATCTACACTTCGATCAATACTGCGTTGGTTTATAGGCAGGCACCTCAAATTCATCCCCCAGCATATGCCCAAACGCTAGGAAATGGCGTTCTTGTTAAGAGTTTGAGCGTTCAAAGCGGTTTGCCGGGGGTAAATGTAAATGTCGTTGCTCTTAATTTGCAGACATCTTCCGCGAACAGCGTTTATTTTGAAGCTTCGTCTACTGGTCAAGTTTTTGTAGTCAAAAACTTAAAGCCTTCAGCCGGTGGTATTCTTTCTTTTACTCTTCCCTCTTTTCCCGTTGGTCGCTACGATGTTGCTATTAGTAACAGCTCTGGTATGAGTAATACGGCTTTTTTTGTCGTACGAGCGCCAACCAGTCCAAAAGTCACGGTTATTTCAGTTTTGCCGGCAAAAGTTCGTTGGGGTGGCACGCTCGTGATTTCCGGCAGCGGCTTCACCGCTACTGGTAACGAGGTTATTACCGCATTTGATACAATCTTCAATGTGCCGTCGCCAGATGGCCGAACGCTCGTTGTGCATATTACGCCGGAGCAAATGCGGGTTGCGGCAAGTATGGGTTCCGGAGCTATCTCTATTCCTGATACTATAGAAGTGGTGAACAATAATGGCTATACGCCAGCGGCTAAAAACTTTTCAGTGAGTATATGAAAAAAAGTCTACTATTTTTTGTCAGTCTCTTGGTTGGTGGTATTGGGCTTCTGACCCCCCTTTCGCTTCTCGCTTCGGCGTTGCCTTTTTTTGGTGGCTTTGACGTTGTTAATATACCGTGCACCTGCGCCCCCGCTCTCAGTTGGGATTTTTTTATAGCACTTCATTATAGTGTATCCTCTGCCGGTCCTATCATTCCCACAACAGGCTATACTGCAGGGGCTTTCGCCGCTCCTGTAACTCCCGTACTATTTTCTAATTACTACATTCGGCCAGAAACGTGGGTGCTGGGAACATATACTCAAGGAGCGGGAGTTTGTCTTATTGGTGTTGAACCCTATTGTGTTTATATGCCCAATTATGGGCTCATAACTCCGGAGACAGGCGTGTCGCCGACGATATAGTGAGCCATTCCTGCACGGGAAGTTCTTCCGCGCGGGCGTTTGTTTCGTAGATAATGCCAATATCGGCGAGATTGTTTTTAAGCATTTTTCTTTTGTGGGCGAAGCCGGCTTTTACGATTTTGAAAAACGAGTTCTCCTCCTCGGCGTTCTTAAAATTTTTTTTAGAAATATTTGAAATAGCAAGAATTGCCGAATCCACTTTTGGTGGCGGAGAAAAAAGACCACGCGAAACTTTTTGCACGTTCTTCGGCTGGCCATATGCTTTGACACTTATTGAAAGAATACTTTCTTTGCCATCGCGAGCCACAATTCTTTCGGCAATTTCTTTTTGAACTAGCAGAACCATGCATGAGGGTTGGCGGACGGCACTTAAAAACTTTTCCAGAATGGCGCCAGTAATATAATAAGGGATGTTGGCGACTATTTTATAGATAGGTGCGGCAATTTCCGCTGGGTCAAATTCAAGGACATCGGCTTCTTTAAGGATGAGTTTTTTCTCAGTGATTTCTGTGGCGAATTTTTCCTGGAGAATAGGAATGAGGCGATGGTCTTTCTCCAGGGCGATAACCGTCGCACCTTTTGCGAGGAGTGTGGTGGTTAGCGTTCCCTCCCCCGGGCCTATTTCCAGCACCACATCGCCCGTGTTTACTTCGGCCTCGGCGCACATTTCCTCAAGTACTTTTTCTGAACGCAAAAAATGTTGGCCCAATGATTTCTTTTGAAAAAGTTTTTTTGGGTCGGATTTGTTTGGTGAAAGGTGGTGCTTCATAAGTGTTCCCTTAGTGTTCCCTTAAATATCAAAGTAAATTGTTTTGAGAGGACGTTTTTTGACGCTCGGATGTTCCTCGGGAACAGCAAGGTCGTCGTTTATGTCCATGATAAATTGCGATGGCACGTTAACTTGCTTGGAGCCGAAAACTGTACGGATGCCGGCATAGGTAAGATAGACCTTCTTGCGGGCACGGGTCAAGGCGACATAAAAAAGGCGCCGCTCCTCTTCGTCGTCGTAGCCACCAGCTTTCCCTGTTTCGTTCTGGTCGCCACCGAGACGCTCATGCGGGAAAAGCCCTTCCTCCAGGCCGCTAATGAAAACATAATCAAACTCCAGGCCTTTTGAGGCGTGGACGGTCATGAGCTTTACGGCGTCTTGGTTTTTAACTAGTGAATCCTGGTCGGAAGCAAGGGCGGCATCGGTTAGTAGTTGTTCTATGCCTTCTCCTGGCGGCAGACCATCGTAGCGGATTGCCAAACTGGCCAGTTCCTTTATGTTTTCCAGGCGCTCCACATCCTCTTCGGTTATGGTTTTTTTTAGGGCCGCTTCTATGCCGGATTGCTTAACAACAAACTTTATTGTTTCACTCGGCAGGTGCGAATCAACGTAGGTGCGTATATCCTCAAGAATTTTATAGAATTCATCTACTTTTGCGGCGGTTGCTCCTGGTAGGCCCTGTCGCTGGCCAGAAAGGATTTTTGCCATAGTTACTTTGCCGATGCCGCGGGCGGGAATATTAATAATACGATTAATGTCGGCGGTGCTTTCCGGCGTCATGGCTGCCCGCAGATAACTCAATACATCCTTCACTTCTTTGCGTTCAAAAAAGCGGGTGCCTAACACCTGGTAGTTCACTTGGTGATCAAGAAAAGCTTCCTCAAGGGCACGGGATTGAAAATTGGCGCGATAGAGCACGGCAATGTCGCGGGCGGAAACGCCGCCTCGCACTAGGTCGGCAGCTTTTTGAGCGATGAAGTCGGCCTCATCGGCTTCATCATAGCCGCTGTAGACGCCGATCATTTCCCCGTCGGCATTTTGGGTAAAGAGTTTTTTGGGACGGCGACGCAGATTTTTCTCAATGATACGATTGGCCGCTTCCAGGATTATTTTGGTGGAACGATAATTTTGTTCCAGCAAAACGACGGTGGCATCAGGATAATCCTTCTCAAAATCCATAATATTTTCTAAGGTTGCTCCGCGCCAGGAGTAGATCATTTGGTCAATGTCACCAACGACGCAGATATTTTGGTGTTTGGCGGCTAAAAGCTTGGTTATTTGGTATTGCACCGGGTTAGTGTCCTGGTATTCATCAATATGGATGTATTGCCAGGTGTTTTGGTAGTGAGCCAGAATGTCGGGGTTGTTTTTAAGGAGCCAGACGGTTTTAAGAAGGAGGTCGTCAAAATCCAGCGATTTTTCCTTGGCCAAGATTTGTTCGTAGTGTTCCCACACTCGGCCAACGAGGTTGGGGTAGAAATCGCTACTACTGTGCTCCTTATAGGCGGCAAGGGTTTGGGCATTACCCTTGGCCCGGGAAATTGCGCTAAGGATTTTTGCCGGGTCAAACTGCTTTGGATCAACGCCGACTGCTTCCTCGGCCTGCTTTACTGCGCGTTTGGAATCGCTTCGGTCAAAAATGGCGAAACGTCGTGGTAAGCCGAGAAGCGTGGCATTTTCCTTGATGATGTGCACGCCGAGCGAGTGAAAGGTACTAACAAATGGCTTTTCAGTGAGGGAAACAGGGCGGTTGAGGGCCGGCTCATTGGCCAAACGGTGGTTAACGCGGTCATTCATCTCGTGAGCGGCCTTGTTGGTGAAGGTTACTGCTAGGATTTTGGAGGGTGCTACCCCGGTTTTGATGAGTTCAACGATGCGCTCAGTGACAGTCTTCGTCTTACCGGCACCAGCGCCGGCAATTATCAAAAGCGGGCCGTTTTTATGCAAAACCGCTTGTTTTTGGGCCTCGTTTAGTAAAATTTCTTGACTCATTTGTTTTTTTGTTGGTAATTAAAAACGAGGTTGACCGGCTTACCCCTCTTGGTATACTTATATGCAAGCGTCACTATCTTTCGGGCGCCATTATTCTGAAACGGCTGTTTGGGTTTCTGAACTACCGTATATAAACAAGGGCTTATTATATCCTCTCCACAAGACCCTCGTCGACTCCGTACTCGTTTTGTCGGCCTGGTGACATATAGAACGGCACTTTTTTTTGCCCTTGCTTTTATTGCTATTGCCGCTAGCTCTAAGCCTTCGCCTGCCCAAGCGAGCTTCTTTTCCGATATTGGCCTCTTTTTTACTAAGCCAGTTACGTCGCCATCGGTGGCAAGTGTGGCGTCGCAACAAGTGCCCATTTTACAGGCGCCGCAAAATAGTGGCAGTAAAGTGCTCGGTACAACCACTCGTTCTGTTGATGTTCCCGCCGAGTCGAGTGTTCAAGTAGTTCTGCCTGCCGCCTTCTCCCCTGTTTCCACCACTACCACCTCGGTGTATGTCGTTGTTTCCGGGGACAATCTTCTCAGTATCGCTAAACATTTTGGTTTAAGTGTTTCTGCGGTGAAGGGAGCTAACAATCTTACCACGAATAGCATAAAAATCGGTCAAAAACTTTTTATTCCGGTCGTCGGGTCGGTCGCGCCGAAAGCTACGGGCTCTTCGCAGGTCAAAGACGCGGTTTCCTACTCCGCGCAGGCGGCCACAATTTCCGATACTGCTCCGGCATCCGCTGTTAAAATTCCAACCGAACCCATCATAATAGCGCCGGCCGTCACAAAGATTTTTTCTCCCGACGGCTATTATTTGCGACCTATTATCGGTGGCCTCAAAACCCAAGGCATTCATGGCCATAATGCGGTTGACTTAGCTGAAGACTGCGGCACGCCGATATATGCTTCAGCTACTGGCACGGTTGCCACAGCCGATGCTACGGGGTGGAACGGCGGTTATGGCGGCTATGTGAAAATAAATCACTCCAACGGCTCAGAGACGCTCTATGCACACATGGAAACACTTATGGTTGCGGCTGGCCAAAGCGTGGCTCAGGGTCAGCAGATAGGGGCTATTGGTCACACTGGTGAAGTTGATAAGGAGGGCGGCACGGGGTGTCATGTGCATTTTGAGATTCGTAATAACGGCTACGCTAATCCGTTTTAAGTTGCTTTTAGTGGCGCTCGTCTCCCAGGGCCGTCGGCCTATATTGAAAGGCTTCTAGAATTTCTGCCGTGCCAATGCACGCTATCTCGCTCAAATCAGCAATGGTTTGGGCTATTTTAATAATGTGATGATGGGCGCGCCCCGAGAGCGAGTGTTTGCGGGAGAGGGCGACAAGCAGGCGTTCGGCTTCGGGGCCTATGGCGAGCGTGGCGACGTCGCGACCGCAGAGGTCGGCATTGCGAGTGCCTACGCTACCGAGTTGTTGCAGACGTTCTTTTTGAATAGCTCGGGCGTTGGTAATACGCTTTTGGAGTGATAGTGCTCCAGTTTCCACTCCTAAAGTGTTGCCCCGCTCAATAAGCGCCTCGTATTCCACCTCTTGAACTTCGGTCCATAGATCAATGCGATCAATGATCGGTCCGGAAAGACGGCGGGCATAGCGCAGGCGGTCGTGGGCGGCACACACACATTCTTTTTTACTGGAGCCGAAATAGCCGCACGGGCACGGGTTAAGGGCGACGATAAGAATTATTTTGGCCGGCAGGGCGACGGTGCCACCGATGCGCGAAACGCGAGCAACGCCTTCTTCAAGAGGTTCTCGCAGGCTTTCTATGACTTGGCGATTGAATTCTGGGAATTCATCCAGAAAGAGCACTCCGTGGTGGGCCAGAGTGAGTTCACCTGCTTTAGGCGGTGAGCCGCCCCCAAGAACAGCCCCATACGAGGCGGTGTGGTGTGGGGCTCTAAATGGTGGCCGGCCTGGCGGTGGTGGCGTGGCGCCGGCCACGGAATATATAGCCATAACCTCCAAAGTTTCTTTTTCGGATAATTCTGGTAAGAGCTGACAAAAAGCTTTTGCCAGCATGGTTTTGCCAGTGCCTGGCGGGCCCCAGAGGGCTGAGTGATGGCCGCCGGCCGCGGCTATTTCCAACATCCGTTTTGCCTGAGCGTTACCTTTAATGTCGGTCATATCTATTTCGTTTTTAGGTGCTGGTGCGGGAGGACTTTCTTGGGCGGTATACTTTTTTATTTTTTCCTGACCCGTGAGGTGGAATAGTAATTCGGTGAGGGAAGAAAAAGGATACACGGCGACATCGTGTACGAGTGCCGCTTCGGCTGCGTTTTCTTTGGGCACATATAGCTCAGTGAAGCCGTGTTTGGTCATTTCTCGTGCTAAAGCGACAATGCCGGGAATTGCTCGAACGCGCCCATTCAGGGCTAGTTCACCCAGAAAAATTTTGCCAGCTGAGTTGAAACAGATTTCTTCCGCCGCCAAAAGGTAGGCCAAGGCCATAGGAACGTCAAAAGCCGGCCCGCTTTTTTTCAGGTCGGCGGGCGCTAATGAAAGCACCACTTTATGGTTCTTGCTTTTGGGCGACGCGAAGCCGGAATTTTTTATGGCCGCCGATATGCGGTCCCACGATTCCTCAACGGCTTTGTCGGGTAGGCCGACAATAGAAAGGGCATGCAAGCCGCGCGTTACATCGGCTTCCACGGAGATAACGGTCACTTTGGCAAGTGTGGCTTGGGCGGCAAAAACAGTGGCAAAAGGCATGCTCTAATGCTAAAGCATGTTGTTAAAATAGTCCTGAAGAAAAGATAAAACTTTCTTAAATCTCTTAACTCCTCATGTGTTGTTTGCAGGTTGTGGCCGCGGGATTGGCTGCTAAGCGGTCATTTTCAATCTCTTTGTCGCAAACACGACACAGTCCAAATGAACCGTTGTTTAATTTTATTTTTGTCAAAGCGGCATTTACTTCCGAAAAGCGGAGGCTGAGTCGGCGAATAAGCGCAGCATTTTCCCCATAGGTTTCTAGGCGTTCAGCGACATCGCTTGTGTCGGAGCGTAACGTATCTACGTCGGACGTTTTTGCTTCCCAGTGCTGGCGGCCTTCTTCATCAACGTTTGCGCCGGCCTCGTGCAGCTCGCTCAAAACCGCTACCCTTTCCTTAGAGAGTAGTTGTTCGTATAAAGCGATGTCTCTTTTCATACTGGTAGTTTAGTGGACAAACTGGCGGGCCACAAGGCGATCAAAAATCTCAATGGCCGCCTCCTGACTCGTGGTAATCACTAGGACATTTTGTGTTGGAAATGCATACAACAGAAGTGGTTTTTGGCCAGGTATCCCCAAAGCACGAGTGTCTTTGTTGGCGATAAAAACATCGCTCCAGGCTGGTGGTAAAGAAAGAATGACAGGCGTGTTTTTAGGAGTAGAGGATGTCGCGGTTGTGGTGGAAGCTATTGTTGGCGCAGTGCTCGTGCTTGATTTCTGATAGAGGGGGGCTAGGTCACTGCCTAAATTTGCTTCCCATTGCAACATGGCGGCGAAAGCATTGTCATAAGAAGAAACACTAAAAAGCATAAAAGGATTCCAACTGGTGGCATTGTGATAGAAGCCGGCGACATAGCCCGGGCCAACTGCCCGCGGCAGCCAACTCGGCATATTATTCGCGTTAAGGTCGCTTAAGAATGTGCCCGCATCAAGTGACGTGCTGGTGCCGGCGGCGGTGATTGAAATTTGTACGATAGTTCCCTTTTCTGTCGCAAGTAGATTCGCCCCTTGCATAAAGGCATCCAGAGAATTTTGTTGCTGACCCATACTGACTGTTTTTACGTCGTCTACGCCGATTAATACATTGTTCGAAGGGTTGGATTGCAGTACTGAAGCCTGTTTTGGTTGGCTCACGACGAACGCATACCATACGGCTCCGCAGCTTCCTCCTATGAGGATTAGGGCTCCCAAAATCATGGCCACATTTTTTATGGCATTACTAACTATCTCGGTACGCCCGATTTCAGGCTCCACGCTTTTCTCTTGAATTTTTTGAGCGGCAATGGAGACGCTTGAAACGCTATGTTTTTGCACAGCTTCGGCGGCATCGCTTTCAAACGTGCGTAATTTGGGAATGCCGTGTTCTTCGTTGTGCAGGTCGGCGACGAGTGTTTCTTTTGCTGGGCCGTGTGGCGCTTGCTCGGCGGCTATGGCCGCTTGCAATCCCTCTAGAACGTTACCTCCGGCATGTAGAGTGGGTTCTGGAATGCCGCCAATAGTGGCGGGCTGGCCATTGGGTTTTTGAGGAACGATTGGATCCATAGGTACTACAATGCTAAAGGTGCCGGTGGCGGAGTGGGTGGGGTGGTTGGCGGTTTTTTAATGAAATCAGGGTCGGCTTGTTTAATGGAAAGATTGATGCGTTTTTTCTCATCAATCTCTTTAATTATAACAGGAACTTCTTGGCCTATCTGGAGGACTGTGGAAATTCTATCCACACGGAACGGGGCGATTTCGGAAACATGCACCATGCCCTCGGCGTTTGGGCCGATTTTTACGAAAGCGCCAAAATCCATGAGGCGGGTGACCGTGCCGGTGAAGCGCTCCCCTTTCTTATATTCCTTAGTGAGGCCGGCGATAAAGTCGCGGGCCGCTTCGGCCCCGCCGGCTTTGCCGGTGATGAATACGGTGCCGTCGTCATCAATATCAATTTCTGCGCCAGTTTTTTCTTTGATGCTCTTAATCATTTTGCCGCTCGGACCAATAACCATGCCGATTTGGTCGGGAGAAATGGTGAGGGTAAGAATTTTCGGCGCTTTCGGGGAAATATCGGCGCGAGGGGTGGCAATAGCCTTGCCTAGTGTGTCTAAAATTTTCATGCGGGCGACCCCAGCCTTCTCAAGAGCCTCAGTCAAAATAGGAAGGGGTATGCCGCCAACTTTCACATCCATTTGAATAGCAGTGATGCCAGTGCGAGTGCCAGCTACTTTAAAATCCATATCGCCGTGGTGGTCTTCGGGGCCTTGAATGTCGGTTAAAAGCGCATATTTCTTCGGCGACTCCATCATGAGGCCTGAGGCAATTCCAGCCACCGGCGCTGAGATAGGTACGCCACCGTCCATGAGAGCGAGTGTGCTTGCGCAAACGGAGGCCATAGAAGAAGAGCCATTAGAAGACATCGTCTCTGAAACAAGGCGGATTGTATAGGGGAATTTCTCTTTGGAAGGAATTATTGGTACAAGGGCTTTTTCAGCCAGAGCGCCGTGGCCTATCATGCGGCGATTGGTGCCACCCAAGCGGCCAGTTTCGCCAGTAGAAAATGGTGGAAAGTTATAGTGGTGCATAAAGCGCTTTGGCTCATCGGCAGGTGAGCCGTCAACTATTTGCGCATCTTGCGGTCCGCCAAGGGTAAGCGCGGAAAACACATGTGTTTCGCCACGGTAGAAAATACCGGTACCATGAAGCATTGGTGAAAATCCACCAGCCTGGGCAAAAAGCGGGCGCACATCATCAAGGCCGCGGCCATCGGCGCGCCGGCCATTTTCAATGGCTTCGCGATGAAGCAGAGCATTCACCGCTTCTTCAAACCACTCTTCGGCGAGGGCAACTTCATCGGCAAAATTTTCAGTACACATTTTTAACCACTCTTTTTTCATCATATCAACCGTTTCGTGGCCGGCTTTACCGGTGAAAACGGCTGCATCTAGCCGGGGTGCGTATTCTTTTTCAAAACGCTTCTGCGCGGCGGGAGAAAACTCTTTTTTCGGCACGCTCACTTTCTTTTTGCCGCGATCGGCAATAATTTTTTCCTGAAATTTCTGGAGTTTTTCAATTTCCACGCTGGCCGCTTGCAAGGCGCTGGCCACTAATTCATTAGAAATTTCCTTGCTTCCCACTTCAATCATATTAATCATTCCATCTTTGCCGCAGGCCACCATATCCATTTCAAAATCAATATGGTCGCGGTAGTTATAGCCAGGATTTATTTCAAATTTCGTTTCGCCATTGCCCGCGCCATTTTTTATTTTACCAATACGAATAGCGCTCACTGGGCCATTCCAGGGAATATCGGAAGTGCCCACGGCAAGCGAAGCGGCGATAACCGCCAAAACATCAGGATAATCCTCGTCTACGGAAAGCACGGTGACAATAACCTGCACTTCGCGGCGAATGTGTTGTTCAAAAAGCGGCCGAATCGTTCTATCGACAATTCGCCCGCTCAAAATAGACTCGTCCGATGGCTTACCTTCACGGCGCACGAAGCGCGAGCCTAGGATTTTGCCCGAAGCATAAAACTTTTCCTCGTAATCAACGACGAGCGGGAAGAAATCAATCCCTTCCCTGTCCTTGTCGCTCATCACTGCAGTGGCGAGTACCACTGTGTTGCCATAGCGCACCATCACCGAACCGTTAGCTTGTAACGCCAAATCAGAGAATTCGGCGGTCAAAGTTTTGCCGCCGATTTCAACAGAGTATTCTTTTTTATTCATTCCCCTATCCTATCAGACTTTCGGGGACTTTTCTTCTGCGGAGCGTGCAGGGCGGCGAGTGCGCGGTGCATAGGTTGCGTTTCCGAGCAGGTAGCGGCGGGGATTTTTAGAAAGGTCCAAGAACTCATCAACCGATTCTTTGAGGCGCTGTGAGGAAGATTGGCCGAAAGAGCAGGCCTCAACGCGGCAACCCTGATTCACTTTTAAATATTCAACAAGCGGCACAAAGTCGCCATCGCCGGAAACAATCACCACAACGTCCAGTTTAGAAGAAAGCTTGATAGCATCAACGGCAAGGCCAACGTCCCAGTCGGCTTTTTTGGCGCCGCCGGCAAAAATCTGCAAATCCTTAGTGCGAACCTCAATACCCATTTTCTCAAGGGCTTCAAAAAAGTTCTTTTCATCCCCTGCTTCCGTGGTAATAACGTAAGCCATGGCCCGCATAAGCTTGCGGCCAGCCAAAATATCCTTGACCACTTGGCCGAAGTTGACGCGCGCTCCATATAAATTACGGGCGCTATGATAGAGATTCTGCGTGTCTATGAAAATTCCGACACGCTGTTCTTTGTGCTTCACAACGAGCATTATATATTATTTTTTCTTCAAATTCAGCTTTTTAGCCAATGAGCTATAGCGACGAGGGCTTTTTTTGTGCAAATATTTCATATGGCTCTGGCGATCGGCAACCATCTGTAAAAGGCCGCGGCGGGAGTGTTTATCCTTAGCGTGTTTCTTTAAATGTGAAGCCAATTCCTCAATACGGCGAGTTAAAAGGGCGATTTGGACTTCCGGCGAACCAGTGTCCGTCTCGTGAACGGCCATTACCTTGATGACATTGGCTTTTTTCGTCTTGGTTAACATGGGGGCAATAATAGCATGGATAGACCTTTTTTGCAAGACGGGGTACCACTTTTAAGCCAAACGAAAACCCCACGAAAATCAATGGGATTTCCGTGGGGCGTTGTATACCCTGGTCATTTTTTACTGAGAATACGGACATCAAAGGTTCCGTCCGAGAGTTTGTGGTAATTGTGTATAAACGTGGGTAGTTGTCTCAAGCTATACGGTACTACTAGGCTCCATCTACCGTTGTAGCAGATTCCCTCAATGCGGAACTTAGGATTGCAATAACGCTTCCTCCTGCTTTTAGTAGATATGGAAATGTCGATAAAACAGCTTAACTCGGGGAGGAAACGGAACTCAATCTCATCGACACTTTCTTCAATCACTACTGGTCGCAGGATGAAAGTGTTCCACCCTTTTTCTTCCCCATCGTCATAGGTCAGAAGGTGGACGGCAAAAACGGCATCCAGTGCATTTTGCACACTCAGGCCGAGCTCGCCTAGTAACGATTTGGTCGTTTTTAGACTCTTATTGAGTTCAGACATTTTATCCTCCTAAATTTGGAAGGTTTTCATGTTGAGGCGAGCACACTGCTCCCCTGTATTCTATTTACATTTTAGCACGAAAAAACTAGTTATGTCAAGAACATGTAGTGGCTCAATAGCTTGAAAAACTGCTACGGGATATACTTGCCATAATGACCATTTCTGAATTACAGCGGCAGTTCCTGGAATATGTGGAAATTGAGCGGGGGCGGAGCTTAAAAACGGTGGCTAATTATGAGCACTATATAGCGCGCTTTTTGGAGCAAACGAAGGTAAAGCGGCCGGAAGATATTACCGATGAAGTGATGCGCCAATTTCGGCTATGGCTCAATAGGCAGAGTGCTGGCAAGCGGGCCACGCGCGGGCAGGAAACGCTTAAGAAAAAAACTCAAAATTACTATTTGATTGCGGTGCGGGCGTTTTTGAAGTATTTGGCGAGGCGGGGCATAAAATCGCTGGCGCCGGAGCGTATTGAGTTAGCAAAAGTGCCGGAGCGCTCCATTGATCTTATTTCTACAGCTGAGCTCAATCGCCTCCTAGCAGCCCCAAAGGATACTGATTTAAAAAGCTTGCGCGATAAGGCCATGCTGGAAATGCTTTTTTCCACGGGCTTGCGCGTTTCCGAGCTGTGTTCTCTACCAGCCGACCTAGACCTTTCTAAGGATGAATTTTCCGTGCGCGGCAAGGGTGAAAAGGTGCGGGTTGTTTTTCTTTCGGAATCCGCTCGGCAGGCGGTGAAAGCCTATTTGGCCAAGCGCGACGATATGGACGACGCTCTCTTCATTCATTACGGCAAGCAGGCGGCCATGCTTGCTAATAAGGATCAGTCGCTCCGGCTCACGCCGCGCTCGGTGCAACGTATTGTTAAGTTTTATGCTATTAAGGCGGGCATCACTCGCAACGTAACTCCACACGTGGTGCGTCACAGTTTTGCCACTGACTTGCTGGAGAACGGCGCCGACTTGCGCTCGGTGCAGGCGCTTTTGGGGCATGCTAATATTTCCACAACGCAAGTGTATACGCACGTCACCGACAAGCACTTAAAAGAGATTCACCAAAAATTTCACGGCAAGATGCGAAAATAATTGCAAAAATATATGAAATTAATTTCCTGGAATGTAAATGGTTTGCGCGCCCTGCATCGCAAGGGTAATTTGGGATGGCTTTTTGAACAGAAGGCCGATTTTCTGTGCTTGCAGGAAGTGAAAGCGGAACCGGATCAGTTGCCGGATGAAGCTAAGACGCCGGCCGGCTTCTATCCTTATTTTGATTTCTCCAAGGGCCGCAAGGGTTATAGTGGTGTGGCTATTTACGCTAAAGAACAGCCTATGAAGGTGGCATATGGCATGGGTATTGCCGAATTGGATAGTGAAGGGCGTTTCATTGCTCTTTTTTATAAAGATTTTGTAGTGCTGAATATTTATTTTCCTAATGGCGGTGGTGGGCCGGAGCGATTGGCTTTCAAGCTACGTTTTTATGATGCGTTTTTGGTATACATTGAGAAAATTCGTAAGAGCGGCAAAAAAGTTATTTTCTGTGGCGACATTAATACGGCGCACGAAGCGATTGACTTGGCTCGGCCGAAAGAAAACGAGGAGAATACGGGCTTTTTGCCCGAAGAGCGGGCATGGCTTGATGAGGTTGTGGCTGCCGGATATGTGGACACATTTCGCCACTTCTACCCTACTAAAACTGGTGCTTATACCTACTGGGACATGAAAACCGCCGCTCGCGAGCGTAATGTGGGTTGGCGCATTGACTACTTTTTTGTTTCTAATGATGTGGTGCCAAAATTAAAATCGGTGAAAATCCATAGTGAGGTGCTTGGTTCCGATCACTGCCCTCTTGAAATAGTTGTGAGTTTGTAAGCCTATAAAATAGGACGTATCATAGAGAGTATGAAAAAAATACTCATTTTCTTGGTTGTGGTTATAGCGGCCGCTATTGGTTTTGTCGCTGGTAAGTCTTATTTTTCGGGGCAATCGACGGCACTTGTGGCGGGCGGCCAGGCTATTCCGGCCGGAGCCGCCACTACACCAGTAAGTGTTGTATCGCTCTTTGAGCCGGGCGCGAGCTCTTCGCCTATGGTGTCGGTGGAATATCCGCAGTTTTCAGGCGCTAATTCAGCCTTCAATCAAGCCATTTCTTCGTCAACGCTGGGTACTTTGGCTGATTTTCGCCAATCATCCAGTGATAATCAAGCCTTATCACAATCCAACGGTGCGCCGATTATTCCCCTCTCAAGCTATACATTCAATGCTTCTTGGCAGAATGCTCAGGTGAATAGCCGGTATATCAGTTTTGTTGAGCGCTATTCATATTGGAATGGAGGTGCTAGCGAAATTAATGATTTGCAAACATTTAATTATGATGTCGGCTCCGGCAAAATTATGACGCTGGCGGATCTCTTTCCGAATTTTCCTGATTACCTTAAGCGCATTGCTCGCACAGCCAAGCAGCAGCTTTCGGAAAATCTGAATGCTGGCAGTTCTGGTGACGCATTTCTCACTGAAATGATTAACGAAGGCACCCAACCCACTGTTGATAATTTTCAATTATTCACGTTCACCGACTTCTCGGTGACACTCTATTTTCCGCAATGTTCAGTGGCCGCCTGCTCTTACGGCGAGCAAAAAGTGACTCTACCGCGTGATATTTCCAGTTTGTAATCCCAGGTTATCCTTTTTTGTCCACAGAGCTCAGAGTTGTCCACAGATTGCTGTTGTGTTTTGTTGCCCGTGCGCTATACTCTTAATCAGAGGAATGAAAGCAAGCGATGTGTTGAGAATTTAATGACTACGTTGGTTCGCCAATTACGTCATTTCTTCTTCCATCATAAATGCACCAAATCTTCATTCTTTAGCACATTAAGGTAAGTGCAGTTCAGTAAATATCTTCCCAAGACCTCCGCGTCGGATAGTTCTTTCGGGAAGACACAAACATGAAGGCGTCCATCTCCGGGACGCCTTCTTTTTTGTTTGGTTTTCCTCTTTCTTTTTTTTTCGACTAACTATTTTACGAAATGTTTTTTGCGGAGTTCCTCAACTTCTTTTTGTTCTTCAGTATTGGCTTTTGCACGGGCTTTTTTATCAAGTTCAACGAGGGCTTTTTCGCTTAATGTGGCTAATTCTATAGCTTTTTTGTCTAAGTAGTCTTCGGTATTCAGGGCGGGATTTTCCAGAACTTCTTCAAGAAGAATGCGAAGAATAAAACCAAGCTTGGGCCCGGGTTTTTCATTGGTGACCTTCATGATACGTGCGCCGTCAGTTTTGAGCATGCCAACGGAAATAGGGTCGCGCATAACCTCTTCTATCATGGCGTGATATTTGCGCAGACGGTATGGATTTTCTTTTGGTCGGCCGGTGCCGATGCGGTCAGCGGCACGGATGTCCATTAATTGCCAAATATTTTCTTTGCCGACGTTGGTGAGTAAGCGACGCACGGCGGAGGGTGTGACCAATTCCGTGTCAGAAAAAAACATATGCCAACGCACAAGTTTTGTTACCAGGTCAACAGTTTTTTTAGGAAATTTTAAGTCACTCAGGATTTTTTTCGTCATGCGGGCACCCACAACTTCATGGCCGTAGAAGGTCCATTTTTCAACGCCCTGCTTACGAGTAGGCGGTTTGCCTATATCGTGGAAGAGGGCGGCTAGGCGAACTTCTAGTGGCCAGCCACGATCAGCAGTGTGTTGCAGGGCACGCAGAATATGTTCCAGCACATCATAGATATGTGTGCCGCCCTGTTCCATACCAGCGCCAACTTCTATTTCGGGTGCGATAAATTTCAAGATGCCAAGCTTGCGCGCAATCTCTAATCCCCTCTTTGGATTATCCGACATGAGGATTTTTGTAAATTCATCACGAATACGCTCCTTGGAAATATTTTTGAGTAGTTCTGAATTGGCAAAAATCGCTTTTTCAGTTTTTTCTTCTATGTTGAAATTTAGTTCAGCGCAAAAACGAACGGCTCGGAGCATGCGCAAGGCGTCTTCCTGAAAACGATCTTCCGGCTTTCCCACTGCCCGAATAGTAGTGTCCTTTATATCTTGCTGTCCTTTATATGGGTCATGTAACTTACCACGAATATCAAGGGCAATAGCGTTAACCGTGAAATCACGTCTTTGTAGGTCCTCATCAAGGGTTTGGGCGAATTTAACGCTTTCTGGGTGACGATTGTCGGTATAATCCCCCTCTATCCTATAGGGCGTAACTTCAACGGTTTTAAGTGTTTCATCAGAAACATCGTCGGTCACAATAGCTACAGTTCCATAGCTGTTTTCATAAAAAGTGTGTGGAAAGAGTTTTTGGATCTGTTCAGGGTTGGCATTAGTGGTAATATCCCAATCTTTCGGCAGGCGCTGGTACAAAAGATCACGAACACAGCCACCAACCAAATATGCTTCAAACCCTGCTTTTTCCAGGGTTTCCGCTATATCTTTAACAAGATGAGGTATTTTCTGGGAAATTGACATAAGTACTCCCCTATTGTGCCTCACTTTTTGCTTTTTATCCAGCAACAGCGTACTATTTTGAGGAATGCGCCCGTAGCTCAACGGATAGAGCACTTGGCTTCGAACCAAGGGGTTGTGGGTTCAAATCCTGCCGGGCGCACCACGGGGTACCACTCTGGAATGGTTTAATCCACTCCGTTACTGTCATTATTGTTGCTATGTAAATTTGGAGAAAATAAAGTTTTGCTCTATACTACTGTTTGTTCAATTGTTGTTGGAAAAAGTGTACCTTTTCGGTAAATTAGCGGGCATGGTTTAGTGGTAGAACGCGTCCTTGCCAAGGACGAGACGGGAGTTCGATTCTCCCTGCCCGCACCACCGTTTCCTCTGTCTCTTAGGTTTTACTCAAAATATAAGCAAGTAACCGGCCGTTTTGATGCAGATGTGGGGATAAGTCGGGGGATATGTGTATAAAAGACAGTAAAAGTCACATGAAAGCCGTCTTTTATGGCTAACTACTGTCTAAATAGTTTCACGTGCTACTATGTTATTTATGTAACCAATTTATAGGCCATGAGAACAGAAAAGAGGAAAATTGGGGATCTCGGTGAAGCTCTTGCTCGTAGGTTCCTCGTGAAAAATGGCTTTAGTGTGTTACAAAGGAACTTTCTACGGCCATGCGGTGAAATAGACATAGTTGCCGCCAAGGAAGGTACTATCTATTTTGTTGAAGTTAAAACCGTTACATATAGAACATTTTCGGCAAATAAAGGGTGGGGAAGTCATAATCCTGAAGAAAACGTGGGTAGTTTGAAGCTTGGCCGGATGCGAAGGGTTGTAGCTGTGTATCTCAGAGAGAAAAGGGTCAAAAAAGACTTCAAATTCATGGTTATTTCCGTATCTGTGGAAAACTTACCGAACGGAAATATACGGCCAAGATACAGTGTCCTTTATGATGTCCTTTAGCATAAAGCCTGTGTCTTTTAGTGTCCTTTTGTTGTCCTAAAAGAAATAGGAGAAAATATTTATTCGTGCTACTATGTTGCTTCAATCAGCGGAGTGTGGTGTAACGGTAACATGCCTGTTTTGGGAACAGGTGACTCCGGGTTCGAATCCCGGCACTCCGACCTTTTAATCCAGCACCACTTTCACTAATGTCGTCTAAAAATGAGTTCCACTTTTACTAAAACCGTAGAAGACTTTGTGTGTGAACACTGCGGCACTGCTGTTAAGGGCGATGGCTTTACAAATCATTGCCCTGTTTGTTTGTGGTCTAAACACGTAGACATTTACCCTGGTGATCGTAAAAACTCGTGTGGGGGCATTATGGAGCCCGTAGAGATGGTACTTAAGGCAGGGAAGTATGACATTTTCCACGTCTGTCTCGTTTGTGGTTCTAAGCGTCTCAATAAAACCTCAAAAGCCGATGATTTTTCAGCCATCCTTGCAGTTTCCTCGGGCGCAAGTCAACGTCGTTCGCATCGCCGGTAAGTTAAAAGTTGAACAATAGAATAGTTTTTGCTATGATGGCTATTTATGAGCAAATTAGAACTAAAAGGAGAAGCTCTTAAGCTTCGGGAATTGGGGTATTCATATTCCCATATTGTCAGTAAAGTGCCAGTTTCAAAAGGAACTCTTTCCTCATGGTTATCCGGCGTTCCATATGTTCCCAATGAATTTAGTAAAAAGAATGCCGCAAAGGGTCTTCTTGCCGCAATACAGGCAAAACGCAAGCAGAAAGAACTCTCTTTTTCCAATGCCCGCTTATATGCCGAGAAAGACATCGGCTCTTTGACTAAGCGAGATGTATTCATGCTTGGTTTAGGCGTTTACATAGGAGAGGGAAGTAAGACGCATAATATTATTCGTATAGTTAATTCAGATCCTAAAATCATTTCTTTTGCGATACGATGGTTTAAAGAGGTTTCCGGTATCAAAAACTCTAATTTTGTTATTCGGCTCCATTTATATCCCGATAATACTATTTCCGAAGCTATAAAATTTTGGTCACTCAAAACAGGTATACCGCCCTCCCAATTCCAGAAAATTTCTGTAGATTCTCGTAAAAATAAAGTCTCCAAGAAAGGCAAACTGCCTTATGGTACAGCGCATCTTTCGGTGGTTAGTCGCGGTAATAAGGAATTCGGTGTACTATTGGCACGCAGAATAGGCGCATGGATTGAAAAAGCGCTAGAATAAAGAATAAGCGGGCATAGTTTAGTGGTAGAATGGCACACTTCCAATGTGCATACGGGAGTTCGATTCTCCCTGCCCGCACCAGGTAATTTATTTTAAAAATCATGTCACCAGAAAAGAAAAAAGTGGGAGCGGGGTTTGGGGTTATTCTGGAAAAGGATGGAAAAATTCTTATGGGTATGCGGCACCCGGATCCCGACAAAGCCGACTCAGCATTTAGAAGTGCGGGGGAGTGGAGTTTGCCTGGCGGCAAAATGGAGTGGGGCGAAACCTTTGAAGAGGGTGCTATTCGCGAGGTGAAAGAAGAAACGGGCATTACTATTAAGAACCCACAGGTTATTTCCGTGCATAATTGTAAAAACCAACACGCTCACTTTATGACGGTGGGCCTCCTAACACACGAATGGAAAGGGGAGGCACGGGTGATGGAGCCAGATGAAATGGTGGAGTGGAAATGGTTTGATTTGAAGAGTTTGCCCAGCCCGCGCTATTTCCCAAGCTTTGAAGTTATTGAAAATTATCTGCAAAAGAAGTTTTATATACCGAGAAAGTAGGTTGTGATATAATTGTGATTATATGGAAGGAGTGCCAACAAGCGGAGAAAATCAGGATAATAAAAACGAGCAAGAGGTTTCTTTTGAGCAGCAAAAAAGTTTAGCAGATGCATTGGCTCAAGCCGTAAATAAAAGAAACGACTTTATTCGTGAGCAAGGGTATGGCAGTTCCGAAGATTTTTTTGAGGTTGGCCATCATGTGCCTGGCGTCGACGCAGTTTATGACCAACTTGAGGGGGTTGTAACACAAGCAACCAAAGATTTTGATGCGGGAGTGGCTGATAAGGCAAAATTTGCAGAATGGTTGCGTGCTTCAGGGGATGTTGCCACCGCGGATATGATTACTGGAATGTTTGGTCTATCTACGAAGAAAAAGAGTGGGCTATTCTCAAGGTTTTTCAAAGGCAAAAAGTAGTTTTTATAATTTAAATAGTAGCAACAAAAAACCGCCCCATTTGATTAGGGCGGTTTTTTTTGCTACCAAAGTGGTGCTGGATATACTATCTTACTGCTTCCTTGAGAGCCTTAGCGGCGCGGAATTTAGGAACGCGCATGGCAGGGACATCAACCATAGCGCCGGTGCGCGGGTTGCGGGCCTTGCGGGCGGCGCGTTGCTTGGCGATAAAAATACCCAAACCGGCGATTGAAACCTCATCGCCCTTCTTGAGACCTTCAACGATGCTACTAATCATGGTCTCTACTGCTTCCTCGGCCTGAGTCTTGGTGCCGCCGAGCTTGGCATGGACCGCATCTACGATACTTGCTTTGTTCATAGTATGTATTGATTATTGATAATTAGCGACGTTTGTCGTTGGCGGTATTATATAATAGGCCGTATTTTAGCGATAGTGCTTAAAAATTGCGAAACGAAGCACCACTTTTGGCAACTTTTAGGGAATTCCCAAATGTTACAGGCAATTTTTGAATATTTTTTTGGATTTCGTCGCGAAAAACTGGTGCTGGACCCCGATTTTAGCGAGCAAATTCAATGATGCGGGACTCTCGGATGACTACAACTTTGATTTCTCCAGGATATTTGAGCTCTTTTTCTATTTGTAGAGCGATATTGCGGGCCATATTTCGTGCTTCTACATCGGAAACTTCAGCGGGGGTGACAAAAACGCGGATTTCACGGCCGGCTTGGAGAGCGTAGGCCTTCTCAACTCCTTTCATGTGGGTGGCGATGGATTCCAGCTCTTCAAGGCGCTTTAAATAGTTCTCCATAGTGTCGCGGCGAGCACCGGGGCGGGAACCGGAGATAGCGTCGGCCGTTTGCACGATCATTGACTCAATAGTTTCGTAGGGGTATTCGCCGTGATGGGCCTGCATAGCCTTAATAACAGCTTCATCAACGCCAAATTTCTGGAGAATGCGACGACCGATTTCAACGTGGGTGCCCTGAACTTCATGGTCAAGAGCTTTGCCGATGTCGTGGACGAGGGCGCCGGCTTTAGCGACGGCGACGTTGGCGCCGAGCTCCTCAGCAATCATTCCGGCAACGTGGGCCATTTCTACAGAGTGTTGAAGTACGTTCTGGCCGTAGCTGGTGCGGAAATAGAGGCGGCCGAGGATGGAAATAACCCGTGGATCAAGGTTGAATACGCCAGTTTCATAGGCGGCTTGCTCCCCCTTCTCTTTAATAGTTTTATTAATTTCCCCCTTAGCTTTTTCCACCATTTCTTCAATTTTTACGGGCTGAATACGGCCGTCAGCGATGAGGTACTCTAAAGCCATAACGGCGGTGTGGCGGCGGATAGGGTTAAAGGAGGAAATGGTAATAGTGCCGGGAGTGTCGTCAACAATAACTTCAACGCCTGTGGCGCGCTCAAAGGCCTTAATGTTGCGGCCTTCTTTGCCGATGATTTTCCCTTTAATTTCATCGCCCGGAATAGCCAGGGTGGTGGACATGATATCGGAAGGAATACTGCCGGCGATGCGCTGAATAGATGTGGCAAGGATTTCCTGGGCTCGATGCTCAATTTTTTCCTCGCTCTGGCTTTCAAGCTTTTGCATGCGCACGGAAATATCTTCCTGAGATTCACGCTCAAGCTTTGCAAGAATCTCATTTTTTGCCTCCTCGCGGCTCATTCCCGCAACTTTTTCCAGCTCGGCCATTTTGGCGGCATTCATCTGCTCTACTTTTTCGCGGATAGTTTTTACCTCGGTAATTTTCACTTTGAGGCTTTCTACTTCAGCGTCAATGTCGCCTTGGCGCTTATCCAAAAGCTCCTCTTTTTTAATGAGGCGTTCTTCGGTTTTTTTCAGACCCTCCTCTTTTGTTTTCGCTTCGGCGCGAACTTCGCGAAGGGTGTCGATGGATTTCTTTTCGGCTTCAGCACTGATTTTTTTAGCTTCTTCTTCCGCTTTGGAAAGGAGACGCTTTACTTCCAACTCAATTGAATTCTTCTTTGATAGGGAAACAAGGATACGTACAAAGTAGCCAGCGGCCGCCCCAACGAGGACGGCAACCGAAGCTACTTCGGCAATTAATCGTAATGGCATATGTCAAAACCGGCTTGTTTCGCGCTTATTTTGGGCAGTATTTGATATTCACAGTGTGTAATGGCATGTAGGGATGTGAGGTACTGAAAAATAGACAGGAAATGAGACCGGGGTAATTACTTTAGTAATAACCCAATCTTAAAGGAGAAATGAAGTTTTGTCTATAACTAAATGATTTTGTCAACAATACCGTACTTTTTAGCTTCCTCGGCAGTCATAAAATAATCGCGATCAACATCCTTTTCAATTTTAGAAACGGGTTGGCTGGTGTTTTCGGCAAGGATTTTGTTGAGGCGTTCGCGAGTGCGGAGGATTTGCTTGGCAGTAATTTCAATATCAGCGGCCATACCTTCAGCGCCGCCGGAGGGTTGGTGAATCATAACCAGAGCATTGGGCAGAATGTGGCGCTTGCCTTTCTTACCAGCGGAAAGAAGCATAGCGCCCATTGAGGCGGCTATACCAACGCACACCGTAGAAACTTCAGGTTTAATATGGTTAATAGTGTCTAAAATTGCCAACCCTGCCGTTACCGAGCCACCGGGGGAGTTAATATAGAGCGAAATGTCTTTTTTAGAATCTTCCGATTGCAAGAAAAGAAGCTGGGCAATGATGATGTTGGCCAGAGTGTCATCAATAGGGCCACCAAGGAAAATAATGCGCTCGCGCAGAAGGCGGGAGTAAATGTCATACGCACGCTCGCCAAACTGCGATTTTTCAATTACTGTGGGAATAAGGTAATTATTGTTGATTTGATTGTTGTGTTCGGATTTCATAGGGTGCTACTATACCATTAATTAATAAAAATTCCACTATGCGCCTTCACCGATTTTATGTGCCCAATACTGACTTTGCAGTAGGAAAGAAAGTAGAGCTTTCTGCCTCAGAGCACCTCCATCAATGGAAGAATGTGTTCCGCTTGGAAGTGGGGGACGAAATTGTCGTTTTTAATGGCGCCGAGGAAGCCGAATACCGCGCCAAGTTTGTGACGCTTTCAAAAACAGAAGCTGAATTGGAAATTCTTGAGAAGCGTGAGGTAGAAAAAGCAAAGAGGGAAGTCTCGCTTTACGTTGCTCTCATCAAGAAAGATCGTTTTGAATGGTTGGTGGAAAAAGCCACCGAGCTTGGGGTGGCTCGCATTTGCCCGGTTCTTTCCGAGCGTACGGAGGTGAAAGGCGTCAATAGTGAACGCGTGCAGAAAATTGCCATTGAAGCGGTAGAACAGTCGGGCCAGTGCCGTGTGCCGAGAATTGAGGAAATTGTTACTTTGAAAATTGCTTTAGAACAGGCAATAAATCCTTTTGTGTGTGATATTGGGGCGCAAACTGCCGCCAGCAGTTTTTCTGGCACCGAGCCCATTAGTATTTTCATCGGCCCAGAAGGCGGCTGGTCGCCTGCGGAAAAGGCGCTTTTTACAGAGAAAAAAGTACCCACCATTTCCTTTGGCAAAAACACCTTGCGGGCGGAAACCGCAGCTCTAGTTAGCGCCGTTCTTGCTCTTGACATGAGTAGTTAATTATAGTATACTAGTGAAAGCTAGATCTTTGAGATCATGCCATGGTGAATGGGATGTTCCCGTTCCTGGCAAGTTGCTCCACTTACAAGGAGAATAGATTATGGCGAAAGACATGATCGGCTCAATCACCCGGGCTCTCGTGGGTGTCCCCAATGAGTTTCATAGCGTCGTGCTTGACGTGGTGAACAACCTTTCTACCTCTGTCGAGCGTGCCGCATGGCACGCTCGACTCGAGGAAGTTCTCAGGGAGGGCTTGGTTGATGCGAAAGCATTGGTCAAAAATCTCTTTGAGAAAGTGCTGGAAGTCACCCTCCACGCATCCCCCGAAAAGCTCACGGCGGAGTGCTTTACCAACCGCTTGCGCTACTATCCCCGCGATGGCGACCTAGACAAGCGGCTCCCTAAGAGCCAACCAGCTCAAGCCAAGCAGGAGTTCCGAGCACAGGAACTGACGCGGGAGGCCTCGTTTCTGGAGATGGTCAAAAACATCTTCAGTACCGACGGCACCGTCGCCAGCTACTCCAGGCTTCTCATTGAGGGCGGCCACATTGTGACCTTGCCTAAGATTGAGGAGCTCATTGATCGCCAAGAAGGTGGCGAAGATGTTGGTCTCAAAACCAACGGCTACGCCAACCTGTTCTTTGTTCTCAATGACGATGGAACGGTTTCCGTCGTCCGCGTGTTCCGCTGCGATGGGCAGTGGTACGTGCGCGTGTTCCGGCTTGACGACGCTCGCCGTTGGGACGCTGAGAGCCACGTGTTCCTTCGCAACTCTTGATTGACCCTTTGACACTCTGTCACTTGGTCCCTTAATACCCTCATTTTGACGAAAGGCAAAATGAGGGTATTCTTTTATCTGTGAACACGCTGGCATCTGCGGTGAAAACTTCGGGTGGCGATGTTTCAGGTTTTTCTACCTGAGTAAAAAAGAAAAGGGTTGGTACAGCTCGCTAGGGCATAGAGATGCCGAATACGATTCAGCCCGGAGATTATCGCGATTATTTAGTCGGGGCATTCAATGGGTGGGGCGATATGGAAGGCGGGTTGTACATATGTTTCCGTCGTCAACGTGAACCGCAACGATGGGCAGTGGAACGTGAACGTGAACCGGCTTGACAACGCTAACCGTTGGAACGCTGAGAACCACGTGTTCCTTCGAAACAATTTTCTTTCTTCCGTCTTTAGTGTAAGGCGGAAGTTTTGTTTTCCGAGTAATTTTTCCAGCCGACAAGCATCTTACTTGCCTCCACTAGTGTTTTTGAAATACGAAGATAGTGTTTGTCGTTAAGTATCTTACATTCCCAGGCTACCAATAGAAAAAACTTGGCAGAATCGTTGCCTATGACGGCATTGGAAATAAACTGGTATTTTTGATCACCGGAAGCATAACTCGCTTTAAATGTCTGCTCCAATACTCCAATTAGGAGAGTGTCAATTTTTAACCCTATTGTTTGTCGGTGGCTTTTAGCAACGTGGGGCAGAATATCTTGCCATGTTTTGTACGCCTCTTTCAACTTCTCAATAACTGGTAAAACTGTGCGGGGGGGGGGTACTCTTAAGAGAATGAGCAAGATTATTGTTGATCATGCCTTTAACGATATCATTTCACCGGAAAATTTGCTTATCGCTTGGAAAGAATTTATCAAAGGAAAGCGTGGCAAAAAAGACGTGCAAGAATTCATGCTTAATTTGGCGGAAAATCTTAATTCTCTCCATGAGGATTTAAAGAATCGCACATATTCTCATGGGGCATATACGCATTTCAGGGTTATGGACCCAAAGCTGAGAGATATTCATAAAGCGACTGTGCGGGACAGGTTGTTGCACCACGCGGTGTATCGGATTTTGTATCCTCATTTTGACAGAAAATTCATCGCCGATTCTTTTTCGTGTCGGAATTTTAAAGGTACACATCGAGCGATGGACAGATTTCGCGATTTCTCAAGAGAAGTATCAAAAAATAACACCAAAACATGCTGGGTTCTTAAGTGTGATGTGCGGAAATTTTTCGCTTCCATAGACCAGAAAATCCTCCTTCATATTTTAAGGAAACATTTGCACGACGCAGATACTTTATGGCTTCTGGAGCAAATTATTAGCAGTTTTTATGGCACGGAAAAAGGAAAGGGTTTACCGCTTGGTAATGTAACCTCACAGCTTCTGGTAAACGTCTACATGAATGAATTTGATCAGTTAGTAAAACATGAGCTTCGGCAAAAACAATACATTCGGTATGCCGATGATTTTGTGGTGATGGGACAGGAACGCGAAGTGATCGCTGATTTGGTGCAGATATTTAGAGATTTTTTATATGAAAAATTAGGATTATCCTTACATCCCAATAAGGTTAGTATTGCAACATTGACATCCGGCGTTGATTTCTTGGGGTGGGTACATTTTTCTAGTCATCGCGTTTTACGGACAGTCACAAAAAAGAGAATGTTGAGGGCTCTTGCGGATAAGCCTACGCCGGAATTGTTGATTTCATACCAAGCGCTTCTCAAGCACGGAAACGCTTTTAAGCTTGAGCAAGAGATAGAAAAAATTACTTTGAATCCTCCAAAAACTTAATAGTTTTCTCAATGGTGAGCATGTGGGTGAGGTAGTTTTCTATTTGGGCGGTGTCCAGGTCGGCGTGCGCGGCTTTGAGGCGGCGGGTTTCGGTTTCCACGTCCTTGGGGTCGGCGGTGAGCTTTTCTTTGAGAGCAATTTCTTCAAGAATAAGGTTAACGCGGGCGCGCTTCTCAGCCTCAGGCAACCATTCTTTTTTTAAATCTTCCTGGGATTTTTTGAGGTGTTTGAGGTAGTTTTCCAAGGAAAGGCCCATGCGCTTTATATCTTCTTCAAATTGGCCAAACATTCTATTGAGCTCGTAGTTGATGAGCGGCTGGGGGATGGGGAACTTGGTTTCAGTAACAAGGCGTTCCAGGATTTTACCGCGGCGGCGTTCTGCGAGCTTGTTTTCTTTTTCTCTGGTGAGATTTTCTTTGATTTTTGCGCGGAAGTCGGCGACATCTTTAAAGGCGCCCAAGCTTTTGACGAACTCATCGTTGATTTCCGGCTTGTGCTTGGCCACTTCTTCGGGGGAGTGGTTATGGCCCTCTGCCTTACCTTCGGCTTGCTGGTGTTGGTGAAATTGGTGATGGGCGTAATCGTCACGGACTTTTTCAATAACCTCATCAATTTCTTTATCGGTAACGGCGAGTTTTTCGTGTTCGCTGGCAGTTTGGCTGGCGGCGACTTCCTCTTTACCGATTTTTTTGTAATTAGGTAGAGAAAATTCCGGACGCACGGCGATGACCACGGAGAAATTGAGTGGGTTGCCAGGAGCGAGCTTGGTGATGGTAATTTTCGGGCGGGCGATGTAGCGCGGAGCTTTTTCCTGTACCACTTCCGGCACAATTTCTTGCAGGGCTAAATCGGCGGCATCTTCAAGGATGGCCTGCTCACCGAATTTTTCCACGAGGACTTTTTCAGGGATATGGCCAGAGCGGAAGCCGGCAATTTTCGCGTTTTCACCAAGGTTTTTGAGAGCTTTTTGGCGAAAAGGGGCGAGTGTTTCAGCGGCAACTTCGCCGTGGATTTCCACCTCGGAATTGGGGAGTTCTTTTTGCTCGGTTATTTTGTATGCGAGTTTTGTTTCTTTTTCCATACTTATTTAATGAGGAAACCAACAATAAGGAGAGCGACGATGTTGAGTACTTTGATCATCGGGTTAATGGCAGGGCCGGCAGTGTCTTTGTAGGGGTCGCCAACAGTGTCGCCGGTAACAGCGGCTTTGTGGGCGGCCGAGCCTTTGCCACCATGGAAACCTTTTTCAATATGCTTTTTAGCATTGTCCCAAGCGCCACCACCACTGGTCATGGAAATGGCAACGAAGAGGCCGGTGACAATAGAACCAACGAGTACGCCGCCGAGAGCGACAGGGCCGAGGATGAAGCCGACAAGAATAGGAACAACAACAGGGATGAGAGCAGGGATAATCATTTGCTTAATGGCGCCCAAAGTGACGATGTCTACGCATTTGGCGTAATCGGGCTTGGCGGTGCCTTCCATAATGCCTTTGATTTCACGGAACTGGCGGCGAACCTCCTCAACCACTTTGCCTGCGGCTTTGCCGACAGCTTCCATACAGAGGGCGCCGAAGTAGTAGGGCAAGAGGCCGCCGATAAAGAGGCCAACGATAACTAATGGGTCGCTCAAGCTGAAAATAATAGGGTGACCGGCTTTGGTAAATTCCTGAGTGTAGGAAGCAAAAAGCACAAGAGCGGCGAGGCCGGCAGAACCAATGGCATAGCCCTTGGTGACGGCTTTGGTGGTGTTGCCTACGGCGTCTAGTGGGTCGGTGACGTTGCGAACTTCTTCAGGAAGGCCGGCCATTTCAGCGATGCCGCCGGCGTTGTCGGTGATGGGGCCATAGGAATCAATGGCAACAATAATGCCCGCCATTGAAAGCATGCTTGTGGCAGCGATAGCGATGCCATAGAGACCGGCGAAATAGTAGGAACCCAAAATAGCGAGCACGATAGAGAGCAGCGGCAGGGCGGTGGCCTTCATTGAAATGGCCAAGCCTTGAATGACGTTGGTGCCGTGGCCGGAAACGGAGGCTTCGGCGATGGATTGCACTGGCTTATAGGCGGTAGAGGTGTAGTACTCGGTAATCATCACTAACAGAGCGGTGAGAGCGAGGCCGATAAGCGCGCACATAAAGAGAGCGGAAACGGAATAGAGCGCGTTGGTGCCCATCAACATTTTAGTGACAGGGTAGAAAGCGATAGCAGAAAGAATGCCGGAAACGGCCAGGCCTTTGTAGAGAGCGCCCATGATGTTTTCGGTTTTACCAAGCTTCACAAACCAGGTGCCGATAATGGAGCAGAAGACTGCTACTCCGCCAAGAACGAGGGGGTAGAGAATGGCATTTGTAGATCCCTTAAAAATGAGCACGCCGAGCAAAATAGTGGCGATAGCCGTGACGACGTAGGTTTCAAAAAGGTCGGCGGCCATGCCAGCACAGTCACCAACGTTGTCGCCAACGTTGTCGGCAATAACGGCGGGGTTGCGTGGATCGTCTTCGGGAATATCGGCTTCAACTTTACCGACGAGGTCGGCGCCAACGTCAGCGGCTTTGGTGAAAATACCACCGCCCAAGCGGGCGAAAATAGAAATAAGAGAAGCTCCGAAAGCCAAGCCGATGAGGGCTTTGGTGTCATGGGTGAGAGCGTAAAAGCCGGTGACGCCGAGGAGGGCGAGGCCAACAACCAAGAGGCCCGTAACAGAACCGCCCTGGAAAGCAACAGAGAGAGCTTCACGAATACCTGTTTTTGCCGCTTCAGTAGTGCGAACGTTGGCGCGAACGGAAACGTTCATGCCGACGTAGCCGGCGAGAGCGGAAAAGAGGGCGCCAATAAGGAATCCAAAAGCCTCCGTCCAGCCGAATGTAAAGCCAATGATAAGAATGAGAACAGCGGCAATAACACCGATAGTTTTATATTGACGATTGAGGTAAGCCGAGGCGCCTTTCTGAATAGCGCTGGAAATTTCCTGCATTTTTTCACTGCCAGCGGGCTTGCTCAGCACATTTTTTGCCAATAAAAGACCGTATAAAATTGCCACCACTGCACTCACGAGGGCAAACAGGATATAGGTATTCATGTTGTTACGCTTTTATTTAGTAATAACCGCTTCTTCTGTTCCCGACTCTGCCACTGTCTCACCTTTTACTGACTGAATGTCTATACGCCAGCCTGTGAGGCGGGCGGCAAGGCGAACGTTTTGGCCGCCCTTACCGATAGCTAATGATTGCTGGTCTTCAGCGACTGAAACTACCGCTGTTTTGTTGGCTTCGTCAATAGTGACACTAAGGACGCGAGCGGGGGAAAGAGCCTCCTCAACGAAGCGCTTTTGATCTTCCGACCACTCAATAATATCTATTTTTTCACCACCAAGCTCGCTGGTGACAGTGGAAACACGCACGCCGCGCTGGCCAACGAGGGAACCAACGGGGTCAACGTGACCATCGCTGGAAAGAACGGCGATTTTAGAGCGGGAACCGGCTTCGCGGGCCACGCTTTTCACTTCAATAACGCCGCTGGCGATTTCCGGCACTTCAATTTCAAAAAGCTTGATCAAGAATTTAGGATGTGAACGGGAAAGCCGCAAGAAGATACCACGCGGAGTTTCCTCAACACGGTAAAGATAAGCGCGAATGCGCTCGCCTTGACGATAGCGCTCGCCGGGGATTTGCTCTTCGTAGGGGAGGATACCGCTAGCGCGGCCCATATCCACGAAAATATTACCACGCTCAATGCGCTGAACAGTTCCCGAGACAATTTCACCTTCGCGTTCGCCGAATTCACCTAAAACGGACACTTTTTCGGCCTCGCGGATTTTTTGGATGATGACCTGCTTGGCGGTTTGAGAGGCAATGCGGCCAAAATCATCCTTCATTTCTAACGGAAAGACGATTTCGTCGCCGATTTTAGCATCACGCTTGATTTTCTGAGCGTCGTCCAAAAGCATGTGGCGTTCGGGGTTGAAAAGGACCTTTTCCGGCTCATCATCGCTGGTTTCGGGGATTTCTGGCAGGGTGCCATCCTCATTGGGGGTGATAATTTGAGAGGGATCAACAACGACTTTTACTTGGAAAAACTCGCTTTTGCCGCCGGCAATGTCAAAAGTAGCCCTAATTATCTGGTGTTTTTTGCCATACTCTTTTTTATAGGCACTGGCCAAAGCGGCTTCAATGGCCTCAATGATTTTCTCGCGGGGAATGCCGCGTTCTTCCTCAAGCTCGCCGAGGACGGAATTGATGGTTTTAAGGTCAAACATAGTGGTTATTTTTAAAAAAATCTTAAAAAAATGGTTCGCCTCGCCGGCGAACTCAGATGACGACAGTATATATAGTCAGTTGTCCGTTGTCAACATGGGCACAACGGCCGTATAATTAGCCAAATTGTTCCACATTACTCTCTATGAGAACTGAAGAAACACAATTAGCTAATTTCGTCGTTGACTCAGGTTTCCTTTCGCGCGCCGACGTGGATGTGGCTATGGAAAAGGCGGCAAAAGAACACGCCGCACTCGCTTCCATTTTGGTAACGAGTGGCAAAATCAGCGACGACGAGGTGCGCAAGGCCCAAGCGCACATCCTTGGTATTCCTTTTGTTGATTTAAAAAATAAGAAATTGGAAATGAGCGTGCTCTCGCTGGTGCCGGAGCCTATCGCCCGCAACCACAACATTGTGGCTTTCAAGAAAGAGGGTGACGCTTTGGAGGTGGCGATGTTGGACACTGAAGATCTTTCGGCTATTGATTTCATAAAAAAGAAAACAGGTTTGCGTATTTTGTCTCGGCTCACCGATAATGAATCAATTAAAGCCGCTCTCGTTCAGTATCAAAAAAGTCTCAAAGCTGAATTCGGCGACATTATCCAAAAAGAAATCGGTTCCATTAAAACGCTTGCTGAGCAGGTGAGTGGCGATGCAAGTTCTGAAGCTGATTTGAAAAAACTGGCTGAAGATTTGCCGGTGGTGCGCATCGTTGACACTCTTTTGAAGCACGCCATCATTCAGGATGCATCCGATATTCATATTGAGCCGATGGAGGAGCAGGTACTGGTGCGCTACCGCATTGACGGTATTTTGCATGATGCTATGGTTCTGCCTAAAAACGCCGGCCCCTCAATCACGGCTAGAATTAAGGTTCTTTCTAACCTTAAGCTGGACGAAAAGCGCTTGCCGCAAGACGGTCGTTTCAAGGTGGAAATGAATGGCGAAAAAGTCTCATTTCGTGTTTCCATGTTGCCGACCTATTACGGTGAAAAAACCGTTATGCGTTTGTTGCGCGAGAACGTTAAGGGTTTCACTTTGGAAGTACTCGGTTTCCATGGCCGCAATTCTGAAATGATTCACGATGCTACCCGCCTCACCACGGGTATGATTCTTACCACCGGCCCAACAGGCTCCGGTAAAACCACAACCCTTTACACCGTGCTTGATATTTTAAATACGCCCGACGTCAACATTTCCACAATTGAAGACCCTATTGAATATCAAATGGCCAGAATAAATCAAACACAAGTTAAGCCGGAAATCGGTTTTGCTTTTGCCAACGGCCTGCGCTCTTTGGTGCGTCAGGATCCGGACATTATTATGGTCGGTGAAATTCGCGATAACGAAACGGCGTCGCTGGCCGTGAACGCGGCCCTCACTGGTCACCTGGTGCTTTCTACCTTGCACACCAATTCCGCCGCCGGCGCTATTCCGCGTTTGGTGGACATGAAAGTTGAACCGTTTCTCATTGTGTCCACGGTCAATATTGTTATCGGTCAGCGCCTTATTCGCCGCCTCACCAGCGAAAAAGAAAAGTATTTTTTGACTGACGCGGAAATCACTCAGTTGGAAAAAGTCATTGATTTGAGCCGGGTTCTCGGCGTACTTCAGGAAGAAAAAATTATCGGCAAAGAAACCGATTGGAAAAAAATCCCGTTCTATAAACCGAAGGCTTCAGCGGAAGCACCCGACGGTTTCAAGGGTCGTATCGGCATCCACGAGGTGTTGAAAGTCACGCCAACAATCCGCGACTTGGTGATGCGTGAAAGTAATTCCTCACAAATTGAGGCGCAGGCAAAAAAAGAGGGTATGATTACCATGATTGAAGATGGTATTTTCAAGGCGGCTTCGGGTTTAACAACCATTGAAGAAGTGTTACGCGTCATCTCAGAATAATATGAGCACATTCCAAATACGCACCGTTGATAAGGAAGGCACTAGTCATGAGGAAGTCGCCGAAGTCAGCGACCGCGCCACTTTTTACGCCGAATTAAAATCCAAAGGCTCAACGCTCATTTCCATGACGGAAGTCGCGGCCAAAAAGAAGGGATCAGTTTTTTCTTTTGAAATTCCTTTTTTAAGCGGCGTCAAATTACAAGATAAAATAATTTTTACTCGCAACCTCGCTTCAATGCTTGATGCTGGCTTGGCGCTTTCTCGTGCCCTTACGGTTATTGAGAAACAAACAGGCGGCAAAAAATTCAAGGGAATCGTTGCCGGTTTAAATGCCAGCATCAGAAGTGGCAAGACCCTTAGTGAGTCAATGAAGGACTGTGGCGACGTGTTTCCTCCTCTCGTTGGCTCCATGGTGCGTGCCGGCGAAGAATCGGGCTCGCTCTCGCAATCCTTGCGTATTGTTTCCACCCAGATGGAGAATTCGTATGCTCTTGGTCGTAAAATCCGCGGGGCGCTCATGTATCCAGCGGTTATCACTCTGGCCATGATCGGTATTGGTTTTTTTATGTTGACCAATGTGGTGCCGACCTTGGCTTCAACGTTTCAGAGTTTTAATGCCCAGTTGCCACTGCAAACCGTGGTCATTATTGACCTCAGTAATTTTCTGCAAGCATACTTCGTGCTGGTGATTATAGCCATCGTTGCGGTAGTTGCCGGTGTATATGTTTTTAGTCGGACTCCCACGGGCAAGCGTTGGAACAGTTTTTTATTTTTACACACGCCCGTTATCGGGCCAATCATGCAGGAAATGAATTCAGCCCGCACGGCTCGCACCCTGGCCTCGCTCCTTTCCGCTGGCGTTGATTTTTTGGTGGCAGTGCGTATTACTGCCGATGTTCTGCAAAATCCCTTTTATAAAGACGTCATTCTGATGGTAGAAAAAAGGGTTGAAAAAGGTGAGCCGATCGCCGAAATATTCAACCAGCGCCTCAACCTCTATCCGCCGTTTGTGGGTGAAATGATAGCGGTGGGGGAGGAAACCGGCCAATTGCCGCAAATGCTCCTTGGTGTGGCCACGTTTTACGAAACCGACATTGATCAGAAGACTAAAGATCTTTCGTCTATTATAGAGCCAGTCCTCATGATTGTTATTGGCGCGGCTGTCGGCTTTTTTGCCATCTCTATCATCAGCCCAATTTATTCCCTTAGTAGTGTCATTTCGTAATATGAGAATACGCGGCGGCTTCACGATCGTTGAACTGTTGATAGTTATTGGTATCCTAGTTATTATCTGTGGCATTGTCGTTAGCGCTTTTACGAAATTTAATCGTGTTGAAAGTGTTAATAAGGATACCGAAACGGTGCTGGAAACTCTGCGGTTGGCCCGCAACCAAACGCTCGCCGCTAAAAATGACACACAATATGGGGTGCGGTTTGCCTCCTCAAGCGTCATCCTTTTTAGCGGCGCGAGCTATGTGCCTGGCGCGGCGAGTAATCAAACCTATTTTCTTCATGCTGGCGACACGGTGCTTTCCCTGCAGTTTGTGGGTGCCACGAGCAGTATCTTGTTCCAGCGGCTTACGGGCGCTGCCGCCAGCTATGGCACAGCCACTATTTCTTCCAAAACCACGTCGTCATCCGACAGTGTTATAATTTCCAGCACTGGTCGCATCGCTGGTCCGACGCTATGAAAAAAAATCTTTTTAAAAAAAATACTCGCGGTATCGGTTCCTTGGAAATTCTTATTGGCGCGACTATTATTGTCACCGGCATTTTGGCGCTCATCATCGTTTTTAATAGCTTTTTCTCCTTTGCTCTAGCTAATGATGCAAATGTGCGGGCGGCCTATTTGGGCGAAGAAGGGTTAGAGGCAATGTTTTTTCTGCGCGATGGTAGCTGGAGTACCAATATCGCTTCGCTTTCCACCACCTCTGCTTATTATTTGGCCTGGAATAGCGGCGCATCTACATGGCAAACAAGCACGGCATCACCCGCATATATAGACAATCTCTTTTTACGTAAAATCACATTGGCAAATGTTAAGCGCGACGGTACTGGTAAAATCGTTACATCTGGCGGCACGCTTGATTCCAATACTCGTCTTGTGACGGCTACGATTCAGTATTTTCAGGGCCATGCCACCACCACGCAAACTATGGCTACCTACCTAACTAATTTTTATGGCAATTAGCCAGTGAATATGAAAATCTTCCTCACAAAATTTGGTTTCTCTCTGGTGGAAATGCTCATCTATGTCAGTGTCCTAAGCGTTATTTTTTTGGTCATTGTTAACACAAGTCTTTCTTTCGTTGGTTCCTATAGGACACTCTCGGCTTTGCGGGCGGCCGACCACGGTGGCATCGACGCGTTAGAGCCGATAACCCGCGCCATTCGCGGTGCGGATACTATTGTTGGCACCGGCAATTCACTCACTCTTTCCGAGACGAATAGTGGCATTGCTACTACGACACTGTTTTCACTGGTTGGCGGTACCATAAATGAAACAGTTACAGTCAATGGTGTTCAAAACAATTCACTCTCGGGGCCGTTGACCGCTTCCGACGTAAACATCACCGCTCTTACCTTTACAGCGCTTGCGACAAGCACAGCCAGCGCGGTAAAAATAGACATGACCACCCAAGCTACCAGTGGTACGGTCACAAAAACAAAAAATTTTCATTCCACTGTAGTTTTACATGGTTAATTCCGCCGCTTCTATGAAAAGTCATTTCAAAAATCATCCTAATCCTCAAGCTGGCCAGGCCATCCTCACCGCTATTATTTTCTTTTTGGCTATCAGCTTAACTATTGTTCTTGGTATTGCCACGCCGGTTATGCAGGCGGTAAAAATAGGTAACGATCTCATTCATTCAAAAGCCAGCTACTTTTCTGCCGAGGGCGCGTTGGAGGATGCTGTCTACCGCGTTAAGGCAGGAAACACCGTTAACAATGGCGACACGATAGTAGTTAATGGCTACACCACAACTATTGCTGTCACTTCCACGCTTAATGGCCAAAACCTTGAAGCCAGTTCAAATTACGGCGGGCTGTATCGCAATATGCAAGCCTCCCTTTCTACGGGCGCAGGCCTCTCTTTCAATTACGGCATGCAAACGGGCGCTGGCGGTTTCTTCATTACTGGTGGTTCCACGGTCAATGGCAGTGTCTATTCCAACGGTCCAATCGTTGCCAACGGCGGGTCAAGAATAACTGGCGCGGCCATTTCCGCGGACAGCGCCTCGCTAGCTTCTGATCAGTCCAATACTTCGCCAACGCCCATCACCACGTGCACGAGCTCTACGTGTATCACCTTCGGCAATGCTGTGGCTACGCAGGATGTCGCCCAAAGTTTTCAGGTTTCCGCCGACGGGCCACTGCACGATGTGCAATTCTATCTCAAAAAGCAGGGTAGTCCGTCCAACATAACTGTGCGCATCGTCGCGGACAATGCCGGTGTGCCTTCCGGCACGGACCTCCTTTCGTCCGACGGCACTATTGCCGCTTCTGCCATTTCCAGTTCGGCCTTCGGCTGGGTGGATGCCACCCTCTCGTCCAATGACGTACTCTATGCCGGCGATACCTACTGGCTCATTTTGGATACCGGCAACAATTCAAGCAATTATTATTTTGTTGGCGCTAATAGCGGGGGCTATGCCGGTGGCTTGGCAAAAAATGGTCAATTTAAGGGCACTTGGACTGCCACCTCGCCAGCTGGCCTGGACGCCTACTTCAATTTATTTATGGGTGGTGCGTATGGTGTTGTGTGTGGCGGCACACTTACTACTAGCTGTGCCAGCTCTAATGGCGGAGCATTGACTGTTGGCACGGGTAGTAGTGGAGACACGTGGGCACACATCGTCGGCGGGGTAAGTGGCATCGCCGGTACCAACTATTGCCAAGTGGGCGGCACGGGCAGTCCTTATTATGACGCAAAGGCGTGTACTACCACTAAGGGTGATCCTCCAGCGGTTTCTTTTCCCATTTCAGCCAGCAATATTTCCGACTGGGAGAGTCAAGCCAGCAACACTAGTGGCGGCTGGACGTATACTGGCGATTTAAATTTGGGTTATCAAGGCACCACCACAAGCACGCTGACGCATATTACCGGCAGTCTATCTACAGGCGGTGGTGGTAATGACGTGTTTACTGGCGGCCTGGAGGTGGATGGCAACATGACCATTGGTGGTGGTAGTAGGGTAACCGCGGGCCCACTTCACGTTAAGGGTAATTTGGGCGTGCAATCCACCGGCCTCACCATGACGGGCACTATTTGGGTGGAAGGCGTGCTTACTGTGGAAAGCGGCGGCAGTATTGCTCTCTCGTCACTTTACGGTGCCAATGGTGGCGTTATCGTCACTAACGGCCCTGTTACGCTTGATGGCGGCAGTTCTCTGCTTGGTTCCGGTAACTCATCAAGTTATGTGCTTTTAGCTACCGACAGCGACTGTCCCATTTCTCCAAGCTGTGGTGGTGACGACGCCGTTCTTATTTCAGGCGGTTCTGGCGCGGTTCTCGTGTACGCGCCCAACGGCACTATTAATATGGATGGCGGTACCAACGTGGACGCTATGGCCGCCAATGAGATAGACCTTTCTGGTGGTGCTACGCTCAATTATAATAGTGGCTTGGTGAACGTTAACTTCAGTAGCGGCCCCACGGGCGGTTGGAATGTTTCCAGTTGGCAGGAAGTGCAATGAAGCACCACTTTTGACACTGTTGTAGTAAAAATCTCACTCACGTTGGAATTTTTTGCCATCGGTTAAATATGATATGCTGAAACAATGGCACAAAAGAAAAAAATCATCATAGGCAACTGGAAGATGAATCCGGTGAGCGTTACCGAAGCGACGGATATTTTTAAAAAAATTCAGAAGGGCGCGGTAGGCACGAAAGCACAGGTTGTTATTTGTCCACCCTATATTTATATAGATGCTCTTGCTCGGCACAATAAATCGGACACGGTTCTTTTAGGCGCACAAAATCTCAATGCTGAGCCGGCTGGCGCTCGCACGGGCGAAATTTCCGGCGATTTACTCAAGCAGTTTGGTCTTAGTTACGTTATTCTTGGGCATTCCGAGCGCCGGGAGCTCGGCGAAACCGACGCGGCTGTTAATACCAAAATTCTGGCGGCTCTCGCTTGGAAATTTAAGCCGGTGCTCTGTATTGGTGAAAAAGCTCGCGACGATGACGGTAATTACTTAGGGTTTATTAAGAATCAAATAGAACAGGCCCTTTTAGGCGTCAAAAAAGAGCAGTTGGGCCAGTTGGTTATTGCCTATGAGCCAGTGTGGGCCATTGGCGCGGCCACGGCCATGACGCCTTCCTCTGTGCACGAAATGGTCCTTTTCATTCGCAAAACCCTCTTTGAACTCTACAAAACTCGTACTATTTCCACACCAATTATTTATGGTGGTTCCGTTAAGCCCGAAAATGCCGAAGCGATTATGAATGAGGGTGAAGCTGGCGGTTTGCTCATTGGTCGCCAAAGTTTGGATCCGGCGGCATTCAGCGCCATTATCACTATCGCTAGTTCTCTTTCTTAAATGGACGCGTCAATCCATACGCTTAACGATTTGCCCGACGTCAACGGAGTGCCCGTATTAGTGCGTTTAGATTTTAACGTGCCTATAGCTGATGGCAGGGTAGTAGACGATTATCGCATTAAAAAATCCCTGCCAACCATTGAACTCCTGCGCGAGCGCGGAGCAAAAGTCATTATTTTGAGCCATATTGAGGGCGTGAGCGATACCCTGCGACCTGTTTTTGAATATCTTAAGCGGTTAATGCCTATTGATTTCTGTGCCGACATTCTCGCCGAGGGCGCAGGCAAAATTGCCACAATGAAAGCTGGTGATATTTTGCTCGCAGAAAATATCCGAAAATATCCGGGGGAAAAGCAAAATGATGCCGTTTTTACCGCAGAGCTTGCCGCTCTGGGAAAATTCTATGTGGATGATGCTTTTTCTGTAGCTCATCGCGATCATGCTTCGGTTGTTGGTCTGCCTTCACTATTGCCCGGCTTCATTGGTATTCAATTTGAAAAAGAAATCGCGGCCCTCTCCTCCTGTTTCTCGCCGGCTCACCCATTCTTGTTTATTTTGGCCGGAGCAAAATTTGATACGAAATTGCCGTTGGTCCAGAAATTCCTCACTATCGCCGACAATGTTTTTGTTGGAGGTGCTCTTTCCAATGACGTTTACAAGGCTCGGGGTTTGGCCGTTGGCACGTCGCTCATTTCCAATATGGGTACCGATATCTCCTTTTCCGAAATGGTCGCTAACCCGAAGCTTATAGTGCCGGTAGACATTGTTGTGCAATCGCCGAATGGGGCTAAAACACTATTACCCAACGCTATTGGCCCCGAAGATGCTGTCATGGATGCCGGGCCGGCTAGCATAGAGCAGTTGCGTGCTTTAGTTGCCGACGCGAAGCATATCCTCTGGAACGGCACCCTCGGTGCGTATGAAAAAGGTTTTATTGAACCCACAAAAGAATTAGCAAAAATTGTGGCCGCGGCCACCGTGCGCGGTGCTACCACTATCATTGGCGGGGGAGACACACTCGCCGCTATCGGCAGTGAGGGCCAGGAATCTTCCTTTACCTTCGTTTCCACCGGCGGCGGCGCGATGCTTGATTATTTGGCCCAAGGAACGTTGCCGGGGTTGGAGGCTTTAAAAAATAATAAATAAAAAGGGAGGAAATAGTTTCCTCCCTCAGTTTCGGTTAAACGATCATCAGTTAGTGGCGACCCCTCACCCTCTCTAAAAATTTTTGGTGTTCGGCTATTTTTTGTACATAGTCGCTAAAGCATAAGGGTGTTGTGCGAAGATTAAAACGACCAAATGCCGCTAAATGTTCGCCTCGCGGACCCGAAAGTGGCCCAACCACTACTGGCTCCCACAAAGAAAGCTTGCTTGCGATTTTCCGATACACAACCGTGGCTTGTTGTAGTATATGGCCCAAGCTTTGGTTCTCCATATCTACAAACACTGTATTTGCCCGTCCGCTTCTTAAGATGGCCACGCAAGTATCAGGAGAATCTCCATCGGCAAAATGGAGTACCCGATTTTGTATCTTTTCCATAAACACCTCTCAAAATCTAAAAAATTACGGAAAACATTTCTGGGGTCAATATATCACGGTTTGAAAATAAAAAAACCGCAGCGATCTGCGGTAATAGAGAAAGGAGAAATCTCAAACCTTGGTTCTGCCTTGCACGTGGGGCTTAAGCTTCAGCAGAGATTCCTCCATTCTAGTTTAACGGCCTTCGCAAGCCGAGCCGGGAGACGCTGTCAGGCGGCGTTTCCAAATACCATTAGGATGAATTCCAGAGTTGCAGTGATTAGACGCGTTAGGGTCGTGGGAATGTTTTAGCCTGGTTAAGGCATACCATGACCCGCCCTTTACCCGGCGGTCCTAAGCGGTTTACAGCTACTAGGACCACTGGGGCAGTGCCCCCGGTTTCAACGCTGACTTGACTAATCGTGCCACTGCATTGCCACTTCATCCATTGAGAAGATAGCATACGTGGAAGTTTTTGACTATTGTACTAATAGTTACATATTATCTTTTACTTTCTTCGCATTTTCCTCAAAATCTTTTGGTTTGCCAGTAGCAGTACTGGGGTTTTGAAATATCCAAATGTGCGCGTGAGGCACTTCTTCGCCAACGATTTTGCTTGAAATAGCTTCAGTATTGAAGGCTTTTTGCATGGCCTTGGCGATTTTGCGGGCGATTTCAAAGTACTCGCCTGCGGCTGGCACATCCCAGACCCAACGATAGTGTTTTTTAGGAATTACTAATGTATGGCCAGCCGACTCTGGATTAATAGATAAAAAAGCCAAGTAGTTTTCATCCTCATATACCTTATGGGCCGGAATTTCTCCCGCCACGATTTTGCAGAATATGCAATCCTTCATGTGTAGTATTATAGCAAGAATGAAAAAGTACGTTTTACGCGAAGCTTTAGTTCCAAATGGCGACCTGCTTCAGCAATTGCTCGCGTATCGCGGGGTCACGGAAAATGGGGCGCGGGAAGTATTTCTCAACCCTTCCTATGAAGAACATTTGCACGATCCTTTCTTATTGAAAGGCATGAAAGAGGCGGTGGCGCGTATTAAATTAGCGATTAAGAACGACGAACACATCGTTATTTATTCCGATTACGATGCTGATGGCATTCCTGCTGCTGTGGTAATGCATGATTTTTTTAAGATGATTGGCTATAAGAATTTTCAGGTATACATTCCGCATCGGCACAAGGAAGGGTTTGGTTTGCACGTGTTGGCGATTGATTCATTGCTGGCGACTGGCGCGGAGCCGAAAGTCCTTATTACGCTTGATTGCGGCATTACTGACGCCGAAGAGGTTGTCCACGCCCGCTCCAAAGGGATTGATGTCATTATTACCGACCACCATATGCCGCCGGCCGAGTTGCCGCCAGCTTTTGCGGTAATTGATCCAAAACAGCCAGGGTGCGAATATCCTTTTAAGGAATTGTGTGGGGCGGGTGTGGCTTTCAAGTTGGTGCAGGGGCTTTTGGCGGGCGGTGACTTTCATACCGCCCCCGGCGCGGAGAAGTGGCTATTGGACATGGTTGGCCTGGCCACGCTTTCCGACATGGTGCCCTTGGTGGGTGAAAATCGTGTGCTGGCTCGCTACGGCCTAATGGTTCTGCGAAAGTCGCGCCGACCGGGTTTGCGGGCGCTTTTGCGGATTTTGAAAATTGATCAGCGCTATATCACCGAGGACGACATTGGTTTTATGATAACGCCTCGCCTCAATGCCGCTTCGCGCATGGGAGAACCTATAGATGCGTTTACGTTACTTTCTACGAGCGACGTTGCGCAGGCTGACATGTTGGCCGCAAAACTCAATGCTTCCAATGACGAGCGCAAGGGTCTTGTAGGTTCGCTAGTGAAGGAGATAAATAAAATAATGAGTGAGCGGGCCGAGCATTTTGCCGCGCGACGCGTGATTGTTTTGGGAAACCCCTTGTGGCGGCCGGCTATTTTGGGTTTGGCTGCCGGAAATTTGGCTGAAGAATATGGCAAGCCGGTGTTTTTGTGGGGGCGGGAAGATGGGCCGACTATTAAAGGTTCGTGCCGTTCTGGTGGTGTGGCGAATTTGGTTGCTATTATGCAAGCCGCGCACGATGTTTTTGGGGATGTATTTTTAGATTTTGGCGGCCATCACGTTTCCGGCGGTTTCTCGCTCAATGCCGACACGGTGCATCATTTGGAAGATAGACTTGAAGAAGCACTGGCCAAGGTTGTTGCCGCGGAGCCTGTGGTAGAAGGCGGTGTAGATCGCGACATTGTGCTTTTGGACAGTACGCTCACTCTCGCTGATATTCAATCCAAAACGTATGCCGCCATTGAAAAGCTTTCACCATTTGGCGTTGCCAACACGAAGCCACTTTTTATTTTTAAGAATGTCGGCATTAAAACGGTGCGGCAATTTGGTAAAACAAAAAATCACCTGGAGCTCATGCTTGTTGGTGAAAATAGCGGGCCGGTGAAGGCTATTAGTTTTTTTGCCACGCCGGATGACTTTGCTCGCAGGCCGGAAGAAGGTGGCTCGGCTGACATTGTCGCCAATATTGAGAAATCTTTTTTCGGCTACCGGCCGGAGCTACGTTTACGAATCGTTGATATTGTGTAATTCTATAGACTCATGAAAAAAACTTCTGAAAAGAATTTGGCGGATATTATTATTTTTACCGACGGCGCTTCTTCGGGCAATCCGGGGCCGGGCGGATGGGGGAGTATCGTGGCCATGCTCGGTGAAAAAGAAAGCCGTGTGGCCGAGCTGGGCGGTGGTGAGGCACGCACCACTAATAACAGAATGGAATTGGCGGCGGCTATTGGCGGCCTAGAGCATGTTGCGGCTATGGCTGGCACCGTTATCGTCTATACCGATTCTAAATATGTACGTGACGGTATAGAAAAGTGGGTGCCGGTGTGGCAAAAGCGCGGCTGGAAAACCACCGCCAAAGCCGATGTGCTCAATCGCGATTTGTGGGAAAAACTTTTTGAAGTAACAAATGAGCGAAAGGAAAAAATACTATGGCGGCTAGTGGGCGGTCATCGAGACGTGCCCGCCAACGAGCGTTGTGATGAAATCGCTGTGGCTTTTGCTAAAAACACCAAGCTAAAACTTTTTAGCGGCGCACTCAAAGAATATTCTTTAGACCTTCTGCCTTTTGCCGATATGGATGCCGTGGAAAAATCGTTGACCGGGCTCGATAAACGGAGCCGCTCGGGTTCAAAAAGTTCCTCGCAAAAAGCCTATTCATATATAAGTATGGTTGGTGGCAAAATCCTCGTTCATAAAACCTGGCCCGAATGCTTTGCCCGTATCAACGGCGTTTCCGGTGCCCGTTTCAAAAAAGCCCTTTCTGGTGACGATGAAAAACGCATCAGCGCTGAATTTAAAAGTCTGTAGTAAAAGAAAAATCACCCCGGAAACATTCGGGGTGATGAGGGTGCGCGAACAAAGAACGGCAGACTAGAAGCCAACCATAGCATCAGCTATGCTGCCAGCTTCCACGTTGTGTTTCAGGACGGCGCCAGTGCGCAAGTCTTCAGTCGCATATTTAGCCATCTTCTTGATGTGAGCTGGGGTAAACTGGAAGCGATTACTCCTGCGGTCTTTTTCGTTATTCCAGAGATCAAGCATCTGGGTGAATGCGTGGAGAAGGCCTGGCAACTTCAGCGGCGCAGGCTCGTGGATTTCAAGGTGGAATTCGGCATCAACTCTATCGGCGAGCTTCTTCTTGCTGACGTTATTGATAACGATTCTTGGCGAATCCTTGATGACGCCGGCAACTATGATGATAAGCAAGTCTATCGTGATGGCGGCGATCTCAACGAAGTGACCAGGAAGTATCGCTTAGTCTCTGGTTTGGCCGATCGCTTTGAACTGCCGAAACAGTCGCTCATTTTCTGGCGCGGCTCCGACAAGGACAAGTTGGATTTCTATGACGATCTTCGGGCGTTATATCCCGAAGCTGTTTTGGAGATGCCAATTATCACTTGCTCGGCACATAAGCAGCCGGCCCAGGCATACCGACTGCTTACTGAAGCTGTGTCGAAGATCCCAGATTCCGTGATCGTTGTGTTTGTCGCTCTCAGTAATGGCGCTGGGCCAATGCTTTCGGCGAATGTCACGGTTCCGGTCATGACGGTGCCGCTCAACTACCGAGCTTTTCCGGACGATGTCTGGTCGTCATTGCGCACGCCTTCAAATGTGCCGGTGATGACGGTTCTGGAGCCGGCCAACGCCGTCCTTGCCGCCTTGCAGATTTTGGCCATGCGCAATCCGGCAATCTACGCCACCTTGCGTCTGGAGCAGGAGAAGCGACTCGTCAGTCTCTAGTTTCGTTTATTTCAGTCACCCCACAAGCCCCGGAAGACTAACAATCTTTCGGGGCTTTTTCATTGTTTTAGTTTTCTTTAGTACAAACAAAAAGGACAGTTGAATAAAATAGAATAACAAGTTTTCATAAAAGATTTAAGAAAAATTGATGAGAATTTTAACTGTGGTGCGCTAGAGTTCCCGGGTGGAATTTGACTCGCTTTTTTATCCGGTTGTAGTTGGCTTTGTTTTTGGTACGCTTTTTGGGCCAATTGTTTCATCGTGGTTTTTTCTGGCCGCGACGGCGAGTGTGGCTAGCGGGCTAGCGCTGTGGCTGTGGACGGCTGGCCTAGCCTACCGAAACCCTCGTGCGAAACAGTATTCGTGGCTGATGCTTTTGTTGGTATGTGTGGTAACGACTAGCGTTGGTTGTGGCTTGTTTCTAACTGCTTCTGTTAAGGCAGGCGACCCGGGCTTATCGGCGCAGGTTGGCAAGTGGGTGCAGTTGCGCGGAGTGGTTAGTGATGAGCCGGCGGAGAATGAAACAGCGACGCGGGTCACGGTTTCGGTTACTCTTTTAAATAGCAAAGCGGTGCGGGCAACAGGTGTGATATTTTCCGTGTCGCCCTACATGCAAGTGAATTACGGTGATGAAGTAACGGTGAGTGGTTTGTTGGAAAAACCGGAGGCATTCGCGACGGAAAATGGCGGAGTGTTTCTTTATGATAAATATCTGGCAGTGCGCGGGGTTTTCTTTACGCTGATGCGTCCCACAAAGTTTACGGTGGTGAATTCCGGTCAAGGTAATTTTATAAAATCCGAGCTACTTTCATGTAAGCGCGGCGTAATTGCTCGTTTGGAATCCGCTATCGTTTTTCCTGAGTCACGCTTAGCGGCAGGACTAACGGTCGCTGGTAAGCAAGCGTTGCCGGCCGATGTGTTGGCCGATTTCACGCGCTCCGGAACTATTCAAGTGGTAGTGCTTTCCGGGTACAACGTTACTATTGTGGCGGAATTAGTGGTGTGGCTCTGTTCGCGTTTCGCGGGCTTTTTGCCACAGGTGCTTGCCGAATTATGGCTCATGCGATTTTTAACGGGCATGAGTGCCGTCGCGGGTATTGTACTTTTTTGTATCATGGCGGGCGGCTCGGCCACTATTGTGCGCGGCGGCATTATGGCTGTGGCCGCTATTGCCGCCAAGCTTTTTTCTCGCCGCTACAATGCTTTTCGGGCTTTCTGGTTTTCTGCGGCGGTTATGCTTATTTTCAATCCGCTTTTGGCGGCGTATGATCCCTCGTTTCAGTATTCTTTTGTGGCAACGGCCGGCCTGCTCTATCTATCTCCGTGGTGTCTGAAATTATTTTCGTTCTTACCCAAGCATTTTGACGTGCAAAGAACCGCGGCGGCAACGCTTGCTACCCAGCTCGCCGTTCTGCCGCTGGCGCTCTATGAAATGGGGCAGGTGAGTGTTGTCGCTCTACCGGCGAATCTTTTATTGTTCCTCGTCACGCCAGTGACGATGTTTGCGAGTTTCATTGTCGCCGCTACGGCATTTTTATGGCCTTTTGGTGCAACACTCTTGGGTTGGGCTGATTGGCTTCTCTTGGCCTACCAGCTCTGGCTTGTCCACGTGTTTGCCAGTATCCCTTTGGCATTTTGGAATACGCCGCCGCTTCCCCTATGGATAGTGGGGCTCATTTATTTTAGTTGCACGCTGGTTTTGTGTATTCTGTATCGGCGGGCGAGTGGTGCGAAACAAACTACTTCGCGGCCACCAGAAAATTTTGTTCCACAACGGCCCAGTTGACGTTGGCGAGGAATGCCTCAACGTATTTCTTCTTGTCGGTAGCGTAATCTAAGTAAAAGGAATGTTCCCACATATCAATGCCAAAAACATAGGGAAGGCCGTTAAGTTGGCCGAGATGTTGTTCATCTATCCAGGCGTTGGTGAGTTTTTCTGCGATAGGGTCGTAGTAGAGAATGGCCCAACCGATGCCGCGGGTCATGGCGATTGTTTTGAAGCGAGCAAGCCAGGCGTCAAAAGAACCCCATTCTTTTTCTACCACTTTTTTTAGTTGAGAATTGGCGGTCAGAGTTTTTGCCCCACCTTCCAAGGATTTGAAATAATACTCATGATTGCGCATGCCATTAAATTCAAAACTAAAGCGGCGTTGGAGTTCGCTGGCCGCGTAGGCATCTGCGTCACCATTTTTTCCGTACGCTTCAATTTTCTGCATAACTAGGTTGGCATTTTTAACGTAGCCAGCATAGAGCTTGAGGTGCTCGTCTACCGTTTTTTTTGAAATGCCGGCCAGCTCGGGGATGGAAAACTTTTGTTCGGTGTATTCGCTCATGTTTTTAATATTATTTTTAAAATTTATTCAGCACTATTTTAACCACTGGCTTTATACTGACCCCATGAAATTTACCATGAAATATATTCTTCCCATAATGGGCGTTCTTATTGTCGCCCTTGTCATAGAAGGCTACATAATATCTCGTCAGTGGCCGACAGACTATCTTACCGTGGCCATTTTAAATGTCGGCCAAGGCGAAGCTATATATATAGATACGCCAAAACACCACCGCTTACTTATTGACGGCGGGGCCACGCACGCCATACTCGGCGAGCTTAGCAGGTTTGTGCCTTTTTACACTCGTTTCTTAGACGCTGTGATTCTGACGGCCCCCGAAGATTTGCGGGTCGGTGGCCTTGTTGATGTATTGAATAGCTACCGTACTGGAACCATAATTATACCAAGCGGTACTTCCAGTTCGCAACTCTACACGCAATTAAAAGATATCATCGTCAAGCAACAAATCGCCACCAGTTCAGCTGAGCGAGGACTCGCGCTTAATTTTGGCGATGGTGTCTATTTAACAATTCTATATCCCGATAAAAATTCTCTAGCTAGTGCCGACATCGGGCCAATTATGGGTAAATTAACATTCGGCTCAACCTCCGTGCTTCTTACCGCCGGCGCCCCCGCGGGGTTTGAGGATTATGTTCTTGCACAAAATGGCACGAGCACTCTTGCTAGCACTATTTTCACCACTCTTTACGACGGCCCTAAAAACGTGCCGTCACCAAACTTCATTGAGGCGGTTTCGCCACAGTGGTTAGCTGTTTCGGCAAAATCAGTTTTTCCCAACGACTTCGCTATTCCAACACTTTATACGTTTCAAAACGATACAATCGTCTTTCACTGCACGAAGGAGAAATGCGTTCTTAAATGAGTCCGGCTTTCTTAAAGGTGGCGTAGGCGCCGTTTTTGTTGATGGTTTTAATGGCCTTGGTGGAAAGGGTCACGATAATGGACTTGTTCATTTCAGGAATGAAAATTTTCTTCTTCTGGAGGTTGGGGTACTTGCGGACATTGCCGGTAGGGTTGTATTGGGTAGCACGGGTGCGGTTGGAGTATCCACCTCCCATGATGGAACCTTTTTTAGTTACGGGGCAAATTTTGGCCATATATTTTATCCTAATATTTTGTATTCGGAGACGGCCATAGTATCATGGCAGTATCGTAAACGCAACTGTATGCTCACAACCCCGCTAGACATCATTTTTTACATTATTATCCTGGTGATGTCTATCGTCATCCATGAAGTTTCGCATGGTTACGCCGCTTATATCCAAGGCGACGCAACCGCCGAGCGCGCAGGCCGGTTGACTCTCAACCCCCTAAAGCACTTGGATTTTGTCGGCTCCCTTATTGTGCCTCTGGTTACCTATTTTCTTGCAGGTATTCCTTTTGGTTGGGCCAAACCGGTGCCCTTTAACCCCTACAACCTGCGCAATCAACGCTGGGGCGAAACTATTGTGGCTGTTGCTGGCCCGGCCGCGAACTTCCTTATAGCGATAGTATTCGCCATTCTGGTGCGTATTGCCATTCCGCTTGGTCTACCCGATTCTTTCGTGAGCGTCTGTGCTTTAGTGGTGCTGGCTAACATTGGCTTGGGTATTTTCAACTTAGTACCCATTCCGCCCTTAGACGGCTCAAAAATCCTTTTTGGTCTTTTGCCGTTTTATATAAGCCGTTCGTTTCGGGCCGTATATGAGCGTTACTCTCTCATTATTCTGCTCGCTTTTATCTTTTTCCTGCCGCAAATACTTAGCCCTGCCATCACTTTCATCTTTAACCGCCTTGTTGGCCAGTAATGTTGCGTTTTTCTATGTATTCTGTTAGAGTACGCTCTCAAATATGCCGACAGTAAATCAACTCGTCCGTCATCGCCGCACCAAAGTGTCGCGAAAGCCAAAGGCCGTTGCTCTGCAGCGTTCTTTTAATGTGCTTAAGAATCGCCCCGTTTTCTTCCCATCGCCTTTCAAGCGCGGCGTTTGCACGAAGGTCACCACCAAAACTCCTAAGAAGCCTAACTCCGCTATTCGTAAAATCGCCCGCGTGCGCCTCACTAATGGTATGGAAGTCACTGCCTACATCCCGGGTATGGGTCACAATCTCCAGGAACACTCTGTTGTTATTTTGCGCGGTGGAAAGGTAAAGGATGTTGGTCTCCGCTACACCATTGTTCGCGGTCGCTTGGATGCTGGTGGGGTAGAAGGTCGCCGCAAAGAACGCAGTAACTACGGCGCAAAGAAGCCCAAAGCCGCCAAATAATTTTTTCCTACCATGCGCCGCAAACTCAAACGTAAGCATAAATTAGTCGCTGATCCGCAATACAATTCGGAAAAAGTGGCCAAGTTTATCAACTGTGTCATGACTCGTGGCAAGAAAAATGCCGCCCGTTTCGTTGTATACGGAGCTTTGGACGCTATTAAAGAGAGAACAAAAACAGAGGATCCATTAGCCCTCTTTGACGAAGCTCTCCGCAACGTTGGCCCGGCTATGGAAGTGCGCTCTCGCCGCGTTGGCGGTGCCAACTACCAGGTTCCTCGCGAAGTTCGCCCGGAACGCAAGCAGGCCCTCGCTATTCGCTGGCTTATTGCCGCCGCTCGCGGTAAAAAAGGCAAGCCGATGGCTGAAAAACTCGCTGACGAGCTTATTGCCGCTTCTAAAAACGAAGGTGAGGCTATCAAAAAGCGCGAAAACACCATTAAAATGGCCGAAGCCAACAAGGCTTTCGCTCACTTTGCGTGGTAGGGAACACTATCTTAAGATAAAAATTCTTATTTTTATCCAGCACTACTTTCAATACAGCGGTTGGATGTATTGCGAATAAAACGATTTTCTTGTATTCTTCACAACAAATAGGCCAATGGCCTCTTTTTAAAACTTTTTTATTCAAGTTTATTTAAACGACAAATAAGCCACGAAGTGGTACCCCACTATGAACCGCGACTATCCTTTAGATTCAGTACGAAATTTCGGTATTATTGCGCACATTGATGCCGGTAAAACCACTACCAGCGAGCGCATTTTGTACTACACGGGCATGAGCCATAAAATCGGCGAAGTGCACGAAGGTAACACGGTCACCGACTGGATGGAGCAGGAACGCGAGCGCGGTATCACCATCACCGCCGCCGCCATCACTTGTTTTTGGCATCCTACCTACGCCATGAGTGCTGATGGTAAACCTGATCTCGCAAAGAAAGTTCGTTTCAACATCATTGATACTCCGGGCCACATTGACTTTACCGCTGAAGTGAAGCGCTCACTTCGCGTTTTGGACGGCGCGGTAGTAGTTTTTGACGGCGTGGCTGGTGTTGAGCCACAAAGCGAAACCAATTGGCGCTATGCCGACGACGGCAACGTGCCGCGCATTTGTTTCATTAACAAGCTTGATCGTATGGGTGCCTCCTTTGAGCGTTCATTCCAGTCTATTCTTGAGCGTTTGAATAAAAATGCAGTGCGCATGCAAATTCCCATCGGCACCGAAGAAAATTTTGAGGCAGTCATTGACCTGCTCCGCATGAAGTCCTATCACTTTGAGGGGGAAATGGGCAATCAAATTATTGAGAAGGATGTGCCGGCAGAATATCTTGAGCAGGCTAAAAAGTATCGCGCTGAGCTTGTAGAAAAAATTGTTGAGCAGGATGACACACTCATGAGCGCTTATTTGGAAGGAAAAGAACCTTCTTTGGCGGATCTCAAAAAAACCTTACGTAAGGCCACCATTGAGGTAAAAATCATTCCCGTTTTCACTGGTTCCGCTCTCAAAAATAAGGGCGTTCAGCTTGTGTTGGATGCGGTTGTTGATTACTTGCCGAGCCCGTTGGATATTCCTCCTGTGCACGGTATTGATCCGCGCAATGGCAATGAAATCTATCGCCATGCTGATGACAAAGAGCCGTTCTCTGCATTGGCTTTCAAATTACAAAACGACCCGTTCGTAGGAGCACTCACATTTTTCCGTGTTTACTCCGGTACAATTGAGGCGGGCAGCTACATCTATAACGCCACTACCGGTGAGAAAGAACGCCTCGGTCGCATTGTTCGCCTCCAGGCCGACAAGCGTGAGGAAGTTAAAAAAGTATTTGCCGGCGAAATCGCCGCCGCCGTGGGTATTAAGGGCGCAAAAACATCCCATACATTTTGTGATGAGGCCAACCCGATCATTCTTGATCCTATTAAGTTTATGAAGCCCGTGGTTTCGCTCCGTATTGAGCCGAAAACCAAGGCTGACCAAGAGAAAATGGGCCTTGCCCTCAAGAAGCTTTCTGATGAAGACCCCACGTTTATCATTAGTACCAATACCGAAACAGGGGAGACCATCGTCTCCGGCATGGGTGAGCTCCACTTGGAAATCATGGTGGACAGAATGAAGCGTGAATTCAGTGTGGAAGCCAATGTTGGCGAGCCGCAAGTTGCCTATCGCGAAACTATTACCGCGGAAGCTGAAGCCGAACACAAATACATCAAACAATCTGGTGGTAAGGGTCAATACGGTCACGTCAAAATCACGCTCAAGCCAATGGAGCCCTTGGTTGAGGGTAAGAAAATTCCCAAGAACGTTAAGCGTTACGATGACTTTGAATTTATTGATTCTATCAAGGGTGGCGCTATTCCTCAGGAATTTATCCCGGCCGTTGAAAAGGGTGTGCGCGAAGCTATGGGCCGCGGCATTATCGCCGGTTTCCCTATGGTCAACATTTCCTGCGAGTTAACCTACGGTTCTTACCACGACGTTGACTCCTCCGAAATCGCCTATAAAATCGCCGCCTCCCAGGCGTTTCAAGATGGCGCTAAGCGTGCAAAACCCGTTATTCTTGAGCCTATTATGAAGATTGAGGTTTCCGTTCCTGAGAAATTCTTCGGCGACATCACCGGCAACCTTTCCGGCAAGCGCGCTCAAATTGAAGGCTTTGAGGATCGCCCGGGCGGTATCAAGCTCATTCGCGCCACCGTCCCTCTCTCTGAAATGTTCGGTTACACCAACCAGCTCCGCTCTATGACGGAGGGCCGTGGCATGGCTCCTATGGAATTTTCTCACTATGCCATCGTTCCTCCGCAAGTTGAGAAGCAGATTGTTGAGGGGAAGAAATAGAGCGAAAAAAGCTGAGGATGTTATACTTGTTAGTATAGGTCGATCCTTTATCTTTATCATAAAACCAATTTCTATGGATCCAGTATCTCAAGGCAACAACTTCAAGGTCTGCAAGTGCCCGCATCACAGCATCAAGCCGTGGGCGATGATTCTTATTGGCGTTGTTATCATTCTTGCCGCTACTCAAGTGCTTGATATGGAAACCTCGCTCATTATCATTGGTGCGCTCATTATCGTGAAGGGCTTCATGAAGCTCATGGGCCGCAAGTGCAAGTGTTGCTAAAATAGTCAGTTTTTCAAGAAAAGGCTGTATCCTATTGACGGGATATAGCCTTTTCTGCTACTATGGCCAATACCGCTTTTGCGTCGTTTTTATTTGTCGGTTGGCATTTTTTATTAGTTAGTTCATTATTTACTAAAATTTAACAAAAGTATATGGCAAATTTTGAGAGAACAAAGCTGCACGTTAACGTCGGCACCATCGGTCACATTGACCACGGCAAGAGCACCTTGACCGCGGCTCTTGTTGCTGTTCAGGCAAAGAAGGGCTTGGCCACAGCAAAGGCTTACGCCGATATTACCAAGGGTGGTACGGTTCGTGATGCCACCAAAACCGTCACTATCTCGCTTTCTCACGTAGAATACGAGTCAACCAAGCGTCACTACGCCCACATCGACGCTCCGGGCCACGCCGACTACATTAAGAACATGATTACTGGCGCCGCCCAAATGGACGGAGCTATTCTCGTTGTTTCTGCCACCGACGGCGTTATGCCACAAACTCGTGAGCACATTCTTTTGGCCTACCAAGTTGGCGTGCCCAAGATTGTGGTCTTCTTGAATAAGTGCGATCTCGTTGAGGAAAAAGATCTCATTGACCTCGTTGAAGAAGAAGTTCGCGAGCTCTTAACTAAGAACAAATACGACGGCAAAAATACTCCTGTTATCCGTGGTTCAGCCACTGGCGCCATTGAAGGTAAGCCGGAATGGGTTGCTAAAATTGACGAGCTCTTGAATGCTTTGGATACCTACATTCCTGATCCTATCCGCGAAACTGACAAGCCGTTCCTCATGCCTATTGAAGACATCTTCTCTATTGAAGGTCGTGGCACCGTAGTCACCGGCCGCATTGAGCGCGGTATGGTCAAAATCGGCGACGAAGTAGAAATCGTCGGCTTTAAGGACACCACCAAAACTACCATCACTGGTATTGAAATGTTCAATAAGCAGTTGAAGGAAGGTATTGCTGGTGACAACGCCGGCCTCTTGCTCCGCGGTACCGCTAAGGATGGCGTATCTCGCGGCCAGGTGCTTTCTAAGCCTGGTTCTGTGAAGCCCCACACTGAGTTTGAGTCAGAAGTATATATTCTCAAGAAAGAAGAAGGTGGTCGTCACACTCCGTTCTTCTCTGGTTATAAGCCTCAGTTCTATATCCGCACTACCGACGTTACTGGTGAGGTTACCCTCAAGGAAGGTGTTGAAATGGTTATGCCAGGCGATACTGTTACTTTCAAGGTTAAGCTCGTTGCCCCGGTCGCTCTTGAAGACAAACAGCGCTTTGCTATTCGCGAAGGTGGCCACACTGTGGGCGCCGGCGTTGTTACCAAGGTTGTTGCTTAATCGGTTCCTATCCTCTCCATTCCCTTAACTACCATGGCCGAAACTACCGTAAAAAATTCAAAACCTGCCGCTAAGAAGCCCTCGGCCAAGAAGTCTGCTCCAGTTAAGGATGTCATTCAACGCTTACGCATCCGCGTTCGTGCCTATGAATACAAGGTTTTGGATGTTTCTGTTCGCCAAATCATAGACACTGCTTCGCGTTTTGACGCTGAAGTGGTTGGCCCTATTCCATTGCCGACAGAAATCAAAAAATATACCGTCAATCGTTCCTCTTTTGTGCACAAGAATGCTCGTGAGCAGTTTGAGATGCGCGTGCACAAGCGTCTCATTGACATCATCAATCCGTCAGCGAAACTGATTGAATCGCTTACCAACCTCAGCCTCCCGTCCGGAGTAACCATTGACGTAAAGATCCTGTAATGCACTACACGGAATAGATGTCAAAAAACTGCCATGAAATCAAAGCCCTCAGCTCAGAAAGCCTCCCGTAAATTTTTATTGGGTACGAAGCGTGAAATGTCACAAGTCTTCAATGAAGACGGTTCGGTCACACCAGTTACTATTCTCAAAATCAGTCCGATGACCGTTACCGGCCTCCGCGCCGTTGAAAAGAATGGATACAAAGCCGTGCAAGTCGGTTTCGGTGAGCGCCGCCCAAAAAATATTAACAAAGCTCAACAGGGCCAGTTTGGCAAGTTGGGTAGTTTTCGCTACGTCAAAGAATTTCGCATTGCTGCCGATACTGATGTTAAGGCGGCAGTGGGGGATAAGGTAGAGGCTACTACATTCGCGGTTGGTGATAAAGTCGCCGTTTCTGGCGTCTCCAAAGGTAAGGGTTTCCAAGGCGTGGTGAAGCGTCACGGTTTCCATGGTGGTCCGCGCTCTCACGGTCAGAAACACTCCGAACGTGAGCCAGGCTCAATTTCCGGTGGTTTGCGCACCACATTGCGCAGCGGCGTCCGCATGGCCGGTCGCATGGGTGGCGATCGTATTACCGTCAAAAATCTTAAAGTGGCCGCCATTGATACGGCTGCCGGCACTATTACGGTAAGTGGCGCTATTCCTGGCCGCCGCGGTACGCTTGTGGAAATCCGCGGATAATGCTAGTTTAGGGAACCCTCCAGTATCATAAAAGCTCAAATTTAATGAAAACCAAGGTCTACAACCAAAAAGGCAAGGAAGTTGAGGGTATGGAATTACCCGCCGAGCTTTTTGCTGTTCCTTGGAATGCCGACATGGTCCACCAGGTTGTTACCTCTATGACCAGCGATTCTCGTGATTCTTTGGCTCATGCCAAAACTCGCGGTGAAGTTTCCGGCGGTGGTAAGAAGCCTTGGCAACAGAAAGGCACCGGCCGTGCCCGTCACGGTTCCACGCGTTCTCCTATTTGGGTTGGTGGTGGTACCACTCACGGCCCTCGCCACGAGAAGAATTACGCCCGCAAGGTTAATAAGAAAATGAAGAATAAGGCCCTTCGCGCCATTCTTTCCCGTAAACTCAAAGACGGAGAGGTTCTTTTTATTGACGCTATCACTTTTGCCGAGCCGAAGACTAAAATCGCTCGCGAAGTCTGGGGCGCTTTCGCTGGTATTGCCGGCTTCGAGCGTTTGGCCACTAAAAAAATCAATGCCGCTTTCATCGTTTTGCCGAATAAAGACAAAGCCGTAGAAAAAAGCTTCAGTAATTTTGGTAACGTGGAAGTTGGTGAAGCTCGCAACCTCAATCCGTTCAATCTCCTCAATCATAAGTTCTTGATTGTCGCCGATCCGAAAGAGTCTTTTAAAATGATTCCGCAGTAAAATAATTTTTATACTCATATGGCACTCTTCGGCTCAAAAAAGAAAAAGGATACAAAGGAGGCAGAAAAAGCTGTTGCGGCTGTTGCTAAAGCTGCCGCTGGCGATGCTTCTTTTGACCTCTCAAAAATCATTCGTGGCCCTCGCATCACTGAAAAAGCTAGCCGCGTGGCCGAGCAAAATGTCTACGTTTTTAATATTGACCCCGCCGCTAGCAAGAAGGCAGTAGCTTTCGCTATTGAGGCTCGTTACAACGTTGTGCCGTTGCGCGTGCGCACGGTTAACATGAAGCGCAAGCAGGTGGTCAGCCGTGGCAAGAAGGGTATGGTTGGCGGTGGCAAAAAAGCCTATATATACCTTAAAGCTGGCCAGACCATTCAACTTACATAAATTCCATGAAAACCTACCGCCCCTATACAAAGTCTCGCCGTCAAATGTCCACGCCTTCTTTCAAGAAGACGCTGACTGCTTCTGAGCCGCACAAGGCTCTCACTAACGGCTTTAAGCGCATGATGGGCCGCGCTGGTGGCTTCATCACCACTCGCCACAAGGGTGGTGGCCACAAACGCCTTTTCCGCGATGTTGATTTTACTTATAACAAAATTGATGTTCCGGCGAAAATCGCCACATTAGAATACGACCCTAATCGCACCGGTTTCATTGCCCTCGTTCATTACGCCGACGGTGCAAAGCGCTATATTCTCGCACCGAAGTCCATGAAGGTAGGGGACACCTTCCTTGTTTCCGAGAAAGCCGAAATTAAAATCGGCAATCGTTTACCGCTCAAAAACATTCCCGTTGGCACGTTCGTTTACAATATTGAACTCAAGCCAAAAGGTGGTGGCAAAATCGCCCGTTCCGCCGGCAACTACGTTGAAGTGGTCGCCCAAGACGCCGGTTATACCCACCTCAAGATGCCTTCAAGTGAAATTCGCCGCGTTATGGATGCCTGCTGGGCCTCTATAGGCGAGGTTTCTAACGATGAAAACCGCTTGGTGGTCATCGGCAAAGCCGGTCGCTCACGCTGGCTCGGTATTCGCCCTACAGTTCGTGGCACAGCCATGAACCCCGTTGACCATCCGCACGGTGGCGGTGAGGGTCGCCAAGGCCGCGGTCGCCGTCGCGCCATTTCTACCTATGGCAAGCCAACCGGCAAGGGCCAGAAGTCCCGCCGGGTCAAGAAATACTCTCGTAATCTCATCGTTTCCCGCCGCAAGGTTGGCAAGAGTCGCACCGCTACTTCCTAATAGTAAAATACTAATAAAAAACCGCCGAGAATTTTCTCGGCGGTTTTTATAATCACGTTTTTGTTTTTATATCCCTGTCATACCGCCGGCAAAAATGATAACCCAGCATCCGACAAAAAAGAGGGCAAAAGCGACAAATAAAGAAACGGCTACTGTGCCGAATATCCTTATAATGGTATCAGGTACTTCTTTTGCCATGCTGTTATAAGGTTGCGCTCCTTTTGTAACGAGGTATGCAGAAATGTATGTGGCCAAAACTGGTAACACTAAATATAAAACAAAACCCCAAAGCGTTCCAAAAAGGGAAAAAATCTGAATATTTTGTCCGAAAAAATAAGGAATTACAAACAGCATCTGCAGTGCGATAGCTCCTCCAAAAACAATCGCCCGTTTCTTACTTTGGTATTTTTTAAGAACACTTTTGTTCTTGGCTATATCGGCTATAGCTGTGGTGGCAGGGACTTTTGCTAGGGTGGCTAAGGCCTCAGTAATATCTTTCTCGTTCCAACCGCTTGCCATGAGCGTTGTTTTCAGAGTATCGTCGGGTGTATTTTTTGCTCGTTCAGCTTGGATATACTGGATCAGGTCGGGCGTAATCATGGTTTTTGTAGCGTTTAATAAAGTATATGAAATAGTATATCACGAGGGCGGCGGCCACTAATTGAATGGCAGAAAGCCCGTGCCAGAGCGGATTAAGGGGTTTAATAAACTCCACAAAGAAACGCCACAGTGCATAACTAAATACAAAAATGCTAAAAAGTTCGCCCTCTTGTAAGACCTTCTTTTTCTGGATGTAGAGGAGAAAAAACCAGATCAAAATCAGAAAAAGAATTTCATAAAGTGACGTCGGGTGTCGCGGAATACCATCACCCTGGTTAAAACACCAAGGTAAATTACAAGGCAGGCCCACAGTGCCGTCGCTAACACCCTTTAAAAAGCAGCCGATTCGGCCTATGATAATCCCAAGAAGTAGGGGATACACAAACAAATCTCCCGTTTTTCTTTGTATTCCCAAAACTTTCTTTACAATTTCAACGCCCACCAAGCCGCCAGCAATACCTCCTGCAATAGTTTGGTCGCTTATGTAATAGAGCCAGGTTGAGGCATGGAAAAATAAAGTGGGATTCTCCAGGGCGGCAACTATTCTTGAGCCTATAAGTGCGCCTATAAAAAGACCGGCAATGATAAGGGATTCAGTATTGGGCGGGAGCGGCGTTGGGCCAGACTTTTTAAGGTGTAAAAAGTAGAGGTAGGCAACAATGAGTCCTAAAATCTCAAAAACTGGGTGTGAAGGGATTATTAGTGCACCGAAATGAAAATCGATCGGAAACGTCATGTGTGTATTATAGGCTATTTGCTATACTGCGCATATGAAAACATCTCTTAGGTACGCCTTAATTCTAATTGCGGTAGTCATTATTGCCGTAGTGGCTTTTATCTATATTCAAAATTCTTCTCCTATGGCCATATCCACTACGCCGCCTTCTTCCACCACCACGACTCCTCCTACCCAAAACGTCTACACTAATTCTCAGTATGGTTTCCAAATGACCTTCCCGGCCTCGTGGAACGGGTTCACCATTGCTACAAGTTCGTGGACGGGAAATAGAATAGACGGCGTTGAGACTTTTGCCGCTTATACTGGCCCCAGAGTGACTTTTAAGAATCCGCAAACCACGCCGCAACAGGAGTGGCAGGATATTCCCATTATGGTTTTTACGCCTTCCCAGTGGGATTTGGTAGAACAAGAAAAGCTCGCGGTCAGCGCGGCTCCTATCGGCCCAGCTAAAGTAGGGGAGAATGCACAATATATCTTTGCCACACCGCCACGTTGGTATGGTTTTACTGATGCTACGGGCACAGCAGAAGCAGTAGGTATAGTGGAAACATTCAAAGCTTTTTAGAAAAGAAAGCTTTCTATAGAAGGCCTTTATTGACAGTTTAAAGCCATTTTGATACTATGCTTCAACCTGATTGCAGGTTTTATTTTGCTTTAAAATGTCTCGATCACTCAAAAAAGGCCCATACGTTGATGCAAAGTTGCTCAAGAAAATCGCCGGCAAGAAGCCGGGTACTTCAACGCCGATTAAAACCTGGGCTCGTGCTAGCCAAATTCCTCCTGAATTCGTTGGTTTTATCTTTGGCGTTCATAACGGTCGTGACCACGTAGAAGTGCTTGTTACCGAAGAAATGGTTGGTCACCGCCTCGGTGAATTCTCATTGACCCGCAAGTTCGTGAAGCACGGCGGTAAAATGCAGAAGGAATTGGAGCAGAAGGCCAAGGAAGCCGAAATGGCCGCCGCCGCAGGCGCTAAAGCCGCGGTTGACGCTAAGAGCAATACCGCTCCTGCTAAAAAATAATCAATTTTATGGCCACCGCTACTCTTTCCAACTATCGTCAGTCGCCCCGCAAAGTGCGTGTGGTCGCCGATTTAATCCGTGGCAAAAGCTTAGTGGCCGCTAATGCTCAATTGGCTTTCTTGCCGAAGCGTGCCGCCGGCCCCCTTTCTAAGCTTCTCGCATCTGCTTTGGCCAATGCTAAAAACCTTGACTCTGCTGTTACTGCCGAAACCCTTTATGTAAACGAAATCCGCGTTGACAAAGCGCCTACTGCCAAGCGCATCATGCCTCGCGCTCGTGGCTCAGCTTCCCGTATCAACAAGCGCTCTAGCCATGTTTTTGTCACGCTTGGTCCAGCGCCTGTTAAGAAGGCAAAGAAAGAGCGTATCGTTAAAGAATCAACCAAATAACATGTCCCACTCCGTTCATCCATTTTCCCACCGCCTCGGCATCCTTCGTGATTGGAAATCTCGCTGGTTTACGTCCGACAAAAAGTATCGCGAATTTTTGCGTGTTGACGTGCTTTTGCGCGAGTATCTTTGGAAGCGCTTGCGTGGTATGTACGTTGCCGACATTATTATTGAGCGCAGTGAAAAACACATGCGCGTTATCATCAGCACGTCTCGCCCCGGCATGATCATTGGTCGCAGTGGGGAAGGTGCTACAAAGCTTCGCAACGATATTGCTGAATTCATCAAGAATCTCAAGCCGCAATTTGCTCAGGAGCTCAAGGTTGATATTCAGGAAGTGCGCTCGCCAGAATCCAATTCCGCTATTGTCGGCTACATGATCGCCGAAGGATTGGAGAAGCGTTTGCCGTTCCGCCGTGTGATGAAGCAAATGATTGATAAAGTCATGGCTAATCGTGACGTGAAGGGTGTGCGTATTGATCTTGGTGGCCGCCTTGGTGGTGCCGATATGGCCCGCCAAGAATCGCTCAAAAAGGGCCGTATTCCTCTGCAAACTCTCCGTGCCGACATTGATTTCGCCCGTGAGAAAGCGCACATGACCTACGGCGATATTGGTATTAAGGTGTGGATTTACAAGGGTGAAATTTTCGCCGCCGCAAACAAGCCGGCCGCTGCACATTCTTCTGTCCCTAAAGCTCCCCAAAAATAATTTGGCAATTTTCATCAACTACCATGCAATTCTTTCCTAAAAAAGTTCTTCACCGCAAATGGCACACAATGCGCCGCAACCCGAAGCGTTCAATGGTTGACACTCGCGGTTCTCGCCTAGCCTTCGGTTCTTTCGGCCTAAAAGCCACCACAGAGGCACGCGTTCGCTCTAATCAGGTAGAAGCTGCTCGTAAGGCAATTGCGCACCTCCTGGGCAAAAACGGCAAAACCTGGGTCCGTATTTTTCCAGACATGCCTTTCACTCAAAAGCCGGCTGAAGTAAAGATGGGTAAAGGTAAGGGCGAGCCTGCCGGTTATCAAATCCAAGTATGGCCGGGCCGTATTATGTTTGAGGTTGATGGTATCGAAGAGGTCACCGCTCGTGAAGCTTTGCGCAAAGCTGGCACCAAATTGCCGGTAAAAACCAAAATCGTTAGCCGCGCTCGCTAATTTATAAAAATATGTCCGACTTCGCCGCCAAAACCGAACAAGAATTGAAAAAGCTCATTACTGAGAAGCGTAAACAGCTACAGGAATTTCGTTTTAATGCTTCCAGCACCAAAAGCCGTAACGTTAAAGAGAGCCGCAATATCCGTCGCGATGTCGCCCGAATTTTGACAGAACTCAATAGAAAAGGGTAGAATGCCACGCTTACTATAGAAATCATGACTCCAGCCAAAACCACAACCGAAAAGCCTGTTGAAATCGCCATCCACAAGCGTTTCACTGGAATCGTGGCTTCTAATAAGATGAAGGATACTATTGTGGTGGTTGTGGAGCGCTTTGAAAAACATCAGAAATATCAGAAATATCTCCGTTTGCGTAAGCGTTTCAAAGTTGACGACAAGGGGAATACTGCCAAAGTGGGCGATCAGGTCATCATTGAGGAAACAAAGCCTATTTCCAAAGAAAAGCATTTTAAGCTCGTTGAGGTTTTGGTTCACACTGAAAATGATGAAGTTGAATTGCCGATACCTGAAGTAGCCGCCGAATAAAGTTATTATAGAATTTTATGATCCAACCCCGTTCCATTGTGAATATTGCCGACAACACCGGCGCCAAAATTGGCCGCATTTTTAAGGTGCTCGGCAGTTCTAAGAAGCACTACGCCGAAATCGGCGAGCTCGTTGTTCTTTCTGTGCAGAAAGCTGAGCCTCGTAAGCAGGTTAAGAAGAAAGACGTTCTCAAGGCCGTTGTAGTGCGCCAGCGCAAGGCTTTTCGTCGCAAGGATGGTTCTTATATTCGCTTTGACGACAATGCCGTGGTTATCGTGACCCAACAGAAGAAGGACTACATTCCGATGGGTGGCCGCGTTTTCGGCCCGGTACCTCGCGAGCTTGCCGAGCGTTTCCAGCAAATTACCACCTTAGCGCCGGAAGTCGTTTAATTTTCACCCTACTACTATGCACGTAAAAACAGGCGACACCGTAACAGTCATCACCGGCAAAGATAAGGGCCGTAGTGGTAAAATCACTCGCGCTTTTCCAACGAGCAATAAAATTGTTGTTGAAGGCATCAACATGAAAAAGCGTCACGAGCGCTCCCGCAAAGAAGAGGGAAAGGGCCAAGTCATTGAAAAGCCGGCTCCAATTGACGCTTCTAACGTCCGCAAAAATTCTTAATCCAGCTCCATTTTCTAACTACCATGGCCACCACATTTACTAAAGAAAAATCAGCATCCACCTTTGCTTCGTTGAAGGGAAAGTTTGGCTGGACCAACCCCATGCAGGCTCCGCGCCTTATGAAAATCGTTGTCTCCGCCGGCGTTGGTTCACAAAAAGACAAAAAGAAACTTGAGCTCATTGCTGATCGTTTGGGAAAAATCACTGGCCAGAAAGCCGCCCCTCGCGGTGCCAAGCAGGCCATTTCCAACTTCAAAACCCGCCAGGGCGACGTTGTAGGCTATCAGGTCACGCTCCGTGGCGCTCGCATGAACAATTTTCTTGATCGCCTCGTTAACATCGCCCTCCCTCGTACCCGCGACTTCCGTGGCCTTTCTCCGAAGGGGATTGATAGTATGGGCAATTACACTCTCGGTATCCGCGAGCACATGATTTTCCCGGAAACTGCCGATGAGGATATTAAGGACGTTTTTGGCCTCGCCATCACGCTCGTAACCACTTCTCACTCTAAAGCTGAAGTTCAGGCTTTCCTTGAGCACCTCGGTATGCCACTCAAGAAAACCGATACCGGCCCCGATTTGGAACTCGCCGCCAGCCACGCCTCCCGCGAGAAGAAGCCAGCTAAGAAAGCAAAGAAATAATTTTACCCTAGTCTCAAAGTAGGGTAGTATAGAAGTATGAAATTTTGGGCTATTGCGTTAATGCTGATTTTCTTACTCGTGGCCACGGTTGGCTTTGCTGTAATGTGTCAGGATATGGGCATGACTGGAGGAATGATGGCCAGTTACCACATTTCTATTTATCAAGCCTTCACAAATGTTACGGTGGCCTCGTTTACATTCTGCCTAGCTCTTTTCGCACTTATTCTTGTCGTTTTTTTAAATATCGCCAGCTCACTTGTTGATGATTTACTGGTATCTCTTAATACATTTTCCAGATGGATTGTTCCCGATATTCTTTCTGTTTCAAAAAGAAAAATAACGCATTTTCTCGCGCTTTTAGAGAATAGTCCTTCGTTGGCATAGCGCCCGGCTTTGTAGCTCGGGTTTTTCTGTTGATTTTTATTTCATTTGCTATGTCTTTATTCTATGTCAACTCAAAAAAGTACGTTGTACGTGCGAGGCATGCATTGCCGTTCGTGCGAATTGTTGTTGGAAAAAAGTTTATCGGGCGTTAGGGGAGTAAAGCGGGCGCGGGTTAGTTTCAAGAAGGGCACGGCGGAAATTGTGGCAGAAAGTGCCAATCAGCCTGATTCGGCTGAGCTTTCAAAGGCGGTGAGTGCCGCGGGTTATTCGCTTGGAAAAGAAAATCCCAAATTATTCTTTTCCCGGAATTCTAAAGATTACCTGGAGCTTATCGCCGTGACCCTGCTTGTGCTTTTGGCGTATCTCATTCTCAAAGGCCTGGGCGTCTTTAGCTTAAACTTTGGCCTGGCGGGCGCGCCGAGCTTTACCACGGTTTTGCTTGTTGGATTAACTGCCGGCATTTCCAGCTGTATGGCTCTGGTTGGGGGCTTGGTGCTGGGCATTTCTGCCCGCCACGCAGAGCTTCACCCTCAAGCGAGCGCTTCAGAAAAATTTCGGCCACACCTGTTCTTTAACATGGGCCGGCTGGTTTCCTACGCGTTGCTCGGTGGCATTATCGGCCTGCTCGGCTCCACGTTACGAATTTCATCGCCGGTGCTGGGTATTATCACTATCGCGCTCGGCGTGGTTATGCTCTTTCTCGGCTTGAAGCTTATAGAAATTTTTCCGCGTTTAAGCAATAAAACCGTTGCTTTGCCGAAAAGCATTGGCCGCTTGCTCGGCTTGGGTGGTGAACAAAAAGAATATAGCCATCGCGGCACGTTTCTCACGGGTGCACTCACGTTCTTTGTGCCGTGCGGCTTTACACAAGCGATGCAGCTTTATGCAGTGAGCACGGGCAGTTTTGTCTCGGGTGCCGTCATCATGTTTCTCTTCGCGCTCGGTACCTTGCCAGGCATTATTAGCATCGGCGGCCTCACTTCGCTTATTAAAGGATCTTTTGCCCGCTGGTTCTTCAAATTTGCCGGTGTAGTGGTAATTAGCTTGGCATTATTCAACATCGCCAACGGTTCTAGCTTAGCCGGCTTCAGTTTGCCGTCTCTTGTTTCCTCATCTTCTGGTGGTTTCTCGGCTTATAATGGCGCCGCAGCTGTTATGGAAAATGGTAAACAGGTAGTGATGATGGAGCAGTCGGCTACTGGATATTTTCCCCCACAATTCACGGTGAAAAAAGGCACACCGGTGCTTTGGAAAATTACTAGCACCAGCCAATACACCTGCGCCGCATTCATTGTTTTGCGGCAAATGGGTATTGCGCAACCACTTAAGCTTGGCGAAAATATAATTGAATTTACGCCAACTCAAACGGGCCAAATGCGCTTCACTTGCTCCATGGGCATGTATTCGGGAACCTTCAATGTTATTGATTAATTAGCTTCTATGAACACACAAAATATCAAAAAAACATTTTCGGTGCGGGGCATGCATTGTGCCTCGTGTGTACGGGTGATTGAACAGGCGCTCGGGAGCACACCGGGCGTGGCTAGTGCGGTGGTCAATTTGGCCACGAATAAAGCTACGGTGAGCTACGATCCGGCCGCAGTTACCAATAAGCACCTGCGCTCGGCCGTGGCGAATGTCGGCTACACGGCTATGGTAGATGAAGAAATGCAGTCAGAAGATATGGAAAAAATGCGCAAGCATCACGAGCTCAAAAATCTCAAAACAAAAGTTATTTTCAGCCTCGTGCTCGGCGCGCTTATTCTCTGGGGCAGTTTTCCAGGGCTTAGCGCTATAGCGCCGGCCATTCTGCGCAATTTTTGGGTACAGTTTTTGCTAGCCACGCCGGTGCAACTTTGGATTGGCCTTGTTTTCTACAAGGCCGCCTGGCCGGCAGCACGTCATTTGCGGGCCAACATGGACACGTTGGTGGCACTTGGCACCACTGTAGCCTATTTGTATTCAGCTTTCGTGACCATTTTCCCGGCAATTGTGGAAAGGGCCGGCTTGGAAGCGATGCCTTATTTTGATGTGGCCACGCTCGTTATCGGCTTAATTCTTCTTGGTCGTTATTTTGAAGCGAAAGCAAAAGCTGGCACCGGTGAGGCAATCAAAAAACTCATCGGCTTGCAGGCTAAAACGGCGCGAGTGGTGCGCGATGGCAGGGAAGTGGATGTTCCTATCGGTGAAGTAGAAATCGGCGACACCGTGCGTGTGCGGCCTGGCGAAAAAATTCCAGTGGATGGCGTGATTGTGAGTGGTGAATCTTCAGTTGATGAATCAATGGTCACCGGCGAAAGTATGCCGGTTGATAAAGCCGAGGGCGGCACGGTTGTGGGCGCCACCATGAATAAAAGCGGCACATTTACATTTAGGGCAACTAAAGTGGGAGCCAACACTATGCTTGCGCATATTATTCAGCTCGTGGAAAATGCCCAGGGCAGCAAGGCGCCTATTCAGCGTGTGGCCGATACGGTTTCCGCGTATTTTGTGCCGATAGTTATTGTGCTGGCCTTGGCGACGTTTGGCGTGTGGTATGCATTCGGCCCGGCTCCGGCGCTCTTACACGCGCTTCTGAATATGATCGCCGTTCTCATTATTGCTTGCCCGTGTGCTATGGGCTTAGCCACACCAACGGCAATTATGGTTGGCACCGGCAAAGGCGCCGAGCACGGCATTCTTATTAAAGACGCCGAGAGTTTGGAGCTAGCGCATAAAATTACCACGGTGGTTTTTGACAAAACCGGCACGCTCACCACGGGTAAGCCAGAAGTGACGGACGTTGTCGCTTGGAACGGTTTTGACCAAAATCAAGCGCTTGCTATGGCCGCATCGCTGGAAAAAGACTCCGAACATTCACTAGCTGAAAGTATCGTGGCTGAAGCGGAAAAGAAAGGCGTTACGCTGGTGTCCGCAAGCAAATTCAAAGCTATTGCCGGGCACGGCGTGGAGGGCGTTATTGCCGATCAACGCTACATTTTTGGCAACCGCAAGCTTATGGAACGAGAGGGGGTGGAAATTGGCCCGCACCAGCAAGAAGTTGAGCGACACGAGTATGAAGGCAAAACTGTTATGCTTCTGGCCGCAGGTAAAAAGCTCCTCGCTCTTATTGCCGTGGCCGACACTGTCAAAGAAACTGCGGCAGAAGGCGTGCGCCAGCTCACCGCGCTTGGCGTAGAAGTAATAATGCTCACCGGCGACAACAAGAGGACGGCATCAGCTATCGCCGCCAAGCTCGGCATTAAAAACATCGTGGCCGACGTTTTGCCCGATCAAAAAGAAAGCGTTATTCGCGAACTTTTGGCGCGCGGCGAGCACGTGGCGATGGTGGGGGATGGCATCAACGATGCTCCGGCTTTGGCTGCCGCAACCGTTGGTATTGCCATGGGCAGTGGCACCGATGTGGCTATTGAAGCCGCCGACATCACTTTGATCAACAAAGACATTCGTTCCGTAGCTATGGCCATTCGGCTCTCTAAGAAAACCATGCGCACCATCAAGCAAAATCTCTTTTGGGCCTTTGGCTACAACGTTATTCTCATCCCTGTGGCTATGGGTGCACTCTATCCGTCCTTTCACATTCTCCTCAATCCTATCTTCGCCTCTATAGCGATGGCCGGAAGCTCTATTTCCGTAGTCTCTAATTCGCTTCTCCTGAAGCAGGCGAAACTCTAAAATGGCGAAAAATTGACCAGAAAAACGAATAGTAGCAATTTCCACGGCTCTGTTGACACTCTGCGAAGCTTTTGATAGTATTCCTCAACCTGTATGGCAAAGACATCTACGGTCGCTCGGTCGAAAAAGACCCCCAAATTCTCCAGCCGGATTGTCCGTCGCTGTTTTCGCTGTGGTCGCAAGCGCGGCTATATGCGCGAATTTGACATGTGCCGTATTTGTTTCCGTGAATTGGCCAATGACGGCATGATTCCTGGCATTAAGAAGTCTTCCTGGTAAGCCTATGACCGATCCTATCGCCGATTTCCTTACCCATATCCGTAACGCCAGCGCTGTTAATAAGCCAGAATTGGCCATTTCCTACTCCAAAATGAAGGAGGAAATCGCTAACGTGCTCGTTAAGGAGGGTTATCTTAAAAGCGTTGCTAAGAAAGGCAAGAAAATCAATAAGACCCTGGAAGTTGCTTTGGCCTATGGCGAATTTGGTCCGAAAGTCACCGGCATTGAGCGTGTCTCCAAGCTTTCCAAGCGCGTCTACAAAGGTGCTCGGGATTTGAAGTCGGTGAAGCAGGGTCACGGCGTGGCGGTGATTACCACCTCAAAAGGCTTAATGACTGATGCCGAAGCCCGCAAGCAAAAGGTCGGCGGCGAAGTGCTTTTCAAAATCTGGTAAGAATTTTTTATACTCTCATGTCACGAATCGGCAAAAAAATAATCACGCTCCCGGAAAAAGTTGAAGTCACTGCTTCAGCGGGGAAGGTGGTGGTCAAAGGTCCTAAGGCGACTCTTGAGCGTGCTGTCTCGCCGTCAGTTATGATCACGGTTGCTGGTAAGGAAGTGCGTGTGGCGCCAGTTTCTGGCCACGAAGACGCCGACGTTGTTTCCGGTACAACTGTTTCGCATATTGAAAACATGATTGCTGGTGTCACCGAGCCCTACACCAAAAAGCTGCTCATTGAAGGAATCGGCTATAAAGCCGACGTTAAAGGTGTTGAAATGGTTATGAGTTTGGGCTTTTCTCACCAAATCCATGTGCCAATCCCGGCCACACTCAAAGTTACTTCCGATAAGGGTGCTATTACTATCGTTGGTAGCAACAAGGAAGAAGTCGGCCAATTTGCCGCTAACATTCGCGCTTTCAAGAAGCCGGAGCCTTATAAGGGCAAGGGTATTCGCTATGAAGGTGAAGTGGTTCGTCGCAAGGCCGGCAAAAAGACTGTCTAGTATTAAAATATATGAAAGCTACCCAAATCAAAACAGCAAAACGCAATCGTCGCCACAATCGCATCCGCTCCAAAGTAAGTGGTACTGCCGCGTGCCCGCGTCTTTCCGTATATCGTTCCAATAAATTCGTCTACGCTCAGCTTATTGACGATGAGAAAGGTATGACGTTGGCCGCCACTTCCACCAAAGACAGTAAAGGTAAGGGGATGTTGGAAAAAGCAAAAGGCGCCGGCGTAGAAATCGCCAAGAAGGCCGTTGAGTTGAAAATCAAGCAGGCTGTTTTTGATCGCGGTGGCTTTATTTATACCGGTCGGGTACGCGCGCTTGCCGAAGGCGCTCGCGAAGGAGGTTTGCAATTTTAATAATTTTTATGGCTCCTGAACAAAAACAAATCGCTAAAGAGAAGGAAATTCCTCAGCAGGAATTGGCTGCTGAAGGCATGAATGCTGTTACAGGTGCTGTTACAGGTGCTGTTCCCGCGGAAACCCCCGTTGCCGCTACTGCTGGTGCTCCAGCAGCTGCCGTCGCGCCTCGCCGCCGCAATCAAGACCGCGATCGCGCCCCGCAAGGTACTGGCCCGCGCCGCAATCCGCGCCGTAGCCGCAATGAAGGCAAGGCTCGTCCTGAGTTTGATCAAAAAATTATTGATATCCGCCGTGTCGCTCGCGTTGTGGCCGGCGGTCGCCGTTTCAATTTCTCAGTAAGTATCGTCATTGGTGACCGAAAGGGAAGCGTGGGTGTCGGCCTTGGAAAGGGCGGTGACACGGCTTTGGCTATTGAAAAGGCTCTCCGCAATGCCAAGAAAAACATGATTAAGATTCCGGTTACGAAAACCATGTCCATTCCGTACGAAATCAGCGCAAAATTCGGCGCTTCCAAAGTAAGCTTTATGCCGACCCCGGGCCGTGGCGTTGTTGCCGGCAGTTCCGTCAGAAGCGTCATTGAGCTCGCTGGCTTAAAGGATGTTGGTGCCAAGCTTCGTTCCAGCCCGAAGAATAGTTTGAATAACGCCCGCGTCGCCGTGCTCGCTTTAAGCCGTCTTACCCCGCATCGTCGCTCTCTCATGGCCCGCGCCAAAAACGAGCAGAAAGTTGCCGCTGAAAAAGCCGTTGCCGAAAAAGCCGCCTAATTTCACTTTTATGCAAATACATCAAATCGTCAGAATCCATAAGAATAAGAAAAGTGCTCCAGTAGGCCGCGGCGGTACTCGTGGTAAAACATCCGGCCGTGGTACTAAAGGCCAGAACGCCCGCGCCGGTCACAAGAATCGCCCGGAATTTCGCGATATAATCAAAAAGCTTCCCAAGCTTCGTGGTCGCGGCAAGAACAGCAACCTCACCATCCAAACCAAGCCAGCAATCGTGAATGTTGCCCTTTTGGAACAACACTTTGAGAACGGCGCTCTCATTAATCGTGAAGCACTTTTGGCCAAAGGCCTCATCCGCACTCGTGGCGGCCAGTTGCCGGAAGTAAAAATCCTCGGCGATGGTGAGCTTAAGAAGAAGTTTACTTTTGCCGGCCTCCACTTTTCCAAGTCGGCCCGTGCAAAAGCCGGCCTCAAGGAAATCATCATTGAGGTAAAGCCGGTAGAAGTTAAAAAAGTCCCTGAAGTTAAGAAAGCTCCAGAAGCAAAAAAAGTAAAGAAAGAGGTAAAGCCCAAAACAGAAGTTAAAAAATAATTAAATGTCTACATTTGGCGATAAACTCAGAGCAATCGTCGGTGACCGCAACTTGCGCAATCGCATTTTAATTACCCTTGGCCTTTTGGCCGCTTTTCGCGTGCTGGCCGCCATTCCCGTGCCGGGCATCAATCAGGCCGCACTCACGCAGTTTTTCAGCAACAATCAATTCTTTGGCCTTTTGAACGTCTTTTCCGGCGGCGGTCTTTCACACTTTTCTATAGTTATGCTCGGTGTCGGTCCTTACATCACTGGCACCATTATTATGCAGCTTTTAACTCTGCTCTCACCGCGTCTTAAGAGTATGTATCAGGAAGAAGGGGAGGCCGGCCGCATGAAATTCACCCAGTATTCCCGCATGCTCACTGTGCCGTTGGCTATGGTTCAATCCTTCGGTTTTATCACGCTTCTTTCTCGCGAAAGCATCATCACTAACCTCACGCCGCTCCAGATGGCTATCAACATTGCCATCGTGACCGGCGGTTCTCTTCTCCTTGTTTGGATTGGTGAACGCATCAGCGAATTCGGCATCGGCAACGGCACATCGCTCATTATTTTCGCCGGTATCGTCGCCAGCTTGCCGCAAGCTATCAGTCAGACGCTCATTTCTTTTGACCCATCGCAAATTCCGACATACGCGCTTATCCTCGTTGGTTCGCTTGTGGTTGTGTATGCCGTCGTCTTTATTACCGAAGCCGAGCGGCCTATTCCCGTAACCTATGCCAAGCGAGTGCGCGGCAATAAGGTATATGGTGGTGTTTCCACTTATATCCCGCTTCGTCTCAACCAGGCTGGCGTTATTCCCATCATCTTCGCTCTTTCCATTTTGCTCTTCCCTCAAATCGTCTTCAAATACTTGGCTACCATCCACTACGCCCTCGTCGCTAACGCTTCCAACTGGATTGTGAATGCTCTCCAGAATCAGTGGACCTACGACATTCTCTATTTCATTCTTGTGTTTGCTTTTACCTATTTCTACACAGCCGTCACTTTTGATCCCAACCAACTCTCGGAAAATCTCCAGAAGAACGGCGCTTTCATTCCTGGCGTACGCCCCGGTTCGTCCACAGCACTCTTCATCTCTAAAATCCTTACGCGCCTCACTGCGTTCGGCGCCCTTTTCCTCGGCATCATCGCCGTTCTCCCGCTTATTATCCGTTCCGTCACCAACCAAACCTCACTCGCTATTGGCGGTACTGCTCTCCTCATCGTTGTCTCCGTCATCATTGACCTCCTCAAAAAAGTAGAAGCTCAGGTGACGATGAAGGAATACTAAACCCCGCACCACTTTTGGTTCTCAAGTAGGTAGAATGTGATACAATTTTCACCTATGACCCCGCAAACATTCGTTTTTTTCGGCCGATCGGGTAGTGGTAAGGGGACCCAGGTGGATTTACTCATAGAATTCTTGAAGAAGAACGACCCAGCGCGGCAGTCTATTAATATTCAAACGGGCCAAAAGGGGCGCGATTTTGCCAAGCAGGAAAATTACACCGGCAAGCTCGTTAAAGACATCATTGACCACGGCCAGCTTTTTCCGGCATTTATACCTATTTATTTCTGGACGCAGGTTTTTGTGGAAAGTATTACAACAGGCGATGAGCATATCTTTCTGGATGGCCTTTGCCGTCGGCCCGAAGAAGCGCCTATTTTAGACGGTGCCATGGAGTTCTATAAGCGTATAAATCCGGCGATTGTTGTCATTACTGTTTCGGAGAAATGGGCCATAGAGCGACTCACGGCTCGCAAGCGCGCCGACGACATTCCTAAAGATATTGCCAACCGCCTGGCGTGGTATGACAAACAAGTAACGCCCGCCGTGAATTATTTTCGTAGCAAGGCCGGCTACCGAGTGTTGGATATTAATGGCGAGCAAAGCATCGCCGACGTGCACGCCGAGCTCTTGCGCAAAGCGGGCCTCGCGGGGTAAAGTGTTTTTATGATTACGATTAAGACGGAAAAGGATATCGCTATTTTACGCGAAGGCGGAAAGCGCTTAGCGAGAATTTTGGCAGCGGTGGCCGAAGCCGCCAAGCCCGGCGTTTCCACGGCCGATTTAGACGCACTCGCTCACACGCTGATTGCCGAAGGCGGTGACGAGTCCGCCTTTCTTGGCTACCGGCCCAAAGGCGCCTCCCGTAAGTATCCGGCGTCGCTCTGCGTTTCAATAAATGACGAAGTGGTGCACGGCATTCCCAATGAAAATCCACGCACCCTCAAAAATGGCGACGTGGTTTCTCTTGACCTCGGCCTCATTCATGAGGGACTCATCACCGACCATGCTGTTACGGTGGGGGTGGGGGAGGTTTCTGCGCCGGCCAAGCAGCTACTCTCGGTTACCAAAGACGCGCTCATGGTCGGCATTGCCGCCGCCGAGGCGGGCAAAACCACTGGTGACATTGGCTTCGCCATAGAGCGGTTTGTCCACAAAAGTGGCTCCTTTGGTATCGTGGAGGAGCTTACGGGCCATGGTGTGGGCTATGGCGTTCATGAGGACCCGTTTGTGCCTAATTACGGCCGGTCGGGCGAAGGTGCGCCCTTGCGGCCGGGCATGGTTATTGCCATTGAGCCGATGCTCACTTTGGGCGGCAAAGAAATTTTTGTGGCGGATGACGGCTATACTATTCGCACCGACGACGGTTCCACTGCCGCCCATTTTGAGCACACCATTCTTATTACGCCCAAAGGTCCAGCGGAAATTTTAACCAGATTATTTTAACAAAACCAATGACACTTGAAGGCAAAATAATTGTTATCACCGGTGCCGGCCGCGGCTTGGGGAAAGTGATGGCCGACGTGTTTCAAAAACGCGGCGCAAAAGTGGTTGCTTCTAGCCTCAATTCGCTGAAATTCCCCGCTGATGTGCGCAAGGAAAGCGACATGCAAAAATTAGCCGCCGATGCGGTCGCAAAATTTGGCCGCATAGATATTTGGATTAATAACGCCGGCGTGTGGCTGGCCAAAATGCCGGTGGAAGAATTAGATATGCAAAAGGTACGCGAGCTTTTTGAAGTAAATACTTTTGGGGCAATGAATGGTTGCCGCGTGGCATTGAGGGTGATGAAAAAACAGAAGGGCGAAAATGGGCAGGGAGGTGGCACTATTGTCAATATTGTTTCCACAGCCGCGCTCATTGGCCGGCCGTTTACTGCGGCTTATTCCGCAAGTAAGCACGCTGAAAAGGGTTTCATTGATTCTTTACGTGAAGAATTGAAAGAAGAAAAAAGCGCCATTAGCATTATTGGCATTTATCCCGGCGGCATCAAAACCGAGCTTTTTGGCGCGGAAAAACCCGCCGATTTTGATACGTTTATGGAGCCCGAGTTTGTGGCTGAAGCCGTCGTGGTCAACTTGGAAAAAGAAAAACCCGACAACGAACTCATTCTCCGTCGCGCTGGGCAAAACCTTAAAATATAAAGGCAGTTCTGTATAATAGAAAGATGTTTCAGAAAAATTCTAAGGTTCCTAATTTGCGTCGCGGCTTTACACTAATAGAATTATTGTTTGTTATTTTAATCATCGGTATTTTAGCCGCTATCATTCTGGCTAATTTCGGCCCGGCAAAAGAAAAAGCTCGCGACGAGCGCCGCGTTTCCGACATTGCCCAAATCCAAGTCGCCCTTGAGGGCTATTTTGAAAATGCCGCCAACGCTGTCCCCGACAATGGCGGGAGGAGTTATCCGCCGTATCCGTTAAGCGCAAACGGATCAATTAGCGGTTCAGTTCAGGATGATGGAACTGGTCATCCCCAGATACCTTGCCGGCCGTATTCGGGAGGAGTTCCTGAGGTGGGTGGTCTTAACTGTCTGGCTGTCTCAAGCGGTAACTCCAATACAACTTATTTGCCTAGTGTGCCGACAGATCCGCAGTCAGGTTTATCATATGATTATTACAGCTGTGATCCCAACGGTCCTAATAAATCAATGTGTGTGAATTCTGATACGGGCGCGTACTATCAACATTACTGTGTTGGCGCTCATCTAGAAAACTATTTGCCCACAGATTCAGCCGAGAGTGTGGCGATTACTAGCTGTAGTGGCGTCACTTGGTGCGATATATTACAGAACCCAAGTCATTACAATAGTGGTCAGGATAACTATGTAGTTTGCCGGTAAGTCCTCTTGACAATAGTATCCTAATCAGGTAATATTATTTCGGTTCTGTAATTCCAGCACTTTGAAAGGGGGTACTTTATGTACTCGCGTAATCTCGCAATTGTGGCTGTGGCAATCGTTTTGCTTATGGCCAGCCGGGCAGTTTCCGCTGACCCGACTTTCCAGACGCTGACTTTTCTCAGTGTGCCTGGCTATTCCAATCCAACTGGTAGTGCGACATTCTCGGGAACGACTGTCTATATCGCCACCGCTAAGGGCGTTCTGGCTTTCAACACGGCAACAAACAGCGTGTCAGCCATTCCTGTTGCCAACCCCACTTTTCTGACTGCCAACGCGGTGGGGAATGTCTACGGCGTCGCTGGAGACTTCTCAATCTTCCAGATCGCCGCTGATACGCATTCCCTTAGCACAGTCAGAGCATTTTCCTCCACAACTATCCCGGGATATCTTGTGGCGGATGCGGTGGGGAATGTCTACGGGCAAACAGGAGTTTCCAGCGCCAATGCCACGTTGTTCTCGCTCACCACTAGCGGTACGTTTACGACGTATCCGGCGGCTGGCGTCTATGCACACCCTGGCTTCATTGATGGGCAGGGCAACGTTGTTGGCGTGAACCCTGCAGGTGGCTCGGCGGGCGTTGGCGCTACTTTCACGCTCAATCCCAGCACGGGAAGTGTGACTACGGTTGCTCAGTTTAACGATACTGGTGTTGGCGGATACTATCCCACCACTGTCGTGGCTGACAGCTCGGGCAATCAATACGGGTTTGCTAATATCAACATCACCAACAGCGGCAATACTATGGTCTACAAACTTCCGGTCGGCACAACAGTACCGATCACGCAAGCGTCGGCCGTAGGAAATTTTAACACCATTCCTACTGGCCTCATTAGTGATGCTGTTGGTGACCTGTTTGGTGTCACTCGGGGCGGTGGCACATCGGGCGCGGGAACGATTTTTGAAATTCCCGCAGGTTCTTCTACCGTCACAACGCTCTTGTCTTTTTCGGTCGCGTTCCAAAATCCTCTTTATGGGGTGCAACCGATTGGGCTATTCTCGGACGGTTCCGGGAACTTGTACGGCGTGACCGAGGGCCAGGGTCAATCCATTCTCGGAAGCGTTTTTGAACTTTCAGGCACGGGTTTTGTGGTTTCAGCGGGCACTTCAGCCCCAGAGCCGGCGAGTCTCGGACTCCTGGCTCTAGGTGCGGCGGTTCTCGCGCTCGGCATACGGCGGCGCAGGCAAGCGTAACCCGTGGCGTGGTGTTCTTTGTTCTCTTTGTCACCCTCTCGTTCTCCAAGGGCGGGCTCACAGCACTTCTGTGGGTTCGCTCTTTTTTCATGGTTGATTTCTCTTGCAAAAATTTGTGATATACTATCCACCTACGAAAATGGCCATGCATTTTGGCGAACACATAACTATTGATGGTTACGGCGGCAGTGAAAAATTACTGGATGACAGGGCTGTAGTCCTTTCGTGCCTCGCGGAATTGCCGCCGCAGCTTAATGTAAAACCTTTGGGCAAGCCGGAAATTTATCGGGCCGAGGCGGGTAAAGGAAAAGACCCGGGCGGCTGGACGGGCATTGTGGTTATTGCCGAAAGTCATATTAGCGTGCACACGTTTCCAAAACGCGGTTTTGTTAGTGCTGATGTCTACACCTGCCATAACGGCATGAATTCCGGCTTTATTGTTGACTATTTCAAGAAAAAATTTGCCTTGGCCGACGTAGAGACTAACTTTCTCAAGCGCGGCACGAAGTATCCCACAGCCAACATTTACCCTTAAATAAGGGTCGGTGTATACTATATATGCATGTTCCGACCCTCGAGCGGAAAGGCTCGTGTATTTAGTGGTCTTATTTTTCTTATTTCCGGAACGGGCCTGGTGTCGCTGTGTCCGTTTGTGACCAGGGCGGCAACTGTTTCTTTTACAAAAAATTTTACACTAGGTAGTACTGGTTTGGGTATTGTAACGCTTCAGCAATTTCTTATTTCACAAGGGTTCTCCACAAAACCAACTGGTTATTTCGGCCCGCTCACCAAATCCGCCTTAATTGCGTATCAAAAAGCGCACACTATAACGCCGGCCGCTGGCTATTTCGGCCCGCTTACTCGCGCGGCCATAAATGCCGAGCTTGCCTCAGTGCTGCTCATGACTTCCACTCCGGCCTCTGTCGCGTCGGCCACTACATCGGAAAACGTCACAGCTAATTCAACTACTCAATCGGGCACGATCAATCTTTCTTCAGATCCAATATCTGGCCAGTATATTTTTACCTCCATTGACGCGCCGGTGTACGGTTTGCGTTTTCAGGTGAGTGGCGCTCCGGTCACGCTTAATAGGTTTGACTTGCAGGTACAAGATTATCAAGGCGACACTATTGGCACGAACGCAGAAAATCCGGCGACGTTTATTAATGTCATAAAAATTTGGAATGGTTCTAATTTGGTAGGTTCTTGGAGTATTAGTCCAACGAGCGGGACAAACGGGGGAGTAGGCACTCAATTCATTCAGAGCACAAGTGACGCTTCTGTTTATTACGTGCGGCTTTCCGGCCTTAATTACACTTTGCTGGCTGGCACAACAACTGCGCTCACGGTCACTTTTGGCACCACAGGCGCGAGCGACATTGACCGCACCCTTATTATCCAAGGCTATGCCGGCGAGCTTGGCACTAACGTGGCCGTAATCAGCGGCGGTACGCAAAATTATTACGGCGCCGACGGCGCGAATTTTAAAGTGACAAAAACATTTAAGGGCCGGGTTAATCCGATTGTTTCCATGACGGGCGACCCTTTACTCACTTCCGGCTACGGCAATTACGTGGTGGATTCGGCCAATGGACTCACGGCCGCGGACTTGAGTGTGGTAGACGTTTCCGCCGATGATGGCGATATCTACATCACCGACGTAACCGCCAACGTTACCGCAAGCGGCACGCCGCCGACCAATATCACGCTCTACGACACCGATCTTTCAACCTCTACACCTGTAGCGGCCATGTCGCCCTCAGGCCTCTCTGGTGGGCCATTTGGCGCGCCAACCACCGGCACAGTTTCATTCCACAATCTCCACCTGCCCGTTTCGGCCGGCACGAAAATTCATCTTGATTTTCAGGCCGACATGCCCGGTGGCATTGTTGAGGGCTCCAACGTTTCAGTCGGGGACACAAATACCACAATTACGTATCAAACAAGTTTCGGTAGTTCGGTGACGCTCGCCAATGCCTCACCCGGGCTTTACCCGTCCTATTTTTACACCGCCGCGCCGGTTATTGCTTTTGTTTCGGGTACGGCCTCAAGCACTACGGCAAAATACAGCGGCTCAACCTCACTGGCCACGGCCACGTTTGTGGTCACCTTCACGCCGCAAACCAGCGATATGAATCTTCTTTCCGCGGCCGACATCACTGTTGATGCTTCGCCCGACAGCGTTAACTTTACCAATATTCCCAACGTCTCCGTGGATGTGTCGCCCACGCCCACCAGTGGCGTGTATGCTCGCGGCCAAACCTACACCGCTACCATTACCGCCGTTACCACGAGTGATTTGTCTGTCACCGGTTCCTACCTTTTCTATCTTGACGGTCTCAATTGGAGTATGCGTAACGGTGTAGCCATGAACCCCACCTATTTCTTTGGTAACTTGGTGTATGATACCAACGCGACCATGTGGGTGAAGTAGTTGACATAATTTTATAGGCATGTTATTATTAAAATAGAATCTAACAAAGGAGATCTTTATGATTCCAGATATCGTCAAACAAACCGCGGGCTATGTGGCGGATGTTACTCTGTTGATTTCAGCCGTCATTTACATGCGCCGCATTCTGGCCGGCCGCATTGAGTCGTCATTGGTGACGCGCGGCATTTGGGCACTCGTTTTTGGCATGCTCACCATCTTTTACTGGCAAAGCACCGAGGGTACTTATGCCATTGGTGTGAGCATTATATACACCATAGTCTCTGTGGCAATTTTTATCCTCTTGCTTGCCAAAAAGAAGGGCGCTCATTGGGATTGGCTAGACAAGCTGGCCGTTGTCGCTATTCCGGTTATTCTGGCACTCTGGTATTTCAGTGGTTCATCGCCGTTGGCCCTCTGGCTCACGCTCGCCCTGGATGTTATTGGCACTGGTATTCTTGTCCGAATTCAATACAAGGCCATTCAAAGCGGCGATCTCATAGAGCTCCCGCTGACCTTCTGGATTGATGTGGTTGCTAATGCCATCAATCTTATTGCCATTAAGGAGTGGAATGTCGTCAACGCCGTGTACCCGCTCTACTCTTTAGTCGTTGTCCTTATCATTGCCACGCTTGCCAGCGTGTGGGTGGTGCGGTGGGGAAAACGGCCACAGGTAGCATAAGCACGTAAATTCTTCCTGTTCCTTCTAAACCCGGGGCAAGCGTAAGCTTCCTCGGGTTTTTTCATTCCATCAATACTTTGAGTCCAGCTCGGAAAACTTCGTCCTCAACCTCCCCTCGTGGTTTTTTCTGGGCAGTGTGCGTTTCGTCGCCCACCGTTTGGCCTCTGATTAAATTATCAGCTACATATAGAAGTGCTGCGCAGGGAACTTTATAATGGTTAGATACAGAAAATACTGTGGATGTTTCCATTTCCACACCATAATAGCCGGCTTTAGACCAAGACTGCACGTCTTCCAATGTTTCGCCCATCATTGCTTGACAATTCATAATCGGCCCTTCCCATATTTTATTGGGCAAATCAATTTTTTTCTTGAGTGACTGTGAGAGCGCTTCGTTGGAATGGTGTTTAAAGTCAGTTACCTCCCGACTATAGAGTCTGGTAATGCTATCGTCGCTAAAACTCCAGGTTGGTATGAGAAATTCCAGCGAGTTCATGTCTGAAAATAATCCCCCGCAACTCCCGATATGAATATTTTTCTTTGAACCAAATAGACAAGCAAAATGAACATATTCTGAAAGCATAGTTCCGCCATATTGCACTGTAAACCAATACTTTTTTTCTCCCACGCTTACCTCGCATATTCGGTTTAGGAAGTCATCTAGCTTCTTGCTACTCTGGCGTATACCCAGTTCGTCTAGTGTGGTAAGTAATTTATCAAGATGTTTCTGCTCGTCCCAGTGGCCAAAGGAAAGAAGTCCCTCAACTTTGTAGTCTGTGGGTAGGCCAGCCTCCATTTTCAATTGTTCCGCTGTGAAGGATTTATACATGAAGTGATATTAGCACGGATTGGGGTGTGACAATTTCCTCTGGGTGAATTCATGTGTAATGGTTGCAAAACTATACGGCACTGCATATCCAAAATTACATAAAGGTACTACAGAGGGTTATAGTCTAAAATAAGCAATGGGTATGTACTAAATTAAGGGTAGTTTATACATAGCGAACTCTTAAGACCGTATACATAATTAACACACTAAACACATTATCAGTAATTAGGCTAACAAATTTATATTGGGTAATTTAAAGTAGTCAGTACGTAATCATTTTGCATGTGTTACTATATATCTTTTATTGCAGGATGTATCCTCCATGCTCCCCACATTCCCTGAATTCAAAAAGCTGGAATTTTCTGATAAGGCCGCGATTCAGGCGTTTACCGATAAATATCCACTACATGTGGACTTTAATTTTATGGGTCTGTGGGCTTTTGATGTGAGCGATAAGCGACAGGTCTCCGTTCTCAGTGGTAATCTTGTCATAAAAACCACTGATTATATTACCGGCTTGCCGTTTTTCAGCTATCTCGGTGATCGCGATGTCTCTCGCACAGTTGATACATTACTCGCGACAGCAGAAAAAGAGGGGATTGAGCCAAGGTTGCGGCTCATAGCTGAAGATTCGCTCGTGGATATAGATAGAAGCAAATTTAATGTCGTCGAAGACCGTGATAATTTTGACTACATTTGGGATAATAAAAAGTTCCTAACGTATGAAGAAAAAGAGTTGCGAAGCCACTATAAATTGAAGAAAAGATTTGTGGAGGATCATGGACAATACATATCAGCAAGATTTTTAGACTTGGGTGATCCGTTGGATATACAAAAAATTAAAGATTTAAATGAGATTTGGCTCAAAAATAAAATCGCGATGAATAAAGGATCCTTAATTGACCAAACCGAGGAAATCGCCCTGGACAGAGCTTTGGGTGTCGGCAAGAATTATTCTGCTATTTTAGCTATAGGTCTTTTTCACAAAGAAAATCTTATTGGATACACTATATATGATTCAGTTAAGGGAGACTACGTTGTGGGTTTATTTGGAAAGGCCGACACTGGCCATAGGGGTGTATATTCCTATTTATTTGGTGAATCAGCGAGGCTGTTGCTGGAAATCGGTAAAAAATACGTGAATATGGAGCAGGATCTCGGATTAGAGCATTTGCGCCAATATAAAAAATCATTCGCACCAGTTGGCTACACGAAAAAATATATTGTAACTCGAAAATAGTAGGTGTTTAGGCGGATGTCGCCATATCAACAGTCGACGTGGCAAGCGGTGGTTTAATATGGTACATTTTTAATCATGCGGGGACATACAAGAGATCTCAGTCAATACCTTTACGTTTGTCTAGTTGTGGTTTTTCTAGTTCTTGCTGGTTGGTTTTTCTATATCCACATAACAATTTCTGACACCGCAAATCCTATATATCAGTTGTGGTCGTCATTATATCAAGTCGTGGCTTTGTATGGCGCTATAGTCGGCCTGTTTGCCGCGAAAAAATGGGGATTACATAGGAGTTTGTTAGGCAAGGCCCTCCTTTTTTTCTCCATTAGTCTTTTCTTGCAAGTGTTTGGTCAAAGCGTATATAGTTACTATAATTATTTTGCTCAAATCGCCGTGCCGTATCCATCTTTGGGTGACTTTGGCTTTTTAGGAAGCACGGTATGTTACATAATTGCAGGTATATTTTTGGCGAGAACAAGTGGAATAAAGTTTTCTCTTAAAAAATCAATAATCAATAAAATATGGGTGCTCTTATTGCCTCTTGGCATGCTCCTTGTTTCGTACTATTTCTTTTTGCAAGGGTATCAGTTTGATTGGGGTGCTCCGCTCAAGATAATTATTGATTTGGGTGATCCGCTCGGTGACGCGGTGTATGTATCCATTGCTCTGCTCGCGCTGATTCTTTGTTGGAATATGCTTGGCGGAATCATGAAAAAACCAATGCGGCTTTTAATATTCGCTTTGGTTTTTCAATACATCGCTGATTTTACTTTTCTGTACCAAGCTAGTAATGGAACAGTTTACGCTGGAGGGTTCTATGATTTTGTGTATCTTACCTCATATTTTTTAATGGCCGCAGTTCTCATATACTTCGGCCAGACTTTTAATAAAATAGTAAGGGAGAAGAATTAAAATCCTACCATGTTACGATCACAACGAGCACCAGTGGTTATGCCTTCGGAGTTGATAAACGTTGAGCATCCTTTTTATACGTCGCCCTCGGTGCATCGGGAGATGCTTGATGACACTGTTCGAACTTTGGCATTCAAAGCCGCGTTGCAGGAACTGATAGCGAAAAAAGAGAAACCGTGGGTTCTTGATATTGGTACCGGTAGTGGCGTTTTGGCGATGTTTGCCGCTCAGGCTGGAGCGGAAAAGGTCTTTGCCACGGAGGCTGAAGGGCCGATGTTTGAGGCGGCAAAGATGAATATTCAAAGGAGCGGCCTTGAGGGGAAAGTGGAGCTCTTGAAATATGTTGACGGTCGCAAACTAAAACTTCCTCGCCAAGTTGATATTATTGTTAGTGAGTGTCTCGGCCATTTTGGTTTTGATGAAAATATGATAACCGCGGTTTCTGGTTGTAAGGAGTACCTTCGGCCGAATGGCACCTTTCTACCACGCTCCGTGGCCCTTTTTGCCGCTCTGGCTTCTGTTCCCGATACCCATAATGACCTTGTTAGCACATGGGATAAAAAACGCTACGGTCTTGATTTTTCGGCCATGAAAGGTTCTGCTTTGCGTAAAATTTACGTTCAAACGTTTACCAAAGATTCAATCGTCTCCAATTCCGCCAGGCTCGTAGATTATAAGCTCGGGGAACAGTGTGACGCACTTAATGGAACGAATATTGTCACTGCGTCAAAAGATGCTACGGTTCACGGTCTCGCTGGTTGGTTTGAATCTAAGTTAACGGAAAATATTGTCTTAAGCACTTCGCCGTATGAAAAGAAAACTCATTGGGAACAGGTGTTTCTTCCCATGGAGAATCCTATAAAGGTGGCAAAAGGGGATAAGATTAGCGTAAAATTAAACGTCAAAAACCATTCCGATTCTAATGAAGTGACGTTTGCGTGGGAGATCCTGACCAAAAAGGATAATAAGAGCTATAGTGGCTCGGTCACCGTATAATAATAAGTATGCCCATCCTTGACCAAATCGCCGTTAGGATCGTCAAAGAGCAGGAGCTCATTGTGGGCCCTTTGGCTTGGCATCAGGCGAGCAAGGTTCAGGGTTTGCGAGTGGATGAAAAAACCGGCGCGGTTTCCATTATCGATGTGAGTCATGGTTCGCTTGTTTTGGACCAGTTGGTGGGGCAATATGAGCATCTTTTCGGCCGGGCTTCGCGTGAAGTGTGCAGGGAAGCTGCCGCTCCTTTAGTGGCCGACTTGCCCGCTGGGGAAGTGCCGGCAAGCTTACGCTAAAGGTGTTTACTGGCGTCGTCAAAGTTGGGGAGTTCCAATTTTCATCTGTTGTTGATACTGTGGAGGTGTAAATACACCCTCCTCTTTTTATAGAAATAATTTTCTATGATATTCAAAATAACCTCAACCGAAGACGATTTTTTAAAAAATATCTACGAACATTCAATGAAAGATTTGAATGTATTTTATGAAATAAACTGGGAACATCATACTCCAAGAATAATTGTCGTTGATAGTCGCGAAATTATTGACGAGCTGAAAGGTGAGAAAACTGAAAATTGGGTTGTTGGCTGGTCGGAGCAAAAAAATATATATGTGTTGAATAAAGACAGCTATGAAAAAGAAAGTAATCATACATATAGTCAGGAGGAATATGTCGCTCTTATAAAACACGAATTAAGCCATTCTTTTTACAGCATACTTTCCTCCGGCCATTACAAACCGATTTGGCTTAACGAGGGTGTTGCTATTTACACGTCCGGTCAAAATAAATTTAAAAAGAAGCCATCTAGTTTTTGTAAATTCTTGGAATATTACGAGAATGGTGGAAGCGATGTCTATGGCGAAGCTGGGTTCTTTGTAGGGGGGCTTGTTGAAAAATTCGGTAAGCAAAAATTACTCGCTTTGATACGTGAGTTAAAAAACGTAAAAACAAAGGAAGAGCTTGAACGTCTATTTGATAAAGAGTACGGCTTTAATCTTAGCTATGATGAGATTAATGCGCAAAAATTTGTATAAATTCAACTGAAAAAAGATACTCCCCAAACACTCAGTAAGCAGACATTTGTCTCGGGCTCTTTTATGCTACAATTCTCCTATGGCTGAAACGAAGCCCGAAATGGCGGATGATCAGAAACTAGCGACCGAAGCGCTCTATAAGCAGAACGCGGAACTGGCGGTGCGCAATAAAACGCTCTCGCTTTTGCGAGCGCTCTATCAAATCAGTATTTTAGCGCTGGAGCCCGAGCCCTTGGCGGAAAAAATCGTGGCGGCGGTGCGCGGAGGGTTGGATTTGGAACTGGTGGGCATATTGCATTTTGACGGGGAAACGGATGCCCTTACGCCCGTGCGCTTCGCCCTTTCCGAGCGGCTGGTAAAAAGCGAGCAGGTGGCGGGCGTGCAATTGGAAACTATCTCCATTATGCCGCTTAAAAACAGGCCGTTACTTGCGGAGGTAGTGGCAAAAAGTGCCACGGCACCCACTCTGCAAATCCCCGAAGTGTGGGACGGGGCAGTGTCGCCGGCAGCCCTTGCCTCGCTCACTGAAAGTGGTCACATCAAAAACCTTTCCGCGTATCCTCTAGTCATCAATGCCCATACTGTGGGCATTTTGCTTATTGGTCTTAATCGCGCTTATGACACATTGAGTCAGTTTGAGCGCGATTCACTGGAGAATTTGGCAATTGTTACTGCTGTTGCTTTAGACCGCGCGCAATTGTATCAGGATTTAAAAACCGCCAACGCCGGTCAGGAAAATCTCTTGCATGTTATGAATCACCAAATCAAGGGCTACTTGGGCAAGGACCGCGACATCTTCGCGGAGCTTTTGAACGGCGATTATGGCACAATGCCGGAAACGGCTAAGCCACTTCTCACTGAAGGCTTGGACTCAACCACAAAGGGCGTGGGCTACGTCCAGGGCATTCTCCAGGGCGCGAGCGCGGCCAGTGGTGTTCTATCCTACGCTATGGGCGCAATGAATTTGAAAGAGGTGGTGGCCCGGCTTATCGCGGAGCAGGAGTCGGTGGCAAAAGGGAAGGGCTTGGTTTTTGAAAGTAAAATTGTCGACGGCGACTATTCCCTGACCGGCGATGCCACCCAGCTCGGCGAGGCTCTACGCAACTTGGTTGAAAATGGTATCAAATATAATACGCCGGGCGGCAAGGTGATGGTGACGCTCGCACGCGAAGGCGGTCAAGCGGTGTTTTCCGTTAAGGATAACGGCGTTGGCGTGGCCGACGATGTAAAAGCGAAACTCTTTACCGCCGGCGGCCGCAGTAAAGATTCCACAAAATATAACCCAGAAAGTTCCGGCTTCGGCTTGGCTTTTGTTAAAGGCGTGATTGATAAGCATGGTGGCACGGTTGGTTGGAAGGCGAATGTCGGTGAAGCAGGAACTACTTTTTTCGCGCGGGTGCCGATGGAAAAAAATACCAAAAATTGACAATATCATAAATTATTGTTATTATTCAAGCAGATCAGAAGTTAAACAAATTTTTATTTTTGGAGGTGTTCCTTGAGCGCAACCACAAAATATGTGGAAGAAATCTTCGCAGATGTGAAAACCGAATATGGTCAGCCGATGGAAATCGTCCAGCGAGTCGCCGTTTTATTGCTTGCCGAGATGGGTGACTACATCCCGACGGCTTTGGATCTTGGGGCTGGCGCGGGCAGGCATGCCTTGCCACTAGCCAGGGCGGGATTTTCCGTAACAGCCATTGATTCTCGTGATTGCGACATTGATCCACTCAATGGTACTGCCAATAAGGAAGAGTTGGCTCTGCGAGGAATTGTGGCCGATATTCGAGCGTGGCGTATTCCCAAGGAATACGACCTAGTTGTTTCCACGTTTGCGCTGCATTATGTGAGTCGTGAGTGCGGGTTGCGCTTAGTGACCGACATTCAATCCAAAACGCTCTCTGGCGGCTACAATGTTATTGCTGGATTCGTGGGTGGTGGTGATTTGTTTGACCTTGACTCTGCTCGCGAGCGCCTCTGGTTTTCGCCCATGGAGCTGTTGAATTTCTACCAAGGCTGGGAAATTCTGGATTATTCCGAGCACCAAACGCGGTGCCGCAAATGCAAGCCCGACGCTTCGCCAATGTTCAATGCGGCCGTCCACATTCTCGCTCGGAAGCCGCGGTAAAATTCTTCGATTTCCCGTGCTGTATCTTTTTTCAAGTCCCCGTTCCAGCGGGGGCTTTTTTCATACCAGAAACACTTTGATTTTTGTCTAAAAGTGTTGCATCATAGAGGTTAATGTCTAACAAATACCACAACCCGAGCGGCTTTCCGGAAAATTTGCCGGCAGAGCAAATCGTTGAAGAGGGGATGAAAGCGAAAATGCGCGCTGCGGCGGAAAGCTACGGCTATGTGCCGTTGGAAACGTCGGCCGTGGAGTATATTGAAACGCTTTCTTCCAAGGGAGAGATTGACAAAGAAATGTACACTATCGGCCGGGCTCTGGGTGAAGATGGTGGCCGCCACGGCGAAGGTGAAGGCAAGGAAGCCGACCGCGCTTTGCGTTTTGATTTAACCGTACCGCTAGCTCGTTACGTGGCCCAGAATTATGGTGAATTAGTTTTTCCGTTTAAGCGTTATCAAATCCAGCGGGTGTGGCGCGGTGAGCGTCCGCAGAAGGGTCGCTTCCGCGAATTCTATCAAGCCGACATTGACGTTATCGCCAATGAAAGCCTACCGCTCTATTTTGATGGGGAAGTGGTGGCCGTGATTGCTCGTGTGTTGGATAGTTTTGCTATCGGCAATTTCACCATTCATATTAATAACCGAAAATTCCTGCAGGGTATTTTAGAAGGCTTTGGCGTGAAGGATATTCCGACAGCTCTGCGTAGTATTGATAAGTTTGATAAAGTCGGCGCTGACGCTACGAAGGCATCGCTCCAGAAAGAGCTCGGCATGAGTGAGAATGATGCGGGCAACTTGCTGGCGGTACTTGATAGGCAATTGCCGATTGGACAGGTTGAGGAATATCTCAATGATGTTTCTACGCAGAATGCGCTCATAACTGAAGGCAAGGCCGAAATTTTAGAGGTGGCGAAGTATTTGAAAGATGTTTCTGTGGCGCATGGAAAATTTGTGTTTAACCCGCGTATCGCTCGCGGTTTGGATTATTACACCGCATCCGTTTACGAAACCACGCTTGATGGCCTAGAGAAATATGGCAGTATCGCTTCTGGCGGCCGCTATGCTGATTTGGCGGGGAAATTTATCAATCGCAAGCTTCCGGGTGTGGGTATTTCTATCGGCCTCACGCGCTTGTTAGAAATTGTGAAGCAGGAAAAACTAGCGAGCTTTGAAAAAGCGGCGGTAACGCGTGTGGTTGTTGGTCTTTTGAATGAAGAACAGCGCGGCGAGGCGAACAAGCTTGCGAATGAGTTGCGCGCGGCCGGCATCAATACGGAGGTCTTCCATAACGGTGTCGCCGAGCTTGCCAAGCAAATTCAATATAAAGAAAAGAAGGGAATTCCGCATTTTGTGGTCATCAATACTGACGGCACGCTCTCATTGAAAATTGCCGCCGGCAAAGAAGAAAAATTCGATGATGCTAAAAAGTTCATTACGTTTATTGACAAGCAAAACTAAAGGTGTAGAACGGTAGTAGAAACACAAGTTTCGGATGTTCCGGCTTGCGTCACGGGTTCTAGAGGGAGTTTGTTATGAATCGCATTTTATCGCGTGGAAGCGCCTGGCGACGGGTTATTCTGGTGTTCGCCGTGTCTCTCGTTATGAATGGTTGCGCGGATCTCCGGACGTGCAAGATCGAAAAGGACAAAACCACCAGGCAAGAACTCATTGATCGTTTTGGTCAACCAAATGATAGGGTCGGCTCCGATGGTGGCTTTGGTGGAGAAATGCTTCAATGGGAACGTTTTGACAATGGTTGGGGCACGGGCAACGTCAGGCTGACTGTGCTCGTTGAGAACGGCGTCGTTGTGGGCTACACCCACGTTCACGACGGCGTGAACGACACCGACTACTAGGATTTTTTATTGTCAGTTACCTCGGCCGCGTCTTCATGGCGCGGCTTTTGCTATAATACTTCTATGGACGCGACTAAAAATAGCGAGGGTTTGCCGGCTAAAAATCCGCAGGAGGAATTGGCGAATTTGCGGGCCGAGGTGGCGCGGCGCGAACAGCAGTTAGCGCAGGAAACGGCGCGGCCTTTGACGGGCGCAGAACGCGAGCAGGTGGCGGCTGAACAAATCCAACAGCATCAAGCGGCGCCTGTTGATGCCGTATTGCACCCGCAAGCTCAAATGCCTGCCGGGGAAGTGCAGGGAATTGTCCTTAAGCTTTCGCCTGAGCCGCACGATTCCAGGATGACGGAGCTTCTCACGGTGCTTACCGACAAAGGCATTAAAAATGCGATGCGGGTGGTGGAGGGGCTCAATGACCCACATATTCAATCTGATTTTCACCGGTTTTTGGTGCAGTATGTAAAGGGTAATTATCCCGTGCCAGGCCTTGCGCCGCGCTCGGCTCTTTTTGATGCTCTGCATATGACGCTCTATGAAATTTCCTTGCCGGATTCTGGTGGCCCGGAAGGCTCTGGTCAGCGGCCGCTCAAAGAGCTTGTTTCCGCCATGGAACAGCTCTACGCGGGCATGTTTCCTACAACCAGCAGTAAGGGTAAAAGTATTTTGGAATCACTTTGGCAGAGCACAGAAAGCTTGCCGCCATTTACGTTAGAAATCGCTAATTCCAATCATAGCCAGGAGGCGGTTGTGTATGCTGGCATTCCCGACGCTCGCAAGGACCTTTTTGAAAAGCAGGTGGTGGCGCTTTTTCCGCGGGCGCGCTTGAAGGAGGTTCCCGACGATTACAACATTTTTGCCGAGCCAGGGGAAATGATGGGGGCGGTGGCTACTCTGGACAAGTTTCCCATTTATCCGCTCAAGATGTATGACAAATTTGACCACGACCCGCTCAATGTCATTTTGAATACATTTTCCAAGATAGAAAAAGAGAATGAGGGCGCGGCGGTGCAACTGGTGTTTCGTCAGCCTCGCGAGTCATATCAAAAGCAGTATCAGAAAATTATTGAGGGTGTTGCCCAGGGTAAGCCTATCAAAGAGCTTTTGCCGAAAAGCTTGGGTGAAGAATTTTTGAGCGGTGTCAGTGATATGATTTTTAGCTCAGGCGCCGCCGAGCAGAAGAAAAAGGAGGAAGAAAAAAAGCGCCAGATGGCCACTGGCGAACTGCCCAAAGCGCCCATTGCCGACCAAAATCTTCTGGCTGTTTTGCAGGAAAAAATCGCCGCGCCTATATGCGAGGTCGCTATTCGTGTGCTCGTTTCAGCCAATACACCAATGGCCGCGGAAGCAATTTTGACCCAGTTGCAATCAGCTTTTAGTCAGTTTGAAAACACTCTCGGCAACAAGCTTGTATTTAAAAAACTCACCGGCAAGAAGTTGGCGACATTAGCCGAACAGTTTTCGTTCCGAGAATTTCCGGAGGCAGGTGAAAAGAAGCAGATTTTGCCGCTTAATTTCAAAGAAGCGGCCACGCTTTTTCACTTCCCAGAGCGCATCGGCGGCTCAGCGCCCCAGGTGCGTCAGGCAAAGTCGGCCGCAAGTGCCGCGCCGGTGGATTTGCCTCAGCAGGGGACGCTTTTGGGTATTAACCGTTTTCGCAATGGCGAAACCAAGGCGTTTATCACTAAAGAGGATCGTTTGCGCCATTTCTACGTTATCGGCCAAACCGGCACTGGTAAAACCACACTCCTGAAAAATATGATCGTTCAGGATATTCAGCAAGGTGAGGGCGTGTGCATGATAGACCCGCATGGCATGGACATTTTAGACGTGCTCGCCAATGTGCCCAAGGAGCGTTATGAGGACGTGATTTATTTTGACCCGAGCTACACGGCTCGGCCGATGGGTTTAAACATGCTGGAATTTGACCCGAATTTTCCGGAGCAAAAGACATTTGTAGTCAATGAACTTCTGAGTATTTTCAAGAAGCTCTATGGCGCGGTGCCGGAGAGCATGGGCCCGGCTTTTGAGCAGTATTTCCGCAATTCGGCGCTTTTGGTGATGGAGCACCCGGAGTCGGGCAACACGTTGCTGGATATTTCTCGCGTTCTTTCCGATAAAGAATACCGCAAGCTCAAGCTGGCGCACTGTAAAAATCCGCTTATTCTGCAATTTTGGACTAATGCCGAGAAAACGACGGGGGAGCAGGGCTTGGCCAACTACGTGCAATACGTCACGAATAAATTTGACGTGTTTTTGAGTAACGACATCATGCGGCCGGTAGTTTCCCAGGAGCATTCGTCGTTCAATTTTCGCGACGTCATGGATAATAAGAAAATCTTGCTGGTGAATTTAGCCAAGGGTAAACTCGGTGACATCAATGCCAACCTCATCGGCCTCATTTTGGTGGGCAAAATCCTCATGGCCGCGCTTTCGCGCACCGATTCGTCCAGCATTAGTTTGCCGCCTTTCTATCTCTATATAGACGAATTTCAGAATGTCACCACTGATTCCATAGCCACCATTCTTTCCGAGGCTCGCAAGTATAAACTTTCGCTCACTATCGCACACCAGTTTATCGCCCAGCTCCAAGAAAACATTCGCGATGCGGTTTTTGGCAACGTTGGCTCACTCGGCGTGTTCCGGGTAGGCAGTGCCGACGCGGAAATTTTAGTGAAGCAGTTGGCACCGACGTTTACAGCGCATGACATCGTCAATATTGATAACCGCAATGCGTATCTTAAAATACTTGTGAATGGCCGGCCCACTACTCCATTTAATATTGAAACTCTGCCCCCGCCACCTGGCGATCCAAGCAAGCTTGATGCTTTAAAACAACTTTCGTATCTCAAATATGGTCGCGAGAAAGCGTTGGTTGAACAGGAAATTCTCGTAAAATATAGAAAAATAGAACCCGCAACGCCGCCACCAGCTCCTGCTCAGGTTTCGTCTAATCCTACTCCCAATACCGCCGCAAAAGTGTGATATAGTGATTTTATATGGGACCCGAAATTCTTATTGCGGCTGAAGCAATGGAGGGCGCCGCTGTAGCTGGTGAAGCTACCGCTGTCGCGGGGGAAGGTGCTGCAGCTGCAGGAGAAGGAGCGTTTGCTGGCACAGCAGAAGCCGGAGCCGCTATTCCTGAAACAGCTGAAGTCGCTGAAACGGCTGAGGCTGAAGAAGTTGGAGAAACCGCTTCTCAAGAGTCTGTTTCTGATAGTGACGAAAAACTGCGACAACTTCGCCAATTTTTAAATAATCAAACCGACCATCCTCCTCAACAAGGACAAAAACCAGTTGAGCAGAGTCCAGACGAGCGCGATCAGATAATCCAAAATTTACAAGAAACAGTTGATATCCAACAGGAAACGATAGATACTCAGAAACAAACCATAAATACAATTACCCAACATGAATAAAATTTCTAAAAGCGACACACCCCACCCGCACCCATCACATGAACGCACGTTCGTTATTATAAAACCCGATGGTGTTCAGCGTTCGCTTATTGGCGAAATTATCCGTCGTTATGAGCGTGCCGGCTTAAAACTGGTGGCCATGAAGATGTTGGTAGCTACGCCGGAGCACATTGAGCAACACTACACACTTGACTCTTCGTGGCGGCGAGTGACGGGAGAAAAGACCATCAAGAGCTATCACGATAAAGGCAAGAAACCACCAAGCGAGGACCCTCTAGATATTACTCGTTTGGTGTTGGAGCGTCTCAAGCACTACATGACTGCCGGTCCTATTGTCACTATGGTTTGGCAAGGTGCGCATGCAGTGGCCATTGTGCGGAAACTAACCGGCAGTACGGAGCCGCTTACTTCCGATGTCGGCACTATTCGTGGCGACTACGTCCTGGATTCCTATGAAATGACCGACACTGATGGTCGCTGTATTCGCAATCTGGTGCATGCCTCGGGAACGCCCGCCGAAGCGAAGCAGGAAATCGCTCATTGGTTCTCGCCGGCCGAGCTCATTAACTATCGTCATATTGCTGAGCAAGTTTTGTACGACGTCAACCTTGACGGTATTTTGGAGTAAGAGATAATTACTACGGCTGCGTTTATATTGTTCTAGGGTGAAATATTTTTCAGGGAGTTCAAATCGTGTCGTTCCTATGAGGATTCTTCGGAATCTACAGAAGAATGGCTCTGAGAACACCCACCTAGTTTTTTCACTAGGGCAATATATACGCGGCCACTAAAGAATCGCTCTCGTAGCGATTTTTTAGTATACTGATTCCATGACGAAATCCCGTGCCGCGCTTATTGTTTTCCTCGCGCTTTTTGTACTTTTTCTGCACCTGACTGGCATTGGCCTCCAATTGTATTGGCGTATTAACTGGTATCACTGGATTGTGCATACGTTGGCCGGCGCGGTGGCCGCTCTGGCGGTTTTGTCAGTAATTGGAATTCGGCACCTGCTCCAACGCCCGTTCTTTCTTTTTCTGGGAGCATTTTTGATATCGCTGGTTATCGGTGTGCTTTGGGAGGCGTTTGAAGTGTATTCAGGCATCGAAACACTAAGTGTTGCAGGTTCTTACTCATACACCGTCGCCTCCATCGTTTCTGATTTGGTCGGTGGCGTGCTCGCAGGCGTGTATCTATTCGTCTAAATACTAACTATGCTTGTTAAAAATCAGCCTTCGCTCTCACTCACTTTTGCCGGCGGCACCGGCTCAGTAACAGGCGCTAATTTTCTGCTGGATGTTACTGGTTTTAAAATGTTGGTAGATTGTGGTTTGGAACAGGGGAGTGAAGCGGCAGAAAAATTCAACCATGATCCTTTTCCTTATAATCCGACCGATGTACGAGTGCTTTTGGTAACGCATGCTCATGCCGATCATATCGGCCGTATTCCGAAACTCGTCAAAGACGGTTTTCGCGGCGCTATTTATTCCACGCCGGCCACGCGCGATTTAACGGAGGTAATGTTTGCCGATGCTTTACATTTATTAACTGAAGAAGCCGCCGCACGTCGTCAGCCAGCGTTGTATGGTGAAAATGACGTGCGCCAGGCTCTTAGCTTGTGGCATACCATTGAGTATGGCACGCCTGCGGATATTGGTGGGGGTATAACCGTTGTGCCTAAAGATGCCGGCCATATTTTAGGATCGGCGATGTACGAGCTTCATATTGGAGGTGCGATGCTTGCTGATGCTGGTGTTTTTTCACCCGCGACCAAAAAATTTGTTTTTGCTGATGCGAAAAAGTATGGCGAAACCGTCGTGACGTTTACCGGTGATCTCGGCAATTCACCCGCGCTCTTTTTACGTGACACAGAATCTGTCGCAGGCAGTGATTATTTGATAATGGAATCGGTCTACGGCGATCGTAACCACGAGTCGAAGGAAGATCGTCGCGCCAAATTAGCGGCAGCCATTATCGATACTGCCGCTCACAAACGGACGCTCATTATTCCTGCTTTTTCCCTTGAACGCACCCAGGATATTCTTTTTGAAATCAACGAGCTGGAGCGGGCCGGAAAGATTCCCAAAGTACCTGTGCACATTGATTCGCCGTTGGCTGAAAAAGTCACCGATATTTACGCACGTTATACTAGCGATTTTAATGAGCGGGCAAAAAAAATGGCTGCGGCTGATAGCGGATCGCTTTTTACCGTAGCCAAGCTCACACATGCTGAAAACACTAAGCAGTCAAAGGGTCTTGATCAAATGCCAAACCCGAAAATCATCTTGGCCGGCTCTGGTATGAGCGTCGGTGGCCGCATTCTTCGTCACGAGCGCCACTTTCTGCCCGATTCGAATACTACTATTTTGCTTGTCGGCTATCAGTCGGTAGGCACGCTTGGCCGCCAGCTTCAGGACGGTGCAAAAGAAGTTACTATCCAGGGTGAAAAAATTAAAGTGCGTGCCGAAATTAAAACCATTCTCGGTTATTCTTCCCACAAGGATTCCGATCATCTTATCGAATTTGTCGATGGCGCCAAAGCAACGCTCAAAAAAGTCTTTGTCACTATGGGCGAGCCGAAATCCGAGCTGTTTCTTGCTCAGCGCTTGCGCGATTACCTCGGCGTCAATGCTGTGGTGCCACAGAAGGGAGATACTGTTCAGCTTCTTTAACTTTTCTTTAAAGAAAATTCAGAAGTATTTTATCAACTGGCATTATGCTTGGTTGATGGAGAAGGATTTTGATAGATGGAACGAATTAGCCAAAAAGCTGCAACAGCGCCAACCCCCGCCGTTTTTCAGGGAGCGTGAAATTTGGTGGTGCTCGCTTGGCGTTAATATTGGGTCTGAAGAAGACGGTAAAAACGAGTCTTTTGAACGGCCGATTCTCATCTTGAAGGTTTTTAATCATGGGGCGATCAGGATTATTCCACTGACTAGTCAAATTAAAAATAGCCCCTATTATTATTCGATTAGGCACGGTTTGACTCAAAGTTTCGCTATTTTATCGCAAGTAAAAACATTAAGCACAAAACGTCTTAGTAGAAAAATCGGCATGCTAGACGAGAGGCAATTCGGACGTCTTTCGGAGTCTTTTAAAAACTCTATAGATAATGGTTTAAAAAACGAAATCTCCGTTTTTAGCGGAGATTTCTCGGAGCCCTAAGGCAGTTGTAACGGTAGTAGTATAACTGGCGGAAGATTTCCGTCAACCCCCTAGCTACTTAGCAAGAGTGATAATTTGAGAGAAAACGGTAGGGTTGTTGGCGGCTAAGTCGGAAAGGGTTTTGCGGTCTAAGCCAATACCCTTTTTCTTGAGGGCGCCCATGAATTTGCTGTAGGAAAGACCAGCGGCTTCCAGTGCGGCATTGATGCGGACAATCCAGAGGCGGCGAGCATCGCCTTTTTTGTCACGGCGGTGGGCAAAGGAGTAGGCACCGGCATGCATGAGGGCCTCATAGGCTGCTTTTTCTTTGGTGGAGCGGCCATTACGAAACCCCTTGGTTTGGCGCAAAATATTGCGGCGGGTTTTGAGAGCGTGGATACCTTTTTTAACGCGGGTCATGGAAGTGTATTAAAATTATTTAAAAATTAACTCAAACTTAACTATTGGCGAGGAATTTGGCGAAATCTTTATTTTTCATCACCAAAAGGGCGGTGCGGCGGCGGTTCATATGGGCAGAGCGGCTGTCGCGGGTATTAAAATGGTTCTGGCCAGCTTTGCGGGTAACCAGCTTGCCATTGCGAGTCACTTTGATTCGCCTGGTGTAGGATTTATTGGTTTTGATGCTCATGTTTTTCGTGTTTTTTTTACTTCCGCTCGATGACAACTGTGAGGCCTTTAAGGCCTTTTTTCGGCGCTTCTGCAACCTTATATTCCTCGCTGATGAGGTGAAGAATGCGCTCTAATCGTTCCTTAAGAAAGTTGAAATCCATGTACTTTCCCCGGCCGATTAAAAAGAGCTCGATCTTGACCCGATGGCCTTCCTTGAGCCACGCAGAGGCTTTTTTAGCCTTTAAATCAAGGTCGTGCTCGCCGGTGCCTATTTTGACCTGAACGTTCTTCGTTTCGGTCGTTTTGGACTTGGCTTTAGCGGCCCGCTCTTTCTTGCTTTCAGCATAGAGGAATTTACCATATTCCATCAATTTTGCAATAGGGGGGGTGGCATTGGGGGAAATCTCTATTAAATCCACCCCGCGCTCCGTGGCCAGTTTCATAGCGTCGGCCAAGGGCATAACACCAAGGTTGCCTTCGTCGGCAATGACCCGGACCTCTTTGGCGGTTATTTGGTGATTGACTCTAGTGCGAGATATTGGCAGATAAGTGAATTTAA
>CAZNZK010000003.1:0-78957 GCA_964577595.1 uncultured Candidatus Saccharibacteria bacterium
GCGGTTATTTGGTGATTGACTCTAGTGCGAGATATTGGCAGATAAGTGAATTTAAGGCTTGTAAAACGTAAATTGCGGGTGATTTAGATGGAAGAACTATAGCACGGCAGGGGGTTTGCGGCAATTGCCATCTTTGTCAGTATGCTATACTAGAAATGTTTTTAAGGATAATTATCTAAATTATTATGTCGCGATTACCAACACCAGGGTCTGATTCGGGAGCGTGGGGGGACGTTCTCAATGATTTTTTGGGCGTATCTCTTACGGTGGCGGGCGCACTCAAGCCTCTTCCTGACACTTCCACCACAATTGTCAACGCTTCTGATGCCACAAAGGTGGCGGAGTTCAGTCTTTCTGGCGCGACCACCAATACGACAACTACTATACGACAACTACTATCGCCATTCTCGCGACTACCAATCGCACCGTAACGCTTCCGGATGCCACCGATACTTTGGTTGGCAAGACGACCACCGATACGCTGGCGAATAAAAGAATTACCCGTCGCTATGGCTCAACCACTTCTTCAGGCACGCCGACCATCAACACTAATAACGTAGACCTCTACGAATTGACCGCCCAAGCCGCCGATATCACTTCGTTCACTGCTAATCTTTCAGGCACGCCAGTCAACGGTGATTTGCTCCGCATCATCATCACTGGCACAGGTAGCCACAACATCACCTGGGGAACGTCATTTGAAAGTTCAAGTGTGACACTCCCCGCAACTCTTTCAACAACAACGCAGGATATTGGCTTTCGTTGGAATTCAGGAACAAGTAAATGGCGCTGTATAGGAGCCGTATAGAACCATGGCTACTACTGATCTTAATTACAACGATTCAAAAGTACGCCTAATGGGGACAAGTCAAAGTTTCGGCTCGTTCGTAACCCTTTTTCCTGGCTCATCACAAATTGGTGCTTATGCTATCAAATTTACTGGAGCCAATGCAATCGCCGTAAATAAGTTTGGTACACAAAATGTAAAATATCGCTTTGCGGGGGATTCTTCCTGGACAACTTTGACTGATGGTGCCGGTTCAGGTTTTCACCTCTTCACGTTGGCTAGTGGTCTTACGGAAGGAACTACGTATTTAATGTTCGTGACGGGAGCATATTTTAATACCGGCGACACTACCGATGTACTTTTTGAGGCAACGGGAAGTTCTGCCCCGACATTTTTTGCGGCCATTACAGATATTGGCTCGCCGTGGACTTCCATGCGTCTTGACGGTAATTACACCTCTTTTACGCAACAAAGCCGCACGGGGGCAATCTGGGCTACACCGGGAGCGTGTATGCGCTTTAACGCGATAAACCCATCGGGTCTTATGACGTTTTGGGTTGAAAATCAGTCTGGTGGTTTCATGGTCACCAAAGACGGGGTGCAAATTGGTTCCGACCAAAATCCGCCAGGTGCCACTACTCCTTCTGATTCTGATACGAGTGGTGATATTTATTTTATTCAAGATTCTTCACCCGATAGTTCTTCACATTTGTTTGAAATAGTGCCATTCAGTTTACCTCTTACTAGTGAGCTTTCTCCCAAAGTGTTTGCTCTTTTTGATTTTGGTATTGACGCAGGAGCGACACTTGGAAGCACACCGGCGGCCAAACAAAATATCTGCACCTACGGCGATTCAATTCTAGCGGGCATCACCGCAACGGACTATCGCACCGTCGCCTTATATGTTGCGGCACGAGCACTTGGTTATGCTCCTGCTGGTATGGGATTTCCGTTTAAGGGAATTGTTAATTCTGTTGCCGGCAGCAATCCTGATTATTTCTTACGAGATAATACTGGACAAATCACTGGAGTTTCTCCACAACCAAAATATATCTTTCTCATGGGTGGCAGGAATGACCTTAGCGTTGGAGGTGGAGATTTCTCAAATGGTGGAACAGAACAGACTGCCATGACGACAATGCTTAATGACATAACCACCGCCGACCCTACCGCCATAGTGTTTGTTCTCGGTATATTGCCCCGCGACACCTACGGGACTGATTATATTACTCCGAACGCCTGTTGGGTTCGGGCTATAGCCGCGGCCACTGCCCCAAGTCAGTTTACCTACGTTGATGATACTGCATGGTTTAATATGGGAGGAGCAGATAGTACGGATGGGTTACACCTTAACGATACGGGCCAGTCGGGCGGCGGGGGCAGTAGTGGCAGTGGTGGCACTTATTATCCTTCAGCTGCCGGTGGTTCTGTGGCTCAGGTTTCCCAATCACTTCTTCCCGTTGTGCCGACTTCGTCTCCCGTATGCGCTCCAGGAGCTGTTTACAGTATCCTGACCGGAGCGCTCTGCCCGATTTCTGCTGGTACTGTGGTAGTGCCGGCTACTTCCGCGTGGTTTTTCCCGATAAATCTGCCTCCTGCCAGCAAGGGGGCGCAGGTAAAATTATTACAAAAATTCCTTAATGCCTAGGGTTTTACGGTTGCCGCGAGCGGCCCAGGCTCTCTCGGGAAGGAAACCGCCGTCTTTGGTTTCTTCACCCAGGCCGCTCTCATTAGGTTTCAGAGGGCAAAAAGGATCAATCCCGCTTCGGGATATTTTGGGCCCATCACTCGGCATTATATAAATACAGCTTATTAAAAGAAGTTGTAGTCAAATTGACGGCAACATTGCCGCGGGTTATTGTGGCGGGCAGTGGAGAGCTTGTTGCTCTTTCAATTTTTGTTCCTCCAGCCAGGAGATTCCAATGAAGTGTCTTGTTTCCCCCAAACGGCCTTCGCGTGCCCAGTGTCAGCGTGTTTTGTGCGAAGCGCTGGAAGCTCGCCAGCTTTTGTGTGGCAGTCCATCGGTTTATGCAATTGCCACCACGACGGCGGCTGTTTCTTCGGAAGTGGTGGACATTGAGCCTGCCAGCGGCTGTTGGTCCTACGGTGCAACCGTGACCACAACCATTAACGGCGGCACGCCGGTGGTCAGTAAGCTCTCCTATGTGCCCGACCAGTTCGTTCTTGCTTCTCCGCAAGTCGCTGGTCAGCACAACATCCAGGTGACCATTGGTAACTTGAATTCCACGCTCGTGGTTACGGCGCCGGACAATAGTTCCAATATTGTCGCGGTCACTACAGCCGGCGCCGACGTCGTTATCAATGACGGCAATAGCGCGGCCAACACGGTGACGGTAACGGCGCCAACCAATACTTGTTGCTGGTGCTGTAATAATGGCGCGTCCATTACCATCGTCGGTGGTCAAAACGGCTTGAATCAGGTGAATGTCACGGGCGGTTCGGTGGCTATTACGGCCGGCACAAATGCCGGCAATATCATCACTGCCACCAGTACCAGTAGTTTCACTTTCACGGGTGCGGCCAATGCCTCAAACGTGGTGACGCTTACCGGTAACGGCAACTACCTTCTCAATGGCGGTGACAATGCCGCCAACAATTTCACCATTTCCGGAGGTTCCGGTTGCGTGAATGGCGGCGACAATGGTTCCAACGTGGTGGTCGCAACAGTAACAAGCCTCACGTTCACTGGCGGCAACAATAGTTCTAATATCACCAGTACCACCGGCAATGGCCAGTACACGCTCTATGGCGCCACAAACGCCCTCAACCAGTTCACGCTGGATGGCGGCTGTAATTACGTCGTGGGTGCCACCAATGCCACGAACGTCTACATTGTTGATGACCCCGGCAGTGGCACCATCATCTACGGTGCGGCCAGCGCTACTACCACCAATACCGTCACCGCGCAGGATGGCACGAGTCTCAAGGACTACTCTGTTGTCACTAACCCCTCGCCGTGGGGCTGTCTCTCCTTCAACGGCTGCGGCTACTCGTGGCATGGTTGCGGGTGGTGATGTGTACTTTCTGTGCGTTCGGGATTAGGCCGCTTGGCCTCCCATGGCCCGGCGATTGGCAACAGTCGTCGGGTTTTTTTATACCCCGTAAGTATTTTTCTTTTCAGGCGTCATCGTATTTATGCCCAAATATAGTAAAAAAGCGGAGCAGAAAGTAGGGAAGGTCATGCATGAATATAAGCATGGCGAGCTTAAAAGCGGCCGTAGCGGTACGCCGGTAAAAAGTCGAAAACAAGCCATCGCCATCGGCATTTCCGAAGCGCGCAAAACCGGCGCTAAAGTACCCCGCGCTTCTCGTCGTCACATTACTAAATAATTAAATAACATGCTTATCACTATCGCAATCATTCTATTTATTTTGTGGCTCTTGGGGGTTATTGGCGTTTATACCATTGGTTGGTTTATTCACATACTCCTCGTGTTAGCTATCGTCTTAGTTCTCGTTAGGCTCATTCAAGGGAGGAATCCGCTGAAATAAAAAATAGATAAAAATAAAATCACCTTTTGGTGATTTTATTTTACTTCGAACCATTATCCGCAAGGTGGACATGGTCATAGAAAGTTGGAACTCACTCCATCTGTGGGTTTTAGAGGCGTCTGAGGCGATTTTAGGGGTTCGGGAATTGAAAATAGCCTGATAAATCGGCGATAAAACCGGTCATCGGGGTCACAAGATGAGATTGGAATAATATCTAGTCTAGGTATAGACTGAACGTATCTTCAGAAGGAAAAGAAAAGAATACTGTCCGGATAACAATTAAAATTATAAATGAATATTATGTTTGATTTTAGCAAGAAAATACAAAGACTAAGTAAGACAAAAATTCGAGCGGTCTCCGATGTCGACCTTATTGTTGCGCTCGAAAAATTAAAACTTCTTGAAAAGATAAGTAAGGGTGAGATTAAGTGCATATACACGGGAGAGGTAATTACGTTAGAAAACTTGCATGCAGTCATACCAACTGATGATGGGTTTAAATTTGTATCAGAAAACGCAGTAATTAGAGGGTTGGTCTCACCGGAATGATAAAAACCATCTGGACATCACTGCATACTGTTTGGCATTTCTCTGAGCCTTATTTGGCTGCGCTGGCCGTATTGGGTGGGGCTTTGTATTTTCTCAGTCTGCTTATGGATGTAGTGCCCAGACTTGCTTCGCTTAAGGCAAAATTTTTTGCTTGGTTTGCAAATACTTACAAGTATGAAGTATTCAAGCGTAAGGCCATAAGCAGTGATATTGAGGCTCTCGTCAATTCTATTGTTTTTAGTTTACAGGATGAATTGCCCAAGGGGTGGATAAAAAGAGCGTCGATTAAATGGGTAAGAGACATAACAAGAAAAGACCAAGCGCCTCTGAATGAAATTATTTTAAGAATGAGGCCTATCGAAGACCAAAATACAAATCTGTTGTATAGCGTTCACGCTTTCTTCGGCGAGGCTTTGTTTCCTAAAATAGGCCATATTATTCCACTAAGTAAGAAAAACGCTGCCACGTTACTAATTACTCGACGAGCACTAGAAAGTCGAGGACCTTCTTTTAGGGACTTATTTGAGGAGCAATTATTAGAGAAAGCAATCCAGGAAAACTCTGATGTTCTAAGGGACTTTTCAAAATTCGAGAAATTAGACAATAAGGGATTTTTCACTAGTGCATTGTTAAGAGAGGTGCATACCCTAACAAATCTGGCAAAATTTAATCCAATAAGAACCACTATCGATAATGAAATTAACTCGGTAACAAAGCATATGCTGGACTTTTCGGGTGCACTTACTGGCCCTTCAGTTATTCCTGAGCCACTATGGTCCAGAAAAGGCCCGATAACAAATTACGCCTTTTTATTGGTTGCAAGACCAGATAATAACGGCTCAAAAAATTATGTCCTGAGAGCAAAACAGAGATTTATAGAGGGTGTAACTAGACTCTATGTTCTCGCTAAGGAAGAGCAGCGTGATTTTGCTAAACAAGTAATAAAAGAGATAGGCAAATTGACTGAATGCAACCTTGAAGAAACATTTGAACTCAATAAAGACTACAGGTGTAATCAGGGTGGTCTGGGCGCAATCTTGACGGTAAGTCAGGGAGAACAACCCGCTACGAATTAAAGGTTTTCCAAGCAATACGCACGTGTAGGATAAATAAGACAGGGTTTGATACTGCATAACAGTATAAAAAGCAGTATAAGATTCACTTGTTAAACAGGCTAATAACAGGCGATAGCTCGCTGCTGAACAGTGTAATAACAGCGTAAAGGCAACCGATTAAAACGGTGAATAATCGGTTAGGGAACGGTTTGAACTATCTTCCCAGCTAAACTAGCTAATAACTGGTGCTAAATAGCGAAATCGACAACGGAAAGGTTACCAAATAAATTGGTGGGTAATTGACTGAGGAACAGGCCAAGAACAGGCATCCGCTGCAACTGCTCATCAGTTAAATAACAGTTAAAACCCGTGCCGCACACTTGAATTAAGGTCCTATTTGTGGGACTATTGGCTTACAACTAAATATGGAGAGTAGCCTAAACTAGCAAGCGATTGCTAGCATGGTGAAAAAGTCAGGACGTGCATAAAGAACCCATCATGGGGTCGCATGTCCTGCCACATCGGGAAACTGGTGTGAGTGGCTCCGGCTACTACCCGTGGTGGGCTTTTTGTAAGCTTGCTACGGGTATCTATAAGCTAAGTAGCTATAAATACCATGTTCAATTTTTTTCATAGCGTTTTGTCTGCAGTGGGAATGTTTATTATTTCTGTTGGCTTATTTTTTACAGGCTCTAGTGGGGTATCAAACAAAGTTGTTAATTTATCTGTTGTAAGCACTTCTACACAACAAATTGAGGTAGTTGCTACATCAAGTCAGAAAAGTGAAATTGGAGTTGATTCTTCTGTAAAAACTCCACCACAGCCTATCTCTAATACTATTTCAGTGCCACCACCAGTGGTTCCTAAAGAGACTCTAGTAAACTATCTACCTGCTTATCTAGGTTTTCTCAATTCGCAAAAAGATTTTTTTACTAAACAAAGAAGTATTCTAGACCCCTTAATCTCTGATGCACAAAGTAAATCAAATTCTTACGACATACAGGCAAGTTATTTTAGTGGGTTAACGGGCCAAGGACTTGCTGAACAGATATATCAAAGTTTTTCCAAATTAAGTAACGATACATCGCAATTATATATAGGTTCAATAGCGTCATTAAAAGCAAGACAGTCTCTAGACGATGATGTTATTAATACGATTAATACTGAAGAAAACAATGATTCAGGATTGTTTTTATCGTCTGATGAATACACGACTAAATATAATTCAAGTAAAACTTATCTTAGTAATCAATACAATCTAATTATGGGTGAGATAAGTGAAGCTGGAAATGCATATTTTGCACAAGATAAGGGGGCTAGAGATAACGAGGCTCAGCTACTCGGTCAATTACAGTCTTTGACCACAGCTCCTAGTCCGGTTTATTTACAACCGCCAACCCCGAAAATAACTATCTGTAACTTTTCAGGAAACGCTTTTATTTGCAACTAGTTTTTTACAAAATATGGGAGACTTAATTAAGGTGGGAATTGTTATTGTTTTAGCAAACTGGTTTAAAATATTAGTAGCAATATTACTTATTGTGGCGTGTGTTTATTTGGCCAATATAAACAGTTCGCTAGGTGAATTAGACTATCAACTTATTCGGGTCGGAAATATGGCTAGCTACACTAGCGATAATACGTCTGGTATAGATGATATCAAGTCAGATGTTTCCGATATAAAAGACAGCGTGTCTAATATAGAATATAGACTACAATATCCATCAATTCTTCGTTAGTTGATTGAAAAAACCGTAAAAGAGAGTAAGTTTAGGTGACGGATATGGCACCTCTTGAACGCCTCAGTCCCAGCAATTTTTTTGCAGTCTGCGATGTTGCTATGGACATAAGAGAGAAACTACAAATGGTTATTGACAACACCGTTGTTATTCCCGTTATGCGGACAATCATAAGGGGTCAATTTAGTATTCTCCTACCCGCAAAAAGTGTAGAGCTAGTGGACAATTATTGTGAGCTACGATTGACCGCTATAAATTATATAAAGAGCCAAGGTTGTATTAAGGAAACGATACTACTTCGGTCTCATCAAAGATGGAGTGATAACATTAAAATAATTGTCGATAAGGACGCCTTTAATAAGTTCTATGACCAATTAATAAAGGTCTATGAAGTTAGGGTTGTTGAGCCAAATAAGAAACAAAAACAACAAGAACAAGGTGTTGTTTCTGGTCTGGAACAAAGTCCATTGCCCGTAATCTCCTACAATTCAATTACTGGTATGGGAATGACAAACACAAAGAAATTTAAATTTAAAGACCCTAAACCTGAGTATAGGTTGTTCAAGCTACTCTTTGAGGGTTTAAACAAAAAAGTGTATCGTTATGATGTTTTAGTTGCAATTTGTTTTTATGAGGATGGTGAAGACCAAGACCCTGCTCGTCATGGTGCAGAAACTGAAAAAATCAATGATGTGGTCAAAAAAATAAGAGAAAAAACTGGCTTAACCAGAACGCAGCTGGTAATTAATGGCGGCAATTTAACTTTGTTGGGTAGCAAACAATAAATCTACCAAAACTACCCCAAACTTACCCCAAACCACCCCTAAATTTGATTGCTTGAGAAAGATAGGCTTAATCCAGCCTATTTTTTATTTGGTTAAATCTTGAACGTGATAAGTCTTTTGTTTACTTGGTGGGTTGTCCAACAGGGCGTTCAAGAACCTGCCAAGTGAAGAGTAGATTTATTAGTTAAGTCTATTTAATTTATGGAAGGACAAATTACATGGAAAGCTGATGTGAAAAATTATCTTCTCATCACAATCAAGCTTGAGAATAGTGATAGTGGCAAGACGTATGTTGTCAAAGGATTTAAGAATGAGCCTCATTGGAGGCAACTCAAGATTGGAGACCGCATTGGTGGACTGGTTTGGTTTAACGAAAAGAAAAAAATCATCAGTGCCGATTCCCCAATCTATCCTCTAGATTGATTTTTATGTTGAGTATAGAAGAGTGTAAAAAGTATCTCGGTAATAATCTTACTGACAAGCAAATCGAAAATTTGCGAGGTGCTTTATATACTCTGGTCGAAAATATACTTGACGATTATTTTGCTCATTATGCTAGCATTGAGTCATGCAAAAATCTCTCATCTACTGCAGAGTCTCTTCTCAGCGTCAAAAAATTGAAGGACACGGTCTTGAAAGCCAGGAACACCGCTGTCAACAATTAGCCGACCAGAAAGGTTACGAGGTAGAAAAAGTATTTAGAGATAGCTTCACTGGAAAAGGTGATTTCTTTGCCCGCCCAGCAATGGCTGAGCTATTGCGCTATCTCGATGCTCATCCTAGAGATTCCTACGTGGTTATTTTTGATGACTTGAAGCGGTTCGCCAGAGATGTGGTCTTTCACTGGAAGCTAAAACAAGAATTTAGTTCCCGTGGCATCAAACTCGAATGTCTCAATTTTACCTTTGAAGATACGCCTGAGGGGAGATTCATTGAAACAATTATGGCGGGGCAGGGGCAGCTTGAACGTGAACAAAACCGCAGACAGGTGCTGCAGAAAATGAAAGCGAGGTTGGAGGCGGGGTATTGGTGTTTTCCAGACTTGCCAGAAGGCTACGAGTTTATTAAAAGCCCTGTGCATGGCAAATTACCCGTTCTGGTGCAGCCTAAGGCGGCAATAGTGAAAGAGGCGCTTGAGAGTTTTGCCTCAGGGAGATTAATGGAGCAGGAGGATGTGCGAAAATTCCTAGAGCAAAAAGATATACGAGACGGTAAGCCCGTTTATCTTGATTATGTAAAGAGGATGCTTATGAGAATCTTCTATACGGGCTATATCGAATACCCACTCTGGGAGGTGAGTAGGAGACAGGCTAGACACGAGGCCTTAATTGATTCGGCAACATATGACCGCATTCAAGAGCGATTGAATGGCAAAACCACCACTCATACTAAAAATTATCTCAATCCTGATTTTCCACTACGCAGCTTTGTTCTTTGCTCGACATGTAAACAACCAATGACGGCAAGCTGGAGCACTGGTAGCAACGCCAAATTCGCTTATTACCGCTGTAAAACAAAAGGGTGCATAGAACGGAACAAGAGTGTGGCTAAGGGGGTTATAGAGGGTGAGTTTGAGTCAATTCTAGGCAAAATAAATCCAAGCAGTGAAGTTCTGAATCTGACCAAAGCAATTATTGCGGATGTGTGGCAGAAGAAAATTGCTAACCGTGTAAATGAGAAGAAAGAAATAGAGCAGAAGATTCAGAGATTGATTTCCGAAAAGGAAAAACTAGTTGGACTAGCTCTGAGGGCTGCTGACGACGGAGTGAGAATGGCATACGAAGAAAAAATATCGGAAATAGTCGGAATAAGCAGAGTTCTAAATAATTCTCTAGAGTCCTTTGATAGACATGTCCCAAACGTTGAAACCGCATTGAATATCGTATTCGACTTCTTAAAAAATCCTTTGAAACAATGGCAGAAGGGGAATATCCATACCAAAAAGCTAGTTCTAAGACTAGTGTTTGAGCAGAATTTGGCATACAGCCGAAAAACTGGGTTTGAAACTGCTATTTTGTCGCTACCTCTAAGGGTATTTGGCCTCCCAGAGGCTCAAAAATCGATGCTAGTGGAGATGCGCGGAATCGAACCGCGGTGCAGGAGGGATTCAATGGATGATTCTACAGCGTGTAGCTGCCTTTGATCGGCGCATCACTTTTTGCAAAGTGGTACCCCATTTAAGCCTTACGGGTAAGAAAGAAGCAAAATTCCCGGAAGGCCGAGTCGCTTATTTCGGCAGGCGGCGCGACAGGCGCTTGCTATATTCCGAGTATGAGCATCGGGATGTGACTGATCGGACATCAATCACGCGATGTCGCTTAGGCCGTAGCGTAAGCGAATGCAGGGATCCCCTTAAAATAAGGAGAAGCTACTGCACCAAGTGCGTTTTTGGCACTTAAAAGGTTTGTGGCAGATTAAGGAGTTACCACAGCTCCACGTCGCTCATCCAAAGAGCAAACTCCTGTCTAGGCCGATCATCCCCCAGAAAGGCGCAAGAAAATTCTTGTGCGTTTGTGGCGGAAGATTTCCCGACAGTATGTAATTTTCAAAGACCCACTATCACTACGAGCGGGGCACTGAAAAGTGTCACTCGCGGACACTGTTCAAAAGTGGTGCTCCACTACCTATCGCTAAATTCGCGGCGAATATTTCGCTCGGTGTCGCGCTTTTTGGTGGCTTGGCGCTTATCAAATTGTTTCTTGCCACGCGCCAAGGCGATATCCATCTTCAACTTCCGGCCTTTATTATACACTGAAATAGGTACGATTGTCAACCCTTTTTGAGAGCCACTGCCAACGCCGGCCAGGCGCTTGAGTTCGGCTTGCGTAAGCAGAAGCTTGCGAGCGCGGTCACTACCAGCGTCGCTATTGCCGCCAGCAATATTGCCGGGTTGGTAGACCGGAATATCCATTTTTTCCAGCCAGGCTTCACCAGCGCGCAGGAGTACGTAGGCACCATCTAGGGAGCCGCGGCCAGCTCGGAGGGATTTTACTTCCGCACCCAAGAGTTCTATCCCAGCCTCAAAATGCTCCACGAATTCGTAGTTGAAGCTCGCTTTGCGGTTGAAAATAAGGCTAGCCATTGGTTGTTTTTGCGCGCGTATGTCTATCCTAGCAAATCTCGGGCTAATATTGTAGAATGATGCTCCTATGAAAGAACCTATCTCTGACGAACAACTTGATGAAATTCAATTGGAAGAGGAGGAGACTGATGCGGAAATAGAAAACCAAGAAGAAGAAAACGCCGAGCCGCAACAGCCTGTGCCGGGCTCGCAATTGCCGCCACCTCAAAAAAGCGGCCCACGCCCGCCAAATATGCGGCCAACCAATCAATTCATCCGCAACCTGCTTACTGGTTTGTTCATCCTGCTTCTTATCGTGAGTGTGTATTCGCTCATTGTCGGCAACACTGGCTCCAAAAGTACACAAATTCCACTCTCGCAGGTTGCTACTGATATTACTGCCGGAAAGGTCACGGAAATTGACGTCAACGGTGATAATTTGACCGTGCATTACGACACCACGAATACATTAGTGAAAGATTCGCAGAAAGAAGACCAAAGCGCGCTTACTGATCAGCTTTCTTCACTCGGTGTGCCTACAAAAAATATTTCCGCGCTTACCATTAACATTGAAAGCCCAAGTGGCTGGAGCTATTGGCTGAATAATGTGGTTCTGCCATATATTCTGCCGCTGGTAGTGCTTTTGGCGCTGGCTTGGTTTATCACTCGGCAAATGCGTGGCGCGGGTATGCAAGCATTTACGTTCGGGCAGTCTAAGGCGCGCATTATTTCACCCGACGACACTAAGCAACGTGTCACGTTTAAAGATGTGGCCGGTGCAAAGGAGGCAAAGGAAGAATTAATGGAGATTGTGGATTTTTTGAAGAATCCGAAAAAGTTTATTGAGATTGGCGCGCGTATTCCGAAAGGCATTCTTCTTATGGGGCCGCCAGGAAGTGGTAAGACGCTTTTGGCCCGGGCTGTCAGTGGGGAAGCACGCGTGGCCTTCTTCTCTATTTCCGGTTCTGAATTCGTGGAAATGTTCGTGGGTGTTGGTGCCTCGCGTGTGCGCGACCTTTTCAAGCTGGCCAAACAAGCCGCTCCAGCCATTATTTTCGTAGATGAAATTGACGCAGTAGGCCGGGTGCGCGGCACTGGCGTGGGTGGTGGCAACGATGAGCGCGAGCAAACCCTCAATCAAATTCTTGTTGAAATGGACGGCTTTGAGCCGAATGAAAAGGTCATTGTTATGGCCGCCACCAACCGGCCCGATGTTCTTGACCCAGCCCTTCTGCGCCCTGGTCGCTTTGACCGTCGCGTGGTTATTGATTTACCCGACAGACAGGATCGTTTTGATATTTTGCGCATTCATTCGCGCATGAAGCCTTTTGCTGAAGATGTGAACTTGGAGGTAATTGCTGAGCGCACGCCGGGCTTTAGCGGTGCCGACCTTTACTCGCTTATGAACGAAGGCGCTATTTTGGCGGCTCGCGAAAATCGCACCAAGGTTTCCCAATACGACCTTATCCGTTCTATTGAAAAGGTGATGCTTGGACCGGAGCGTAAGAGTCACATTTTGAGCCGCAAAGAAAAAGAAATTACCGCTTATCACGAAGCCGGTCACGCGGTAGTTGCTTCTGTTTTGCCACACGCTGACCCTGTTCATAAAATTTCTATTATTTCTCGTGGCCGAGCCGCTGGCTACACGCTGAAGCTCCCGCTTGAGGACCGCAAGCTCCAGTCGCGTCGCGAATTTTTGGACGACATTGCCATGTCACTTGGCGGTTATGTCACCGAAAAAATGATTTTTGGCGACATCACCACCGGCCCTTCCAACGACCTCCAGGTTTCCACGGCCATGGCTCGCGACATGGTTACTCGCTATGGCATGAGCGACAAGCTTGGCGCTATTGCTCTTGAAGGTGCCGACGGCCGGGCCCTTTTTGGCCGCGGCGTTGAGGATAGGGAGCACTCCGAAAAAGTCGCCAGCGACATTGACGGCGAAGTTTCTCGCATCATGAGCGAAGGCCTCCAGCGCGCCGAAGACATCATTAAAAAGAATCGCAAGCTCCTGGACACTATCGCCAGGCGCCTCATTGCGGTGGAAACTATTGAGCGCCAGGAATTTGACCAAATACTCGTCGTTCATGGTATCCAGCCCAAGAAAAAAATAGAAGGAAATGTCTAGTTGCCTCTAGCGGCGCTTACTTGTATACTGCCGCCGGCTGTATGATTGAATACCTTTGAAAGGAGGTTTTTCATGCTTACACGTAACGAAGGATGTGCCCTGGAATTTGCCTCGGGCGCGGCACTTCTGCTAACGGTCTTTGTGTCCTGGTTCTGGCAGGCCTGGTGGCTTGGCCGGACTCTTGCGCGGGCAAGGTTTATACCGGCCGCCCGTAATCCTATTCGCGATCAGGTCAAAGCTGAACACAGAATGTATGCGCGTAGGACATTTTGGGTCTTGCCTGTTTTGCTCGGTTTCATTGATGGTCACATTCGCGTATTCGGTTTAGGGCATGGCTGGACCCCGTTCATTATGGTGCACATCTTTTGTATCGCATCGCCAGCATTCATTTTGACGGGCGTGACGGCCTACTGGATTACCGGCGAAAGATATCCCAAGAAACATCGTCGTATCGTATGGTGGACATTGGGATTTTTGCTCATCGCAATCAGTACGGGCCTGTATATTCTCATTCCCGACATCTGGCAACTCTGGAATCGCTAGCGGCTACCACACCTTGGTAGCCGCTTTTCTTTTGGCCGTGGTAAACTATTTCCATGACTCCTAAGAAAATACTCGTTGTACAACATTTGCTCATTTCGTTTCTGGTGCTCGGCGTTTTGTTCGGCGCGTTTTTTCTGCTTCTGCCATTCGCTGAAAATATATTTCTTAATCCAGATATATTTTTTGCTGGGGCTGCTTGGTCGCCGGTACAAACTCAATTTTCTATCGTCTGCCTCGCTCTTCTGGTGGCGGCCGTGCTCTTTTCTTACGTCGTCTATTTACTGTTGACTCAAAAGACGCGCGCCGAGCTTTTGTTGTGGAAGCGTATGGGTGGCATTTTGGTTTCCCAAGAACAGTTTAAAGTGCTCTACGAGAGCGCGCCGGTGCCATACATGATGCTTAACGAAAGGGGCGAAGTGCAAAACCCGAATAAAGCGGCCCTACGTTTCTTTGGGGTTTTTCCGGAAGAAATTGAGGGCAAAATTCTTTTTTCATTCGCGCCGGTGGAAGAAAAAGAGCATAGCGACAAGCTTCTGCGTTTCTATAAATCCAAACTGCCCATTAATAGGGAAGAGATACAAATGGCCACGAAAAATGGGGCGGTGCGCTGGGCTCTACTCTCCGTTTTTGACATGAAGAATCCGGCGGGTGGTGCGCGCATCGGTTTGGCAACTATTGTTGATATCACTGAGGAAAAGAATCTGAGCAAAGCAAAAACGGAATTCGTCTCGCTTGCTTCGCACCAGTTGCGCTCACCGCTGGCCACGCTTAAGTGGTATACCGACATGTTGCTTTCCAATGGTATTGGCGAGCTCAACGCCAAGCAAAAGGAATACACGGGTAGGATTTTTCAGGTCAACGAGGAAATGATTGGGTTGGTGGACACGCTGCTCAATGTGTCGCGCATGGAAATCGGCTCGTTTGTGGTTGATAAAAAGGCGACTAATGTGCCGGAATTGTGTGAAAGCATTCTCGTGGAGTTGTCCTCGCAAATTGCCACCAAAAAAATCAACGTGGAGAAAAAATATGGCGACGCGCTCAAGGATGTTTCCACCGATCCGAAGCTCTTGCGGATTGTCATTCAAAACCTAGTTTCCAATGCCATTAAATACACGCCTGATGGGGGCACGGTTACCATTGCCTTGGAAGAATCGCGCGCCAGCAAACAAATCACCATTTCTGATACGGGTGTGGGTATTCCTAGGGCGCAACAGGAACGGGTGTTTTCCAAACTCTTCCGCGCGAGCAATGTGGCCTCCATGGGAGCCAATCGGAGTACGGGTTTGGGGCTGTATCTCACCAAGTCTATTGTTGAGGCTTTAGGCGGCCATATTAGCTTTACCTCGGAGGAGAATAAGGGGAGCGCCTTTACTATTGTTCTTTGATGCGAGTATAATTACCACTATTACTAAAAACCACTTTCATGGAAATTCCAACTACCGCCAATACTGTTCTTATTGTTGACGACGACGCCGACTTGCGCAACGTGCTCAAAGACAAATTTGAACTCTCCGGCTTCAAAACTCTGACCGCTGTTGATGGGGAAGACGGTCTTAAAAAAGCTCTGGCCAACCATCCCGACATCACCCTGCTTGATATTATGATGCCCAAGATGACCGGCTGGCAGGCTCTTGATAAATTACGCGAAGATGCTTGGGGTAAAACCGCCAAAGTTATTATGCTCACCGTCCTTGAAGATTTGGACAATGTCGCCCAAGCGGTTGAAAAAAATAGTGTCGGCTATCTTATTAAAACCAGCCAAAGTTTGGATGGTATCGTCTTCCGGGTTAAGGAGGCACTTATCAAGAAGTAATATACCCAATGGCCCAACCTGATTCACACGGCACTCCACCGCCCGCAACTTTGGTGCGAGAGAAAGCCGCAGATGGCTGGCAGTATGCCGGCACCGAAAATTTAACTATCGCCAATTCGCAAATAGACAGACGTTCCTTTGACGTTCCGTTGCAAACAGAAGTCAGTTTGCGGCACAAGTATGGCGGCCCCGATAAAGAACTCCAGTTTGTTCTTGTTTCCAGTGACGTCGTTTTTCCAACCGACGATCTTGCGCATCTTGATTCCCAAGCCGAAAACATGTTGTGCTATGTTTTTAGCAGAGTTAAGAAATAGACTTCTATGTATATAAAAGTGCGGGTTTTTGCCGGTGCTAAAAAGGAGGAATTGACTCCGATTTCCAAAGATCATTTTGAAGCAGAGGTTAAGGAAAAAGCCGAGCTCAACATGGCTAATCGCAAAGTGATCGCGCTTATTGCCAGTTACTATAAAAAGCCGATAGGTAGGGTGCGTATCGTGACTGGTCATCACGCTCCCGGTAAAATTCTTTCAGTTGATTGAATAAAAGAGCGGGTATACTATATGGTATAAGCATTACTAATTTTTGTACGCATCAAAACCATGAATCCTAACAACAACACTCAACAAGACGAGGCGAATAGCAATGGTGTCGTTCAGCCGGTTAAGAACGTTTCTCCTATGGACACTATGCAGAAAACCCAACAAGGCGCCACTAATGCCATGAATTTCGTCAGTCGCATCATTTCCTTTGTGAATATGATTAAGGGTCTTTTTAGGTAGTTCTTATATTCCTTGCGTTAAGGAAACAATTCGGTAGCCGCGCGATTCAATGGTGGTGAAAACGGCGTCTAGGATTTTTCCTGTAATACTATCGCCGATATGCATGAGGTATATGTTGCCCGGAGCCAGTGAGGAGAGGATTCTTGATTGTACCGCGGTCGCTGTTTCGCCCTGTGGTTCTTCCCAATCAAGAGCGTCAACGGTCCAGTAGATAGAACGATAGCCATCTTGAGTGGCTACTGCCAGGACGTGACTATTTCGTGCTCCATAGGGCGCGCGAAAATAGGGTTTAGGCGAAAGGCCCGTTGCGGCCATAAGCGCGCTTTCAGTTTTGCTGAGCTCGGTTGTTATTTGCGCGTCGGAAAGGGTGGTGAGATCCAGGTGGTCGTACGTGTGGCTAAAAATCTCATGGCCGGCCGCCACGATTTCTTTCACGAGGTTGGGGTGGGCCTCAATCATCTTGCCCGTAAAAAAGAATGTGCCCGTAACATGGTGCTTAGCTAGGACCGCTAAAATTTGCGGGGCGGATGTTATTAAGGTGCCGCCCGCGTCAAAGGTAAAAATTACCTGCTTCTTGTTGGTGTCGCCGTGGGTTATCTCTGTGGTGCCAGCGGGGTGAGGGTGGTTTGTCGACGGGATATTTCCCTGTAGTGCCGGCCACCACGTAAAAATAAAAATAGCCGCAATGACAACCAGTACTGCAAGCGCTATCCCCGCGTATATAATTTTTTTGGTCATCATGATTTATATTAGTGTCCACCCCCTTGGAGTCGAACCAAGGACCGCCGAGGTATAAGCTCGGTGCTCTAACCAACTGAGCTAGGGGTGGGTTGTGGGGCTTTCCCCGACTGCTTGTAAACTATACTATAGTGGCGTTATACTATCAGCAAGTCAGTATCTTATAAGCATAAGTACTAATCATGGATACAAACCAAAATAATAACGTGCTCATGGCAGTGTTGGCGTATATTGGGCCATTGGTTATCGTTTCATATTTGATGGCAAAAGGGGATTCGTTTGTGAAATTCCACATCAAGCAGGGGTTATTGCTTTTTATCATTGAGGTGGCTTTGTGGTTTTTCAGCTTTATTTTGTGGATACTGTTTCCGATTATCTTCATTATCAATATCGCTATTTTGGTTCTGGTTATTATTGGTATCATTAATGCCGTAGAGAAAAAAGAAAAAGAATTGCCGCTTATCGGTAAGTGGGCAAAGAATTTTACGTTCTAAATTATTCAAAATGGATTTCGCCGGAGCGGCTTAGGGAGGCTGCTTTTAGTTTGGGGTTTTGGGTGAGGTCGGGATCGGCTTCTATAATAGCGCGGGCTTCGGTGCGGGCGGCTTCTACCATGGGTTGATTGCGGAGGGCTTCCATGGCCACGTCGGAAAGGCCCCATTGCTTGGCACCGTAGAGCTGGCCGGAACCGCGAAGCTGGAGATCGGATTCGGCGAGTTCAAAGCCGTTTTTGGCGGTGGCCAGGGCTTTGAGGCGGTCAGCGGTTTTTTGCGAGCCGCTTTCGGTGAAAACGTAGCAGTAGGCTTGGTGATTGGAACGGATGACGCGGCCGCGAAGCTGGTGGAGCTGGGCGAGGCCGAAGCGCTCGGCACCTTCTATTAAAATAACGGTGGCGTTGGGGACATTGACACCGACTTCAACGAGCGAGGTTGCCACGAGAATGTTTATTTTGTGTGCGGCAAAATCGGCCATGGTTTTTTCTTTGGCGGCTGTAGTCATTTTGCTGTGAATGATCGCTATTTGATATTCAGGAAAAACGTCTTTTTTGAGGCGGCGGGCTTCTGCTTTGACCGATTTTGTTTCCAAAGCTTCTTCTTTGTCGGGATCGGGTTCGTCTATTCTTGGGCAAATAATGTATGCTTGGCGGCCTTCTTGTAATTGCGTGCGGACTTTTTCATAGACGTCGTCGCGGTGGTCGGGCCGAACAATTTCCGTGATGATGGGTTTGCGGCCGGCCGGCATCTCGTCCAAGAGCGTCAAGTCCAGGTCGCCAAAGATAGTGAGCGCCAGGGTGCGGGGAATAGGCGTGGCCGTCATAGAAAGAAGGTGGGGCAAGAGAGCGTCCTTGCGGGTGAGCTTTTGGCGTTGGGCGGTGCCGAAGCGGTGCTGTTCGTCAATAATGACGCAGGCAAGATGCTTGAATTTTACGGCTTTCTGGATGAGGGCGTGCGTGCCTATCAATATGGGGATTTCGCCACTTTCTACCCATTTCAAGAGCTGGGTGCGGCTAATGTCGGTCCAACCTTGGCGGTTTACTTTTGACGGAAATTTTTTACAGCCGGAAGAGGTGATGAGGCCGACCTGCGTGCCAAGGTGGAAAAAATATTTGATGAATGATTCAAAATGCTGATTGGCGAGGATTTCGGTGGGGCACATATAGGCCACTTGGAGGGCGCCGAAATTTTGCGACTGGCCGTTTATCTGCGGCTTACTACTCACAGTGGCATAGGTGATGGCGGCGGCCACGGCAGTTTTGCCCGAGCCAACGTCGCCTTCGAGGAGGCGCGACATGGGCTCGCCGCGCCGAAAATCGTCAAGGATTGTGGCCACGGCATGCTTTTGAGCGGCGGTTTCCTGAAAAGGAAAATGGCTGGTGAAATCGGTTAAGTCGGCCGGTGTTTTTTCAATAACAAAAGCGGGCTGGCGTTTGGCGGCGACACGCTCGGCTTGTTTGGCTAGTTGAATAAAAAACACCTCTTCAAAAGCAAAGCGTTTGCGCGCGGCTTCGGCATCGCCGGCACGGCGGGGCATGTGAATCCACACCAGGGCAGTTTGAATGCCGGGCAAATTATATTTTTTTAGGATTTCCGGCGGAATAGGCTCCGCGAGCGACTCCAGAAAATCGGCGGTGAGGATTTTTTTAATGGCATGGTAGAGCCAGCGTGAGCTTACACCGCGGCTTTCGGGGTAAATAGGAAATAGAACGGCGGCATCGTGTTCGCCGGCGTCGCCTTTAAAAAGCGAAGTGCCAACGGTCTGGACTTTATCCACCAGCTCGTATTCCGGGTTGGCGATATAGAGCTCGCCGGTTTTACGCGCGGTAATACGGCCGGAAAATTTTGCCGGCGTGCCCTCGCTCAACATTTTGGCGATATAGGGCTGGTGGAACCATATTGCTTCTATAGAGCCGCTTTCGTCGGTAATGGTGGCGGTGGCGCGAGTGATGTGGGTGCGGAAGCTTTTGCCGAGCTTAAGCTTGCTGACTTTGCCGTAAATTGCCGCCGACTCGCCGGCCACTACGTCGCGGATATTTTTGAGCGAGCTAGTGTCGCTGTAGCGGGCGGGGAAGTGATAGAGCAAATCGCCAACGGTGCGCACGCCCAGCTTAGCCAAGCCACGCCGCTCTATTTCAGCGACGCGCACAGCTACTTCGATTTTTGTGGTGAGCGTGTTCATTGAGCGAGGGCAATTTTTTTGCCGGTGTGTCTAATAAAACCTTCGGAAACTAAGGTTGTCACTATTTTTTTGAAAGCGTCCTGAGAAGGAGTAAGACCAGTTTTAGCCAATTTTCTTTTTAAGGTGGTAGTAGGAATAGGAAGAATACTTACGTGCTTTAGTACTGCCCCGCGCAATTGGCGATTGGAACCGGCGAAGCGACTTTGCTTTGCGTAGTGCGCGCTCTTGCGACCCAGGTTACCCACTTCTTTTTTAAGATGTGAGCCATAATCCATAAGCGCCCAGTACCATTCGCGGCTTTTGCCGCGGGGCAGCATTTTTTCTATGAGCGGCAGGAGCTCCTCGTCCCGCACATTTTTTCTGTCGGCGAAAAAGTGGTGGATGAAAACGGTACGGATATTGGTTTCTAGCATCACTACCGGCTCATTAAAAGCAAAAGCGGCAATAGCGCTCGCGGTGTAGGGGCCGACGCCGGGCAACTCTAGAATTTTCTCCTGTTTCCGTGGAAATTTTCCCGCCGCGGCAATAGTTTCTGCCGCGCGCTTTAGAGCAAGAGCTCTCCGATTGTAACCTAAACCTCGCCAAGTTGTCAGCACATCCGCGCGCCCCGCCGCCGCCAACGAAGCGGCGGTAGGCCAGCGCGCCAGCCATGCCGCGTATTTGGGAATAACCCTGTCAACTTGGGTTTGTTGAAGCATTATTTCCGAAACCAGGATTTTATAGGGGTCACGGGTATGCCGCCACGGCAAATCGCGCTTATTTTGAGCGAAAAAATGCCATATCAGTTTTTGAAAGCCTTGGGTGGTCATAAAATTATATCGCCTGTGGTATACTATCATGCGTTAGGCCTACATTATTAAAACAATTTAAACGTAGAAGAAACCATGCAAGCTGAACAATCATCCACCGCTTCTGCCGAGGTAAAAGCTAAGGCAAAGAAGCCGTTTGTTTGCCCCACAGATCCGGCCGAGCTCGCTCAGTGTGATTCTTGCCAGTAAAAAGCGGTGACTTCTGCCGCTAACCCCGCTATCACCCATCGCCACCTTGTTTTTCACAGGTGGCGTTCGCTTTCATTGGGAATTTTTTTGATGCTCATGGCTTTGGTTGTTCAAACGTATGCTTCCGCATATGTTGTTCGCACTGGTGGCAATTTCGTTGGCGATATCATTCTGGATAACCTTCCTATTATTAATCTAAGCTTCATTTACGTAGAGTGCGCTTTTTTACTTATTATTTTTACAACACTTCTGGTCATTGCCAAGCCGCGGTACATCCTTTTTACACTTAAGGCGGTTGCCTTTCTTATTATCATTCGTTCTTTTTTCATTTCAGTTACGCATCTCGGTATTTATCCGCACCAGATTATTTTGGATGGGGGATTTTTTGATCGCCTCTTCATTATTTTCGACCTACAGGCCGGGTACTTTTTCTCTGGTCATACCGCTTTTCCGCTTATGATGATGCTTATTTTTTGGCGTGAACCCCTTTGGCGCTATTTCTTTCTGATTATGGCATTTGTCTTTGGTGCTTCTGTTTTGTTGTCGCATGTGCATTACTCAATTGATGTTTTTGCCGCGCCGTTCATGGTCTACAGTATCTTCAAATTAGCCGAATATTGGTTCCCTGGCGATAGAGCACTCTGCTCTTGACAGGCCATACCCTAAGAGTACTATTGCGGCATGCAAACCCTTTCAAATGTCTTCAAAATAACGTTTTTTAGCGCTGTTTTGGCAATTTCTTTCGCTGTTGTCGCCACCCCCGCTCTGGCTTTTACGCCGACTCTTTCCGTGTCGTCGCTCAGTAACAACTCCGTCACCTTGACAGTTTCTGGCGACGCGAATTCCACTGTTCAGCTCTACTCGCAATATTCGTATGTCGCCGCGCTCGGCGTTACAAATTCCAGCGGCTACCTATATGCCACGGTTTCCGCTACGAGCTACAATATTTCTTCGGGCGCTTCCGTGTATGTGGTTGTAAATGGCCAACAAAGCTCAGCCGTTATCTGGCCGAGCACGGGCAGTGTTTATTGCCCACTTAATTACCAAACTGGCACATCTTACCAGCAGTATCAAAATCAATATCAAAATTGTCCGCCGCTTCCCATTGTGCCGCCACCCTACGTTCCACCCGTTGTCACTCCGCCCATTTCCACGGGTTCTCTTTCCGTTGGCGTTAATCAGACATCAACCGTGTATGGTCAGGGCAATGGTCCATATACCGTTACCTCCAACTCTAATCCTAATGTCGTTTCCGCAACAGCCAGCGGCAACACCATTACATTTACTGGCAGGCAGATTGGCTCGGCCTCCATTATGGTTTGCCCGAACAATGGCTACAATAATTACCAGTATCCCTACAGTGGGATCTACAATGGTGGTACTTATAACAATAGTTACAACTACAATTATACGGGCGGTTACGGCTACAACAACGCTCCTTGCGCCAGTTTTGTGATTACGGTTATTCCAGCAATTTCATTCAGTCAGAGCAACGTTACTCTTTATGGCTTGGGCGCTAGTCAGTCAATCAGCCTTTCGGGTGGTTCCTATAACAACTACTACCAGTATAATCCATACAATAGCGGCTATTACAATAGTTATTTTGTCACCAATAACACTAACCCCGGTACCGTTTCTGCCAATGTGAATGGCAACAGTCTAGTAGTCTATGGCGTCGGTTATGGAGGTTCTACTATCACCGTGTGTAGTACAAGCGGTGCTTGTGGCACGGTCTACGTTTCTGTTAATGGCTCCACTAATTACGGCTACCCAACCTATTACCAGCCGTATTCCTACAACTACACCCAGCCTTCTTATGTTGCCCCGTCACAAAATTATTATCGTGCACCTACGCCCATTTCTGGCGGTTGGTATCGTCGCTGGTAATTCTCCCTTTTTTGGAGAATTCTACGCATTCAGCCAGCTACGAGCTTCTGCTTCGGTTGAAAAAATCTTAATATTTTCGCGTTGAGCAAGGGCAGTGATAACTTCTCCAGCCGTCTTTACTTTTTCGGATCCGCCAAAGCTGGCGGTTTTTGCCACGTAGGGCGCATTTGCTTGGGCAAATTTCGTAAGCAGTTGCAGACACTCCGCGCTGTATGCGCCGGTGAATTCGCGCATATCCAGAATGATTTTGATACGCTTTCCTTGCTTTATTGAGAGTTTGGCAATAACCATTTTACCGAGCTCGAGCTCTGAAGCAAAGGATTCCTCGTTTTCTTTGAGTAAATCACCCCAAAAGGTAATACGGAGAATACTATCCGCGTCAATATGGATTTTGATGGGCAGTCTGGGTGTGGTTTCTTCCATATTTTCAGTTGTTAATGAAATTGCGGAGACGATGGGATTCGAACCCATGAGGCCGTTTAACGGGCCTACCTCGTTAGCAGTGAGGCGCTTTCGACCACTCAGCCACGTCTCCAATTTCTGTGTGGCCAGCATAGCAGATTTAATGGGCAATCGCCAGACAATAAACGTCGGTGAAGCCAGCCCGGAAAAAAGGCTTGAGGGCCTCAGCAAAGGTAGCGCCCGTGGTGGTGACGTCGTCAAAAAGAATAATGAGTGGATCGGCGGGCATCCGTTGGCGGAAGTTTTTGACTAGCGCGAAGCAATTTTTCAGATTAGTGAGGCGCTGGCGATTTTTGAGCCTGGCTTGCGGAATGGTGTGGTGGATTTTTTGAAGGATGTTGGTGCGGATAGCGAAGTGGGGGATAGTCGGCGGAATTCGTGCGGCGATGAGCTCGGTTTGGTTCCAGCCGCGTTCGCGGCGCCGCGCAGCAGAGCTAGGCAGGGGAATAAGAATAATTTCTTTGGGGCTTTGTTCGCGGATTTCTTCCAGTTTTGCGGCTACTGCTTCCGCAAAGAGCCGGGCAATTTTCGGATTGCCCCGGTATTTTAGTTCCCACATAGCTTCTCGGATGATTGGTTGGCGGTAGTGAAAAATGGCCGTGGCGGCCACTTGCGCGTTGTGTAGGGCCGGGAGGAGCATTTTGCTTGGTGGCGTGGCGGTGGCCCGAAGCTCCGCGAGGGAGAGCCGTTCAATTTTCGCCACGGGAAATGACCGTGGAAATATCCAATCCAGGAGTTTTGTAAGAAAATGGAGCATGTTGTAATCATAATGGTGGATGATAAAATTGTGCTGAAGAAAAGTTAAAATATGTATGAAGGAAAACAGCTCTCTGAAGGCGTTCCCGTTATGACTCCAGCCGAAGAGAGCTGTTTTCCGGTATATCTGTTATAATTATTTTAATGGCAAGTTTTCTCTCCAGTATTTTTGGCAGTAAAAACACCAGCATTATCGGCGTGGACATCGGCTCCTCCGCCATTAAAGTGGTGCAGTTGGCCCGCAAACATGGCCGGGCCGTTTTAGAAACCTATGGTGAGCTAGCCCTCGGCCCCTACGGTAATGTGGAAATAGGTCAGGCCACCAACCTTTTGCCGGAAAAATTAAGCGAAGCCTTAAACGACCTGATGCGTGAAGCTAAGGTAACTACCAGTGCCGCCGCCTTTTCCATTTCCTATGCTTCCAGCTTGATAACCGTTATTGAAATGCCGGCGGTGTCGGAAAAAGAGATGGCGTCAATGATTCCCATTGAAGCGCGAAAATATATTCCCGTGGCGCTTTCTGAGGTTGTGCTGGACTGGTCGGTTATTCCTAAGTCGCCGACCGTCGGAAGTGGCCGAAGTTTTAGTGATCGCGAACCAGCACCTGCCATTGGCGACAAGCGCGATGTTCTACTGGTCGCCATTCATCAGGACACCATTAACCGTTATCAGGCAGTGGTGGAACAAGCAAAGCTCTCCGCTAGTTTTTTTGAGATTGAAATTTTCAGCACCATTCGTTCCGTGCTGGATCAGGACACTGCTAGCCATATGGTCATTGATCTTGGGGCCGCGTCAACTAAAGTCTACGTGGTGGAGCGGGGAGTGGTGCGTGTTTCGCACGTTATTAATCGTGGTTCGCAAGACATCACTCTAGCCCTTTCCGCTGGTCTGAATATCGCCTTGCGCGATGCAGAAACGATGAAGCGTGACCTCACCACGGTTCCTTCCGCCAATGCCGCTGGCGCGCAGGAAATCATCACTTTGGCCCTAGATTACATTTTTTTGGAGGCCAACCGTGTCATGCTCAATTATCAGAAGCGCCAAAATAAGAATATCTCATTAGTAACACTGGTTGGTGGCGGTGCTCGCTTGCAGGGCGTATCTGAGGCGGCAAAAAACCATCTGCAAATTGACGTCACGGTCGGTGATCCTTTCGGCAAAACTCAAGCGCCGGCCTTTTTGACCGACGTGTTAAAGCGCACTGGTCCAGAATTTGCCGTGGCTATTGGTGTCGCCTTGCGCCGCTTACAGGAATTCGGTTAATAGTCTTGGGCGCTAGCCTCGCACCATCTTGGTCACAAGTGGTGCGGGGTTGTCCACAGTTTGGGGCATACGATGGCTGAAGCTTGTTGTAAAGGTGATACAATAAGTGCCTGATGGATGGCGCTCCTCAAACCACATTTATACCTCGTAAACCGGTCTCCGACGCGGCTACCGTTCGGGCGGCTGGCGGCAACATGTTCATTACGTTCGGTTCTTTAGTGCTGGCAGTAGCGGTGTTGGCGACCGGAGCTCTCTTCGCGTATCAAAATTTTTATCTGGCCAATACGCTTAAAAATGATCAAAACAATCTCGCGGCCGCTAGTGGGCATTTTGACGCGACTTTTTTACAGAAGATGGCCACATTAAGCAATCAACTTTCTGCCGCCCGCGCTGTTCTTGGCCAACACACCGCCCTTTCTGGTTTTTTTGATTTTCTTGCCGCCAATACCGTTGTTTCCGTCCGTTTCAACAAGTTTTCCTACGTTTCTGCAAATAACGCCTTAACCGTAACGCTTAATGGTCAGGCCGCAAACTTCGCCGCTTTAGATGCACAGGTGGCGCAATTCAATCAGTCCACGAGTATCTTGCAAAATGCCAATTTCGGCAGTATCGCGGTGACCAAAACCGGCAATGTGACTTTCACGCTTACCGGCACAATTCCTGCCGCCAGTGTGTCGTATAAAAATACCCAATGAAAGCTATTACCTCAATCATATTCATAGGAGTGAGTGTCGGCCTATTTTTCTGGTACATGGAACCAGCTTGGGCCGCTATAAGTCAAACGCAAAGTCAGGCTAGCCAATACGCCGAAGACATTGCGCAGGCGGGCGCTGCCACGGCGAAATATAATCAACTCATCACTTCGTATAATACATTTACTCCCGACAATCTTGCTCAGTTGCAAAAATTCTTACCCGCAGGCATTGATCCTATTCATTTTACCTTTGCCCTCAACAGCGTGGCCGCCAACTATAGCTCTGGTTTGACCAGTGTCTCTGTGGGCACTGCCGGGCCAGCCGCAGGTGCTAATTACGACATTTTGCCGGTGACGTTTACGGTGGCCATGACCTATCCGAATTTCCTGCTTTTCCTGCATGATTTAGAGCACAGCTTACCCCCGACCGATGTTACCAGCTTGTCCTTTACACCGCCCGATATCGGCAGTCTGTACACCTTTACGGTCAGCGTCCAAACCTATTATTTGCAATAAAAACCATGGTATATAAGCAAAAAAATCCTCTCGTACCGACATTCATCGCCTTAGCGGTGGTGGTAGGGGGCACGTGTGTCTTTGCCGCTTCAACCACAATTACCCCTTCCTCATTTGCCGCGGTCGTCACTGGCACTCCGGCTACGGGCGATATGAATCTGGCAGTCACTAATGCCAGCGGTACTCCGATAATTGGCGCGCCTAATCCCCAAGAGTCGTCACTTCTGGCCAACATTCAGGAAATTCAAAATATCAACCTGGACGCTTCTGTGCTTAACGACTCTTCGTTTACCAGCTTCACCGATTTCATTCGTGCTAGTTCCGTGCCAGCCGGCCGAGCTAATCCGTTTGCGCCGTTTGCTGGTCTTGTTGCCTCAAGTACGAGTATCGCGGGGCAGTAAGTGTTTTTTATATTATGACGCTCCTTGAAGTTCTCGCTAAAAAGAATGTCATTTCGGCTAATGACGTGGTTGTCATACACGACGAAGCTGAGGGGTCACACATATCAATTGAGCAGGCCCTGGAGCGTCGTGGTATCGCCAGTGCAGTTATTCTCAAAGCCAAAGGCGAGGCGGCCGAATTACCGACGCGTACGGTGTTTGCCGATGAGGTGCCTTACAGTGTCCTGCAGTATATTCCCGAAGAATCGGCTCGCTACTATCACTTCGTGCCCCTCGGTGTGAAGAGTGGTGTGTTGGAGGTTGGTATTGTTGATCCCGACAATTTGGAGGCTCGTGACGCTTTAAATTTTATTTCCGCAAAAATAAATCTGCCCTATAAGATTTTTTTAATATCCACACCCGATTTTGATAAGGTCGTTGGTATCTATCAAGGCCTTTCCGGTGAGGTTAATCAGGCTCTTTCCGATTTAGAAACGGAATTTATTCCTAATAAAGAAGATACTACTATTGAGGAGGAATCGGGTGAAAAAGCTAAGAGTTCCGGGCCAATGGCCGGTGGTAAGGGTGGTGTTGTTATCCCAGACGCAAAAATCGTGGAAGATGCTCCGGTTACTAAAATTGTTGCTACCGTTCTGCGCTATGCCACCGAGGGCAACGCAAGCGATATTCACATAGAGCCGATGCGTGAAAACATCCGCGTCCGTTTCCGTGTTGATGGCGTTCTGAGTACCAGCTTGCTCCTGCCGATTTCCGTGCACCCCGTGCTTGCCGCCCGTATCAAGATCCTTTCCAATATGCGTTTGGATGAAAAACGTAAGCCGCAGGACGGTCGCTTCTCCGCGAAGATAGATGGTCGAAAAATAGACTTTCGCGTTTCCACCTTTCCAACCTATTTCGGTGAGAAAGTGGAACTTCGTATTTTGGATCAGGAAAAAGGTTTGCATCAGCTGGATGATGTCGGCCTGACGCCGCGCAATATGGAGATGATACATCGCGCTCTGAAGCGTCCTTACGGCATCATTCTTATTTCGGGCCCAACCGGAAGCGGTAAAACCACCACGCTCTACTCCATGCTCGGGCTTATTGATAAGGAAAAAAATAACGTGCTCTCGCTTGAAGATCCTATTGAATACAATATTGAAGGCGTTAATCAATCGCAGGTGCGGCCGGAAATTGGCTACACCTTTGCCAACGGTTTGCGCACCACGTTGCGCCAGGACCCAAACATTATTCTCGTAGGTGAAATCCGTGATAAAGAAACGGCTCAGCTGGCTATTCAAGCCGCCCTTACCGGCCACTTAGTGCTTTCCACCATCCACACCAATAATGCTGTCGGCATCATTCCGCGCTTGGTGGACATGGGTGTTGACCCCTACCTTATCGCGCCGACCTTGGTGCTTGGCATTGCTCAGCGTCTCGTTGGTTTACTGTGCGAAGATTCAGGTAAAGATGTGCCGCTGGAAGGCAGTATTAAAATGATGATAGACCGCCAGTTTGAAGATTTGCCGCATGAATTCCGTTCCCAAATAAAAATTCCTGCCAACATCAAAGAAATGACTCCGACGCCGACTTGTCCCGCCGGAACGCGTGGCCGGGTGGCTGTATTTGAAATGTTTGAGATGGACAAGGAGTTGGAGCAGGTCATTCTCACCAATGCTTCGGAGCTAGCTATCGGCAAGCACTTGCGTCAGAACGGCATGCTGTACATGAAAGAAGACGCTCTCCTGAAGGTCTTCGCTGGCCAGGTGCCATTTGAGGAAATGAACAAACTATAGCCATTTCTCCACGTGCCGCATGATATACTTATGAACATGAATCTTACCGACAACAACAGTGCGCCGGCGGTCCAGGCCGTTGTTGGCAAGAAACTGGCGATTGTTGACGACGATGCATTTTTACTCAGTATCTATGCCAACCGTTTTGTTAAAACGGGCTTTGCCGTTAACTCATTTCCCAGCGCCGTCATCGCCTTGGAAAAACTTCGCGGTGGTTTAGTGCCGGATATTCTCGTGCTTGATGTTTTAATGCCCGGCATGAGTGGCCTTGATCTTCTGGAAAAAATTCGCGCTGAAAAACTCTTGCCACCCACCACAACCGTGGTTATTCTTACTAATCAAAGCGACTCGGTGGATAAGGAACGGGGCAAAAGTTTCGGTGTTGACGGGTATATCGTCAAAGCCACCAGCATCCCGGCCGAAGTAGTGGATTCCGTTGTCGCGTTTATGACTAAACATCAATCAAAAAATTAAATGGCTCACGAACACCTCATCAATGACCTTGTCGCGGTAGTGGAAAAGGAAGACGCTTCCGACCTGCATTTGTGCGAAGGTCGCATGCCATTCACCCGTATTTCCGGCCTGCTCATTCCTTTGGAGAAGTTTGCGCCACTGACTCGCGCCGATATCGGCGGCATCCTTGACGATCTTCTGCCTGATGGCAAAAAGGATGAATTTCTTAAAAACAAGGAGGTAGATTTTTCCTATGCCGCCAACAGCGTCCGTTTTCGTGGCAATGCTTTTTTCCAGCAGGGTCTTATGGCTATTGCTCTGCGTCTCATCCCTAAGCGCATTCGCTCGTTGCAAGAATTACGCCTGCCTTCTTTACTGGAGACATTCACCAAGCAAACGCAGGGATTTTTTCTGGTGGTTGGCCCTATCGGCCAAGGAAAATCAACCACCCTCGCTTCCATGATAGAGCTTATTAACACCGACCGACCCGCGCACATTCTCACTATTGAAGACCCAATTGAGTATCAGTATGAGTCAAAAAAGGCCATCATTGACCAGCGTGAAATCGGGCTGGATACCAGCAGTTTTCACCAGGCGCTTGTTTCTATGGTTCGTGAGGACATCAACGTGGTGCTGGTGGGGGAGATGCGCGATTCGGAAACTATGTCGGCCGCCGTGACCGCCGCCGAAACCGGCCACCTGGTGTTTTCCACCCTACATACCAACAACGCTCCACAAACCATTGACCGTATTATTGACTCTTTCCCCGCTGGTCAACAGCCGCAAATCCGCACTCAGCTGGCCGGCTCGCTTTCGGGCATTTTCTCCCAACGTCTCATTCCGCGCATTGCCGGCGGCGTCATTCCAGCCTTTGAGCTTCTCATTAGCAATACTGCCGTTTCCAATCTTATTCGCGAAAGCCGCACGCACGAAATTCCTTCAGTCATTGAAACCGGTTCGCAGAGCGGTATGATAGATTTCAATCGCTCATTGGCCGATTTAGTGCGCGCGGGCGAAATTACCATTGAGAACGCCTACCACTACTCGCTTAATCCAAAAATTCTGGAAAAGTTACTTTAATACTATGCTCTTTTCTTACAAAGCTCTTGATACTAGCGGTGTTACTCGCGAAGGCAGTATTGAAGCCATTAATCAGGACGTAGCCATTTCCTCGCTGCAACGGCGCGGCTTAGTTATTGTTTCCATAAAGTCGCCGGAGGATTCCTGGCTGGCCAAGCTCAATGCCATTTCGGTTTTCAGTCACGTTAGCACCAAGGACGTGGTGGTGCTTTCGCGCCAAATGGCCGTGCTTTTTGACGCTCAAGTGCCGGCTCTACGCATTTTCGGCCTCCTGGCCGCCGAATCGGAAAACACCGCTCTTCGCAAAGTGCTCGGGCGAATTTTTGATGATATCCAGGGTGGCAGTTCCATTTCCAAAGCTTTGGAGCGGCACCCAAAAGTGTTCTCCAACTTCTACGTCAATGTTGTTAGGGCTGGTGAAGAATCCGGCAAGCTTCAGGATTCCTTGCTCTATTTAGCCGACTATTTGGACCGCAACTACGCCATCACCACTAAGGCTCGCAACGCGCTCATCTACCCGGCTTTCGTTATTTGTACTTTTGTTGTGGTTATGGTCCTTATCTTTATTTACGTTATTCCCGAAGTGAGCAGTATTATTGAGCAGTCCGGCGCCACTATTCCTTGGTATACCGGTGTGGTTATCAACATCTCGGCTTTTCTAGTGAACTACGGTCTTTATCTCGGTATTTTCGCCGTCCTCGCCATTATTGTTGGCATCTGGTATGCCCGCACGCCGGAAGGGGGAGCACAAATGGATCAATTAAAGGTGCGCACGCCCATCATTAGTACGCTTTTCAATAAGCTCTACCTCGCCCGCATTGCCGACAACATGTACACCATGCTTATCTCCGGCATTACTGCCATTAAGGCGTTGGAAATTACCGCCTCGGTGGTAGACAACGCCGTGTACAACCGCATCCTTTTGGATAGCTTAAATGAAGTGAAGGCCGGCAAGGCCATGTCCGACGTATTCGCCACTCACCCCGAAATTCCCGGCATTATGGTGCAAATGGTTAAAGTCGGCGAAGAAACCGGCCAGCTTGGCCCCATCCTTAAAACTCTCGCTAAGTTCTACGAGCGGGAAGTGGACACCACTGTTGACACTCTCGTTGACCTCATTGAGCCGGTTATGATTGTGGTGCTCGGCGTCGGCGTGGGCATCCTCATGGCTTCCGTCCTTGTGCCTATTTACAACCTCGCTGGCAGTTTGTAAATTAGGGTTAGTCACCACCTTCTCTTTTATTTCGCAACAAAAACGGCAGAGGGGTAAGTTTTCTGAACTCTTTTACGGGTGTAAAATTGTGGCGTGAAAGAAAAAAATCTCTCTCAAAATACAACCGCGGAATTTCTCATCTTTACTGCCGAAGCGGGCAGTCCTCGCATCGAAGTTCTGGTGGAAGACGAAATGGTTTGGTTGACACAGAAACTCATGGCGGTACTTTTTGATACCACCGTGCCGAATGTGAATATGCACCTAGCGGCTATCTTTGAAAGCGGGGAACTCACGGAAATTTCAGTTATTAAGGATTTCTTAATAACTGCCGATGACGGAAAAACCTATAAAACTAGGCATTATTCTCTAGATGCGGTTATTGCTATTGGGTACAGGGTTAATTCCAAGCGAGCTACACACTTTCGTATTTGGGCGGCAAAAGTTCTTCGGGAGTACATTATTAAAGGCTTTGTTCTAGACGACGAACGCCTAAAACAGGGCAAAAAATTCTTCAAGCAAGATTATTTTCGTGAATTATTGGAACGTGTCCGCTCTATCCGTGCCAGCGAGCGACGCATTTACCAGCAAATCACCGATATTTTCGCGGAGTGCAGTACCGATTACGATCCCGTTTCAAAAATTACTCGAGATTTTTACGCGCTGGTGCAGAATAAATTTCACTTTGCCATTACCGGCAAAACCGCTCCGGAAATAATTCACGAAGCGGCAAGCGCCACAAAACCGCACATGGGCCTCGCTACTTGGAAACACACGCCGGCCGGCCGAGTTCTGCGATCCGACGTTACTGTTGCTAAGAACTATCTTCCTGAAAAAGAAATCAAACGGCTCGAAAGAACCATTACCGGTTTCTTTGACTACGTTGAAAATCTCATTGAGCGCGAAAATACATTTACTATGAAAGAATTTGCCGCCAGTGTTGATAAATTTCTAGCTTTCAATGAATACAAAATTCTTACCAACAAGGGTGGCGTTTCAAAAACCGTCGCTGATAAGAAGGCTACGGCCGAATACGAGCTATTCAATAAGCACCAAAAAATAGAGTCCGATTTTGATAAGGAAGTGAAAAAAATACTCGGTAAAGACCAATAAACATATGTATGACAAGCAAGACACTCTCCATTATCGTCCCTGTTTTTAACGAAAAAGCGACGCTCGCGGAAGTGGTGGCGCGTCTTAATGAGGCCGATTTTCTCGGTTGGCAAAAGGAAATTATTATCATTAATGACGCCTCCACCGATGGCACCACCGAAATTATCAAAGCCCTGCCGAGTACCATCAAGAAAGTATTTCTACCGCGCAATTCCGGCAAAGGCTCGGCGGTGAAAGCTGGCCTGGCAAAGGCCACGGGCTCGCACTGCCTCATTCAGGATGCCGACTTGGAATATAACCCTAAGGACATCCCCATGCTCCTGGCGGCAATCAAGAACGAAAACGATGTGGTTTTTGGCTCGCGCAACCTCTCGGAAAAACGCCACGGCGCGCTCATCCCGCGGGCAGGTGTTTGGTTTATCACGTTCCTTATCAACACTCTTTTTAGAACTAAACTTACCGACGTTTGGACGTGCTACAAACTCTTTCCTAAAACAGCCGCCGCTTTTTTCACGGAGGGCCGTTTTGAGAGTGAGATTGTTTTTACGATAGCGCTGGTCACGCACGGTTTTCACATCAAAGAGGTACCCATTTTCTATACCCCACGCGACGTTCTTGGTGGCAAGAAAATAAAAAATTGGGACGGTATTGTGGCGATTTTTAGTATTCTACGGCTGTATTTTACTTATCCACAGCCATAGTTGCGTCTTTTGGCGACTAGAGGCGTATAATGGTTCTTATAGCAATCAGGCATGTCGCCGCGCGCGTCGGCGCTACGGCAAGCCAGGATTTATTAATCAGTTAATTACCAAGTAAATGAAAACAACGAAGTCTAAGGGTTTCACCCTCATCGAACTCTTGGTGGTCATCGCCATCATCGGCATCCTGGCCGCCATCGTTCTCGCCTCGCTCAGTACAGCTCGCACCAAAGCTCAGGCCGCTAAGGTGACAGGTCAGTTGGATGAAATGCGTAATGCTGCTGAGATTTATTACAGCGCACAGGGTAGCTACTCAAATACAGTTGGTACTCAGGTTGCCGGTTTGGATTGTAATGTATCAACAAACTCAGGTAATCTTTTCTTGGAGACGAGCTCAGGCATGAATGCTCTTGTTGCCGGCACCATTGCTGTTCCTGGTGTAGGTAATGCGAATATTGATTGCGGTGTTAGCGGTGCTAACGCTACGGCTTGGTCAGTAGCGAGCGCTCTTCCTGGTGGCGGTTTCTTCTGTGTTGATAGTACTGGAGTAGCCCGGTCTACCCTAGCTAACGGAGTTGCCTACAGTAACTTGGTAAATGCTCTTGCTAATAACGGTGCACACAATACGGCAGGAAATTCTGCCTGTCAGTAAACGAGTTAAGATTTGTGAAGAAAAAGCCCCTGATGGGGCTTTTTCTTTGTACGGAATTAGAATTTATTCCACACCCTAGATTCTGTGTTATTATACAGGTTAACTTTTACTATTCATGAAAGCACTAATGAAGTCATATAATCGGTTGAAAGTGTTTTTCATCACAATTTTTAAGCGTACAAATAACTATTTAGAATCGCGCAGTCGGTTACGTACTTTTGTGGTTTTTTCTTTCTTTTTTCTAGTATTTTTTTGGGCATACTTTTACGTAAGCACTGTTTCGTCGTCTGATGATCAGTTTTTCCATTTCCGTTTTGCCCAGCAAATGCTCCAGAACGGCGTCCTCAATTCATTTTGGCATTTTAAGGCGATTTATTTTACCAACAACGCAATCGATCATAGTTGGTTTATCTATTACAATTTTCTCTTCTATATTGTTCTCATTCCATTTACGTTCATCGTGCCGCTCTTCCTGGGTATGAAATTGTTCGCGGTTTTGAGCGCGGCATTCGTGTTTACGACACTTTACTGGTGTGCCAAGCGTTTTGGCGTGCGCTATCCGTTCGCGGGCACGATGGTGGTTTTTGCCATAATCAGCTCGTTTTCTATATGGCGTTTTTTCCTTTCACGGCCGTATACCGTCGCTCCGGCCCTCATGCTTATCTTGCTCTATTTTCTCTATCGCCGGTGGTATACGGCGCAGTTCGTTCTCAGTTTCCTGTATCTCTACTGGCACTGCTCAACGTTTTTCTTTCCGCTCATCGTGGTGGTTTCGTATTTTCTGTTCTCGGCAATCTATGGCGAGAAAATTGATTGGAAAAGTATTTTTGCGGTGTTTGGTGGCGTTGCGGCGGCTATTGGCTTTTCGTATGTTATCTCTCCCGGGTTTTTAACATTCGTTAAAGACACGGAAATCGGGATTTATTGGGAGACTATCATCGGCAAGAAGGTACCTTTGCCGGAGGGTGGAGAGCTCTACCCCGTGGATTTTTTCAGTTTTCTTCAGCAGAATACGCTGTTGGTTTCCGGCATGCTCATCGGCGTGGTGGTGGAAATCAAAAAGTATTTTATTTTTCGTAAGAAAAAACAAAATAGGGAAGTGCCGGCCGAATCAGTTTCCGCCGATTCTAAACAGTTAGCGGTGTTGCGGGCCACCCTCTTTTTTCTTTCCATAGGATTCTTTTTGGGTGTGATTGTCGTAAGTATGCGCTTTGCTGATTTCTTCGTGTTTTTCGCCGGCTTCTATCTGATTATGGCCTTCGGGGCGATCCTTGCCGATATTAAAATCAGTACCGACTATATCCGTAAAAGCATAGTAGTTGGACTATGCGTCGTTATCTGTTACTTATTCATTTCTAATATTCTTCTACTTCAAACACAATTTGCTTTAGGGGGTATAGCGCCGGACATGATGGAACAAACGGGGGAATGGCTCGCCGCTCATACCCAGAAAGGTGACGTTGTCTTTAATGCCAGTTGGAATTGGTTCCCACAACTTTATTATTGGAGCCCTAATAATAATTATGTCATTGGTTTGGAGCCGCGCTTTTTATACGTCTATAACCCGCAGCTCTACTGGGAATGGTGGCATATGACTACCGACGGCTACATATGCACTACTCAAAACTGCCCCACCCAGGATGCGGCCCAGAAAACAGGCTACACCAACGCCGGTATAAAGGGCTGGGAGAAAACGGAAGGGGATTTGGTGGCCAAAACAATCCTTACTGATTTTCACTCAAAATATATTGTCACGGCGCAGGGGCTTTATCAGCGATTCGGTATTCTATTGGCCAATAACAGTCACTTCAAACTCGTTCTCACGGATACGCACGGGTATCAGATCTATCAGGTATTACCGTAATCCGCCCCTCATTTGCTATAATTGACGGGCGTATTATGCCTCTGGCCCTTATTATTTTATTCGCCTTTATTCTGGGCACTATCATCGGTAGTTTTTTGAATGTCATCATTTTGCGCTGGAATACGGGCGCGAGTATTGCCGTTGACCGGTCGCGTTGTTTTTCCTGCGGTAAAACACTGACGTGGTATGAACTCGTGCCGCTTTTCAGTTTCTTGGTGCAGGGCGGGAAGTGTCGCGGCTGTGGTTCGCGCATAAGCTGGCAATACCCGCTGGTGGAATGTGTGACAGGCCTGCTCTTTGCCCTCACAGCGTGGCTTTTTCCGCCTTTGACCGCTTTGGCTATGGCGACCGACGCTCTCTACTTTGCGGCCTGGAGCGTGTTGGTGATTATTACGGTCTACGATTTGCGCCATAAAATTATTCCTGACACCTTCAGCTATCTTTTTGCCCTCATTGGGTTAGCGGTGCTGGTTTTGCATGTTGCTAGCGGCGGCACGCTTGATTGGTGGAATGTGGCGGCCGGCCCTCTGCTCGCATTGCCGCTATTTCTCCTGTGGCTCGTTTCTGGCGGCCGTTGGATGGGCTTGGGCGACCCGAAGCTCGTGCTGGGCATTGGCTGGCTCCTGGGCCTAGATGGCGGGGGAGCCGCGCTGGTGTTGGCGTTCTGGATAGGGGCGATTGTTGGCATCGGGCTCATTATCGCTCGCCGAGTGGGCCTTAAGAGCGAGATTCCTTTCGCCCCATTCCTTATTGCCGGCACGCTCATTTGTTTTGCCACAGGTCTCACTTTCACCGGCTTAGTGGCGCTCATATAAAATCATGAATTTTTTCAAGAAAAACGGATTTACGCTCGTGGAGCTCATGGTGGCCATCAGTATCTACATTATTATGTCGGTGCTTCTTTTGGCCAGTCAGGATAAATTCAACAGCGGCATTTCTTTTTCCAACCTGGGCTACGATATTGCCCTTACAATGCGCCAGGCTCAAACCTATGGCTACGCGGTGCGAGCCACTAGTGGCGGGACATTCGCCAATGCCTACGGCCTGCATTTTGCCGCTAATAATTCCAACAGCTTCGCGCTCTTTTATGAGCCGATTCTTACGGCTGGAGGGGCGTCAACCGGCGTTTTGCCCGCTACTAATCAGCCTTACCCGTACACCAATAATTTACAAACCGTTTCCACCTACGCTCTGCAAAATGGCTATCAGATCTCCCGGCTTTGCTATGCCGCAATCAACGATTGTGGTAAAAATGTCACCACGCCCCAAGGCTGTACCTCTATGAGTCCGGGGAATTCGCTGGATACCGACTACTTGGACATTGTCTTTCAGCGCCCGAATACCACAGCATTTATGTTTAGTTCCGCTCAAAATGGAACCCTTCTCACAGAAGGAGCGATTGAACTAACTTCGCCAGTCGGCGAGAAAGAATGTATTAGCGTTTTTCAAAGCGGCGATATTGAGGTGAGTCCAATTTCCGCAGCCGTGCCTTCATAATATGATTTTTCATCCTTCTCAACCAAATAAAAAGAATGTAAACGGCGGCTTTACTCTGGTGGAGGTGCTTGTGTCACTCATTATTTTTTCCGTGGTGGTGGTGATGGCCGTGGGTGCCGTCTTCTCATTAGTGGATGCCGGTGAAAAAGCCCGCTCACTCAATTCCGTCATGGGCAACCTCAACACCGCTCTGGAAACCATGGCCGACACGGTGCGTTTTGGTAATACTTTTTCGGGTTTTAGTGCAGTGACCGTTGACTCCGGCTCGTGTCAGAATGGTCAACCAGTATCGGCGCTGTATTTTGTGCCAGCTCCCAACACGGTGCTCACTGCTCCGGTGGGCAATGACAACACGGGTGGTTTGGGTGTTACTGGTATGGTCTACGGGCTTGATAACAATCAAATAGTGGAAAGAGTTAGTTATGGAAACACTGGTGGTGGTCAGTGGTCACCAACTCCTATCCCTGTCACCGCAAATGAAGTACATATTCAAAGTATGACGTTTTGGATTTATAACTGTTATCCAACGGCTCCCCTTAAATCCTATGTCCTCATGTCGGTTGCTGGCTACGCTGAAACTCGCCAGAACGACAAGGTGAGTTTTAATATTCAAACCACAATGACCGCCCGCTAATATGTTTTTACGCAATTCACCACAAAAAAAAGGATGCGCCGCTAAAAAAGGATTTACGTTGCTGGAAACCCTGGTGGCTATTTCCATTATCGGCATCGCTCTGGTGGCAGCCACGGCGGCCTTACAAAATAGTTTGCAAACGTCCAATTTCGTGAAGGATCAAATTTCAGCTTATTACCTGGCCGAAGATGCTATGGAATATGTTGTCGCTTTGCGTGATGCGGGCGCGGCTACGCAGGGTTGGACAAGTAGTCTTTTGCCGTGTATCACCACTATCGACGTGACAGCGGCAAATGCCAGTCTTTTTTGCGCGACGGACACGTTTAATAATACAATCCAAAATTACTACGATCACACTAAAACCGCCATTAGCTCGGGTGTACTTGGGGTTTCTGGTACGCCGCTCTCAGACGTATTCTTTACTCCTTTATACTCGTGCCTCGATGCGGCATCGGGAGCGACTGTTTTTGAACAGCCTGCATCTCCCATTCCTGGTAATTGCCAGGTTACGAAATTCACGCGAAAAGTCACCATCACGCCCATCCAACTCACGTCAGTCGGTACCGGCGATGCAAATGCTTATAGCGAAATGATTGTTACTGTGACGGTGTCGTGGGGGAGTGGGCCGCAGAAGTATGTGCTTTCAGAAGATTTGTATAATTGGCAGCCGGCGTCATAATATGAAAAATTCTTTTCAAAAAAACGGTTTTGCTCTTCTCTACGCTGTTCTAGTAACGGGGGCGCTTATGAGCTTGGTTTTTGCCACGCTTAATATCGTGTACAAACAAGCCGCACTTTCTAATTTGACTAAAAATTCCGCAGTCGCTTTTTACGCTGCCGACAGCGGTATAGAGTGTGGTCGTTACTGGAGCGCTTACGGCGCGTTTAATACTGGCAACCCCGCGGTTAACAATAATCCTGTCAGTAGTGGCCCATTTTCCACTCTTGATTGTGCGGGGAATACGCCATCCTCCCTTTCCATCAATGCGGCGCTGGTTAATCCTCTCACGCTTAATTCCGGTTCTTCTCCTTTGTATGATCCTGCTTTTCCATTTTCCAATCCTGCTGAGTTGTCGTACTCGTTGAGTAACGTGTACTCCGGTGTCTCTAATGCGCCGCAGGCCGACGTAACTATTTGGCAGAATGGCCAGTTTGCTCCCGACGCAACACAGAGTTATTTTACTACCGCCATTCTTTCTACTGGTTCAAATAATAACAATTCAAGTGATCCCTTGCGCGTTCAGCGTGGTGTGGGTACGGAAGCGGCTATCACGCAATGCCTGGCGCCGGCGTTTACCTTTGGGCTAAATGGAAAGTATCCAAACTCACTATGGACAGGCTACCAGACTTTCACTTCAATTGTCACACCATTTTTTCCTGGTATGGGCATCAACGCTCTTGGTGTTCGTCTCGGCGCCACTCTGGTAAATAACAAAACACTCCTTCCGTCAAATTTTTTTCCGTATCTATCATATTTTTCGGCGGATAATTGGAAGTTTACTCCCCAAAGTGTCGCTAATGCTCCGGCAGTGATTTCTGTGACGGCGACCTTGCTGCAAGTGCCCTCTAGTCCTCATTATCAGTTTGGTTATTATGTTGGAGACGGATTAAATACTGCGGCGGCGGTAAGCTCTTTTGTGCCGATTGCGGATAATGAAAATGGTTCTTTTACGGTTGCCATACCAGCAAGTCAAGATGTGCATTTTGCCGTCTGTACGTTTACGGATAGTGACACTATTGCTTCGTGTCATGACAGTTATGCAAGCGGTAGTGATGCCTCATTTGCGTTTTGGTCTACGGATTTTTCGGCTAATACGACCGACTCTGCTCACGCACACACTATTTCTCTTTCGTTGCCGATGCCTAATACCCCTTCTGGGCTGATTCAAAATCCAGGAGATCCAACCAATACTAGAATAGGGGGAAAATATGTCTTCGGTTTCGATACTGGTAGTAGTATTAGCAATGCATCTACCTACGCTAACGTGGTTGTTTTGTTACAGCTTGTCGGTTGCCCATAGGGCGCGGCTCAAAATCGCGCTGTGCATAACTTTAAAAGTGCTGCGGGGTATAATGAACCTACTTATTAAAGGGGCGGTTTCGCTATTATTCATAATTTTTATCATGATGTTCACTAAATTTTTGAAGATTGTCACGGGAGCAGCTCTGTCGTTTGTAGTTGTAGCGGTAGCGGGGCAAACGAGTGTTGCTCAGGCGCAAAGTATTGCGACCCCCTCAATTTTCATAAGCAATCTTAGCTTAAACCAATCTTCGGTGGCGGCCGGCGGCATCATCACCGGTTCATTCCTGGCTACTAACGGTTCAGCCAATAGTGCTGCCAACATCACGTACTCAGTGTCGTTGGTGGGAAATATAGAAAAAAATGGCCTTATCGCCGATAGTACCTATGATAGTAAAAATTTTGGCCCGCTCTTTTTTACAGCGCACGAAAAAAAGCAGGTGAAATTTAGCTACACCTTACCATCTGGCACGAGCGGTGCCAAGCTCGGTATTGAAATACTGATTTCTCAGGCGGGCAACGAGCCGCTTGGTTGGGACATCGCTTCGCTGGCCGTAACGGGTGGTAGTTCGGTCGTGCCCGCAGTAACCATCACCACAGTTTCTTTGAAGGTGGCCAGTAGTACTTTTGATGTTCTCTCTGGTCCTACGGTTCAGAGCGGCCAGCCAATCGCCCTTCAGTTTTCCGCAAAAAGTAGTGTGGCAACAACACTTATTCCTAAAATCAGTATCTATTCTTTTGATTATTCTGGCCAGCCGATAGTTGTTTCCAATATGCCGGCGATACCGGTGACGGCGGCCTCGGCGCCGCAGAATTTTTCTGTGGACATGAGCTCGCTCGTTTCCAAGCCGCAAGTGTATGCCGGCCAGGCGGTTTTGACCACAACTGATGGCGTTGCGGTTAGTCCAATTATTTTTTTCCGCTACATTGTTGGTGGCTCGGTTTACAACCTGCGCTCAGTTACTGCTGACAAAACGGCCGTGGTTAATGGGGGTACTGTGGCGATTACAGTAAGCTACAGTGGTACGCCAGCCGTCCTCACATCAAATGGTGACATGGCTTCTTCCTCTGTTTCTTCGGGTACTGCAACAGTCGCCGCTACGCTTTACAACGAACACAACCAAGAAATTGGCAGTGCAAAGCAAGATGTTGATTTTAGCCAGAGTGGCAATGTAACTTTGCCTGTTATAGTAAACGCTAGTGCCAACGCTTTACGAACCGTAGTGACCGTAACGAAAAATGGTGTGGTTGTTGTTAATTATGGTGGCGATCTTTCTCCCAACTTTGCCGCGGAAGCACAAGAAGCAATCGCTGCCGGTCCCGCGACGACCGCGGGTTCCCAGGGAACGCAAGCGATGCTTGAAGATGTGGGATTTTTGGTTTTGGCGATTTTTATTCTCTGCTCTGTCTGGTATTTAAAACGGCGCTCGCGAAACAATGACGACACAAACCAACCGCCATTTTCGCCAATCGCTATGCTCCTAGCTATTTTGATCGGTACGAGCTTTCTGGCTGGCGGAGTAACTGTTTCTCATGCCGATCTTAGTCAAAACATTACTTCGTGTGGCGGTACAAATTTAAAATGCACAGTTTTGGATGGTCACTATAACGCTTCTTCGTATGTCAGTGGCTACAACATGAATTTCCAACTCAATAAGCCTACCGACAACGTTCCGGTCGGAGTGCAATTTCCATTGAGCTTTATTCTCGACGACTCCACTTGCCAAAATAAGGCATACAACGTGGTGTATTATGTTCAATACGGCGCACCAACCGGAGCAAATAATCCTTACGATGCTTCAATACCGGTATATAGCCAGGATGCCTGGGGCACTATTGGCACAGCATCGGGCGGCACTAATAAGCACGTGGGTCGAATTCTCACTGGTGGAACATACGTGATTGGGCCCAATAGTGCTGGTGGCGCGCAGAACAATAGCGATGATTCGGCTTCTTCTGGTCAGGAATTTACCGCTCTTGACGCTCAGCAAGTAGCATCTTATGGCGGCAAAAACACCATGACAATTTATTTTGCCGAGGAGCCGGTAGGGTTTGATGCGAAAAAACTTCCTCACATGTATGCTCAAGCCAAGGCAAGTGGTGATTTTAGTGCTTTCAGGCCTATTGTTAGTGGCGGCTATAGTAACAACTACGCATACCTAATTCTTACAGTCGCCCCCATCACCGACACGATGCCGGTGGGGGCGCTTGGGACTGTAATAAATCCTCTCTTGCCATCGGCGGCTATTGCCGGTTGGGCGTGTGATATTGACGATCCGTCTGCTACAGCATTGGTTGATATTTATATGGCCACTTCCACTAATTCTTTTGAGATTGTCTATCCAAGTTATCCAGCAAATGCGCAAAACTCCGACCCGAACACCTCCTCTGCCACCATAGCCAGTAATTGCGGTGGTACTACGGTCCACGCTTTTCTGATTCCAATCCCACCACGGTGGCAAGAGGATGGTCCAACTACGCTTAGTGTTAAGGCGTTTGCACGGAATATTAATTCTTCTGGCAATACACCATATGACTACATAAATACTACTAAAGGTCCAGGTTCTGACCCAGAGCCATTCCCGGTGTATGGTGGCTCGCACGTCTTGCCTATACAAACATTTACCCCTCCCACACCCATCGCCCCAACAGCTTCCGGCGTCTGCGTGAATAATATTCCCGTCCTCTCGCTCAGCTGGAGTTCTATGACCGATAGTCAAAGTGTTAATGGTGACACTCTAAGTCAGGGTGTGGCCGGATACCAATTACAGATTTCCACAGATTCAGCATTTGGTTCAGAATCGACGAAAAAAATTGGTAGCCAAAATACGACCCAAGCGACCATTTCTGGTACAGATAGCGGTTTCACTCCAGCATTAACTATTGCTCTGAACACACAGTATTATGCCCGCATTGTGTATATAGCCACGGGTGCCGTGGGTGCAACCGCTAATGCTACTACTCCGGCATCGTGCGGTAGTGGTGGCGGTGGTGCGCCGGTAGTCAATTTTGGCACCTCGGCCAGTATCTATCCTGGCGGCTCAATAGCATTAACGTGGACCGCGGTGAATCCAACGCAAGGCATCGCTCCCACGCATTGGTGGAATTGGTTCTTGCCTTCCGCATATGCTGATAGTAGCGGAATTACCTGCACTGCTTCAAATAGTTCCGGCGGATTAACCGACTCGACGACAGGCTGGAGCGGTAACGTTTCTGCGAACGGTTCGCGCGAGGTTGGTCCATTAAGTGACAATGTTAGTCATAAAATTACCTTTAACTTAACCTGTACAAATTCAAGCGGCTCAACAACTCCTCCGCCTGTGATTGGAACTATCATTACCACTAATGGTGGTGGAACTGTACCGACTTTCAGTTTGTCATTCGCGCAAAATGGAAACCCTTGTCCGGCGAGCGGCAGTGGGCCATGCACTCCCGTCTGCAATGCTCCACTTACTATTGGTGCGCAGCAAATCAACGACTCAGATACCAGTAAAACAGATGGAACTAACTATTGCGTGGAAACAAATGGTAGTTCGGGCTGGCCGGGCGAAACGGTATGGGAAAATTATAGTACCCTTCAGGGTGTGTCTATTCCAGTACCAAGTAAAACGCTGCAATATACGCTCACTTGTTATAACTCGGCTGGTGCCAGTCAGCCGGCTAATGCCACAGTGAATGCGCCTACGGGGGGCTGTACTACGCAAAATCCTGGCAATGGTGGTACTACGGGCGGTAACTCGTTCCCATTCTAGGCCGTTAGAACGTGAGAAAAAGCCCTCTATCGCGGGGGCTTTTTTCTTGGTAGAAATGCAATGAAAAACCCCGCACAGCGAACTGTGCGGGGAAGATTCATTTACTTATATACATAAATACGCCACAAAGAACTTGTTTGCTCGTTCTAGGATTTTGACGTAGCGATCTGGATGAATGCGTAGAGGTCTGAGACGAGAGCGTCGGTCAAGTCGCTGCCGTTTAATTGAGGAACAGTAGCACCGTTGGGAATCAGGAACGCCCCAATCTCCATGTTGCTACCACTTGTTAGGGCACTAGTATCAATAGTGCCGCTCCAAGTGCCGTCAGCGTTGATTTTGTAGACTGACCCTGAGGGTTGAGGTCCTGTCCACCCTCCTATTTGAGGGGAGTAGATGTACACAGCAACACCTTGATACTGAGTAGGGTCAACATCAACGACTCGTCCAGCTATGTCCATGGTTGGATTTGCGAAAGTCGGAACGGGTGTGAACAACACTTCGGGTGGGGGTTCAAGAACCGTGTAGGACACCGGGTCGCTTAAAAGCGGTGCGCCCGGAGACAGAATCTCAACCCAGACGGTGACGGTGCCGAGCGTGTCCGTGGGCAGATCAAACTCTGGGAGTTGATATCCTAGTGTGCCCAGACTAGGTTCTACGTCAGTGGTATACACGCCGCCTACTTGGTGAGGGGAGGAGTCGTTGGGGCCTTGGATCAGCCACACATAGGTATATGTGCCGGCACCAGTGCAGGAAGTGATGGCACCAAAGGCCTCATCGGGCGCATATTGGTTAATATGAGTACCGTCGCTCACGTTCACACTAACGCCCGTTATGACGAATGGCGTAACTACGTCGTATGTGCCTGTGCCTGTGCCGTATTCGGGAGCATACGGCATGCTCACAATCTTCAGCAAGACCGTACAACTGCCCTTCAGGTTGCTGGGCAAACCGGTAAAGGTCGGCACTGTTGCTACGCCATTGACCATGGCGGTGGTTAATGTGCCACTGACTTGCTGGGTAATCAGGCTAGATGTGGAACCATTAGGGATGATGCCGCATTCCCAAACATAACTCACGGGCCCACTGCCGGTACCGTTGATGGTGCCCGAGGCCGTGATGATTTCGCCCTGGCCAAAAACCAGAGATCCGTTCGCGTATGTAGGATCCGGAGTGATGTTGATAGTCACCCCGGTTACATCGGTCACTTTGGATGTGTCCGCCGACATTACCGTGTAGGAACTCGCACTGCTGATGAACCCTTTGGAGGCGCCGGAGTCGATAACCAACTGCACATTGCAGTTGCCCAAGCAAGACTTGAGTAGGCTAGCAGGGGGAACGGTTGCGACGCCGTTGACCATCTTTGCGGTGTGGACGCTTCCAACTCGCTTGAAGGTGCCGCCGGGCATCTCCACGTCCCACTCATAGGTGAATGGGCCAGTGCCTGTGCCGGTAGCATTGCCAGAGGCAATAGGGGCGGTTTTGTTCTGAATGACCGACGTGGTGTTCAGAACAAAAGAGACGTCGCTCACAGTGATGGGCAGGGTGAGTGCCTTGGCCGTCACGGAATACTTGCCGGCATGGCCGAACGAGTCTTCCGTGATTACCTTGTAGGAATACCAGGTGGCGGCGTTGAGGCCGGAATCCACATACGTGGGGCTGGTTTGCCAGCCGCTGGTGTGGCCGCCTTTGGTGCCGCAGACGAAATCGTACAGCAGAGCGCCTGCCGCAGGGTCGTCGGTGGCGAGGGTGGCCGTCATGGTGATGGACGAATTGTCCACCGCCACGGGGAGCGTGTCCCAGGTGCTGGGGTTGGGTGTTGGGCTTGGCGGAATGACGGAAAAGTTCACGACATTGCTCACCAACCCTGCTCCAACGCCGGAGTCAATAACGACTTCTGCGCTGGAGCTACCCACCGTTGCCGTTGACAGGCCTTTGTAGCCGGTCAGCGTCACGGAACCATTCCTCATGGTGGCCGTGCCATCGCGGGTGCCGATTCTCATGAAGTCGTTACTGCCGGGTGTTTGAATGGCCCAGTAGTAGAGGACTTTGCCGGAATCGCCCGTGGCACTGGTGAGAGTGACGGAGGCGACGTCGCCTTTCTTTTGGACGACGACGTCGGCCTTGATGCCCAGTGTGACATTGGTCACGGTTGGGGGAACAATTGGCGCGGTGCTGAGGAGCACTCGCGATTCTAGCGCTTCAAGGGTAAGGAAGCGCTCCTGCGGCAAACGTGCGCGCTTCATGGTGACTCCTTGCCCTAAGGGCAAAAATTGTAAAAGAACTTCTAACGACAACGTGTCGTCAGAAAGTGTTTCCTTACAAATTATACCGCATAGCTAAAGAAAGTCAAGGGCTCGAAGGGGATAATGGGGGAGTGAAAAAGGCCCTAATATAGGGGCTTTTTGTGCTATTTTTAGGACTTGCGACAAGATAACTTTAAGTATATTCTTTTCCGTAGAAAGGAGGTGATATGCCATGAGTAAAAGAATGGATAATTTTCAGACCGTCGTGGCCGCTATTCTTGTTGCTATACTGTTTTGCGCCATTGCAATTCGTGGATTCGGCATGGTCGCGGCGAACAATTCCATTCCCGACTCTCCATTCAATCTCAGTGTTCAACAAATGGCTAATCACTAAACCCCAGAACGCCTGGCTCGGAAACGGGTCGGGCGTTTTTTAGGTCCTCTTGATTTCCGTCGATATTTGAGTTAATCTTTGGTCGGATTAAGAAAGGAGGTTATTAAAAAAGTTCTTTGTTGTTCTTTGTCACATTTTTCAAACCCACAGAAAGGTCCCCGTTATGAAGAAAGAAGCGTTTGATCCGAAGGAAATTGTGGCGTTGCCGTTGGAGCCAACACCGCTCAAAAATAACTGTGCGATGCCGTGTCCAAGTCCCGACCCGCAGACTGTTGTGTCGCTGGGATACAAGGTCAAGATTTCATAACCATCAACCCAAGAGGCGTCTCCGCAATTGCGGAGACGCCTCGATTATTAGGAGTAAGTTAAAATGTTGTATCGTTTGATAGACGATGTTCTGTACAGAAAAGAAGTTTTTGGTTCCATTATTTTTAATCGGAGAAATCGTCGGTATCATCACTTCAATAGATCAGCATCGGAGGTTATTGAGCAGTGTGTGTTGCCCAGCTCCTCCTCAGATATCGCACATGCGATATCTGAAAAAGAAAGATTCGTCGATGTGAGTAGCGAAAATGTCGCAAGCTTTCTTGAATACCTGACCAGTATCGGACTTCTAGTTGAAATGCCAGAAGGTAGCCGGTGCGCAAAAAGCGGCGCGGAGATGTTTTTCGTTGAAAGAGAAATCTTCCCGAAAAATTATCTAGCATCTCCGACAACGGTTGCGCTTTATGTGACGTACAAATGCCACAGACATTGTCGACATTGTATATCCGATGCGAATTCGGAAACGAAAAATGGTCTCCACGAATTGTCGACCAAGGAGTGGTTTCGCATAATCGACACTCTAAAGAGTAAGGGTGTCGTACAATTAGTTATTACCGGCGGCGAACCATTTTTCCGCAAAGACCTCGTGCAAATCCTAGACTATGCAGACCGTTGCAGGTTCCGGATGTTTGTTCTAACAGAAGCAGGGTTGTTGAACGAAGGGTTGGTACGCAGTGTTGTTGCTCTGAAGCACCTTGATCAGTTGCAAATTAGCATGGATGGACACACTGCCGAATTACACGACTTCATTAGGGGTGAGGGAGCGTTTGCTACCCTGATGTCGAAGTTGCAAATTTTGAAAGACGCAGGCGTGAAATTTACGACTGCTACCCTAATGCATAGAGAAAATTACCTCTATTTGCCGGAAATTGCTAAGCTGGCAAAGGAAACGGGAGCAGGGAAGCTCTGGATAACACCTCTGACGCCTTTTGGTCGCGGACGAGATATCAACGACCTGGTTCTTTCTAACGAACAGTTGGCTGCTGTTTCTCGGGAATACTGTCAACTGATCAGAGACGGAATCGTGGAACCTGCCAATGACTTCTGGAAAATTGCCAGTCAGGAACAGGGATCTTTCGGGGGAGACTTCAATCCGTTGAAAGATAACCCGTTTGAATTCAGTCGTGCTATATATACGCTATCGATTGATCCGTCCGGAAACTGCTATGTGGATAGCAAGTCCAGATCGTTGGACGTTTTGGCTCTTGGAAATATTTTAACCAACGATTTTGATAGCATATGGCATAATTCTGTTCTTGAAGGCGTGCGTAAGGGTTACGAATTTGGCGATTGGACATTCTTCGATTATCTCGGCAAGATAGCAGAATGACACAGTAGCCCGATTTGAAAACCAAACACCAACCTCTTAGCTTACTGTTAGGCGAAGAGGTTTTTTATTAGGAAAAATCGTCTTTTAGTGTTAAAATGGCAATTACGTATGGAACTCGTCGATAATTATGATCAAAAGAAAAACGCCACTCGCATACTTGATGAGTTGCGAAATTCTGGTGTGAATCCGTACCCCGAAAAGTTTGATAAACAGGCCACGCTAGCACAAGTCCGAGAATTAGAATCTGGTACTCCAGTCGCAACAGCTGGTCGAATCGTGTTGTTGCGCACTATGGGTAAGCTCACATTTGCCCATATTCAGGATTTTTCCGGACGTATGCAAATAGTTGTGAAAGAAGATAGTCTTGGCAAGGAAAAATATACACGGTTTCTGAAAGTCTTTGGGCTCGGCGACCACGTTGGCTGTAAAGGAAAGATATTTATTACCAAGGTTGGTGAGAAATCAATTTTGGTGGACGAACTCGTTTTTCTCGCCAAGTCTTTTTTGAAAATGCCAGAGAAGTGGGTTGGAATTAAGGATCAGGAGGTTAAATATCGTCAACGATACCTTGATCTAATCGCTCACCCAGATACTATGAAGGCCTTTATTTTTCGCAGTGACCTCATAAGGCATATCAGAGAGTTCTACTGGAAAAATGATTTTTTTGAAGTTGAAACACCGGCCTTGATGCATCAAGCAACGGGCGCAATTGCGCGGCCGTATATCACAAAAAATAATGCCCTCGATATAGACTTATTCCTTCGTATTTCCCATGAACTACCGCTCAAAGAGCTTATTGTCGGGGGATTTGATCGTGTTTTTGAGCTTGGTAAGGCTTTTCGCAACGAGGGGGTTGATGTATCTCACTTGCCAGAGCATACGCATCTGGAACACTACGTTGCCTATTGGAATTATGAAGACAATATGGATTTTACGGAAAAAATGTTTCGGTACCTGTTCGAAGAGTTACATATTCCAGAAAGAATATCCACTGAAGATGGTGGCTCAATTAGCCTCGGGTTTCCATGGCGGAGAGAGAATTTTATTGATTTAGTAGAAAAGGAAACCGGAATACGTGTGGGTGATTTTCACGAGGCCGACGCGCTTCGTTTAGAAATCAAAAATAAAAAATTTCATTTTGAGGGCATCGACACGTTGTCTTTGGCGGGGCTCGTAGATAATCTCTACAAGAAGATAGTTCGACCTAGGTTAATAAATCCGACCTTCTTGTACTATTATCCAATTGAACTTCAACCTCTAGCGCGAAGGAATGATACAGACCCTAATATAGCCGATCAATTTCAGTTGGTTATAAATGGTTGGGAAATTGTGAAAGCTTATAGCGAGCTTGTTGATCCGTTAGATCAAGAACAGAGATTCATGGGGCAAGCGGATGCAAAGAAAAAAGGTGCCGATGAGGTCATGGAAATTGATCGCGACTACATTAAAGCCATGTCGTATGGGATGCCTCCGATTTCAGGATTTGGCATGGGTGTTGATAGGTTGGTTGCTCTTTTGCTTGGCAAATCGAATCTTCGCGATGTCGTGTTGTTCCCGTTATTGAGGCCGGAAGGGGATTAAAGCATTCGGATTAACGTGGCTAGGGAGAGTGGAGGCTTTTTCCGGGTTATAAATACGGATGAAAAAACATCGGAAGAAGTGGCTAAAGAAATAGTAAAGATGGGTAAACCATTAATAACAAAAAGAAACCGTTAAGTTAGGTAAAATATCGCGTTACTTTGTGCTATACTCGGCGCATGAAAATGGGTGAGGCGGCCGCGCGCGAGCGCTATGAAAAACTGAAAAGTGCTATTGACGAGGAACGCTACCGGGTGCACGTTTTAGACGCGCCCACGATGAGTGAGGGGGCCCTGGATTCGCTTAAATATGAATTGGTACAGATTGAAAAAGAGAATCCGGAGTGGGTGACACCCGATTCGCCTTCGCAGAGGGTGGCGGGGGAGCCGCTGGCGCAGTTTGAAAAGGTAACGCACCAGGTGCCGCAATGGTCGTTCAACGACGCTTTTTCCGAGCAGGATATTCGCGATTTTGACGAGCGGGTGCGGAAATTTTTGAAGAAGGATTTTCCTAATGCTACACCGACCTACACTTGCGAGCTTAAAATTGATGGTCTCAAAATTGTACTTGAATACGCTGGCGGCATTTTGAAGCGGGCGGCCACGCGGGGCAACGGGGTGGTGGGCGAGGACGTAACCATGAACGTGCGCACTATAGAATCGGTGCCCTTGCGCCTGCGACGGAGCGTTGACGTAATTGTTGAGGGTGAGGTGTGGATGGGTAAAAAACAATTAGCGGCCCTGAATAAAAACCGCGAAAAAGAGGGCTTGCCGCCTTTTGCCAACCCGCGAAATTTGGCCGCCGGTAGCATTCGTCAGCTGGACCCAAAGCTCACGGCCGAGCGGCGGCTGGAAACATTTGTCTACGATGTGGCCCGCACCAGCGAAGCCTTTCCGTCGCGCCAGCAGGACGAATTGCGGTATTTAGCCGAGCTTGGTTTTAAGGTTAATAAAAATTTTCAGCATTGCAAAAGCGTTGAAGACATTGTGGCCTACTGGAAAAAGTGGGGTGAGGAAAAATTGCGGCAGTCGCAGGATTATCAACTCGACGGCGTTGTTATTAAGGTTGACGAACGCGAGTATCAGGACGCGCTTGGCTACACCGGCAAGGCTCCGCGCTGGGGCATTGCTTTCAAGTTTGCGCCGGAGCAGGTGACAACCGTAGTTGAAGATATTCAATTGCAGGTAGGCCGCACCGGCGTGCTCACGCCAGTGGCGCATTTACGAGCGGTTTCCGTTGCTGGTTCCACGGTGGCTCGCGCCACCCTTCACAATGAAGACCAAATAAAGCGCCTCGATGTGCGCGTTGGCGACACGGTTATTTTGCAAAAAGCAGGTGATGTTATTCCTGAGGTGGTAGGCGTGGTGGCCCCGCTCCGCCCGAGCGGTGCCAAGCCGTTTGCGTGGCCAACGCACGTGCCTGAATGTGGTGGTGACGGAAAAATAGAGCGCGTGCCCGGGGCTGCCGCATGGCGGTGTTCCGTGATTGATTCGCCCGTGGTGCGTCGCCGCCGGCTCTATCACGCTGTGGGGAAATCGGCCTATGACATTGATGGCCTCGGCCCGAAAGTTGTCGACGCGCTTTTAGAACACGAACTCATTTCCGATTTGGCCGACATTTTTGATCTTACCCGCGATGAGCTTCTCGCCCTGCCGCGCTTTGCGGAAAAATCCGCCGACAATATTTTGACTGCCGTGGAAAACGCTCGCAAAGTAGCGCTTGCCCGTTTCATTATCGCCCTTTCTATTAATCATGTCGGCGAGGAAACGGCCTATGTGCTTGCCGGCCATTTCCGTACGCTGGAAAAAATTCGCCAAGCGAGTTTTGAAGATTTACAAAAAATTGACGGGGTGGGGGATATTGTCGGCCGCTCCATAGTTGATTGGTTTGCGGCCAAAGGTAACCGCTTGCTCGTGGAAAAATTACTGAAGCATGTAAAAATTTTGCCGGAAGCAAAACCAGCGACAACTGCCACTGTTTCCAATAATAAAGTGACCGGCAAAACATTCGTCCTTACCGGTGGTCTTTCTAATTTGGGTCGCGACGAGGCCAAAGAAAAAATTCGCCAAGCTGGTGGTTCGGTTTCCAGTTCTGTTTCTAAAAAAACTAATTACGTGGTGGCGGGCGAGGAAGCAGGCTCCAAGCTTGATAAAGCTCGCGAGCTCGGCGTCACTATTCTTTCTGAAGATGAATTTTTGAAATTATTTGGTTGACAAGTTTTCTTGGCTTGCTATCATTATGTCGTAATCACCCGGTGCGCAGCTACGACTAATCGGCCGGGGAAAAGTACCCCTTAGGGACGTATCCTTAAGGGGCTTTTCGTTTTTCAAATTGTAATTCTTCTCCAAGTCCATTCATATGAAAAATCTTTTCTTTTGCTGATCGTTGTAAAAGGGCAGAACAATTTTCCATACATGGACTGAGCACTATTTCTAATTTGCATTGACTATACAAGTGGTCAACTAAAGAACAGAAATCTCCGTCGCCTGAAACTATTACTGCTTGGTGAAAGTGGTGCCAATCAATCAGTACTTGTAGAACCAGATCTGTGTCAATGTTTCCTTTAATTTTACCATCACCACGATATGTAATCGGTCTAAAAATAAGTGTGAAGCCGACTGCTTCCAGAAAACTATACATACTTTGATTAGTAGATACAAAGCCCATAAATATATAGGCTTTTTGAGTATTATATTTTTCCTGTAGGTACAATCTAAATTTTTTATAATCAAGGTTCCAGCCAAGAGTTTTGATGCCCAAATTAAGATTTTGGCCATCTATAAAGGCGTAATTGTTGGGTAATTTTTCCACGCAGGGAGAATAACATACAGCAGTTAAAATTCTCATCAATTTTTCTTAAATCTTTTATGAATTCCGAGTTGAAAATAACGCTCCAGGCTGGTATGATGCGCAGGTATGATTTCTAAAGAAGATGTGAAGAAATTGGCCACCTTGGCCCGTATCAAGCTCACGCCGGAGGAAGAGGGGTCGTTGGCTGCTGATATGGAGAATATTCTGGGCTATGTAAAGCAGATTCAGGAGGTTTCGGCCGCGCAGGATTCGGGTGCTACAAAAAAACAGGGCCACCCGGCGGCTAAAAATGTCCTGCGGGCTGATGGCGAACCGCATAAAAGTGGTGAGTATACTGAAGATCTTTTGGCCGCGGCACCAGCGCGCCAGGGTCAGTATGTAAAAGTCAAAAAAATCCTCTAAATTTTATGACCATCGCTGAAGCTCGAAAAAAACTTGATAGCGGGGAAATTACGGCTGTTGAATTAGCCAAGGGTTATTTAGCGCGGATTGAAAAAGAAAATCCCAAACTCAACGCCTACCTAGAGGTGTACGATGACGTCCTAGAGCAAGCTAAGGCCGCCGACAAGCTTATTGCCGCCAAAAAGCAGGGACCGATGACTGGTATTCCCATTTCCGTTAAAGACAATATTTTAATTAAAGGTAAAGTTGCCTCATCGGCATCAAAGATGCTGGAAAAATACGTGGCAAGCTACGATGCTACTGTTATCACGAAACTGAAAAAGCAGGGCGCCGTTTTTCTGGGCCGCACCAATATGGATGAATTCGCCATGGGCGGCTCCACGGAAAATTCCGCGTATGGGCCGACAAAAAATCCGCACGATGTGGGGCGCGTTCCAGGCGGCTCTTCTGGCGGGGCGGCGGCTTCGGTGGCTGCCGACTTGGCCGTGGCGGCGCTTGGCTCCGACACAGGCGGCTCCATACGCCAGCCAGCGAGCTTTTGTGGCGTGGTAGGCCTCAAGCCCACCTATGGCGCGGTTTCGCGCTCGGGTGTGATGGCGATGGCCTCTTCGCTGGATCAAATTGGCCCGATAGCAAAAACCGTAGAGGATGCTGAAACGCTTTTTAACGCCATTGCCGGCCGCGACCCGCTCGACTCCACCAGTATTGACAGGCCTGCTTCACCAAAATCCGACGAGAAAACGGATGCGAAAAAATTTGTTATTGGCGTGCCGCGTGACTTTATTAAGGAAGGCGTTGATGCTGATGTATTAGCTAATTTCAACGCTTCGCTCGAAGCGCTTAAAGGCGCTGGTGCGGAAATCCGCGACGTGAGCCTGCCCAATTTAAAATATTCTCTCGCTGTTTATTACGTGCTCATGCCCGCGGAAGTTTCCTCCAACCTAGCCCGCTTTGATGGTGTGCGCTACGGCCTGCATAAGGACGCGGCCACGGGGATTGAGGAGTATTTTGCTACCCGCCGTGAAGGCTTTGGAGCGGAAAGCCGCCGACGCATCATGCTCGGCACCTACGTGCTTTCTACTGGCTACTACGACGCCTACTACAGCAAAGCCAATGCCGTGCGCGAGCTTCTCATAAAAGATTTTGAAAAAGTGTTTGCGAGCGGAGTAGATTTCATTCTTACGCCAACCTCGCCCGTGCCGGCATTCAAAATAGGGGAGAAGTCAGCCGATCCGCTCTCTATGTATCTTGCCGACATCTTCACTGTTTCCGCTAACATTGTTACTCTGCCTGCAATTTCTGTGCCATCAGGCACCACGGAGCGTGACGGTAAAAAACTGCCGCTCGGTATTCAATTCACCGCGCCCTATGCCCGCGAGGACACTCTTTTTGCTATCGGTACGCTTTTTGAAAAGGCAAACATTGTATAATGAAGCCATATGGCAGATGGCGACGCCAAACCTGGCGATAAAAAAGACGACAAAAAAGAAGGTTCCGCTTTGAGCGATTTTGTTGGCCTCGGCGCTTTAGAGTGGGGCGTTATTGGCATTATTTTTTTTGCCGCGGTTTTGCGAATTGAGCGTTTTTTTGCGGGCACCTCGGCGAGTGGTTCTGTCGGCGGCGCGACAAGCCAGTTCACTTCTTGGTTGGCCGCAAATCCAGGCGTTACTGTTGCGGTTGACACGGCCCGTCTTTGGGCTTCAGAAACCTACCGCTCTTTCGTTGCTGTTTCCACCGGTTTCTCTGTGCTTATGGTTGCTATGATTAGCTACATTAGTTTTCGCCAGTATGAAATCTACAAAGAATGGCGGGCGAAAATATATCCCCAAGTACCCACGCCATCTACGCGGGTGGCGGCTTCCGAAATCCCAATGAGCGCCGGCCAAGGTGCGCCTATTCCCGCCAATTTACCTACCGGCTTGCCAACCGATTTTCCGGCGGGCGTGCCACTTTTCTCCCGTTCCGACCAGCATTCTCAAGCACCTAATCCGCGCTGGAAGCAGGTGCTCGCGCATATTGGTTCCGACAATCCGAGCGATTGGCGTCTCGCTATTTTGGAGGCCGACATTGTTCTTGAAGAAACGCTTGATCGCGCCGGTTATGTTGGCGAAACCCTCGGTGATAAGCTTAAAAGTGCTGAACGTCGCCCGTTCAATTCGCTCAATGCCGCCTGGGAGGCACACAAAATCCGCAACGCTATTGCTCACCAAGGTCAGGGTTTTGAACTCAATCAACGCGAAGCTTCCCGTGTTGTTGGACTTTTTGAAGCTGTTTTTCGCGAATTTGGCTCGGCCTAATATTGCGTTTGCCGCTTTTTCTGGTATAGTATAAACCCCATAGCGGGGTAGTGGAACGGCACCACGTCAGGCTCATAACCTGAAGAAATAGGTTCAACTCCTGTCCCCGCCACCAGATTTTTGGTACTATCACAATAGTTTTTAAATGTCGGAGTAGCTGTCTTGGCAGGGCAGGAAAGGACAAAAACGTCGGAGTAGCTCAGTTGGTAGAGCACAGGACTCATAAGCCTGGGGTCGTGGGTTCGATCCCCACCTCCGACACATTTGCTTTTTGTAAGAAAATAGGGTATATTATCAGTGGGACCGAGGGTTCGGCTGAAATTGTAGGGTATGGATATCCTCCAGCTATTCCCTTCGAATCTGTCCCAGTCGGGTCTACTTTTCATGGAGGTAGACATGTTCCACTCACTTCTTTCCGTATCAGGCTCCTGTGCAACGCAGGAGGGGACCGCCCGGTCCCAAACGAGTTTCAGTTGCTCCTCAAAACAGGAGGAACTGAAAGCGGTTCACCGGAATCGCGCACTTCGGATGCGTAAGGCCGCAGAGGGTCGCTCCTCGCGCCTTACTCAACGTTTCGGTGTGCGGATGCCGGCGGACATGGAAATGTCGGTTGTCGCAACATTCTGACAACTGACACGCCAGGAGGGGGAATAAGGGGGTTTCGTGCAGAATCGATGTGCACGAGACCCCTATTTTTATGGTTGATTTTTTTGACACACAGAAGTATGATTTAATTGGGTGGAAAGATTGCGCGCGCAGTCTACTATCCAGGTTTCTTACTAAGGAGAGACAGGCATGAGGTCTTCTCTTACTTCACACAATCAGGGGGAGCTTCGTCGCTCCTCTTTCTTTTTGTCAAAAATCTGATATATTTTAAAAATGCGCTCGTGGTGTAGCCTGGTAGCACGTTCCCCTGTCACGGGAAAGGTCGTGGGTTCAAATCCCATCGAGCGCGCCCATGATGTTATTGCTAATTGGCTTGGCTGCGGGTATTGCTACTTTTATCGGTGGCTCGCTGGCTCTGCGCTTGCGTGATCGTTTGCATTTGATTCTTGGCTTTACGGCCGGTGCCATTATTGCCGTGGCCTTTTTTGACTTATTGCCGGAAGCACTTTCACTTGGGGAAAAAATCTACAGCCCACTTGCCATCACTACAGTACTGGCACTCGGCTTCTTGTTATACATGTTGCTTGATCGGGCTCTTTTGAGCGCACGCATGGGTACCCGTGGACATGTGGGTGCGGCGAGCTTGACGATGCATAGTTTTTTGGATGGCTTGGCTATTGGTCTCGCATTTCAAGTTTCCAGCGCTGTCGGCATGGTAGTGGCAATTGCGGTGTTGGTGCATGATTTTTCCGATGGTATCAATACGGTTAATTTGAGCATGACGGGTGGGGCAAGTGCAAAAATTGCTCGGCGCTGGCTTATTGCCGATGCGGTAGCGCCTCTGGTTGGGATCGGTGCCACCTTGCTCGTTTCTGTACCACAACAATCACTCGCCCTCATTTTGGCGCTTTTTTCAGGGTTCTTTTTATATATTGGTGCCAGCGAGCTATTGCCGGAAAGCTATCATAATCATCCACGTCTCTGGACGAGCGTGGCCACCGTCCTCGGTATGCTCGTGCTTTTAATCGCCATCCGGGTTGCTGGTTAATTTCTATTAATTTCTAAATAATCCACCAATGAAAATTCTGTACATCATTACTCAGGGCGAATGTGGCGGGGCGCAAAAGAACGTTCTTGATTTGGCCATTGGTGCGCGGCAGGCAGGGCATCAAGTGGTTGTGGCTACTGGCCGGCAAGATACGGTGGGTAGCCAATGGCTTTTCAATGAATTGCGACCCTTAGGCTTCCGTGGCGCACCCGCTACCCGGCTCGGCGGCCTTCGTCGCGAGCAATCAATAAAAAACGTACCCGATCTCGTTGTTCTCTCAGCTCTTAGCCGAAGTATTCATCCTCTTCGGGAATTAATCGCATTTTTCCAGATATGGCGGCTGGTGCGGCGTCTACAACCCGATATTGTTCATTTACATAGCAGTAAAGCGGGAAGCGTTGGGGCGGTGGCCGCCAAACTAGCTTTTACGGGTACAAAGGTTGTCTACACTGTGCATGGTTTTGTTACTGCCGAGCCGCTTTCTTGGCCGGCAAAACTTTTTTATCGTGTTTCCGAATACGTCGCTTCTTTTTTCCGTGATCTTGTTATTACTGTTTCCGCCCGTGACCTAGAAATCGGTATGAAGGAAAAACTCATTCACAGTCCGAGCGTGGTTATTTATAACGGTCTTGATCAGGCAAAAAAATCCGACATCCTGCCTTTTTCGCAAGCCCGGGAAGCGCTCGGCCAACTTTTGCCGGAAGGGGTGAGTTTTGCTAGTAACGAGCGGGTCATTGGTGTTGTGGCTAATCTCTATCCTAGTAAGGGCATTACGCACCTCCTGGATGCTATGGCGCTTTTGCGGCGTAACAGCACGCCCGACGACGATGCGAGGCAGGTACCCGTTGTTATAATTGGCGACGGCGATTTGCGCTTGGCACTTATAGCTAAAACTGAAGCACTTGGCCTTGCCTCACAGGTTTTCTTTGTTGGCGCGGTGGACGATGCTTATCGCTATCTTTCCGCTTTTAATCTGATGGTTTTGCCGTCGGTCAAAGAAGGGTTTCCCTATGCACTTTTGGAAGCCTTACTTGCGGGCAGGCCTTTTATTGCCACTCGTGTGGGCGGTATTCCCGAATTGCTTGATGTGTTGCCGCCCCACGTTGGTCGCTTGGTGCCACCAGGCGATCCGCGCGCCCTGGCCGCCGCTCTGGCAAAATTTCTGCACGAAACGCCACCTACTGCCGTCCGCTTGCCGGAGCTTTTTAGCCTGGAACACATGCGCGCCTCCACTTTCGCGGAGTATAAAAAACTGCTGGCATAAAGAGAAAAAATATATTACTATGCAGGCTTAATAAACAGATTTATTAGTAAACCGCCGTTGTAGCTGTTTTGGTAGATAGTGCTAGTAAATTGCCGTTGTAGCTGTTTTGGTAGATAGTGCTAGTAAATTGCCGTTGTAGCTCAGTTGGTAGAGCACGTCATTGGTAATGACGAGGTCGACAGTTCAATCCTGTCCAACGGCTCCACGTCAGCGCATTTTTTATGGTATACTTTTAGTCATATGCACCCGTCTGAAAACCAGCCTGTCCCTCTGCCACCCATAGGCCAGCTTGCGCCCGTGGTTGAGCTTGTTGAACGCATGTGGCGTCGTTTCTCGCGTCTCTTTTCCGGCATGTTTCCCTGGATGGTGCTTTCTTGCATTGGCAGTATTGCTTTAGGAGTAGTGAAGGCGAAAGGCACGCTTCCTGGAACTTTGCCTGTTTGGGTAATTCTTTTAATAGCTCTTGCGGGAGGCATTATTACTCTTATTTCTTATTTGGCACTTATCAGAATAACGTCGGAAGCGGAAAAGGACCCTAAAGACATTCTTGGTAATGGTCGGGTTTCGCTCAGGCTTTTTTTCCCATACATCTGGCTCATTATAATTCAAGGCCTCATTCTTTTGGGTGGCTTTATTTTTCTCATTTTTCCCGGCTTCATTTTCAGCATCTACATGACCATTCTGGTTTTTGTGTTCGTGGTTGAGGATAAACGCGGCCTGGATGCTATTACGCGTTCCTGGGGCTATATTGCTGGCCGCTGGTGGGAGACACTTTGGCGTATGTTTGTGGCTGTTTTCCTTATGGCCATAGCAACCCTTTTGCTTGGTATTATTCTTTCACTCAGTTTTGGCGGCTCCGCCAACTGGGGCATGACCATAATTCAAAACGTCGTGGAAGCGTTCTTTTTTGGTCCTCTTCTACTCTGCTATCTTTTTGAGCTGTATAACGACCTGCGTATCACCAAGCCCGCATCTGACGCGGTTGCCGAAAAAACGGCAAAGCTCTGGCTGGTTATTTTCCTGATTATTGGTATTATGCTAGCGCTCCTCATTGCTTTTGGGGCCGTGACGCAAACGGCCGCTCATGGCTATCGGGAGTTTCCAAGAGTGCATAGTTCTCAATAATTTTTTAATTTTTACGTCGCCAGCGTAGCTGTTTTGGTAGAATGCACTATATAATCGCCAGCGTAGCTCAGTTGGTAGAGCACCGCTTTCGTAAAGCGGGGGTCGTCGGTTCAATCCCGACCGCTGGCTCCAGTACCATTTTTTTCTAGAAAATCACAATCAAGCAATAAAAAACAGCCGCTCCTTTTGAGGGGAACGGCTGTACTGGGAGGGGAGTACGTCGGATTCAGGTTTACGCGGCAGATGCGGCAATTGAGTAAGGCGTGTCCTTTATTGCTCGACGGGTGCCGAAGGGTAAGCCGAGTTGATTTTCCTCAGCCTTTTGACAGATCCGCTTTACTGCCGGATCGTTGCCGTCGCCTATGTAGGCGAGCCATTGACCCTTCAGTAACTCGTCGATGTAGAGCAGAAACTCCTTAACTAATCGTTCTCCATAGTGTCTTCCGCGAAGGTGTTTTTCAACCTCAAGGGAAAACATGAAGAAGCAGGTGCCGATCTTCTGCCAGAACAGATACCCTACAGCTTTGCCGTTCTCAAAGAAAATGAGACCGTCGTAGCCGTCTGTTATCAGTTTGCGGAAGAGTTCACTATCGTCCTTGATGGATTCGCGTAGATGGCGTGTTCGTTTGTCGAACACCGATCCTGTGTCGGGGTTACGAGCGCGCTTAACAACAGCGCCCCTCATGAATTGGTCATTACCAGTCCTTGCCAGCTTGCTTACTACCCGAAAGGTAAGCACCGCCGTCAAACCGGCTGTTTTCGTTACGTCCATGCTCATAGGCACTCCTTTCGTGTAAGAACTAGGGTATGGACTACTCCTGGTACTATAGCAAAAAGTAGGGTACATTTCAATGATCATATGACTGTTCAAAACAATGAAGAAAACGCTGAAAAAATCGCCGAATTGGAGGCGAAAATGGCCGAGCCGGAGTTTTGGGCCGACAAAACCGCTGCTCAGGCGGTGATTGCTGAATTACAGGCGCTGAAAGATAAGGCGGCCAACCCCGGCGGGGGAGAATATGATCGCGGCAATGCGGTTATGAGCATTCTTTCCGGCGCGGGTGGTGACGACGCTGAAGATTTTTCCGCTATGCTCTTTGGTATGTACCGAAAATTCATTGAGAAGCGCGGCTGGAGCTACCGCTTGGTGCATCAGAATGAAAATGATCACGGCGGCTACCGTAATCTCACTTTTGATATTGTTGGTCGCGACGCCTACGGCACGCTCAAGAATGAATCCGGCGTGCACCGCTTAGTGCGCATTTCGCCGTTCAATGCCAAGCAATTGCGACACACTTCTTTTTCACTGGTGGAGGTGGTGCCGAAATTTGACAAAGAACCGCCGATAGAAATTCGGCCGGAGGATATTCGGGTGGAATTTTCGCGCTCTGGTGGCCCGGGTGGGCAAAACGTGAATAAGCGGGAAACGGCGGTGCGGGTGGTGCATATTCCTACCAACTTGGCAGTACATGTGACGAGCGAACGCTCGCAAGCTCAAAATCGCGAACGGGCCATGTCTATTTTGAAAGGCAAGCTCTATAAACGCGCCGAGGAAGAACGGCTGGCTAAGGAAAAAGGCATGCAATTCAACAGGTCCACTGAAATTGAGTGGGGAAGCCAGATTCGCTCCTATGTGCTTCATCCCTATAAAATGGTTAAGGATCACCGCACTGATGTAGAGGTGAGTAATGCAGAAAAGGTGCTAGCGGGCGACCTGGATAAATTCATTGAGGCGGAAAAGATGCTATAATTTAACGTCGCATGATTTATTTTGATAATGTCTCCAAGCAGTATCCCGACACTTCTATGGCGCTAGACGGGGTGACGTTCGCGGTAGAGCCAAGGGAATTTGTCTCCATTGTTGGCCACTCCGGCGCGGGGAAGACGACGCTGGTAAAAATGCTTCTTGCGGAAGAGCGGCCGAGCGACGGCAATGTTTACTTTCAATCGGTCAACATTCACGACTTGCGTCGCAATGCTCTCAACCTTTATCGTCGCCGCGTTGGCGTGGTTTTTCAGGACTTTCGCCTTTTGCCCTATAAAACCGCCTATGAAAATATCGCTTTTGCTATGGAGGCTGCGGGTCGCACGGACACGCAAATTCAATCCGATGTGCCGCACGTCCTGGAGCTTGTAGACCTTGGCGATAAAATGTGGAATTTTCCGCACCAGCTTTCCGGCGGCGAAAAACAGCGTGTGGCTATAGCCCGGGCTATCGTCAATCAACCCGATGTATTGGTAGCCGACGAACCCACTGGCAATCTCGATCCTCTGAACACGTATGACATCGTGCAGATTCTGAAAAAAATTAACGACTTGGGCACAACGGTTCTCCTCACCACGCACAACCGCGGCGTGGTTGATTCCATCGGTGGCCGGGTGATTTCCATGGAAGGCGGTCGCATAGTGCGCGATGATCGTAATGGCAAGTATGTTTTTTAGAATTTTTTAACCATGTTCTGGACTACCAACAAACGCATCATTAAAGCCGGCTTCGTCAATTTTTGGCGCAATGGTTTTGTATCGCTTTCTTCTATTGTGGTGATGACGGTGACATTGCTGGTCATTATCGCTGCGCTTTTTGCCAGCATTATTTTGAATGCAACGCTGACCCAGGTGAAAAGCCAGGTTGATATCACCGTTTATTTTGTCACGTCTGCCAATGAAAACGACATTTTAGCTTTGCAGAAATCAGTGCAAGCCCTGCCTGAAGTGGCCAGCGCCACCTATATCTCTGCCGATGAAGCTTTGGCTAATTTTAAGAATCGCCACTCCTCAGATGCCCTTACCCTGCAAGCGCTGGATGAAATCAGCGACAATCCGCTTGGTGCCGAGCTCAATATAAAAGCCAATGATCCTTCGCAATATGCCGACATTGCCACCTTCCTGCAATCTAAAAGCGTTTCCGCCACCAACGGTTTACCGATAGTTGACACTATCAATTACAACCAGAACCAGGCGGCGATTGATAAGCTCACCGAGCTCATTGCCGGCAGTCAGCGTGTGGCATTCATTATTATCATCGGCATGGTTTTGCTCTCCTTGCTCATTACCTACAACACTATCCGCCTGGCTATTCACGCTTCGCGCGAGGAAATCGCCGTGGAGCGGCTGGTGGGCGCCAGCTCGCGCTTCGTACGCGGGCCGTTTGTTATTGTTGGCATCATGGCCGGCATTATTTCGGCCATAGCCAGCGCGGCTGTTCTTTTTCCGGCCACCTATTATCTGGGCCGGGCCACCGCCAGCTTTTTTATAGGCTTTGACGTTTTCCAATACTATCAGGCTAATTTTTCCCAGGTCTTCCTTGTCCTCCTGGCCGGTGGTATTGTTATTGGCGGCATTTCAAGTTGGCTTGCGGTGCGGCGGTACCTACAAGTGTGAAAACCTTAGCAAGTTTAAAAATCTTAGCAAGTTTAAAATTTTTCTGAAATGAATAAGAATCACAAATACGTTTTTGTGGTCGGCGGCGTCATGAGCGGCGTCGGCAAAGGCATCGCCACCTCCGCCATCGGCCAAATCCTCCAGGCAAAAGGTTTCAGGGTCAATCCAATCAAGATTGACCCTTATTTAAATGTGGACGCGGGCACCATGAACCCTACTGAACACGGCGAGGTTTTTGTGTTGGATTCCGGCCTGGAAACCGATCAAGACATGGGCAACTACGAGCGTTTTTTAAATATGGATTTAACCAGCGAGGATTACATGACTAGCGGTATGGTCTATAAGCACGTCATTGAAAAAGAGCGTAACCTCGGCTACAACGGCAAGTGTGTGGAGGCCATTCCGCACATTACCGGCGACATCACTCGGCGCATCCTTTTGGCCGCGGAAAAGACTCGTTCCGACATTTCCCTTATTGAAATTGGCGGCACGGTTGGCGACTATCAAAACATGATGTTTTTGGAAGCGGCGCGTATTTTGCGCTTAAAACACCCCAACAGCGTGTGCTTCGTGCTGGTGAGTTACTTGCCGGTGCCGGCCAAGCTTGGGGAAATGAAAACCAAGCCGACCCAAACGGCGGTGCGTCAGCTTAATAGTTACGGTATCCAACCCGATATCATTATTGCCCGTGGCGCTGTGCCGCTAGACGCGCGCCGCAAGGAAAAAATCGGCATTTCCTGCAACGTTACTGGTGAACGGGTTATTTCCGCGCCCGACATTAGCTCGGTTTATGATGTGCCCATCAATTTTGAAAAGGATAAGCTCGGCGACACCGTGCTTGGTGTGTTGGCGCTAAAGGCAAAAAAGAATGGCTCAGCCCTTAAAGAATGGAAAAAATTTGTCGTCAAAACCAAAGACACCAAGCATGAAGTGAGAATTGCTGTGGTGGGGAAGTATTTTGATACCGGTGAATTTGTTCTTTCTGATGCGTATCACTCCGTAATAGAGGCGGTTAAAATTTCCGCCTTCTGGAATAAGGCGCGGCCCGTGCTTACGTGGATTAATGCCAAGGAATATGAAACCGGCACACGCGATGTGAGCGAGCTGGCCAATTTTGATGGCGTTATTGTGCCGGGTGGTTTCGGTTCCTCTGGTATTGAAGGCGTTATTTCTGCCATTCAATACGCCCGTGAGCATAAAATTCCGTACTTCGGCTTGTGCTACGGCATGCAGCTCATGGTGGTGGAATACGCGCGCCACGTGGCTAAAATGAAAAATGCCCACACTACCGAAATTGACCCGGCTACGTCGCAACCCGTCATTGATATTATGCCGGAGCAAAAACAACTTCTCGCCGATGGCCATTACGGCGCCAGTATGCGTCTCGGTGCCTACAAGGCCAAGCTTAAGAAGGGTACTATTGCCCGCGACGCGTACGGCAAGGACATTATTTCCGAGCGCCATCGTCACCGCTACGAAGTCAATCCGAAATTCATTGAAAAAATTACCGCCGCTGGCCTCATTTTTTCCGGTATGTCACCCTCAGGTGAACTCATGGAAATTGCCGAGCTTCCCACTGAAGCGCATCCATTCATGCTTGGTACGCAATTCCACCCCGAATTCAAATCCCGCCCCCTGGCTCCACATCCTTTATTTAATCGCTTTATTGCTGCCGCCATCAAAAACAGCAAATCAGTCCCCGTGCTCACGCCGTTTGTTTCTGTGCGGAGAATGTAAAGAAGCTTGAAATAAAGCTATTTTTACAGTATCGTAAGGTCATTGCGGGATCGTCTAATGGTAGGACATATGCCTCTGGAGCATAGTATCTTGGTTCGAGTCCAAGTCCCGCAGCCCGTTAATCCAACACCCACAGTATGGTATGATTCCAGGGGTGAAATCAATCTTAAAAAAACTATGGAATTGGAAGGTGCTCGTGCCGCTGGCGCTTATTATCTTGGCACTTTTTGCGGTGGCCGCGTATCAGGTGTATACGCTCAAAATTGCTCACAGTACATTTGAAAACTACTATAATTTCAGGGGCTGTGTTCAACTGCTTGAGCGCACCGACACGTATGGTCTCTGTAAGACTTCCTCGGGAGCGGTCATTAAAATTGTGAAGTTTCAAAATAAATGGTATCTGGATGGCGATTTGCCGTATCCGGGTTTTAATTTTCTATAAAGGTCCCAACGTCGTCCCGCACGCCTGGCATTTTTTCCTATCTAAAATGTTAGAATCAGGGCATGACCGACACACGCGTGCTCGTTGCGATAGTTGCCTCAATTCTGGCTTTCATTGGTAATATTTCTTACATTAAAGATATTTTTAAAGAACGGGTACGGCCGCACCCGTATACGTGGTTTATTTGGGCTATTGTTTCCATGGTTACTTTTTTCGGAGGATTGGTAAAGGGGGCGGGGATAGGCGCTCTGCCAACTGGTATTTCCGAAGGTTTTACTATTCTGATTTTTCTTTTTTCGCTTAAATATCTTTTTCAGGGTCAAGTGAGGCATATCCGAAAAATAGATAATTATTTTCTTGTCATCGCTTTTCTCGGCCTCATTCCCTGGGCGCTAACCAAGGACCCAACTATTTCGGTGGTTATTGTGGTTGCTATGGACGTCGTTGCCTTTATCCCAACTCTTCGTAAAACCTGGACACGTCCTGAAACAGAGAAGCCGCTTCTTTTTGGTACGAATGTGTTACGACATATTCTCACCCTCTTTTCACTGCAGGCATACAATATTGCTACCACCATTCACTCCGTAGCCATGATTTGCACGAATACGCTCATGGTAGTATTCATAGCAAGAAAAAAGCGCACCCGATGAAAACTCCAATCACTCATATTCGTAACTGGTATTTTCGTTACGAGCGGCCGATTTCGTCGTTGTCGCTCGTGGGCGGTTTCGTTTTTGACGCGCTCACTCTGCAACGCGTTGATTCGTTCTGGGACAACTTGTGGGTGGTGGGGCATTTCGTTATCATTGGCACGTGCATTATCGTTATCAATTTCCGCGAAAATAAGCGGCTGGCGAAAAGCGGCGGCACGGCGGGCGGAGAACGGGCGGCGGAGCGGAAAATTGAAGAAGATCGCTGGCATTTTTGGCTCATTCTTGCCTTACAGTTTTTCTTCGGCGGCCTTTTGAGCACGTTTTTGGTGTTTTATTTCCGGAGTGGGGCTTGGAGTGTAACCTGGCCGTTCCTTTTACTGCTGGTAGCGGCCTTTGTGGCCAACGAGTCGTTCAAGAAGCACTATGCGCGTTTGGTATTTCAAATAAGCCTGTTCTACGTCTCGCTCATTTCGTTCGCCATTTTCATCGTGCCGGTGCTGGTGCATGAGATAGGCCCAGGGATTTTCCTTTTGAGTGGGGCGGTCAGCCTGCTGGCGCTCGGTCTATTTATTTTGTGCTTGCGTTTTTTTGCTAACGAGACGTTCAAAAAAAGCGCCAATTTAGTGCGCGTTTCGGTGGCGGCGATTTTTGTGGTTACCAATATTCTCTATTTTTTCAATCTCATTCCGCCTCTGCCGCTTTCGCTCAAGGACGGTGGTATCTATCACAGCTTAACGCATACGGCCGGCGGCTATACGGTAACCGAAGAGCCTGGTAGTTGGTTTGATTATTTTTCTTTCTCCCAACCGTTCAATGAAGTGGCGGGTAATCCTGTGTATGCCTATAGCGCCGTGTTTTCTCCGGCCTTACTGGACACAACAATAATCCACGAATGGCAATATTATGACACGGCTACGAGCCGGTGGGTAACGTATGGTCGCATACCGCTTACTATTGTGGGCGGCCGGCCGGGCGGCTACAATACTTATTCCATAGAGGACAATGTCGCGCCGGGGGAGTGGCGGGTCAATGTAGAAACGCAAACCGGCCAAATTATCGGCCGCCTGCGCTTCACGGTCATTGCCGCTACCGCCACGCCGCCACTCATTACTGAAATTAAAAGCTGATACAATCAAGCCCCGTGTTTTAAGCTTTTTTGGTGGAATGTCCTCGGTACATCTTAGCTACACAAATAGGGAAATGCTATACTTGTGGTAAGTAATTAATTACTAATCATTTTGCCTATTGCCATGAAAAAATACCTTACTATTCTTGCTTTGACGGTTGCGTTTGTTCTGCCGTTTGTCAGCCACGCCCAAACTCTCCCTACCGCCATAAAGGTAGTTACTCCTGTAATAGGACAAAACATTAAAGCGGGCGACACGGTTACGGTTAATTGGGTACCACCGGCTATGGCAACAGCTGGTACGCGCGCAAAAATCACTCTGGAAAGCAGTTTTACTTTACCGATCACGTCGCTCACTTCCTCGGCCTGTACGTCTCATGTCAGCGTTGAGGGTTGGATCCGTATCTCGGTTTATAACTGCGGTGGTTCTTCGGTCACTTCTCAAAAACAAACTGTTGATCTCGTTACTCTTACCTGCGATGTTACTAGCACACTGTGCCCGCTCCTATCGGCGGGTAGTTTCCAGTTTGTTATGCCATCCACGAGCGACATTGTTACTGGCGATTACAAGATCAAGGTTGAATCCCTGGCACCGGACGCGAGTGGTGCTTCCTATAGCGGCGAAAGTCCCGTCTTTAAAATTACCAGCATCTCAGCGACCCTCTCGGCTTCTCTTTTGGCAAACGGTTCCGCCAGTTCAGTAACGGTTCCTTACGGCAGTTCCGCCAACTTATCCTGGTCTTCTGCGAATACTTGGGGCTGTTCCGTAACATATCCGTCTCAAAACACTGATAACACCGTTAGTTCGGTGACACTCGGGGTAGGTGGTTCCGGCACGCAAACAACCGCTCCATTAACGTCGGCAACGTATGTGCCAGCGCTTTCATGTCAAGACAATCAAGGCCACACAGCTAAAAGCTCGGTAATCATAAATGTCACTCAACCAACGCTCATACTGAGTAAGAGTACTACTCCACTCGCGTGCACGGCTCTTTCAAATGACATCGTGGTTGGCGCCGTAAATTCCGACGTGTCCCTGGTGCAGAAGTTTCTGGCCGCCGAAGGATATTACAGTGGCGCACAGGGAATCGTTTTGGACGCCACTACCCAAAATGCTCTCAAGGCGTTTCAAAAGGCAAATAAGCTTACGGTGACAGGCGCTCTCTTCTCTGGCGATCGGGCCGCACTACGGGCGGCAAGTTGCTCTGTCGCGGTGCCTGAAAACACCTCGTCGGCCGTGACTGCCAACCTTACTCAGGGTCAGCCACAAGATACGACCTCCACGCTTGATAGTATCTCGGCAAGCGGTATTGTCCGGGGAACCATAAAAACACCCGGCACTTCTTTCATAGGAACGGTTACTATTGATAGTGACTCCGCGGATACTTTTGCCGGCAATGGCAGTTCCTACTCATATCAAATTCCTCAAAAATATTTTGACGGTCAGCCGCACACCATCACTATCAAACACCTTACTCTTGGATTCCCGGTGGTGACGGGTTCACCTAAAGTATTCGTTCTATCCGCTTCCACGTTGTCTTCGCCAAGCGGGGTGTTTTTAGCGAGTACACCACTTAGTGGCGACACTTCAGACACAGTGACTCCCGGAACGTCGGTAAATATGCATTGGTGGGAAGCTGGAGCTACCAGTTGCACCTTCTCTTCATCACCGTCTCTTGCTGGCTGGGCGGGTACTGTTTCTACGCTTACGGGTTCAACGCAAGGTGACGCACCGACTCGTTTGGCAAGTACTATAACCGCAACCACTGTTTTTTCCCTCTCATGTACCAATTCGGGTGGAAAAATAACCAATACCAACTACACGGTCTATGTTACTACTCCAACGGTCACAACAACCATGTCGCAGTCGGTATACACAAAAAATAGTCCCGCAACTGTTTCTTGGAATGTGACCAATGTAGGCCTACTTCCCAACAACAATATGTCTCTATCCGTCGCTAATGCGAGTGGCACGATCGTGTATACACAACCGGCAACGCCCAATGTTACCAGCTTCACCATACCCGCGAACGCTATTACAATCCCCGGCGTATATACCGCCAACGTGTGCGACAGTAACACTCCTGCAGATTGCGGTCAGGGCACTTTCACTGTTTTTGATCCACTTAGTTTACCGACACAAGGTTCCGGCGGTGGTTCTGTGGCACCAGCAGCTTTGGTGTGCACAAAACTCACCAGCGATCTTGCCGTTGGTTCAGCGGGCGCGGACGTTAGTAAGCTTCAGAATTTCTTAAGCGCTGATGGCGTATTCACCGGAGTGTCAACGGGCGTATTTGATGTTAGTACGGGGGCGGCCGTTAACGCCTTCCGTATTTCCGAAGGTCTTCCTGCTGGCCTCACTGTTGGTTCTGCCACACGGGCGGCGATTACTTCCGTGAGTGGTTGTCAGACAGGTTCTACTGGCACTGCGCCAAGTATTAAAGTTACGTCGCCCAACGGCGGAGAGGTTTGGGATGGAAGCATCCAACACGCAATCACGTGGACGACAAATGTTTCCGGTACTACTGAAATTTACCTACAATCGCCAAGCGGAGCGTTGTGTCATATGGGAACATCGGGAATCACCAGTCCCATGGCCGCTGGCCCGGGAGTGTTCTACACTATTCCGACCACCCAGGGTTGCGGAAGCGGTTCCACATTCCAAATTATTTCCGGCCAATACAAAATTGCCGTATTCGTGAATAAGCCAGGAGAAACAAGCACTATTGGCACCGCCCACGACACGAGCGATAGCTTCTTCACTATAAATATGCCCGCTAATCAGCAGGCCGGCGCTCCTGTTGTTACGGCAACCTCGTCATCTGCGCTCACTGTTCGTCTGACAGGAGCAAGCGACACGCAAGGGTTGGAATCGTTGCCATATAGCGGCTCCGACACTATTTCCTGGGTCGCGACGAATGCGACAGCATGTACACTCGGCCACACGCCTGCTACTTCTGCTACGGCGTGGACAGGCAGTGCGGCTACCAGTGGCAGTAAGACAACAGGTATCTTAACCACGTCAACGACACTCACGGTCACCTGCAGTAATGATGCTGGGGCAACAACGGTTGGAAGCTTTATTATTACTGTTCAGCCGCAAGGAGGATCTGGTGCTCAAACGCCAGTGCCAGGTGTCGGTATTACCGGCCGCTATGGCACAGGCGCATCGGAAACCATCGCCTACGATAGTGGTGACACTTTGAACTGGACATCGTTGAATGCGACCAGTTGCTCGCTTTCTGCTTTACCCGCGAATTCGGCTTGGACGGGCACAGTAGCTACTACAGGTTCTCGATTAATCAGTCCGCTCACGACGTCAACAGTATTCACAACTCAGTGCACGGGTACGGGTGGAACAGGAAGTAAAACGTTTACAGTGAACGTAACATCGGCGTCTACACTTCCCACTGTTTCTGTCACGATGAATAGCCAAGGTACGAGCGCTACTATTCCGAGTGGGGCTAAGTTAATTGTTGTTAACTGGGTTTCGTTGAATGCCACGAGTTGCACACTTACTGCTTCGCCAGCCGACTCCAGCTGGACGGGTACTGTTAGCGCAGTTGGTGCCGAAGACTTTGTAGTACCGATGGCTACAAAAACCTTTACGGCGGTGTGCACAGGCCCGGGTGGAACGGCTACAAGCCAGCTTGTTGTGCAAGGAAACCTGACGCCTGCACTGACCAACCACGCGCCCGTTGGTTCTTTTGACGCCATCACTACGGGCGGTCTTGTTGAAGGTTGGACGGTTGACCCAGATGTTATCACGCAGTCAACGTCCTTTGATGTGTATATTGACGGTCAAAATGGCTCCGGCGGCACCCTGGCGGGTCGCTACACCGCTAATAGTCCGAGCTCCGATATCGCCGGGCTCTATCCTGGTAGCCATCGTTTCGTGTGGCAGATTCCAACACAGTACCAGGACGGCAAACAACACTCGCTTTATATCTACGGTGTTGATTCTGCTGGTGGTTCAAGCACTCTTTTGCCAGGTTCGCCGAAAACCTTTACGCTCGGCACGCTTCCTATTAAGCCTGTCGTGACCACCCCCGCTATCGTCACGGCAACTCCTACGGTGGCAGTTTCCGCAAACGGCTCCTCCGGTTCCCTTGCTATTGCCTACAACACGCCGGCAACAGTAACTTGGTCATCTACCAATGCCACATCCTGCGCGCTTAGTTCGGCTCCGTCGCCGGTTTTAGTGGGGAATTGGGGAGGAACTGTTGGGGCCGCGGGTACACAAAACACCGGTAATCTGACCACAAATGTAACACTCAGCGTTACTTGTACTGGCACGGGTGGCTCAGCAGTCGGTAGTATCGCTATTATTGTGGCATCAGCACCAGCCGTGATTTCTACTCTTACAACGACTCCCCAGAGTTCAGCACCGTCAGCTCCCACTCTTAGCGCCGGATGCAGTAGCGGAAGTGCCACCATTAATGTTGCTTGGTCTGATGCTAATGGCACCGCAAGCGGGTACCACGTCAATATTGTGCCTCTCAGCGCGAGTCAATATTCCGCAATTACCAGCGCTCAATCACAGGGTCAAACTCCGCCCGATTACATCAATGCGCTGACCGGCGGCTGGTATGTCAATTTGCCGGCTGGTAGCCCGCTGGGAACCACTCTTACGTCAACCACGCCGTATCTCAACTATTATGGTGAAACCGGAGTAGCGTTCCCGGGCCTCGCGCAGAATACGTCCTATCAAGTCGGTATCTATAATGCCACCACCAAGCTCCATGGCACCAATACCGTCGTGACAACCCCAACCTGTTCTTCGGCCGCTGTGGATAAACAATCACAAATCGCTTCCATTCAGGCCGCAATAGCTTCCCTGGGCGCGGAATTACAAAAAATGATCCAATAAAGGGCCGCATAATTGGCCGATAGGATAGATACACCGCCTTCTGGGCGGTGTTCTTATTTACAGGCCACAGTCGCCGTGTTCTGTTGCTATTTTCGTTATTGCGAAACTATGCAATCGGTATGATAATAACAAATGCACTTCATTACTTTATTATTAATTTAGCAAAACAAGAAACCCATGTTTCAGAAAATAAAAAAGCGCGATGGTTCAGAAGAATCTTTTGATATAAAAAAAATAACTGTTGCCATCGCCAAGGCCGGCAAAGCCACTGGTGAATTTCGCGACAAAGAGGCCGAAACAATTACCGATGTAGTTGCGGCATATTTAAAAAATAAAGTTCCCAGCGGCACGCCCACAGTGGAACAGGTGCAGGACGCTGTTGAGCAAGTGCTCATGCGTTCGCGCTTCAAGCAAACTGCCAAGGCCTACATTCTGTATCGCGAACAGCATGCGGAAATGCGCGCTTTTGCTACTTCGGCTTCGCTTGATTTGGTGGACAGCTACTTAGACAAGCTTGACTGGCAGGTGAAGGAGAACAGTAACATGGGCTACTCTCTCCAAGGCCTGAACAATTACATTTTCTCGGAAATCGGCAAAACCTACTGGCTGAATAAAATCTATCCGAAAGAGGTGCGCGAGTCCTATGAGCGTGGTGATTTACACTTGCACGATTTGGGCAATATCTCTATCTATTGTGTCGGTTGGGATTTATTAGACTTGTTGACCGTGGGGTTCCGCGGCACAGCCGACAAAATTGAGTCAAAGCCGCCCAAGCACCTGCGTGCCGCGCTCGGCCAGGTAGTGAACTTTCTCTACACTCTCCAGGGTGAGTCAGCCGGAGCTATCGCCTTTTCTAATTTTGACACTTTGCTGGCACCCTTCATTCGCTACGATGGCATGACTGCCAAGGAAGTAAAACAGTGTCTGCAGGAATTCATGTTTAACATGAACGTGCCTACGCGCGTCGGTTTTCAAACGCCGTTCACCAACGTCACTCTTGATTTAAATCCGTCGCCCAACTTCAAGAAGGATAAAGTGGTCATTGGCGGTAAGCCGCAAGATGCTGTTTATGGTGATTTTCAGAAGGAAATGAACATGTTCAACACGGCGCTCTTTGAGGTTATTGCCGAGGGCGACGCTCATGGCCGTGTTTTCACGTTTCCCATTCCAACCGTCAACATTACTAAGGATTTTGATTGGGAGAATCCTGCCCTCGCAGGCCTCTGGGAAATTACCGCTAAGTATGGTGTCCCTTATTTCAGCAACTTCATCAATTCCGACATGAAGCCGGAGGACACACGCTCTATGTGTTGTCGTTTGCGGCTTGATTTGGAGGAGCTTGATAGGCGCGGTGGCGGGCTTTTTGGTGCCAATGCGCTCACGGGCTCTATAGGCGTGGTGACCATGAACATGCCGCGTTTGGGCTATAAGGCCCATAAAAAGGCAGGTTTGGATGAGAAGGCCGCTAAAGCAGAATTTCTCAGTGAATTAGCAAGAATCATGGATATTGCCAAGGAAAGCTTGGAAATAAAGCGTAAAATTTTGGAGCGGCTTACTGATGCCAACCTTTACCCGTACACCAAGTTCTATCTGCGGAAAATCAAAGAATCCACCGGCCAATTCTGGCACAACCACTTCTCAACTATCGGTTTGGTTGGAATGAATGAAGCGGCTATGAATTTGCTTGGCAAGGGTGTGGGCACCAAAGAAGGTCACGCATTCGTGAGCGATGTTTTGGACTTCATGCGCAATCGCTTGGTGACGTATCAGAAGGAAACGGGCAATCTGTATAACCTAGAAGCAACGCCAGCCGAAGGCACCGCCTACCGCCTTGCTCTTAAGGACAAAAAAACTTTTCCGGATATTCTCGTGGCCAACGAAGAAGGATATCGCAATGGCGATCAACCGTTCTACACCAATTCCTCGCATTTGCCGGTCAATTACACCAACGACATCATTGAAACACTCAACCAGCAGGATTCTCTGCAAACGAAGTACACGGGAGGCACCGTTGTGCACTTGTTTCTGGGGGAGCGCATTGCCGACTATCGCTCCGTGCCCGCTTTGGTGAAAAAAATCTGCGAGAATTATCACCTTCCTTATTTTACTCTCACGCCGACCTTTAGTGTTTGTGGTTCTCACGGGTATATTGCCGGTGAGCATAAAAATTGCCCCACATGCCAGAAGGATTGCGAGGTGTGGTCGCGTATTGTGGGCTACTTGCGCCCAGTGAGTCAGTGGAATGTTGGCAAGCAGGCCGAATATGACATGCGCGAAGCTTATGTACCAAAGTTGGAAGGCCTGAAGGTGAAACTGGCATCTAAGGTCGTTGCTGTGCCTAAGAGTTGATTGTGGTCTAAAAATATGCAATTTGGGGGACTAGAAAAAAACACGCTCATTGATTACCCCGGCAAGGTGGCGTGTATGGTCTATACTATTGGTTGCAATTTCAGGTGCCCTTATTGTCATAACCCGGAGCTTGTTGACGAAACTGTGGAATTTGCGTGGCCGGAAGAAAAAGTGTTGGAGTTTCTGGAAGGCCGGAAAAAAATGCTTGATGGCCTGGTGGTGACCGGCGGCGAGCCCACCATTCATGGCGCCGATCTGCTTGCGTTTTTAGCGCGAGTGAAGGCAAAAGGGCTTCTGGTGAAGCTTGATTCCAACGGCACGCACCCGGAGATTTTGCGGGAGGCCTTGGCTCGCAAGCTTGTGGATTACATCGCTATGGATATAAAGTCGCCTGTTGCAAGCTACAGCAAAACAGTCGCGCGACCGGTGGACGGCGCAGCCATTCGCGCCAGCATTAAGCTTTTGATGGGGGCGGGAATCGAATACGAATTCCGCACCACGCTTATAAAGCAGATGCAGTCGCCGGCCGATATTGAAGACATTCTGCAGGAAATTCGCGGGGCGAAGCGCTATTTCTTGCAGAAATTCGTGCCAACAAAGTTGCTCAATCCGCAATTTCGCAAGAAGGTGAGCTATGGTGATGACGAGCTGGCGCGCTTCCAGAAAATGGCGCTTACCTATGTTGACTACTGTGGCATCCGCTAATCCCAAAAAAATATATCTTGATTACGCGGCTACCACGCCGCTTGAACCGCTCGTGCTCGCGGCCATGTTGCCTTATTTTTCCGCCGAGTATGCCAATCCTTCCTCTATGCACGAAAGCGGCCGGCGAGCGAAGCAAGCTATTACTCGGGCGCGTTTAGATATCGCCGAGCTCCTTAACTGCGCGCCGGATGAATTGATTTTTACCGGTAGTGGCACCGAAAGCGACAATTTGGCCATGCAAGGCGTGGCCCGTGCGTACCGAGCTGAAGGCAAGCATATAATTGTTTCGGCAATTGAGCACAAGGCGGTGCTAGAATCCGCCCACGCTTTGCGGCGCGATGGTTTTGAAGTGGACATTTTGCCAGTTGATACTTTTGGCCGGATTGATGTTGATGAGTGTCTGCGCCTGGTGCGGCCTACCACCACGCTCATTTCCGTCATGTATGCGAACAACGAAATTGGTACTATTTTGCCAATTGTTGAATTGGCGACTGCGTTAAAAAAATTTCGAGCTGGTGACAGAGCTTTGCCGCTTTTGCATACCGACGCCTGCCAGGCGGCCGGATTTTTACCGCTTGATGTCCAGGAACTTGGTGTGGATTTAATGACGCTCAACAGTTCAAAAATATATGGCCCGAAAGGCGTGGGGATGCTTTATAAAAAACGCGGCGTGCGCATCCAGCCGCTTATTGTCGGTGGCGAGCAAGAAATGAATTTGCGCGCGGGCACGGAGAGCGTGCCGCTCATTGTGGGCATGAGCGTCGCGCTAAAAAAGGTGATGGAATGGCGCCAGGAAGAATCGGCTCGGCTCACAGCTTTACGCGATTATTTTATAGAGCGTTTGCTTACAGAAATTCCCGGGGCGATTTTAAACGGCCACCCAAGCGAGCGCTTGCCCAACAACATCCACATTTCCATCCCGTACGTTGAAGGCGAGGCAATTCTTTTGATGCTTGATAGGCAGGGGATTGAAGCGAGTACGGGCTCGGCTTGCTCGGCTTTTGATTTGAAGCCTTCGCACGTGCTCATGGCTATCGGCCAAAATGCCGAATTCGCCCATGGCAGTATCCGTTTTTCGCTCGGCAAAGAAACGACACGGCAGGAAATCGACCAGGTAATGGTGACATTCCCGCCTATTATAGAGCGCTTGCGCTCGGTGTCGGCCTTAACCGCGAAAATTCACGTTCGCGTATGAAAACCTCAATCCCAACCTGCGATGTCGGCGACTGGCTTTATAGCGAGGTGGTGAAGGACCACTTTTTCAATCCCCGCAATATTCTGCTCAACGAAGCCGACTACGTGGCCGACGGCGTAGGCGTGGTGGGCTCGCCGGCTTGTGGCGACGTGATGGTGGTATGGGTGAAAATTGACGCGGCCGGCGAAAAAATCACCGAATGCAAGTGGCGCACCTTTGGTTGTGCTTCGGCCATCGCTTCCACTTCCATGCTTTCCGTTATGGCAACAGAAAATGGGGGAATGACACTCACCCGAGCAAAACGCGTCACGCCGGAATCTATTATTGAACGCTTGGGCGGCTTGCCTGACAGGAAATACCACTGCTCTGTTTTAGGCCACCAAGCTCTGCGCGAAGCTATCAACGATTATCTTGAAAATTCCAAGAAAAAATCTCTGCATGACCGAAGAACATAAATTCACCTATGTAGTTACAGAAAACCGTCCCGAAGCGCCTGGCGTGGCGACACTTTCGCTTGCCGTGCCGGAATGGTATCTGCCAGCTTTTATTCCCGGTCAATACATCACGGTATATTTTCCGGAAACTGGTACGCCGGAGGGGAAAGCCTACAGCATTTCCAGCGCACCACATGAAGGCCGCCTGGAAATCACCGTGCGCGGCATTGGAGAGTTTTCAAATCGTCTTCTTAAGGCCAAACGTGGCGACAAGATTTTAGGTTCTCAGCCCTACGGCTATTTTTACAGCGAAGCCAGCGACACTCCGCTCATTATGGTAGCCGCCGGCATCGGCATCACGCCATTTCGAAGCATAATATTAGAAACACTCAAAAAAAACCCTGGCCGCAAGCTTTTTCTTTTTCATTCCAGCCGCTCACTCGCCGATACCGTTTTTAAAAATGAGTTTGATGTTCTCACAAAAACCCACCATCATTTTAAACTCGTTAATTTTATAACTCGCGAGTCAACTGAACTTCCCAATACTATTTCAGAACGAATGACCGCCGCCAAAATTCTGGAAATGGTGGGGAAACAGCAATTGGCGGAATATATGCTTTGTGGGCCTATTTCCTTTACCCGTGACCTGTGGCGTGGTTTCCGCGCCCTTGGCGTTTCTGAAGAAGCACTCTACACAGAGGCCTTTTTTTCACATTAGGAAAGTATTTAGATTTTGCTTTGTCATTACCCATGCTAGAATTGCCGGGCGGTATTTATCATATAATTGTAACTTTTATGTATATAGTCAGAGAAACTTTTATAGCGAAACCCGGCCATGCCGGCGAATTCGCTCAGATGATGAAAGAAGAGATGGGTAGTATGCCCAATTTCAAGGGTTATGTTTTACTGGATATGGTGACTGATTACAACACTATCGTCGTTGAGTACGAGTTAGAAAGTTTAGCCGACTTTGAGAAAATGCAGAATGAGCATAAAAAGGATGTCGCCAAGGCTAAAAGCACCAAGCCGCCCAAATATACCGAGCTCTATCAAACAGGCAAGCGCGAAATCTTCAGAATAGTGTAAGGTGTGGCTCTGAAATTTTCCACTTTGCCATTTACGCGGGACTTGGTATAATTGCGCAATCATGCAAGTACTATCGCGCCCAGCACCAAAATTTGCTTCTGCCAAGGTTTTGCCCAAGGAGGCCTTTCAGCGCAACGCGCTTATCTACAAGCTTTTGGCAAATGAGCGTCGCTTGGAGATTCTTAATAATATTAAGCACAAAGAGCTGGCCGTTGCCGATCTTCTCAAAATTACAGGCTTACCCAAAGCCAATCTCTCCCAGCATTTGGCGCTTTTGCGCCACAACGGCCTCGTCCAAACTCGCCGTGAAGGCCTCAATGTTTTCTACAGTATCATTGACCCGCGCATCGTAGAGCCCTGCGCCATTTTGCATGAATTAAGGCACCAGAGGTTGGTGGTGTAAAGAATAAGAAATCAAAATTTTCCAATAAAAACGCCGAGGATTGGGTACCTCGGCGTTCAGTGTTGCCATTACTTGTTGAATCCACTCCACGTTTTGTTGACAGAATGTGTTTGTATGTGGTACAATACTGACAGCGTTCTTTTACAACCGCTGTCACTGCGACAGACGCATTCCGGAGCGTATCCGGCACTTTCATAGAAAGGATGGTTCCGATGTCAAAAACATTGGCCCCGTCAAAAGTCACCGTCCGCGACTCCAAGGGTCGCAAGTTTGTCTCCATCGTGGAGGCCGCCTATGATAAGGCGGAACTCTCGGAAGACGAAGCTCAGCGTGTCAATGATACTCCCGGCCTTGCCGAGCTTATCAACACGTTCATCGCCGAGAATCGTCTGACCGATCGGTTCAAGGACGAAGAAGTGGAGTCGAGCTACGGCTACCTCTCCGGCTACAAGCCCCGGGGTGCCAACTCCGACCTCGTACCGCAAACCAATCGTCTGCGCGAGCTCTTCTCGGGTATCGGCTACTGCAACCAAGACTTTCTGGACAAGGTTTATAAGGGCGAAGTGAAGTTGTCGAAACACGCCGAAGGCTGGTTTGCTACCCCTAACTGGATGAAGAATCCGCAAATCTTCGGCGACACCTACAGCGCGGCGGTACTCAAGGTGCTGAACACTCTCAAGCACACCCTCAAGGGCAAGCTTTACAACTACCGTGAGGGTCAGCTTGACGAACAGCGCTTGCACCAGTCGGCCCATAGCCAGAAGTTCTGGCAGGAACTCGCGGATGCCCAGGGTAACCCGGACATCCTGATCGTTCCGGCTCAGTTCGGCATTCGCCACCGTGGTCGCTCCGTTCGTCGCGCCCGTGAGGTCTTCCTGGTCAATGAATTTGGTCTTGGAGCCTTCGCAGTTGGCATCATGCTACTGACGCATCCTGATCGTCTCAAGCATTACGACGATCTTTGGATCGATGGTGCTGGTGACGAATTCGACGATCCGGGTTCCGGTGTTCGCTTCGATCAGGCCCCGTGCTTCGTCTTCAGCGGCGACGAGGTCAAGTTCGGCACGAGCTTCGTCGACGATGCCAGCGGCGACTGTGGGTCAGCATCCGGGTTCGTTCCGCAGTAGTGATCCTTGTCCCTTGAACTCTTGAATCTTTTGTTCCCTTGATTCTTGAGTTCGCAATTTTCGGGGTTATCCACAGGTGTGGGTGACCCCGATTTTTTTATGTAAAATTTATAAAGAGTTAATATGCAACCGTGCG
>CAZNZK010000003.1:79057-117050 GCA_964577595.1 uncultured Candidatus Saccharibacteria bacterium
GGTGACCCCGATTTTTTTATGTAAAATTTATAAAGAGTTAATATGCAACCGTGCGCCCATGTGACGCTCGGCTTCCAGAACGATTTTTTCCATCATAGTGACGGCTTCAACGGGGTATTTGCCTTTGGAGGTTTCTTCAGAAAGCATAACGGCGTCGGATCCAAGAAGAATGGCATAGGCGACGTCGGTGACTTCGGCGCGGGTAGGCAGGGAATTTTCGGTCATGGAAAGGAGCATTTGCGTGGCGGTAATCACGGGCTTGCCAGCGTGTTTGGCTTTGTGAATGATGGTGGCTTCGGCAAAAGGGATTTGCTCCAATGGAAGCTCGCTACCAAGGTCGCCACGGGCGACCATGACGGCGTCGGTGGCGGCGATGATGGTGTCAATATTTTCCAGAGCGATTTTACGTTCTATTTTGGCGATGACTTTTTGATGGCCGTGAGTGGCATCAATAATTGAGCGGGCCTTCTGAATGTCTTCAGCGCAGGCCACGAAAGAGATGCCGAAATAATCAATGCCTTGCTCCACGCCCCAAGCGATGCATGCTCTGTCGTGTTCGGTGATGGGGGAAATAACTTTGTGGTTATAGGTATGGCCGCTGGTTTCCTGGATGCGGGGCCCCGGTAAGTCGGCTAAAATAAGAATTTCCTGGCCGGTCTTTTTTGTGATTTCACGGAGCATGCGGACCTGTTTAGTGTGTTCAGGAAATGTGCCCCAGGCCAAATTGAGACGGGCTACGTTCATGTGATGTTTGGCCATGGCCTCTAGAATTTCAATAGTGCCGGAGGTGGGGCCAAGGGTGGCAACTATCTGGGCTTTTGAACTAGTGGGAGAGGAAATTGCCATAAAAGTGGTGCGGGGTTACGCGTTTACGTGTGAATCAATTTGACGTACTTCTTTGTGGATTTGGCGGCCATTGTCGTCTACGTCGTAAATCATGATGGCGCCGAAAGGAATTTCTACCTCGGCGATGGCTTCGTCGGAAAGACTCTCAATGTATTTCACCATGGCGCGCAGGGAATTGCCGTGGGCAACAACGAGGGTATTTTGGCTAGCCTTAACTTTTGGCAAAATGACATTAAGGTAATAGGGAATGACGCGGGCGTACACCATTTTAAGTGATTCGCCATGGGGGATGGGGTAATCCCAAGAGCGGCGCATTTTTTTGAATTCTTCCGGGCCGACGATTTTTTCCATTTCCCATTTATTTTTGCCGGTATAGTCGCCGTAGTCGCGCTCGTCCAGGGCGTCGTCGTATTTTTCCGGCACTTTGTATTGGCCGGCGGTATTAAGCATGCAGGAAAGGGTTTCAATAGCCCGCACTTTCATTGAGGCAAAAGCACAATCAATTTTTATGTCTTTAATGAGTGCGCCCATCTCATCGGATTTTTGGAAGCCGTAATCGGTGAGGTGGCGGTCACGCAGGCCGGTCCATTTGCCGAGCTTGTTCCATTCGGATTCGTGGTGGCGGGCGAGAATTAATTTCCCGTAAGGTGTGGTATTTGGTTTTGACTTCATAACAATTACGCGTTCACGGCAAATTTCGGTTGGCGGCCTTCAAAGAAATCAATAATATTTTGGGCGGTAATAGTGGCCATTTCATTGCGAGTTTCAATACTGGCGGAAGCGATGTGGGGGGTAAGGATGATGTTAGGCATGGCAAGAAGGCCAGGGGCTACTTTCGGTTCAAATTCAAAAACGTCCAAAGCCGCGCCGGCGATGGTTTTTTCGCGCAATGCCTTTTCTAAGGCAGCTTCGTCAACAATAGGCCCGCGGGCGGTATTTACTAAAAATGCGCTGGGCTTCATGAGCTTGAAGCGGGCGTCGTTCATTAAGTGCTGGGTGCTGGGGAGGAGTGGTACGTGGATGCTGACGATATCGGCTTGAGGCAGAAGCTCTTCGGGTGTGGCACAGAAAATTGCACCTTCCTTTTCTACGTCCTCGTTCCGCTTTATATCGGTATAGAGCACTTTCATGCCGAGGCCGGTAGCGTAATGGGCAACGCGGGCGCCAATGCGGCCGGCGCCGATGAGGCCAAGAGTAGTGCCGAGAATATCCATGCCAATAAAGTTCATGGGATCCCAGCCTTTGTATTCGCCGCGGCGCACGGATTCGTCGGCTTCCACAATTCTGGCGGCTAAAGCAAGGGCGAGAGCGAGCGTGTGCTCGGCAACGGATTCGGAGGTTTGGGGGGCAGGTGCATTGGCAACGGTGATGCCGCGTTTTTTTGCCTCAACAATGTCAATATTGTCGTAACCGGTAGCATAGTTGGCGTAGAGCTTCACGGTAGGCGCGGCGTCGTAAACAGCGACGTTGATAGGGTCGGTGAGGAGGGTCAAAACAGCATCGTAGGGCTTTTTTTGCAAAAAACCGATAATGTCGGCTTGCGTCGGAATGATTTTGTTCGGGTTTACCTCTACTTCATAGCCCCTAGCGCGGAGCATGGCGAGGCCGGCTTCGGGAATTGGCCGAGTGACAAAAACGGATTTTGACATACCGTCATTATAGCATGTCAGTATTATAGAGGTGTAATCTTTTTTAGATAAGGCTGTCCCCAGAAGTTAGCGGTAGGTGGTCAGGATATTTATCAACCTATAAACAACTATTTTTATGAACACGATCAAAATAATATTAGCGAGTTTAATTAGTATGGCAGTAGCACTTAGTGTTATGCCAGTAATTGCGGCTTATGCTCAAACACCAGTGACGGTGCTCGGCACTAATGGCTCCACGTATAACTATAACGCAGGTACTGGTATGTACACGGCGAGCAACGGCTCTACCTATAACCCCAGTGGTGGCACATATACAGCCGACGGCGTGACGTATACATATAATCCAAATAGCGGACTCTATTATACGAATGGTGTTGCGTATACCTATAACCCAAGCAGTAACGCATTTACACAAGCCAACTTACCCGCTACTCCAGTAACTACAGGTACTCCAGTGTTTTATACTCAGGGCGGTGCACCCATCTACAACAATGGCTCGTTGCCCGCTGGTATTTATTACAACGCTAGCGGCCAATCGCTCTATTATTACGGTAACGGGTATTACTACAATGCGGCAACAGCAACCTATGGCAGTATCTATTCTCCCGGCTTCGTGAGTACGACATATCCAGGTAGCTCAGTTAGTATCACGCCGACAGCTCCGAATACTGGCTTTGGTGGCGGCACAGTGGCTCTTAACTGGACGTTGTTGGCGGCAAGCTTCCTAGTTGTCGCTTTCGGTGCAGGCTACTTAGTTCGTCGCGGATTATTACAAGCAATAAGGTAAACTTTTATGAAAAATGCCGTCATCCCTTTCTTGGTGGGCGTGGTGACTATTGTGGCGGCGGTGTTCGGCCTCTATGTTCTCATAGAGGCCGTGCTCTACGCGCCCGACGGTGGAGCGACGGTGGCGTCCGCGAAAATAGTCACCGCTTCTCCGGCGCAACTCACTATTCCGAGTATTGGTGTTAATGCTTCTGTTAGCGCAACTGGGGAAACAGCGACGGGTGCTATTGGCACACCGCACAATCTTACTAGTGTCGCCTGGTTTACTGGCAGTGCTGTGCCCGGTAAGCAGGGTGTGGCTATTATTGATGGTCACGTGGATAATGGCCTTGGCCTGGCGGGCGTTTTTAAACGTTTAGGAAAGATCCAGCCGGGGGCTGTTGTAGCAGTGACAATGTCTAATGGCACTGTTGTTCGTTTTGCCGTGACGAATATTACGGCATACCCTTATGACAGTGTGCCTATGGGGCAATTAGTGGCCAACACGGCAGGAGCACCGCTTCTGCGCCTTATTACCTGCGAAGGGCAGTGGCTGGGAAGTCAAAAAACGTATGACGAGCGCCTGGTGGTCACGGCTGTCGCCAAAACGTAAACTATGGTCGTATAGTATAAAAGCCTGTAATTAATCACTAACTACCCTGTCTATGACAACGAAAGTCGTGTCAATTCAGTCAGAAAGCGACTTTTTAGCGGCCTATAACTGCTACAACGACGCGGTGTTTCGGTATAGCTTGTTGCGCATTCGGGATAGGGAGTTGGCGAAAGATATTACCCAGGACACGTTCATGCAGACCTGGAAATACTTTCAAGAGAAAGGCCCCATTTCAAATGTGAAGCCTTTTTTATATACTGTTGCTATACGTTTGATAATCAATCAAACATACAAGCACCGAGAGCAGTCGTTGGAACGGTTGGCTGAGGAGGTTGACTTTGAACCAGTAGATGCGACAACCGCGGATGTGGCGGCAAGTCGGTCTGATCTTTTAGAGGGAGAAGAAGCACTGGCGAATATTGAAAAGCTTAATCCAAGCTATCGTGATGTGCTTTACTTACGCTTTGTAGAGGGTTTAAACCCTAAGGAAATTGCTCTAGCAATAGGTGAGAGTCGCAACCTCGTCGGCGTGCGACTCAACCGAGCAATAAAAGCACTTCGAAAATATCTTCGGAGGGCCGATTAGCATAGGTGGTGGCGGGTAAAAAATAAATGGAAACAAAAGAAAAAGTGTTTTTAGAAAAATACGCTTGTGCGGCGCGGATGGTTTCTCTGAAGCTGGAAGAAAAAGAGGAAATTCGCTCTCGTTTAGTCGCGGAAATTAAGGCTGGGCCAGTGAAAGTATTTTCTCCGGAAGATATTCGTGAGGGTCTTTTTGATAAGTTTGGCCAGGCAATGCGTCGGTTGGTGGCGGGAATATAAACTATCGCATCCTTTAGAGACGAAAAGCCGCTTTCACCGAGGCGGCTTTTTTGCACCTAAAATTTTTATTGGACGTATTACTTAAGCGGGCTCCAGTCACTCGCTCGCTTTATTCGTTGTGATCACTCATTAATTCTATTGTAGATAATTATGAAAAAAACATCTTTATATATCGGTGTCGCCATTGCCGCCGGGGCGATTTTGGTGGCGGTTCCCGTTTTTGCTGCGACACAGCCCGGGAGCACATTCGGGCATTTCTTGGGTTTCGATAAAAGAGAGGGCGCGGCTAGTAGTTCCGTGGTCCGGCCGGCAGTACTCGGCGTCGTTACGGCAATTAGCGGCGCCACACTGACTGTTGTGGCGATAATGCCAATGCGGCAAAAAGGTGTAGCAACCAGCACGTATGCCGTTGATGCGTCCAATGCCACCGTTACCAGCGGTTTTGGCACTACCACGGCTACTGTGGCACTCTCCAATATTGGGGTGAATAGTCGTGTAGCGGTGTTCGGTACTATTTCAGGAACATCGGTTGCCGCCACCAAAATCGCGATTTTACCCGCGATGCCGGTCGGCATGAGGCCAAAGCCAAGCAATGCTAATCCGGGTAATTGGCTGGGCAATGAAAAAGGTAGTGGCCAAGGTCATGTCACTATCGGTTCCGTGACGGCCATTAATGGTGCGCAATTCAGTATCGCCACCAAAATGCCCAAACAGGCCACTACCACTGAAACGATTGTGACAACCAGCGCCACTACATTTAAGGAAAACGGTCAGGCGGGCACGCTGGGTAATGTGACTGTCGGCAATATTGTCATGGCCACTGGCACCACCACGGCACCAAGTGTCTTTACTGCCAGCACGGTGCGTATTATGGCGCCTCGGGCAAAAATGGGTGCACATAACTAGGTTTAATTTCCTAATAAACGCAAGCCGGCCTCATTTCTACGGGCCGGTTTTTGTGTTAGGATACGCTTACAATGTTTGGTTTAAGCAAGCTGTTTGGCGACAGAAGCGCGAAAATGGTCGCGCTTATTCAGCCGCTGGTTGAAAAGATTAACGCCTTGGAGGGTGATTTTTCCGCGCTTTCTGATGAGCAATTAAGGGCGAAAACGGCAGAGTTTAAAAGCCGCCTAGCGGCGGAAAATGGTGGCGAAACGCTGGATATTCTTTTGCCTGAAGCTTTTGCTGCAGTGCGTGAAGCATCACGTCGCACCCTCGGCCAGCGCCATTTTGACGTTCAGCTTATAGGCGGTATTGTTTTGCATCAACGTGGCATTGCCGAGATGAAAACTGGTGAAGGTAAAACGCTCGTGGCTACCTTACCCGTCTATTTAAATGCTTTGGAAGGCAAGGGTGTGCACGTTATCACGGTTAACGACTATTTGTCGCGTCGTGACGGCGTGTGGATGGGGCAAATTTATGCTGCGCTTGGTATGAGTATTGGCGTCATTAATCACGAGGCTTCTTATATATACGACGCCGCGCACAAGCCGGCTGGCGACGCGGCCGCGTTTAAAGTTGCCTACGAATTTTTGCGCCCGAGCACCCGTCGCGAAGCTTATGCCGCCGACATCACCTACGGCACCAATAATGAATTCGGTTTCGATTATTTGCGCGACAATATTGAATATGAGCCCGCCAACTTGCGCCAACGCGAGCATCACTACGCCATTGTTGACGAAATCGACTCTATTTTAATTGACGAGGCACGCACGCCGCTTATTATTTCCGCGCCGACGGTAGAGTCGGAAGATCTATATGCTAAGTTTGCGCAAATTGCCGCCAAGCTTGAAGCGGGAACCGATTATGAAATCGATGAGAAGAAGCGGGCAATTTCAATGAATGATTCCGGTATTTCTAAAGCAGAAAAAATACTCGGTGTGGAAAACATCTACACCGAAAAGGGCATTAAATATGTGCATCATTTGGAAACGGCGGTGCGAGCCAAGGCAATTTTCAAGCGCGAGAAAGAATACGTGGTCCGCGATGGCCAGGTAATTATCGTGGATGAATTCACTGGCCGCCTCCAGCCGGGCCGCCGTTGGAGCGAGGGCTTGCATCAGGCTATTGAAGCCAAAGAGGGTGTCAGTGTGCAAAAAGAAACTCGCACCTACGCTTCTGTCACCTTTCAAAATTACTTTCGTCTGTATGGCAAAATCGCCGGCATGACGGGCACTGCGCTCACTTCGCAGGAAGAATTTTTGAAAGTGTATGGCCTAGACGTGACCGCCGTGCCGACAAATAAGCCGATGGTTCGTAAGGACATGCATGATCAGATTTTCCAGACAGAGCTCGGCAAATTCAAGGCAGTTGCTCGGCGCATCAAAGAGCTCAATAGCAAGGGTCAACCAGTTTTGGTGGGCACCGTTTCCATTGAAAAAAATGAGCTCCTCGGTGAATTTTTGAGCCGCGAAGGCGTGAAGCATCAAATTTTGAATGCTAAGAATCACGAGCGTGAAGGCGAAATTGTCGCCCAGGCCGGCAAGCCGGGCGCCGTTACTATCGCCACCAACATGGCGGGCCGAGGCGTTGATATTAAGCTTGGTGGGCCGGAAGCAAGCGAGCAGGATCGTCAAAAAATAGTAGAGCTTGGCGGCTTGGCCGTTATCGGCACCGAGCGTCACGAAGCACGGCGCATCGACAATCAGCTCCGTGGCCGTTCCGGCCGCCAGGGCGACCCGGGTGTGACGCAATTTTTCGTGTCGCTGGAGGATAATTTAATGCGCGTTTTTGCTTCCGATATGATAAAGGGCTTAATGGGCCGTTTCGGTATCCCCGAGGACGAAGCTATTGAAAATCGTATCATCAGCCGTGCCCTGGAATCTGCGCAGACAAAAATTGAGGGCCTCCATTTTGATTCCCGCAAACAAACTCTGGAATATGACGACGTCCTCAACTATCAGCGCAAAATCATGTATGAGCGGCGCCGGGCAATTTTATTGGGTCATGGTGAAGAATTAAAAACAGCTCTGGAAGCCGCTCTTGCTATTGCTACTGCCGACGAAGCTAATCAGAAAATTTTCAACGACAAAAAAGCCGCACTCGGCGAAACCGAATTTTACAATCTCTTGCGCCGCGTGGTTTTGCAAACTATAGATATGTTTTGGATTGACCATTTGGAGGTAATGGAATACTTGCGCTCCTCGGTGAGCTTGCGTAGCTATGGCCAGCGCGACCCGTTGGTGGAATATAAGCGTGAAGGTTTGCGCCTTTTCAAGGAAATGCAGCAGGGGATTATCGCCCAGGTTTTTTCTGTCCTGCCGACCTTGACCGCTTCCGCGGCAACCGCGCTAACCAATGAAGAGCGCCAAATGCGCGAAGTCCAAAAACAAGCCCAGCTTATCGGTGGCTCAACTCAAGCTACCGAGGCTATACGCTCGCAAAATCCGACCATTATGAGCGGCGGCGTGAACGCTCAAGACATTCCCGGTCGCAACGATAAAATCATTGTCACGAAGGCTGGCCAGGAAAAAGAAATCAAATTCAAAAAGCTGGAGCAGGCCTTGAACGAGGGGTGGACAATCAAAAAATAGTATCGCGTAACGGTTTTCTTTAGAAAAACTTCAGAAATATTTTATCGGTCTGCTTTAGGATGGGCATATGCCCAAGGATTTTGACAATTGGAACACTCTCAAAAAACAAATACAAAATCGGTCAGTTCTGGGACCTTTCTTTAAAGAAAGAGAGATTTGGTGGTGCATGATTGGGACTAATATTGGTTTTGAAGAAGATGGTAAAAGCCAGGACTTCACCCGACCCGTCATAATTCTCAAAAAATTTAATACGGAGACGTTTTTAGGGGCTCCACTTACAACCACGCCGAAAATCGGGAAATATCTTTTTAACATACCTTTTACAGTCAAAAAACAATCCATACTTATTTCTCAGATTAGATTTTTTGATGCGCGACGACTGAGAAATAAAATTTCAAAACTTGATATGCCAACGTTTATTCAATTACAAAAAAACATCGCCTCGGAACTCTTTAGCGATGATTCTTTTGAAAACTTTGTACCCCCCGTCTCAAATGGGCGGGGTGATCCTGGGACATCTCCCCTCGGACGTTGTGACGTAAGTCACAAGCCTGAAGTGTAGCAAAATTTGAATTCGTGTCAATAGTAAAAGGCGGGGATTTTGCTTCTGGCTAAAAGTGGTATTGGGTTTTGCATTTTAGCTGGGAATGAGTACACTTGATTCAATCTATACATATTTTTATGCGTTACATGATTGCTTATATGCTTCGCGGCGAGCCGGCCCACAAGGTGCGGCAGTTGAGTGATGAGCTGGCTGATGTTTTTCGACTGGAATCTCAGAGCGGCAAAAGCGGGCCACGCTTGACGCTCAAGGCACCGTTTGAAACGAATAGCGAACGGAATTTTGAAGAATTAAAAGCGGCCTTGCTAAAATTTGCCACTGGCCGCAAACCCGTGCCTGTGGTGTACGACGGTTTCGGTCAGTTTGATAAGCGGGTGATTTTTGTGCGGGTTCTGCCGTCGCCGGCGGCTGTCGCTACGGTTACTGAATTAACAAAAATATTGCGCGCTTTGCCCTGGATAAAATTTACCCGTACCGATGGGGAAAAGCACATGCATGCCACCATTTGCTATGCCGAAAAACGCAATCACTATGAGGAAATAAAGAAATATTTGGCTGGCGAAACCGTTCACTTGGAGGGCTTTATTGACAGCGTTTCTATTCTTGGACAAGTGGGGGACTTTCGTCAGCCCTGGAAACTGCTTGTGGAATTCTCTTTTGCCGATGTTCCTGTAACACCACTCACTGAGCCGGAGTTATAATAGATGTAAAGGTCGACAGGCAAAACGGGCACAGAGGACTCTTACGGAGCCTCTTCGTGCCATCTAAATATGCCCTGTCTCCTTTTATATCTATTTCGCACCAAGCAGTTTCGGGAGGTCGTACTATCAGTGTAAGTGAAGCGGTCTTAATCTTTCACCACGCACATGAAGCAATTACTCCAGCCGGCCGAATTAGGGGCTCAAAAGCTCAGCGACAGCGAATTATTGGTACTTTCGGTATCTAAGCCGTCAGTTTTTGTGGAATTCGTGCAGAGGTGGCGCCAACGTCTTTTTGTTCGGGCCGCTCGTGCTATGGGTAATGCCGACGATGCTGAGGATGTTGTCCAAGAAACGCTGGTGCGCGTCTATAAATACGCTCATCGCTATGCGGAGCAAGAGGGGAGTGATTTCAGCTCTTGGATATACGCCATTTTCTACAACGTGGTAAAAACGAGCCAGCGCCGACGCGCTCGCCGTTCCGTCTTTATCAGTGCTAGTCAACTTGGTGATGAGCGGGATTTTTCCGAAGCCGGAATTTCCGAACCAAGCTTCGTGGAGCGTCTACTTGATGTTGATCAGGCCGCGTCAGTTTTAGCACGATTACCCGCGGCAGTCGCTACACTATTGCGGCTCCATGTTCTTGAGGGTAAAAGCTATCAGGAATTAGCAAAACAAGAGGGCGCGTCGGTGGGGGCTATTCGCGTTCGTCTCCATCGCGCCCGCCGCAGTTTTCAAGACACTCTTCAGCAGCAAGAGGTGGTAAAGTAGAACTGTGACGCAAAGTTTGCTATAATTTTTGTCTATTCTTATCATATCGTTATGATCGACCCCACCTCATCTCTTTCCTGCGATGCTTTTACGCATAAGGTGATGTGTCGCATCTACACCGTCTATTTTTTACGCCGTTTGGGCAAGCCGGCGGTAATTGAAAGCGCTCTTTTGGTTATATGTGCTGTTATTTTTTCCACTATGGTTTCCATGAGTCACGTCATCGCCAATGCCGATCGCGTGCCCAACAATTCCAGCATGATGCCACTTCTTCGTTTCTTTTGGGCGGCATTTTTGAATACTGACAATATCGTTAAAATTCTCTGCGTGGCTATGGCCCTCACCGGCATGCTTTTTTGTTACTCCGTTATTTTTCCCGCAAGCAAACGCGTCGCCCACTATTCTGGCCACCGTCTCGGCCAGATTTTTTATTTTTTCAAAGGTTCACAAGCACGTACCATCGCGTAAAAGAGACGGCTTTCTTGTTTTTTCAGGGCCATGCGCTATCATAGAGCCCTATGCACTACAAAAAAATAAAGAAAATTCTGGCGCGGGAAATTCTAGACTCGCGCGGCAATCCTACTATAGAGGTTGATCTATGGCTTTCCGACGGCTCTTTTGGCCGGGCGGCCGTGCCGAGCGGTGCTTCTACTGGCTCCCATGAGGCCGTTGAGCTTCGTGATGGCGACAAAGCCCGCTATGGTGGCAAAGGTGTCTTAAAAGCGGTTAAAAACGTCACTGGCCCCATTGCCAGCGCTCTTGTCAAGAATTCAAAGGGTTTTGACCAGCGCTCCCTAGATGCGGCCCTGATTGCTCTTGATGGCACGGAAAACAAAGGTAATTTGGGCGCCAATGCCATCCTCGGCGTTTCTTTGGCATTCGCTAAGGCTTCAGCTGAAAGCGATGGTATCCCCCTATACAATTATTTTAAGGCGATTTCAAAAGCAAAACAGCTTCGTTTGCCGGTGCCGATGATGAACATCCTCAACGGTGGCAAACACGCGGAAAAATCAACCGACATTCAGGAGTTTATGATTATGCCGGTCGGTGCAAAAAGTTTTAACGAAGCTCTACGTTGTGGCGCGGAAGTTTTTCATGCACTCAAGAAAATCCTAGCCGGTCGCGGCCTCTCTACCGCAGTAGGTGATGAAGGTGGTTTCGCCCCGAGCTTGCCGAGCAATGAAGCGGCTATTGAAGTTATTTTAGAAGCGGTCAAGGCCGCAGGCTATAATCCTACCCGTTCCGGCGAAAAAGCCGTGGCCATCGCCATTGATGCCGCCGCCACCGAGCTTTACAGTAATGGTGCTTATCACCTACCGAGCGAAAATAAAAAACTCACCAGCACTCAAATGGTTGAATTTTATGCCAACTGGGTGGCCAAATACCCTATAGTTTCCATTGAAGACGGTTTTGCCGAAGACGATTGGGCCGGCTGGCAGGAAATGGTTCAGAAGCTTGGCAGTAAAATCCAAATAGTCGGCGATGACCTTTTCGTGACCAACCCCAAACGCCTGGAGCGTGGCATTGCGGAAAAAGCTGCTAATTCTATCCTCATTAAGCTCAACCAAATAGGCACGGTTTCCGAAACGATTGACGCTATTGCCATGGCCTCCAAAGCCGGCTTCACCTCGGTGGTTTCGCATCGTTCTGGCGAAACCGAAGACACCACTATTGCCGATTTCGTAGTTGGCCTCGGCACCGGGCAAATAAAAACCGGGTCGCTTTGCCGCACCGAGCGCGTCGCAAAATACAATCAACTCCTGCGCATTGAGGGGGCGCTTGGTAAAAAGGCCTTTTTCAAAAACGACCTATGAGCCGGTAGTGCACCACAAACTACCATCTTCGGTCGGATCTAGGGTGGATTGTTGGGTCACTTTGTTCCAGTAATAATGATGTTGCGGTTGCATTTGACCAGTAAGATCGTACTGTGTATTTCCTCCAGTATCGTATTGCTGTTCATCGTATGCGTATATGGTGTAGTTGCCCCACGGCGTGTTGCCGCAGGTGAAATAGTCTCCGGATGTGGCTTTTGTATATGATGAGGCACAACTCTCGTATCCGTACACTAAACCATGATTATTTCCATCATCAGGAAATGGCGAGACTGGTAACTTGCTTATATACTTGCCGACAAGTGTTTGGAGCGCTGTGGTAAAATTTGGCTGGTCAAACGTGTCCTCTATGTTACTACAACTATTTAGACCCACAACCGGTGAAGTCACCTGGTATTCTTCAAGAGCATTGGCGACCTGCTGTAATGATTGTGCCGCTCCCGAAAGTTGGGCTTTTTTGCGGGCCGTGACGACAGAGGCTAGGACAATGCTAGCGAGGAGGGAAATGATGGCGATAACCACCAATAATTCAATAAGAGTAAAACCACTTTTTTTTGAGGAGTGTCGCATGTGTTTTATGAATTAGTGTGGATATTTCTACCGGCGGGACCTCCCGTTTGCTGAGGTGTCTTGTTTGGTGTGCCGGAACCGGCGGGAAGTAGCGTAACGGTCATTAGGTAGGCACTTATGCCAAGACAAACTACAATAATAAGTATCATTACCCATTTTGCTTGGCTTGGCTTGCTAATAATGCCCCACTTCCGAAACAGGCGCGACATCGTAGGCTCTACTTGTTCACCAAAAATGCTTCGTGAAGTGAAACTGCTTGAAGTGGCTTTTTCTTCGTCAAATTGAACGTTTCCCATATGAAAAAATTAATAATTGATATGTTTTTACTGTAACAATATGATACCATACGCACTCGCGTCGAGCGATTTTACTATGAGTAAGCAAACTCAAAAAAAATATAAACAGGCCATGTTGGTTGTTCTGGATGGCTGGGGTTGGCGGGAAGAGGCAAAAAATAACGCTATCGCGGCGGCCCGGACGCCTAATTTTGACCGCCTATGGAAAACGTACCCGCACGCGCTTTTGGAGGCAAGCGGCTTAGCAGTGGGCTTACCTTCCGGCCAAATGGGCAATAGCGAAATCGGCCACACCACTATTGGTGCTGGGGCGGTGCTGGATACCGACTTGGTACGCATCGCCAAAGTTATTGCCGCACATGGGTTTATTTCTAACCCGGCCTTCGCGCGGCTTTTTGCTCAGGTAAAAAAGCATGGTTCAACTCTGCATGTGTGCGGGTTACTGGGTGATGGCGGTGTACATGCCCACAGCAGTCATTTATTTGCGTTTGTGCGAGCGGCTAAGGAAGCGGGCGTTAAAAAGCTGGCACTCCATTTGTTTACGGATGGTCGCGATACTCCACCACAGAGTGCCGCCGATTATTTAGCAGAAACGGAAAAGGTTTTAACTGAAGCTGGCTTGGGTGTTATTGCGACGGTAACTGGCCGTTTTTATGCTATGGACAGGGACAACAATGCCGACAGAATAGTGCGAGCTGAAGATGCTTTTTTTGAGGGAAAGGGACATTTGGTGAGTGGTCAAGCTTCATTGGTAGTGCGTGCGCTTTATAAGGAAGGGAAGCTGGATGAACATCTGGAGCCGATGGTTTTTGCGGGGGGCGAGGCAAAACTCACTCCGCACGATGGCGTTTTCTTTTTCAATTTCCGGGCCGATAGGGCCCGCCAGCTTTCGCGACGCATTGTTGAAAAGCAAAAAAGCCATGACATTCATTTTGTGACCATGACGGAATACGAGCCGTCACTCGGGGCCGAAGTTGCTTTTCCTAAGCAGGCAATTGAAACCACGTTAGCTGCGGAAATTTCGCGGGCCAGCTTTTCGCAGGCGCATATCGCCGAAACGGAAAAATTCCCGCATGCTACCTACTTTTTGAATGGCGGCAGGGAAAAGCCACATGAAGGGGAAGCGCATATTCTTTTAGCTAGCCGCAAGGATGTGGCCACGCACGATTTGGCCCCGAAAATGCGGGCCGAAGGCATTGCCGACAAGGCTATAGAAGAAATTGGTAAAGGCACTCATTTTATTTTCATTAATTTTGCTAATCCGGACATGGTAGGGCACACCGCCAATGTACCCGCTATCATTGATGCTGTTGAGGAAACCGATTTGCAACTTGGGCGTGTCCTTGTCGCTTTGGAAAAAGCTGGTGGTGTTGCTTTCGTCACTGCCGATCACGGCAATGCCGAAGTAAATATTGACCCTATAACCGGCGAAAAACACACCTCACATACCATTAATCCTGTTCCTGCAATTATTACTTCCGCGAAAATTAGGTTTGGCACAGTAACGCCGAAAGTCGTCGGCGGCCTAGCCGACATCGCCCCAACGGTCCTGGCTCTTTTGGGTATTCCCCAGCCTGTATCTATGACAGGAAAAAATCTGGTACAATAGCGGCATGTACTCTTTTTCCATAAACATGTTGGCAGTTTTAGTAGCCGCCGTTATCACCTTTATCATTGGCGCTTTTTGGTATTCGCCGGCCGGTTTCCTGAAGCCATGGATGCGCATCACCGGCACTACGCCGGAAGCACACCTGCAGAAAAATCGCGGCACGCGCATTATTAATTACGGTCTCATTTTTGTTGCTGTTCTGCTTATTGCTCTCGTTACCGCATTTTTCGTAAAAAACCTCTTTGTGCCAAGTCTCAGCCAGGCGCTCACCGTTGCTTTTTGGCTATGGTTTGCCGGCACGGGCATTCCGTTCATGGTTTCCACTATTACTCAGCCGGTTGGGACTACTGCCGGCGATCAGTGGAAACTTTTTGCTATTAATGCCGGCTACTACTTTGTTGTGTTCCTGGTGAGTGCTCTCATTATTTTCTCGTTCGGTTCGTAGCCTATGTCATTTGATATTCATCATCCGCATCGCCGCCATTACCACCTTCATCGCATCAGCTACCCCATTTCTCTGCCGCAGAAAATTTACTCGCTTTTCATTGGGCCGCTTTTGGTGGTGGTTATTACTGTCGCGCTGGTGAAAATTTTTGCCGTAACCGAGCCGGCTATTTCCGATACCATCACCCTCAACGCTCTTTTAGCAGCCCTTGGCTGGACGCTGGCTCGGCTTACTATTGCCTATGTTTTAGCGACGCTCGTGAGTATACCGCTGGCTATTTTAGCTACCGCCAACCCAACCGCGGAAGCGATATTTTTGCCGCTTTTTGATGTGTTGCAATCGGTGCCTATTTTGGCTTTTTTCCCGGTACTCATTTTGGTGTTTATTAACGTTAATTCTCTCAACGGCGCATCCGTAGCAATTCTCTTTTTGACTATGGTGTGGACGATGGTGTTCACGCTGGTCGGCGGTCTTAACGTTATTCCGCGCGACATTATCGCCGCCGCGGAGCTTTTTGGCTTGCGTGGCTGGACCTATTTTTGGAAGGTGCTTCTGCCAGCCATGGTGCCCCAATTAGTGACAGGTTCCATCCTTGCTTTTGCTCAAGGTTGGAACATTATTATTGTGGCTGAAGTTTTGCATACCTACATTCCGCATGGTACAAGCGCCCAGGATCTTTTCGGTATCGGTAGTATTATGGTTACTGCGGCTGCCAATGGTCAAAATAATATTTTTCTATGGGCAGTGCTGGTTATGATTTTGGCTATCGCTTTTATTAATTTCTTCATTTGGCAGAAATTACTTCACTATGCTCAACGCTACCGATTTGAATAACAGTATTAGTTTTAGCGGAGTAGGGAAGACTTATTCCAAAGAATCTGCGCCGGCTCTGCGCGATATTAATTTTAGCGTGGCCAAAGGTCAGTTTATTTGTCTCATTGGCCCTTCGGGCGGTGGCAAGTCCACTGTTCTCAAACTCATTGCTGGCCTGGAAAAACCCACAAGCGGTTCTTTGCAAACACCGCCTCGCGCTAATATCGGTATGGTTTTCCAGTCGGGCGCGCTCTTTCCGTGGTTGTCGGCGGTAGATAATGTTGTACTCGTTCTCCAGGTTCATAATCCACGTCTGGCAAAAATTCACGCCCGTCGCGAGGCGCTGGAGTTTTTAGATATGGTCAACCTGGGTGCATTTGCCGATAAAATGCCAGCCGAGCTTTCCGGTGGTCAGCGCCAACGGGTGGGTATTGCTCGAGCCTTGGCGGTACGTCCGCACGTTCTTTTGTTGGATGAACCCTTTTCCGCTCTTGATCCGAAAACCACCTACGAGCTTCATCGCGACCTTTTACGCCTCTGGAAAGCGACAGGTATCACGGTTGTCATGGTCTCACACCTCATTGAAGAGGCTGTTTCCCTCGCAGAAACAGTTCTTTTGATCAAAAACGGCACCGTCGCCGAGCGTTATGTGGTGGAAATCCCATACCCTCGGCGTGATCAGGAAGCGGCTTACATTCATGAGGTCCAGAACATTCGCAAGGCCTTTTTTGCATGATAGCGCAGAAGTAAAGTGCTTTTCGCCGGGGCTTGCATCGTTTATCTCCCCAAGAAAAGCACTTTACGTATGTGCTATAATGGAAACATGCCGGTAATGCATAACCGACTCCAACACCTTTTCTTTTTCTGCGTGTTTGCCGCGGTACTGGTTTTAGTTTTCTTTATCATACAGTCATTTCTGCCACCGCTGGTTATGGCCCTGGCCTTAGCTATCGTTTTCCAGCCGCTCTATCGCTACATAAAACATCGTTTTAATACTCACGACACACTTGCGGCGCTGGTAACAGTCATTATTATTCTTATTATCGTTGTTGTGCCGCTTATTTTTATAGGCCAGCAACTTTTTAACGAAGCGCTGACGCTCTACACTTCTGTTGCTGGAGGTCACGGCCAAACTTGGTTTGACCAAAGCGTTAACAATTTGCAAACCTATCTGCAGGTGCATATTGCTCCGCAAATTACCCTGAATGCGTCCGATTACATCCAGCAGGGCTTGCAGTGGACGGTTTCGCGGCTCAACGGCTTCTTTGCCGAATTTTTGCGCCTAGCATTTGAGACCCTTATTATGGTCATCGCTCTTTTTTACATTCTGCGCGACGGTCACATTCTGCGCGATCAATACGTAAAAATTAGTCCATTGCCCAATGAATACGACGAGCGCATTATTACTACCTTAAGCTCGGCTATCGGCTCAGTCATTAAAGGCTCGCTTATTGTCGCGGTTTTACAGGCCATTCAGGGTTCTGTGGCGGTGCTGATAGGCGGTTATTCATCACCGATTATCTGGGGCATTTTTATCGGTATCGCCAGCTTCTTGCCCGGCGTTGGCACGGGTGTCATTATGATCCCGCTTATTATTTTCACGTTTTTGGCGGGCAATATTCTCCAGGGTGTTTTGCTCACTATCTGGTATATTTTGGCGGTCAGCTTGATAGACAGTGTCCTTTCACCGCACGTAATGCGTCGTGGCGGCATTAAAGTGCATCCCTTCATGATTTTGCTCGGTGTCATTGGAGGCGTGGTAATTTTCGGGCCCATCGGCTTTATTGTCGGCCCGCTCATCATGGCTCTCTTCTTTGCACTCGTTGAGCTTTTTCCGTTTGTTATTGAGAAGACGTAAACCCGCAAGTCTGTTATAGTGCTTCTCTAAATGGCTTTTATAGACGAAATCACAATTCATGCTCGTGCTGGGCACGGGGGAAACGGCGTGGTGCGCTGGCGGCACGAAAAGGGCAAGGAGTTTTCAGGTGCTTCTGGTGGCAACGGCGGCCGGGGCGGCAACGTTTTTGTGCTTGCGGTGCGTGATATGCACCGCTTGGCGGCCTATAAGCACGTGAAGGAGTTTGCGGCCACGGCCGGCGAGGATGGCCAAAAGGAGTCGCGCCATGGCAGTGATGGCAACGATGTAGTTATTGAATTGCCGGTTGGTTCTATTATTTCTAATCTTACTGCCACGGAAGATACGAGTGAAAAGAAAAACACTGAAGCCAATCCGTTTAATAAGAAAATTACGCTGACTAAAGAGGGGGAGAAGGTTCTGCTTTTGACAGGCGGCCGCGGCGGCCTGGGCAATGAGCATTTTAAGGCTTCTACGAATACCACGCCCTACGAATCAACACCTGGCAAAGAAGGCGAAGAGGCCGACTTTTATATTGAACTTGAGCTTGTGGCCGACGCCGGCCTTATTGGTTTGCCGAATGCCGGGAAATCAAGCCTGTTGAACGCGCTCACCAATGCGCGCTCCAAGGTTGGCGCCTATGCTTTTACCACGCTTGACCCAGCTCTCGGCATGATGGAAGAATTTGTACTCGCCGATATTCCTGGGCTTATTGAAGGCGCTTCCAGTGGTAAGGGCTTGGGTATGAAATTTTTGCGCCACGTGCGCCGCACTAAAGTGCTTTTTCACTGTATTTCTTTGGAAAATGAGGATGTTGAAAAAAGTTACGAAACTATTCGCACTGAGCTCCGGGCTTTTGACGATGAACTTTTGAAAAAAGACGAAGTTGTTATCTTGACGAAAACCGACATCACCACGCCGGAGCACATTAAAGAAGCTATCGCTACGGCGAAAAAACACACTAAAAACGTGTTTGCTATTTGCACCATTGACGACGCGGCCATCAAGGAGTTGAAGGATTCGCTCGTCAAACTGCTCCGCTCATTCGCCTAAATTTTCCTCGTTTTCGTCTTCTTCAAAATCTTCATCTTCATCTTCGTCGTCATCTGAAATGGTGACCTTATTACGGCTACGCGCCGAGCTTTCAAGAAGCTGGCGGGAAAGAATACGGGCCAGCGAAACGTCAATTGTCGGCATCAGGAATTCTTTGGTTGCCTCGTTACCGGCACCATCGCCGCGGTCGGCGGCGGTCACAATATCAAGCTGGGCCAGGCCGAGCATGCGGTAATGATACGGTCGGCCGATGTGGACGTTGGTGATTTGGTGGTAGGGAATGGTGGTTTCTCGTATATAAAAGAGCCCGCGACGCAGGTGCACCGCGTATTCATCCAGGATGAATTTGTACATTCGGTAGTGGACGTTGGCACGAAGGTACCCGATTAACAGAATTGAAAAGCCGAGAAAAGCCGCCCATTCCGAAAGCATGCCGGTGGTGATGTACCAATCGCTATGTTGCAGTAAGAAATTTGTGGCCGGCTGGTTCAGGTTTCCCCAGTACGTGGCCCAGGATAGATAAAAGAAACCTAGGGAAATGAGCACAAGCCACCAAGCTTTGTGGATAAAGATAAAAATAAACGTGCGTTTACCGCGCTTGTGTTTTTTGCCCAGTTGGAGTTTCTGGCTCATAGGTGTAGTATAACGCGAAAAAATCTGCTATTCTAGCTCTGTATTTATGACTGATGCCAATAAAACCTACGGCTTAACCATCGGCCTGGAAATCCATGCGGAATTGAAGACGCAGACGAAAATGTTTTGCGATTCCAAAAACGATTCCGATGAAGAACAGCCCAACGTCAACATTTGCCCTATTTGTATGGGTCACCCGGGCACCTTGCCAACTATTAATAAAGAAGCAGTGAAGCATGTGTTGAAAGTGGGTACGGCCGTTGGCGGCACGCTTGCCGATTTCACTGAATTTGACCGCAAGAATTATTTCTACCCAGACATCCCCAAGGGCTACCAAATTTCCCAATATAAATTTCCGCTGGTTTCCGGTGGCATGCTTGCCGGCGTAGAGCTTACTCGCGTGCATTTGGAAGAAGATACAGGTAAAAATATGCACGTGGGTGACGCGAGCTTGATTGACTACAACCGTGCTGGCGTGCCGCTCATGGAGCTGGTTACCGAGCCAGTCATTCACAGTGCCGAGCAGGCAGTTGCTTTTGCTAAAGAATTACAATTGCTCCTTCGCTACCTTGGGGTAGCTGAGGCAAATATGGAAAAAGGCGAAATGCGCGTGGAGGCGAACATTTCCGTCAGCACTGATCCGAAAAAGTTCGGCACGAAAGTGGAGGTAAAAAATCTCAACTCATTTCGTGCTGTGGAGCGGGCTATTGAATATGAATTAAAACGCCAAAGCGACCTGTTGGAAAAAGGTGAGAAAGTGGTGCAGGAGACTCGCGGCTGGAATGAAACCAAAGAAGCGACGGTGAGTCAGCGCCAAAAGGAGGATTCCCACGATTATCGCTATTTTCCCGACCCCGACCTGCCGAAGCTGTGGATAAGCGAATTCCCCGAATTCAGCCACGCGGAATTGGCTAAAGAAATAGGGGAATTGCCGCAAGCCCGTCGCGAGCGCTATGCCAAAGAATTTTGCCTAAATACTGAAGAAATTGAGCTTTTTGTGAGTCAGCCGGAGTGGGGTGGGTACTTTGAGAAACTCATTGCCGACTTTGGCGGCGATAAAAAACGTATCAAGCTTGCCTCTAATTATCTTTCTTCCGATGTGCTTGGCTTGGTAAAAAAAGAGCCAACGCAGTGGCAGAAAAAACCCATTACTCATGCCGATTTTGCCAAGCTTATTACTATGGTGGCGGAGAATAAAATCAGCTCTCGCGCCGCTAAGGATATTCTGGCTATTCTTTTTAGTGTTGGCGGCGACCCAGTAAAAATCGCCGACGAGAAAGGCTTGCTCCAAAAAACCGACGAAGGTGAGCTTAAAAAAGTGGTGGAAAAAATCGCCGCCGAGAATCCAAAAGTGGTTGCTGATTACAAAGCTGGTAAGGCCGCCGCTCTCCAATTTTTAGTGGGTCAAGCTATGAAAGCCACCCGCGGGGCAGGGAATCCGGCGCTCTTTCAAAAACTCTTTGTTGAAAATTTTAAATAGTGTGGTATAATGTCGCCAGTTGTCCGTCGGATTCGTGCGCTTGGTGCCGCTGTGAAAAGTGGTGCTGGGTGAGGAAAGTCCGAACACCACCCAGCAGTACTTTCAAAAAGAAAGTGGTGCTGGGAGCAGGTAACAGGTAATCCCTGTACACGGTAACGTGCGAGGTGCGAACAGAGACGCCGGAGGCGAAAGCTGACGGGGTCCTGCCGAAAGTTCTGTGGCGAAAGCCACCGTTCTTCAGCAGGATTAGTTCACTAGTAATAGTGAGTTGAAACGGCTAAATCCTTACTTTGGTGCAAGACCGGTTTTCAAGCGCAAGCTTGAGAGGAGTCGCAAAGAGCCGGCGAGTAATCGCCGTGCCAAGAGAAATACGAGTCTCGCAATAGACAGAATTCGGCTTATAGACGGACAACCCAACAAGAAAAACCAGGCCCTAAAGGCCTGGTTTTTCCTATTGTCACCATTTTGTCGCAAGGGTATACTATAAGGACTTAGTACTAATTTTTAATTATATGCACGAAGAACAAGTTTTGAGCGCTTCTGCCGTGAAAGAAAACAAGGCCGACAAAGTCTCGTTTTGGTCGCTCATTGCTGGGCTTTTTCTTTTGCCTTTGTTCTTTATTCCTTCAGCCATTGTGCCGCTTCAATCGGCCAAAGCTTTTCTCTTTTTTCTCCTGGTTATTATTAGTGCCACGGCCTGGATAGTGGCTCGGCTTAAGGACGGTCGGCTCACACTGCCCCGCTCGTGGATTTACGCTTTCTTTCTAGCTATTCCACTCTGGTTCTTGCTTAGTGCGCTTGTTTCGCCCAACCGTTCATTCTCGCTTATTGGCGGGGCATATGAAGTGGGCACTTTTGCCTTTATCACCGGCCTCTTCGTGCTGTGTTTTTTGGTTGCTGCTATTTTTCGTACGACTCGCCAAAGTGCTTACGCTTACCTAGCTGCGCTCATTTCGTTTGCGCTCGTGGCATTATTCCAGTTTGTTCACCTTTTTGCTCCGAATGCTTTTTCTTTTGGAGTGTTCACCGGCGCAGCTTCCAGTATTATCGGCAGTTGGAATGACTTGGGTATTTATTTTGGCTCCGTTGCTCTTTTCGCTTTTATTACCCTGGAGCTCTTGGCGTTAGAAAAAAAATATCGTTCTGTTTTTACGGTCTTGATGATTTTGGCCCTGTTTTTACTTTCCGTCATTGGCTTTTCCACGGTGTGGTATGTGTTGGCTGCTTCAGCCATTATTTTCTTTGTGTACAATTTTTCTTTCAAGAAGACTGGTGCGGGGGACATTTCTGATCCGGCCCGTAACCGTAATCTTCCCTGGGCTTCGCTCATCATCTTCATTATTTCCATTATCTTCATTTTAGTGAAGGGCAATATTTACACCACATTGTCCAATCCGCCTTTCAGTATTGGTATCCTAAGTCATCTTTCTGTGCCCGCGACGGAAGCTCGGCCAAGTTTGCAGAGCACGTTTAATATTGCCGGTTCGGTTCTGCGCAGCCGGCCGCTGGTAGGCACCGGGCCCAACCGTTTTGGTACCGAGTGGTCACTAGCCCGTCCCGTTAACGTTAATACCACACCATATTGGAACGTTACCTTTAATTACGGAGTCGGTCTCATTCCTACATTTTTGGTTACTACCGGCCCTATTGGCTTTCTGCTCTGGATTGGTTTCTTCGCCTTGTTTATTTGGCTGGGTTTCCGCTCACTTTTTACAAAGAAAGAAAGTGTTTTTGCTGAATACGTGACGGTTTCCAGTTTTATTCTCGCTCTGTATTTTTGGATATTTGCCGTTGTCTACGTGCCTTCGGCGGCTATTCTAGTACTCACTTTTTTCTTCACGGGTCTTTTTCTGGGCTCCTTGGCTGATACCTCGTTGGTACGTTTTACGCACATTGATTTCACCGTCAATCCGAAGGCGAGTTTTGTTTCAGTGTTGGTGTTTGTGGTGCTTCTACTGACAGGATTGGTTTCTTTCTATAGCGTAACCCGGCGCTTTGTATCGGTTATTTATTTCAATGCGGCTTTAGCAAACGCTAACAATTCTGGCGATGTTGCCGCGGCTCACGACAATCTCGCGCGGGCTATTCAATTTAGTCCCGACCCCATTTACTATCGCGCCTTGACGCAAATTGATTTAGCTAAAATGCAGCAGTTGCTTTCCAGTGGTCAGCAACAGAGCGCCATAACCAGTCAATTTCAACAGCTTTTAGCTGAAGCTCAGGCTTCAGCTGTTGCTGCTCGCACTATTGATCCAAGCGACTATCAAAACTGGCTAGTGCTCGGTCAGGTAGCTGAAGCTGTCGCTCCGCTTGATTCAAGTGGTACTACCTACACTGCCGCTCGCAGCGCCTATGTGTCAGCACAGACGCTTGACCCTGCCGACCCTTCCGTGCCATTAATATTAGCCCGTCTTGATTTTGCTCATTCCGCCTACGCAACCGCCACTGCCGAAATTAGTCAGGCTCTAACGCTGAAGAACGATTATACCGATGCAATATTTATGTTGGCGCAGATACAAGTTGCGCAGGGCGACACTGCCAGTGCCACTAAGTCGTTGCAAGCCGCCACGCTCGTTTCGCCCAACGATCCAGGCTTGCGTTTCAATCTCGGTCTGTTGTATTACAACGCCAAAGGCTGGGCCGATGCCGCCGCCGCTTTTCAGCAGGCCATCGCCTTGGAAAGTGATTACGCTAACGCAAAATATTTTCTCGGCTTAGCCGACGCCAAGCTCGGAAAAACCAGCGATGCCTTGTCAATATTTCAACAACTCGCAGTAGCTAACCCCGGCAACAGTACTATTACCACTATTATCGCCAATCTCCGGGCTGGCCACGACCCACTCGCAAGCCTAACTCCTCCAGCCAGCACACCCGAAAAAGCTCCACACCCGCCGGTTAAGGATGCTACCACTGGCACTGCTGGCGTTAGCCCAGCTTCTTCCGGTCAATAAATGGTCAAGCGCTTCTGGAACTTCATTGCCCGGGAGGTGGGCGGCTTACACGAAGCCGCGTATCTTCTGGCTGTGTTTTCACTTGGTTCCACGGTGCTGGCTTTTCTGCGCGACCACTTACTGGCTTACTATTTTGGCGAGGGTCACAAATTAGATCTGTACTACGCCGCTTTTCGGGTGCCCGATTTCATCTATGCTGTTTTTGGCTCTATGGTCACGAGTGCGGTGCTCATTCCGTACTTACTAGAGCGTCTGGAGCGGAGCGAGAAGGAAACAAAAGAGCTCCTTGATGGTGTATTTTCTGCTTTCTTTTTAGTTATTGGCACCGTGGCCGTGCTCGCATTTATTTTCACGCCGTTTCTCATGAGGACTTTTTTCCCGGAGCTTGCCACTGCCGCCGATGCCAACACGCTCATTAACATGAGTCGCATTATGCTGCTTTCGCCGGTATTTCTTGGTTTTTCAAATTTTTTTGCCAGCATCACCCAAATCTACAAGCGCTATCTCATTTATTCGCTCTCGCCACTGCTCTACAATATCGGCATTATTTTTGGCACAGTCGTTCTCTACCCGCGCATGGGCCTGGCGGGGTTGGCTTGGGGCGTGGCAATTGGCGCTTTCATGCACGTGGTCATACAAATTCCATTTGTATGGACCAAATCACTTTTTCCGCGTTTCACTTTCGGTTTTCGCGCCGGCATTGTCCGCAAAATTGTGCTTACTTCGTTGCCACGAACGATCACGGTATCTTCAAACGAAATCGCGGAATTTTTTCTTATTATTATGGCCGGCGGCTTGGCTAGCGGCGCTATTTCCGCGTTTAATTTTTCCTGGAATTTGCAGTCGGTGCCGCTCGCTATTATTGGCACGAGCTATGCTCTGGCGGCTTTCCCGGTGCTTACTAGGCATTTTGTCAATGGCGACACTAAACGCTTCGTTGAGCAGATGGTAGTTTCCACCAAACATATTATTTTTTGGTCACTGCCGGTGATGGTGCTTTTTGTTGTGCTACGGGCGCAAATCGTGCGCGTTGTTCTTGGTGCTGGGCAATTCACCTGGGCTGATACGCGTCTCACGGCCGCCGCCGTGGCCCTTTTTTCTCTCTCGCTCATTCCACAGAGCCTAGTTGCTCTCTTTGTTCGGGCCTACTATTCTCGCACTAATACCGTCAAGCCTCTTCTTATGAACGTCGTCTCTGCCGCGCTTATCATTGTCTTTTCCTATGGCTTGTTGCACCTCTTCCAGACTTGGTCAGCTTTCCGTTATTTTATAGAGGCGCTGTTTCGAGTGGATGACGTGCCCGGCACGGAGGTGCTCATGTTGCCGCTTGGCTATTCGCTCGGCATGATTTTTAACACGATTTTGCATTGGCTGGCCTTTGAGAAAGATTTTCCCGGTTACAGCAAGTGCGTCACCCGTTCGTTCTTTGAGGTTTTTTCGGCCTCAATCATTTCCGGGGCGATTTGTTATCTTTGTCTCAATTTGCTTTCGCCCCTGCTCGGCCTGGCCACTACGTGGGCAGTTTTTCTGCAGGGTTTTGTCGCCGGCGTGGTAGCTATTTTGGTATGTCTCGGTATTCTCTACTTTTTCCAAAATAAGGAGCTTTTTGTGGTTGCGCACACCCTCCATAGCAAAATTTGGAAGCGGGAAGTAGTTCCCGCCGACCCTACTGGCGTATAGTTGTTTTTCTGCTAGTATTGGCCTACATTAAGGCATTTTATGGACCAACCCCACATTCGCAATTTTTCTATTATCGCCCATATTGACCATGGTAAAAGCACCCTGGCCGACAGAATGCTGGAAATTACCGGCACGGTGGAGGCGCGCAAAATGATGGCACAGGTGCTTGACTCGATGGAACTGGAACGCGAGCGGGGGATTACCATTAAGATGCAGCCGGTGCGCATGGCTTTTAAGGTTGGCGGCGCTGATTACATTTTGAATTTAATTGACACGCCGGGGCACATTGATTTTTCATATGAAGTATCGCGCTCGCTCAAAGCCGTTGAGGGTTGTGTTTTACTTGTAGACGCCACGCAGGGCGTGCAGGCCCAAACGCTTACGACCTTGGGCATGGCCCGCGAGCTGGGGCTGGTTATAGTGCCGGCAGTTAGCAAGATTGATTCGCCGTTGGCACGTATCACCGAAACCAAAGCGGAAATTGCGGCGGTGCTCGGTGTTTCTGCCAATGAGATTTTAGAATGTTCCGGCAAAACAGGGGAAGGCGTGCGCGAACTTTTGGAGCAAATTGTAAAGCGCGTGCCTGCGCCTTTTAGTGCAGCACCACTCTCAGTGCGTCACGAAGACATTAATAATAAAAGCGGTACCCCGTTTCGCGGCCTCATTTTTGATTTTCAATATTCTAACCATCGTGGCGTGACGGTGTATTTGCGTGCTACCGACGGTTCTGTCAAAAAAGGTGACACGCTGGCTTTCGCGGCCGCCGGTAAAACCTTCAGCGTTCTAGAGGTCGGTATTTTTTCACCAGAAGAAAAACCAGTGGCCGCGCTTTCTGCGGGCGAAATTGGCTATATTGTCACCGGCATCAAAGAAGCCGGCATCGCTTCGGTTGGCGACACTCTTGCCACGGTAAATGCCGCAGGCCGGCCTGCTTTGCCCGCTTTGCACGGCTATGACACGCCTCGGCCGGTAGTGTGGGCCTCGCTCTACCCTGAATCGCAGGACGATTTTCCCAACTTGCGCCAGTCACTTGGCCGCCTTAAACTTTCTGATTCTTCGCTGGCCTTTGAAGAAGAAACCTCGGGCACGCTTGGCCGCGGTTTTCGTTGCGGCTTCCTCGGCATGCTTCACATGGAAATTATCACCGAGCGCTTGCGCCGCGAATTCAACCTGGAGCTTATTGTGACCGCGCCGTCCATTACTTACGAAATCACGCTCATTAATGGCAAAACAGAAATTGTCTATTCGCCCATTTTCTTTCCCGATGACAGCCAAATAAAAGAAGTGCGCGAGCCGTGGGTTAAGGCAAAAATCATCACGCCTGCCCCATACCTCGGCGCTATTATGACGCTTCTCTACGAGCACGAAGCTGAAACGGGGGAGACGGAAACCTTCGGCGAGCATTCCATTGGCACTGGCACCAATAGTCAGCGCACGGCACTGAGTTTTATGATGCCTCTACGCGAAATGATGCGTGGCTTCTTCGATGAGCTTAAAAGCACCTCTTCCGGCTTCGCTTCCATTTCCTATGAAATAGGCGAGCTTCGGGTGGCCGACGTTACCCGCATGGATATTTTAGTGGCCGACGAGCCGGTGCTGGCTTTCGCTCGCGTGGTTTCTCGTCGCCGCGCCGAAGACGAAGCTCGCAAAGCCGTGGAAAAGCTCGCCAAAGTGTTGCCTCGCCAAATGTTTACCACGAAAATTCAGGCCCAAGCCCTTGGCCGCATCATTGCTTCCGAAACCCTCTCAGCGATGCGCAAGGATGTTACTCAGCACATGTACGGCGGCGACATCACCCGCAAAATGAAGCTTCGCGAAAAGCAGAAGAAAGGTAAAAAGAAAATGCGCGACCGCGGCACCGTCAACATCCCTCAGGATGTGTTCCTCAAGATGATGCGGGATGAGAGTTAGACCACTTTTTATTTAATAGTCAGCGGAAGTGAATTGCTACCGCCTCATAGTAATTGAGTTTACTGTCGAAGTATTTCCTCCTTGCGATCCTCCTTCCCATAAAATGGGTGACATCGCTTGGCTACCAAGTTTTGAAACGTACACTCTGACGTGAGAATGGGTAAGCCAATAATTGCCCTCATCATTTAAATCGAAAGGATCAAGACAGGTGCCTTTAATCGTAATGGTTGAGCCAATTGACGCTGTAGATGGCGTAATTGAAGTTATAGAAATAGGACCAACCTTATTCATTGCTGTTTGGCTGTTGTTGAGTAGGCATTTGCTTCTGCTTGAATCGTTTGAATTTGCTCCACTAGGCTTATAGGTGTAGCAACCTTCGGATCTAAAGCAACAATTGTTTTTGCGAGATAGTCTGCATTTGCTCCTCCGTTATCACTTACAACGACAAAATTTTCAGCACTTAAAGGAATGATATTTGTATCAAAGCGAGATGTTCCGCCAAGCATATGTAGACCTCCCATAGTGTTTATGAAAGAGGTAATAGTAGTCGTTGCACCCGAGCCTCCCGTGGGAGTTCCTTTGGGGGCGGTTGTCATCCAAGCGTGAGTACTAGGGTTAAAAAAATATTTTACAGGCCCAAACGGACCAGCTCCACCCGTATCGATAATGGACATAGTTGCTGAGTACACTTCTCTAATAATAATGTCGCCTACTCTTAATGTTCTGAATGTGCGCCCGTCTCTAATCGGGGTAAGTGCATTTGGATCTGCTGCGACTGGCCATGACTTTGGATACCAAAATGAAAAGCCAAAATCAAGATCTGTGTATTTTTGCATGCCAAGGTCGCTGTAACATTGAAACTTACCCGTGCTGTCTCTGAGAAAATCACTGGAGCAGAGTGCGTCTGCATCAGAAGAAGTGAGGGCTTTAGCCGAAGCAATAATTTGCTGAGCCGCTTTATATTCTTCAGTATTTTTTAAGGTGGCTGTTGTCGGGATCTCTTTTACGTCTTGTTCCCCAGTCTCGTGGGTTTTTACAAAACTATTCAGCGTGACATGTGCCATGCCTCCATAAAACTGCAGTTGAACCGTATAACTTGCCCCAATTGTTTCGTATCCTGCAATGCTGTGATTAATAGGACTGATGATATTGACGACGGCTGACTTCGCACCCCTATACGTATAGCTAATATCCTGAACCGTCCAATTGCTGGGATATTGAAATTGGAATCCGTACTCACTATTGGAGTATGTCTTCCGGTTGGAGGCCTCATCCCCTAGACTCTCGCATGGCTTTTTTGTACAGTCGTAAGTTAAGTCCTCTTGAGCAATTTGTGCAGACTTATTTTGATAATAACTATATGCACCAAAAGCAACAACTGCGAGAATGACAATTAGGGATAAAACGATAATCACCGAACCCTTTTGAGAGGTTTTCATGAGTTTAGTATAACAAAACCGGTGCCTGACCCTGGTTATGAAGGTAAGAGGCTTGGGATGTAGAGGGCAATCATACCGAGAACGACGACGACGGAAACAATTATCATGATGACGTTAAGGGTTTTGCGGTGGCGTTTGTTGATGATCATAGTACAGAGTATACTATCATAATATGCGGGAATTTCAACGGCAGAAAAAACAGCGGGGGCGACTGACACATTGGCTGTTTTCGCCGTTGGCAGTAGTAGTGCTTGCTGTTGCTTGTGTTTTTTTGGGCCGGGCGGTGTGGAATTTATATGGCAAAGCAAATGAGACGGCTATAAAAGTAGCGGGGGAACAAGAGCAGGCCAATGAATTGGCGGGGAGTGACGCGGCACTCTCAAGTGAGGTGGCTCATTTACAAACCCCTGAAGGGGTGGACGAAACCATCCGCTCCACCTACAATGTGGCCAAGCCCGGGGAAGACCTGATAGTGATTGTAGCTTCAGGCACGGCGACAACGAGTCCGTAGAAATAGTGTCTGACTCCCATTAAAACGCGGGATTGGTTTAGTGGTAAAACATGTGCTTCCCAAGCATAGGACGGGAGTTCGATTCTCCCATCCCGCACCAAAGAGCACCTTGAGGCAGAAAATGTCGTATAATAAGCATCATCTACGGCAATGCAGCGATTCTTTTTTTCTTTTGGATTTGCAGTCATATTTTTAGGCCTGTTTCTGGCACCGGTTTTGGCATTGGCTAATACGTCGGTTTCTATCGGCTCACTTTCGCCAGCGAGCACTGTTTCTGTGGGTACAATGGTTTCTTTTACTGTAGCCTCGTCGGGGTTTAGCAATCCAAGCTTTAATTTGAATGATGCTTTTTCTGGCTCCAGTGTTTCTAATAATAACGTCAATTCTAGCGGTACTTTCAGCTGGACACCCGCCAGTAACGATATTGGCGCTCATTCTATTACTATTACCGTAAGCGATTCCTCCGGAAATACGGGCACAGTTACCGAAAACATTACCGTCGCCAATGGGCCGACTATTTCCATTGGTTCTATGAGCCCTGGTTACACTGTAGTAGCTGGCGTGCCACTCTCGTTTACGGTTAATACCACAGGTTTTAATAGTCCAATCTACACCGTCAGCGATTCTTCAAATAACAGTACAAATAGTGTAACTACGAGCGATATAAACTCATTGGGCTATTTCAACTGGACGCCCGCGACGTATGACATTGGTACACACACTCTTACGGTAACTGTTGTTGATTCTTCCGGTCATTCCGTCAGTCAACAGTTGACGATTACAGTTACTAGTCCGCAAGTGACGGTTACATCACTCACGCCCGGTGGCACGGTGGCGGCTGGTCAAAAGCTTTCATTTCAAATTGTTCCAACGGGTTTTACAAACCCGTGGTATGCGGTAACAGACTCTTTCTTCGGCTCCTCATTTCTTAATGGTCAAATGTCGAGCAATGTGACGTGGGTGTCAGCCGCGCGCGATGTTGGAACGCATACTATTACTATTGCTGCCTATGATAACGCCAATCACGCTGCTACCGACACCATTACTATTGCAGTAACGCCGGGCTCGGGGATTCTTACGCCTGCTCCAGCCATTGTAACCACTCCGACTACAACGCCCACACCGGCAACGTCAGCGGTGTCATCTTCCGCGGCTACCTCCATTACCACTTTTATCAACCAGCTTGTCACCGGTTCAAGCGGCTCGCAAGTGACGGCTTTGCAGACCCTTCTGACAAAGCTCGGCTTCTTTTTTGTCGCACCCAATGGCTATTTTGGTCCGGCTACAAAGGCGGCAGTAGCGGCATTTCAAACCGCCCACAGCTTGGCCGCCGTAGGCTCGGTAGGCCCGCAAACCCGCGCTCTGCTTAATCAGGCCCAAAATAGTTCTTCCTACACGTTTATCGCGGCACTTTCACTTGGTTCGCAAGGGCAGGCCGTTACGGCCTTACAACAGCGTCTTACTACAGAAGGGGACTTTTCAGGGCAAATTACGGGTTATTTTGGCGTGCAGACGGAAACGGCCGTAAAGAAATATCAAGCCGCCCACGATCTTGAAATGACGGGTTCGTTGGGGCCAAAAACTCGGGCTTTGTTAAATAAGTAGGTTACTAATAAGCCAGTTTTATACCGGTGTGTTTGGCAATCTGGTCTATTTGATTGTTTTGCCGCGTATCGCTCATGGCTAGGGCGTGATATTCTTCTTCTAGGATGGTAAATGTGCGAACAAAAGCATCTGTTCCTTCAAGGATTTTTCTAACCATTCCTCCGATACCATCGACTTTTGCTTCAAGATTACGGAATTCTGTTTTAGTGACGAATTCCATTGATATTTTATTGAATTCTATGTCAAATTCATTTTTCAAATCGTTCTTAGTGGGATAGTTTTGCAGCTCATGCTTAAGATCGTCTTTGGTAGGGTAATTACTTAAAGCAATAGCCAGATCGTCTTTGGTGGGATAATTGTTGAGGGCAATAGTCAAATCATCTTTGGTAACAAAGACTTTTTTGAGCTTGGTTATGTCGGTGTCGGTAATCATGTGCGCTAAGTATATTCCTATGAGATAAAAAAGTCCTGAAGAAAACTTACATTTTTGATAAAAAACAGCAGCAGAATACTTTTTAAAAACTTTGTAAAGAATTAGAGAAAAAGTATGGCTTTATATAAGAAGATTTTTTTGGAAGATTTTTATACTTGAAATTTTTCTTCTGTTTATTCGTATCGCAATGCCTCAATAGGGCTCTTTTTTGCTGCTTGGCTGGCAGGATAGCCGCCGAAAACGAGGCCAATGGCGGCGGAAACAGAAATTCCGAGAATAGCGCCACTCCACGGGAAGATAAAGACCCAATTAATTGCCAGAAAATGTGAAAGGGCAAAGGCAACGAGAAATGCCAAGCCAGCACCGAGGAGGATGCCGATAATGCCGCCGATAACAGTGAGCAGAATTGCCTCTAGCAGAAATTGCAGAAGAATATCGCGATCCTGCGCGCCAAGGGCTTTACGCAGGCCTATTTCGCGGGTGCGTTCCGTGACGGAAACGAGCATGATGTTCATAATACCGACGCCACCAACAAAGAGGGCGATGGAGGCAACGGCAACAAGGAACCAGGTAAGAGCGCTGGTGATAGTACCGAGCGTGTTCGCTAATGTTTGTTGAGTTTCAATAGTGAAGTCATCCTTCGTGGGGTCGGTGATATTGTGCGATTCTTCTAAAGTGAGGCGAATGTCCGCGGCGGTGGCGGGCACGGCCAAATCGGAAACCGCCTGAATAATGATGCGGTTATAATATTTTTGACCAGTGACGTAGGTTTGCGCGGTGGTGTAGGGCATGATAACCATGGAGTCAAAATTAAAGAGGGAACCGCCGCCGGATTTCGGCAGAACACCTTCAACGCGGAAATTGCGGCCCTTGATATTGATGTTTTGATTGAGCGGGTCCTGATTTTCAAAAAGATAACTGGCCACGTCGGCGCCGATGACGACCGAGCTTGAGAGGGAATCCACGTCGCTCTGGTCAAAAAATTCGCCCTCCGCTGGCACGAGGTTAAAAATGCTGGCGATAAGGTCGGTGCCGCCGAAAATGGTTGCTTGGTAGGTATTTGAGCCATACGAAGCAACATTTGAGCCGATAACGACGGGCATGAGCGAAACGAGGCCCGGTACATTTGCTTTGTTGAGAAGCGCGGTGATGTCGTTTGGTTTTAAAGAGTCGCTATACAAAGCGGAGACATTTGAGGGGCTACTGGATACCTGGCCAGGGATGATGGCGATAGTATTTGTACCGAGCCCTTGGACTTCGCCGAGGATGAGGTTCTGCGCGCCGGCGCCAAGCGACATAACGAGCATGATAGCGGTGATGCCGATAACGATGCCAAAAATCGTCAGTGCTGAGCGTGAGCGGTTGGTGGTAAGGCCGGTGAGTGAGGTTTTGAGAAGGTGTTTGTAGGTCATGTTATTTCTTGAATTCGTCGTCGGCAGTAAGGCGAATTTTGACTTGCTCGTCGCTCTCTATTTCACCGTCCATGAGCCGAATGATACGCTCGGAGTGCTCGGCGGTAGCGGTTTCGTGGGTGATGAGGATAATGGTTTTGCCACGGTTTTCGTTGAGGTGTTGAATGATACCCATGACATTTTTGCCGGATTTTGAATCAAGGTTGCCGGTTGGTTCATCGGCGAAGATAACTTCCGGATCAGTGACGAGGGCGCGGGCAATAGCCACTCGTTGGCGCTCTCCGCCGGAAAGCTCAGCTTGGCCGTGATACATACGGTTGCCTAGGCCGACCGATTCTACCGCTTCGCGGGCACGTTTTTCCCATTCACTTTCGGGGATGTCAGAGTAGTAGAGGGGCAATTTTACGTTTTCCAGCACTGAGGTGCGCGGCAGAAGATTGAATGCCTGAAAGACGAAGCCTATTTCGCGGTTGCGCACATCGGCCAGCTCGTTGCTTGAAAACGAAGTGACATCTTTGTTATTGAATGAATAACTACCCGAGGTTGGTTCATCTAAGAGGCCAAGAAGGTGGAGGAGCGTTGATTTTCCTGAGCCGGAAGGGCCCATAATGGCCAAAAATTCGCCTCGGCGCACATTAAAAGTGACGCCGGCCAGAGCAGTCGTTGAACTCTCACCCTCCTTATATATTTTCTTCAGATTTTTGACGGAGATGATGTTCTCTATCATTTGATATAAGTTACCACCTTGTCGCCGGCAGTAAGGCCGGAAAGAATCTCTATCATGCCGTCGGAGCCTTTTAGGCCTGCAGTAACGGGCACGGTGGCATAGGTGGTGCCGTCTGGATTTAAAATGCGGGCAGTGGTGGATGCGTTACCGCTTAAAATGGCGCGGGCCGGTACTTCCAGGACGTTGTCGTGCTCGTGCGTGAGAATTTCCAGGTTGGCGGTCATGCCGCTACGGATGCGGCTGTCGGGTGTGACGAAATAGAGCGTGACTTTATACGTAGGGACACCTTGCAAAATAGTTTCAGCGGGGTCAATGGCGGTAACGCTGGAGGGAAAGTCGGTGTTGGAGCCGTAGGCGTCAAGAGTGGTTGAGGCCAAGTTGCCAACTGCCACCTTGGCGATGTCGGCTTCAGCTACATAGGCCTCAATTTTGAATTGACCACTACTTTGCACTGCAAAGCCGGTAGTGCCTGCGCCTACGAATTCACCTACGGTAGGGTCAGCCTGGGTAACAACGCCATCAATAGGCGAGGTAAGGATGTCTTGAGCCAACAACGCCTGCGCTTGCGCCACTTTGGCGGCCTGGGCGGCGATAGACTGAACGGAGTTGCCAGCGAGCTTGAGGTTGTAATTGGATTCTGCTGTTGCCAAGCTGGTTCCTGCGGTGGTTACCTCGCTCGTGGCGGCAACAATGGCGGCATTGAGGCTGTTGACTGTGGCGATATAGGAAACGACGTTGGTTTGCGATGGGGCGCTCGTTTGAGCGAGGGCGTTCGCGGCCGTGGCTAGGTCGTTGGCAAAGGTAGTAACTGTTGTTAAAAATCCTTCAGTATCGGCAATAAGCATGTCTGCAGAGCTGGAACTGGCTATGGCGACCTCAGTATTCCATTTTTGCAAAAGAATTTGGGTGTTGACCTGTTCAAGCTCAATGCGGCGCTCTTGGTCGGCCGTTTGGGTGGAAAAAAGGAGCTTTGGATTGGCCGATTGCGGGCCGCTGAAGAGGGTGCTGGAGTAATTGACGATAGCACTCTGGGTTTTGTTATACGCATCGGCGGCGGCATCCACAGCGCCCTTTTCGGCTGTTTCCACGGCGGTTTTGGCCACGGCTAATTCTTGAGGAGTGAGCGAACGGGACATGTCGCTGAGGGTAGCCTGCGCAGAGCTAACCGCGGCTTGGTCGGTGGCGCTGTCTAAGGTGGCGAGAGTTTGGCCACGGCTTACGTGGTCGCCAACCGCGACATCCACTGAGGTCAAAACACCACTTTTCTCAAATGCTAAATCGGCTTGGTTTATCGGCACTACTTTGCCCGTGACGCTCACCTGCTCAATAATATTGCCCACGCTGGCTGTGGCGAATTCAATATTGGAAGAATTACTCTTACCGCGGAAAACGAAATAACCAACAATAATAAGGATAATGACAATAATTATTGTCCATTTATTCAGCAAAAAACGCTTTAGGGTTTTCATATGGTTCCTAGTATATCACGATTTGTAGAGCCGGTTCATTTGCGGGTAATGAGGAAAAGAGCTATGCTATCGCCGGACCTTTTTATAAGGAGGTATGTGATGTCTATACAGTGCCAAGTCAAGAAGGGTTGTTTTGCCGTTGAGCCACACAGTATCGATGATAGTCATGCTATCGCCGAATACATACAAGCAACGCCTGAACAAGAGTTGCGTGAAGTTTTTTGCGGTGACGGCAAACAACACAATCTGTTCCGGGTGACTCCGGAACAGCTCACCCATCTTATGGCTAGTGTCAATTCGTCCAATTTCAACGTGTGGCGCTCAAAAGGTGCGGACGATCCGTTCATTCTCTATTGGCTCGGCGGCATGCACGTCGGCGCGTGAATCTTTTCGTCGGAGCAGTGTGCAAAAAGCCGGAATTTCTTTCCGGCTTTTTCTTTAGCCGAAAGTAAACGTGTAGGCATCTAAAGTGCCTTGTTCCACTTGAATTTGAATAGTGTGGACGCCGGCGGAAGCATCGTGCACCAGCTTATAAAGCCGGTCACCACTAATGACAGCTTCACTGGTAGAAGGATTAACATCTGCTCCGGCAAAATTTCCGACCGGCTGGCCGTCGCGCAACACTTTTATTTTTACCGGCCCACTCGGATTGGTCGCAACTATATATACATCGTGGGCGCTGTATTCAAAACGCACCGTAGCGCCGGCGCTTGCTTCGGCATATTCCGGCAGGAAATTCCAGGTGCCGCCCAGGTAGAGCGAATTAAGCAGGGGAGGCGTGCTGGGCAGGGCAAGCGTTTGCGTGCCCGCTACCCCAGCTGTGCCATTTGCTAGGTACTGATTGCGGCTGGATCCGAAATAGGTTTCCGGGCTTTCTATGGCGTTTAAGTTGGTGGCGGGAATATTCACCGTGTTGCTTCCTTTCAGCGTGCTCGTTACGCCGAGCCGGGCCGCGCGCTCAGCCAAAGCCGCCTGTATGGCGTGCTCGCTGACGTCGTAATCGCCTTCGCCGCTGTGGTTGTAAACAATATAGCCGTCAATATCAATTAAATATTCGTTGGGCCAATACTCATTATTGAACGCTTGCCAGGTTTTATACTGATTGTCCAGAACTACTGGGTATTTAATGCCAAATTGCTCGGCGGCCGCCTGCACGTTGCCTTGCAATTGCTCAAAGGCAAATTCAGGTGTGTGGACGCCAATAACTACGAGGCCCTGATCTTTATATTTCTGGTACCAAGCATTCAAATAAGGCGTGGTGCGTTGGCAATTGATACAGCTGTAATCCCAGAAATCCACCAGCACGACATTTTTGCCGCGATATTGTGCGAGCGAAATGGGCTGGCCGCCAGTATTAATGTAGCCGGCGATGCCGGTAAGCTCTGGCGCTTTGGGAAACAGGGCAGCTTTTTGGACGAGCGAAAGGAAGTTGCCACTGGCAGCTGCGTTTATCGCGGGTGTGGTGGTAGCCGAGGAAGGCACGGAAGGCGCGGAAGCCGGTTGTGTACCGCCGAGCAGGCTTTGCTCAATACCAATTTCACCGAAGGCCGAGCCGGGCAGGGCCGCTTCCAATTTTTTGTCCCAACCAAAAATGACAGCGATGCCCACAATCAAAAACAAAATGCCGATAGCTTTTTTAAACCAGCCATCAGGGTTGCTGGCAATGCCGAGCCAATTCACCAGCTTTTGTCCAGCTACCGCAATAACAAGCAGAAATAGCCCCAAGCCGATAACATAAGCGAGTAAATAGAGTGTTCCAGTCACCAGCGACACCGGTAAAACGGCCGCTAAAATCACAAAATAAGTAGGACTACAGGAAGAAAAAACCGGACCAAGCGCCGCGCCAACAATAATGTCGCCCCACACACCCTGGCGCTGGTAGCCCGAACCAAGAGCGAGATTGGCTTTGCGATACACCGCATTAACACCCGGAATTTTATCCCACAATTTTGGAAAGATAGTTACCAGGCCGAAAATTACCAAAAGGCCGCCTGAAAGCAGTTGCCAAAAAAGCGCCGGAATATTTATGAACGCGGTGCTTACTTTTAAAACGAGCGTGAACAAAAAAACTGAAGCTGAAAGTGCGCCGACAATGGCCAAAGCTCGGCGCCAGTGGCCCTCGCCCGCCACGGAGCCGCCAATAATCACGGGCAGTAGCGGCAAAATACAGGGCGCTAAAACCGTCAAAACGCCGGCTATAAATGAAATAAAGAGGAATCCAATCATGCCCATTATTTTACCCCAACCCCGCAATTGTCGCCACCACGGCCTTGTGTTAAAATATGCACCTATGAAAAACGTCACCATTTATAGCACGGCCACCTGCCATTATTGCAAGGAGGCCAAAGAATTTTTTAAGGCTAACAATATTCCGTATACCGAATACAATGTCGGTATAGACCCTGTGAAGCGCAAGGAAATGGTAGAAAAAAGCGGCCAGCTCGGGGTGCCAGTTATCACTGTTGATACGGAGGTTATCGTCGGCTTTGACGAAGAGCGCCTCCAGGTTTTGCTCCTGAAGAAATAATTTTGGTGCCCTCGGCAGGAATTGAACCTACATCCACTCCTTAGGACGGAGTTGTTCTATCCGTTGAACTACGGGGGCGTTTCTGGACTATAGCACAAATTATGCTATAGTTTCGGCATGAATCCTGAAGAGCGCGCTATGCTTGAACAAACCTTGCGGTTAAGCGAGCAAAACAATCGCCTGCTTCGCAAAATGCGCAGTTCAATGATTTGGAGCCGCGTGTTTCAAGTTATCTACTGGGGATTCATCATAGCCGTGGCGGTGGGGGCCTTTTACGCCGTTCAGCCCTATCTTGGGCCGCTTGGCCAAATGATTGATAAGGCCGCGCAAATCAGCAACATAAACGTACCGAAGTTTTAGTTTTCGGTTAAAAATTTTAGTTTTCAAAACGCCGATGTAGCTGTTTTGGTAGCTAACATCAGCAAAACGCCGAGGTAGCTCAGTTGGTAGAGCATATCCCTGAAGAGGATGGGGTCGCCGGTT
>CAZNZK010000004.1:0-106679 GCA_964577595.1 uncultured Candidatus Saccharibacteria bacterium
GCCGAGGTAGCTCAGTTGGTAGAGCATATCCCTGAAGAGGATGGGGTCGCCGGTTCGATCCCGGCCCTCGGCACCGTTAGCGGGGTACCACTTTAAAAGACATATTAGCGCGGCTAACTTTCAGGCTGGAATTCGCCGTGCGGGTATTGACATGTAATATAATTATGTTACAATGTTTCTTGATTAGCAGTACGTCACTGTTAACCAGAATCAGTCCTGGAAAAGACTGAATTATATGGCCATAAGTGAGCCATTCCAAAAGGAGAATCACATGCTTCGTAAGTACACTTCGTTCTTTGATTCAACCCTCGAGTTTCTCGGTGAAAAAACCGAGCCGTATGAGATGGTTTGTGCGCTTGAGCAAAAGCTGGTTCAGCTCATCCGGGATATCTCTGTTGGTATCTTTTCCAACTACCACAATGACCAGCAGAACCAGGCCGAGAAGGATTTTCGGCAACGATTGGTGGAATGTTTCCGTGGTCACTGGCACGGCGGGCTTAACGACGAGGACGCAAAATCCTTCAAGAAGGCGTGTAAGAGTGTCTACAGGTTGGAAACTCTTCTACGTTTTCCTTGGGACGACGAAACTGACGGACCGATCAGGTATCGTCGGTTGTGTTTGAGTTTCAGTTTCTTTCAGAAAGCTACGAAGGAAGCATTCTACCGGATGACTTTCGATTGTAGCAAGTATGACGGAACGGCTTTGACTGTTGATATTCACCAACCAACTCTCGCCTCTGATGCTCAATCAGTGACTTCACAACCGGCTCAGTCCAATCCCGAAAGTTAACAACGAATGTGTTATTGGGTTAATTACGTGGAGCAATCTGCGACCGCTTTTCAGAATAGCGTTTAACTGGAACCTCGTACGAAAGTGCGGGGTTATTTTTTTATGAAATTTTGAGTCAAGAAAAAGTGGTGCTCCGTAAATTTTCAGAAAAATTTAACTCACCGCTTTTACTCTCAACTTAGTTTGCCGGCGCTTATCAAGCTTGGGCAAGCGAATAGTGAGCAGGCCATGGGTCTGCGTGGCTTCGGCGCCTTCAGGATCAACTTCTTCAGGCAACATGATGGTGCGGGAAAACGCACCCCAGGCCAATTCTTTATGGAAATAATCGTCATCGGAAGTTTCCTTGGCTTCTTCACGGCGACCGCGGATGGCAACCATGTCGCGGGTGATGGAAATGTCTAAGTCGTCGGGGCGAACACCGCCGACAATGGTTTTAATAACAATGTCGTTGGCCGTTTGGTAGACGTCAACGGTGAGCTGGCCTTCCTCGGCGCTTTCATCAAGCCATTCCGACTCACTTTCGGTTTCGGGGGCACTTTGGCGGCTACTGGCTTTGGCGGGGGCGGCGCTTTTAGAAGCACTTTTTGCTTGAACGCGGCGCGGGGCGGGAGCTGGCTCAGCCGTGGCGGGCGTGAAAGAGTCGGCTTCGTCGTCAACTTTAACACTACCGGTTAATCGTTCAAAAAAAGAGCGTTTGTCTTTGGTGGCCATAGTGCTTGATGAGTTAAGTGCTGATAAATGAGAAATAATTAGGTGGTTTGAAGGCGCTTGACTCGCTCAAAGAGGAGGACTAATGCAATGACGCCGAACCAGATAAAGTAGAGGGCGTTCACGGCCGAGCCGCCAATGCTAAACAGTATAGATAAATTGAGGCCGGCGTGCAAGAGAATGGCGGTGCATAACCCGATTGCTGTATAGAAAGTTTGTTGAGCCGGCGGCTTGTGGAAGCCGAGCGCCAGCATGAAACCTACCGTGCCCGAAGCAAGGATGTGGATAACGGTGGCACCGAAGAAGCGGTTAACGCCAAGGGCGATAGCCAAGGAGGTGTTGCCGTGAAAAATAGGGGTGATGATGAAGAGTGTGTTTTCCAAAGCGGAAAAGCCAAGAGCGGCGATAATCATGTACATCATGCCGTCTATTGGCTCGTGATTTTCAGCGCGCCAGAGGGTGGTGAGGTAGGCGGCAGAATATTTCAACGCCTCTTCAATAGCCGCCCATACGAGGATGATAAGTGGGGTGGCGGTAAAGGCTTTACTGGCGATGCTTTCCAGCGGCAAGGCCACTAAAACGGCCGCCATACCGCCCAAAAAGGCGTATATAACGAGTTTGGTAGGTTCGGGGTGTTTATCCTCATGTTCCCAAATCCAGAGCCATAAAAGGACGGGACCAAGGCCGGCCATCACCGCAATAAGGGTGGTTAAAACGAGGTGCCACGGATCGCCGCCATCTAGGCGGTTGAGGAATTGGGTGACCGCAGGAAATGAGTGTGCTACTTCAGGGAAGGCCATGAGGTGGTCATTAATAAAGAACTGGTAATTTTTTGATTTTTAAAGTCGGCAGGCAAGAGACCCCAAATTTCCTCGGTGACAAACGGCATGAAGGGGTGTAAGAGTTTGAGGGAATTAGTCAGAATGTGGGCGAGGGTCCAGCTGGCACTTTCACCGGGATTTTTCTTGCACTCTTCAATAATAACATCAGCAAACGTGTGCCAGAAGTAATGATACAGTTTTTCGGCCGCTAAGTGCAAGCGGTAGTTTTCAATGTCGCCGGTAATTTCTTCAGATAATTTTAAGAATTCCTTTATACTTTCTTCATCTTTCGGCGAGAGAGCTGGTTTTTTCTCCAAGGACACGGCGCCCGCATTTTCCACCACAAACCGCGTCGCGTTCCAGATTTTATTGGCGTAGTTTTTGTAGCCGCGGATTTTATCCTCGGAAAGCTTGCTGTCATTACCGGGGCCTGTGCCGATAATGAGCGAAAGGCGGACCGCGTCGGCGCCATACTTTTCAATCATATCCACCGGGTCAATGATGTTGCCAAGCGACTTGCTCATTTTTTGGCCCTTAGCATCGCGAACGAGGCCGTGAAGGTAAACCGTTTTAAAGGGAATATCGCCAAGCAGATAACTGCTCATTAAAATCATGCGGGCGACCCAGAAAAAGAGAATGTCATAGCCCGTTTCCAATAAGCTCGTGGGGTGATAGGTGATAAAATCAGCCGTTTTTTCCGGCCAGCCGAGCGTTGAAAAAGTCCATAAGCCAGAGGAAAACCAGGTGTCCAGGGTGTCTTCGTCTTGTTTCCAGCCGTCGCCTGTGGGTGTTTCAATCCCGCAGTACATTTCGTTGCCTTTATACCACACGGGAATGCGGTGGCCAAACCATATTTGCCGGGAAATGCACCAGTCGTGTAAATTTTCAATCCAGTTAAAATAGATTTTCTCAAAACGGTCGGGGATGATTTTAATGCCGCCTTTGGTAACTGCCTCCAGCATGCTTTTTTTGAGCGTCGTGCTCGCGCCACTTTGTTTGAATTCTTTATTGACGGCGATGAACCACTGCAATTTCGGCAGAGGCTCAACAATGCCACCGGTGCGCTCCGCCGTGGCGATGTTGTGAGTAATTTTCTCTTCTTTCTCCAATAGGCTTTCAGATTTCAGCCATTCAACAACAGCTGCGCGGGCTTCGACAACTTTTTTGCCAGCCAAAAGTGCTGTGGTCACGGTCATCTTGCCGAATTCATCAATAACTTGCTTAAGTGGCAACTGGTGGCGCTGGCCAATTTCCCAGTCTATTTGGCTGTGTGCGGGCGTTACGCCAACGGCGCCGGTGCCGAAAGTTTCATCAACGGCCTGGTCGCCAACGATTTTGATGTGGATTTTTTCGCCGGCAAATTCTGCGTCATATTCTTTACCGATAAATTCCTTATATTTTCCTTCGGGGTGAACCGCCACGGCAGTGTCACCAACTTTTGTTTCTGGTCGCGTTGTGGAAATGGCAATAGGAAAATCTTTAGAATATTTAAAAGTATAGAGTGTGGTTTGTTCTTCTTTATAGACAATTTCGTCGTCAGAAATGGTGGTTTGACCTTTGGGGTCCCAATTCACCACACGAAAGCCGCGGTAAATAAGGCCGTCGTCGTACATTTTTTTGAAAGCAGTGCGCACGGCGAAAGAGCGCTTTTCATCAAGGGTATAGGCCTCGCGGCTCCAGTCCACGGAAGCTCCCATTTTTTTGACTTGGCTAACTATGGTGTCGTGGCTGGCTTGGGCAAAAGCGTTAACGCGCTTGAGGAATTCCTCGCGGCCAAGGTCATGTTTGCGGATTTTTTCTTTGGCTAAATCCTTTTCAACCCGCGATTGGGTGGCAATAGCGGCATGGTCGGTGCCGGGAATCCAGAGCGTGCGTTTGCCGCGCATGCGCTCAAAACGCACCACAATATCCTCAATGGCAAGCATGGCGGCATGGCCGAGGTGTAGGGTGCCGGTAACATTTGGCGGTGGCAGAACAATAGAAAACGGCTCGGCCTTGGCCCCCGTTACACCTTTTTCAATACAAACATCAGGGTTAAAAAAACCGCTGTCCAGCCAGGTTTTATAAACTTTTTCTTCAGTTTCCTGCGGATTGTAGGGCTTTAGGAATTTTTCGGGAGTATTCGCTTGCACGCTCAAAATAATAGCAGAAAATCAGCTTTTTGGCATTTTATAACGCCAGATTGCCCTTCGCGATAATACTTGTCGCCGGCTCCTGGCCATTTGAAATATTGATGTAGGCCGCGGCGGCGATCATGATGGCGTTGTCGGTGGAAAGGTTGGCGGGCGGGATGAGAAGGTTTAAGCCCCGGTATTGTTTTGCGAGCTCGTCAAAAGCTTGGCGAATGTGCGCATTGGCACTGACGCCGCCGGCAATAATAAGCGTTTTAGGATTGTAGGCGTTAATTGCGTGCTCGGTTTTGGTAACAAGCACTTCAGTGACGGCATCTTCAAATTCGCGGGCGACTTGGTGTTTAACATCGTCATTTACATCGGCAAATTTTTTGAGCAGGTAAAGCACCGCGGTTTTCAGGCCGGAAAAGGAAAAAGCGAAGTCACCGGAATCAAGCATAGGCCGCGGCAGAGAAAAGGGGGGTCTGACCCCGGTTGTGCGGTGCTCGCTCGCTAGGCGCGAAACTTCCGGGCCGCCAGGGTAGGGCAGGCCTAAGAGGCGAGCCACTTTATCGAAAGCTTCGCCAACGGCGTCATCGCGGGTTTGGCCGATAACTTTGTGGCTATTCCAACTTTCGCTCAAAACCAGCTCTGTGTGGCCGCCTGAAATCAAAAGGGCCAGAGCGGGGAATTCGATTTTATTTCCGGAAACAAGTGGAGAAAATAAATGGCCGGCCATGTGGTTGGTGGGGTACACGGGCACGTTCCAAATTTCTCCGAGCGCCAGAGCGAAATTGATACCAACCCACAGTGCTGGTTCCAAGCCAGGGCCGGAAGTGACGGCGATAGCGTCAATTTTTGGTTTTTCGATTTTGGCGACAATGGCCAGAAGGGAATCAGCGAGGCCAACTTCCCGTTCTAACATTTTCTTTATTTTTTCTTCATCAAAACTTGGTTTCTCTCTCACTTTTTCTATATGCGCGTCAATAAGAGCTTTCTCCAAAAGCGGTGTTAAATTTTTAGCGTGCTCGCGCTTGGCCAGAGCCGGGAAAACTCCGCCATATTCGGCGTGGATTTTGACCTGCGAATACAGAGCGTTACCGAGCACTTTGAAAACAGGGCCCGCCGCCCCTTCTTTCGCTTCAAGTATGCAGACCGCTGTTTCGTCACAGCTTGTTTCAATTCCTAAAATGATCATGACCTTATGGTCGGGATGCCGGGATTTGAACCCGGAGTCTCACGTACCCGAAACGTGAATGTTACCGTTACACCACATCCCGTGGTTGTCGTCAGCACTCTGGCGACTGGTGGGCGATACAGGGTTCGAACCTGTGACCTTGTCGACGTCAACGACACGCTCTACCAACTGAGCTAATCGCCCGAAATCAAAAAATTAATCTCCCACTTCCATAATTGGGCAGTTTAACAGAAAAAGCGCCGGAGAGCCAGCGCTTTTTTAGAACCGAAAATTGCAGATTATTTTGTCGCTGAGGGTGAGGGTGTCGTGGAATTGACCGGAGGAATGCTCATCATGTTGTTGTGGTAAACGCGCAGGGTACTGCCACCACCAAAGCCGCCCATCATGCCATAGCCGCTTGCGCCACGGAAATTGAACCAATTAAAAGTGTGCAATTCACCGAGCATGAAGCCGGCCCAGAAAATGACCAGAGCAAGCAAAATAGCCATAATCATGCGGATAATAAAAAAGCCGCGGAATTTGGTATGACAACCGCAGGCACCGCATGAATTGCCGCAATTGTCTTTATTCATACCCATACTGTTATTCATTCCGCTACCGCACACGCCGCACTTGCAGCCGTCTGGATGATTTGAGTTTCCTTCCATCATAGTATTAGAGATTTACGTTGGTAAGTTGTAAGTATACCAGAAATTATGGCGGATGGGGTGGGATTTGAACCCACGAGACCCTTTCGGGCCTGCCGCGTTTCGAGTGCGGTGCCTTCGACCACTCAGCCACCCATCCATAGGGCTTCACCATATCATTTTTGGCTAGTTTTTCCTAATAATTCCTCAGAGCCAAGTCTTTATTTTCTCCTCGTTGTGTGTTATATTTTTCTCCACGGCCTTATCGTCTAGCCTGGTCAGGACACGAGCTTTTCAAGCTTGGAACCCGGGTTCAAATCCCGGTAAGGTCACCAATTGGGATTTATTGGCACCATTTTCCTTATTCATCTTGAGGACTAAGGATAATTCAGTGGTTCCAAATTTCTTCCCATCAAAAGTGATTTTTTGAGGAAATACCTGTTTTTGGAACCGCATAAGGCGTGGGTAGCTTTGCTTTTTGAGACGAAGCCATGTCTTAGACGATTCTCGGACAAACCTAAAACAATACTCTAGGGCTTCTTCCATATTAAACTCCTCCACATGATTATCTTGGAGCAGTTGCCGCTTATGATAAATATTCTGGTTAATGATGGCTTTCTGTTCAGTAAACTCATCGTCTGAATATTTACCAGACCTATGGAGCTCAAAAATTGCCTGACGTTCTTGCTCCAGTCTCTCCATGTCCTTTCTAATTCTGGCATTATTCTCGTCCAGCTTCTTATAATTCGTTTTCCAAATATCTAAGACAATAGCCTTAAATATCTTTTCATATTTTGCTCCAGGACTAAGCTCATTTAGATACTCCACAAATATCTGCTCAAAGTTCTCTCTTGGTATAAACTTTGCGGCCGGACAATCTTGTTTGTGGTGGTGGTAATAGGCGTAGTTAACTTTTCTTCCCTTTGGACTACTACCAGTAAGAGATTTTTGACATGTTGCACAGACACAGATTCTTCGGAGAGGGAATCCTGGGTTATTTACCGACCTATTGAATTGCAAAGTCTTTTTCTTGTATCCCTCCTGACACTGAATAAATAATTCCTCTGGCACTATTGGCTCAAAATTGCCCTTATAGTCGTTACCCCATACTCGCATGATTCCACAATACAGGGGATTCTTTAAAATCTTCTCAATAAGTTGAGCGCAGGGTACTTTACCCATCTTGGTCTTAAAACCTCTTTCGGCGAGATATTTTGCCAGTAATTCATAACTGTATGTGCCTTTAGCATATTCTTCAAAAACCATTAGTATAAAAGGTGCTACCTTGGGGTCTTTGGCCAAATTTGAGCCTTTGTGGGGCCGATAATAGCCTATGGGGGCTTGCCAGACCCATGTGCCTTTCTTTATTTGTTCCAACATACCTCCCTTGGAGCGCTCTGTCCTTACATTGTTATCAAATTCGGCAAAAGTCGCCATTACACCCTCCATCAAACGACCAGTAGGAGTTTCGTTTATTGGTTCAGTTGCAGAGCGTAATTCTGTGCCATGACGTTTAAGCATACCTCTGACTACGGCGTGGTCGTCTTGATTTCTGGCAAAACGGTCAACTTTATAGACAATAAAATAATCTATTTTGTTTTTCTTGTTAGCGCAAAAGGTGATTGCTTTGTTAAATTCTGTTCGGTCAGCCGTCTTGGCAGACTCTCCACGCTCCACAAAGACCTGTGAGATATGAATTGCCTCTCGGACAGCATATTCCTTACAGTACCGCTCTTGAGACTCTAGGCTTGTGTTATCTACCTGTTCAGCTGATGATACACGGGCATAGATAATTCCTGTTTTTTTCGGTGAAGTCTCCATGCCTATAGTTTAGAACCATTACTATTGTTAGGGAATACCCCAGTGGGATATTTGGAACCAGACTTTTGAGCTATCCAGTCCTCAAACATTAATTGTCCAAAATCATAATGAGACTGCCGAATTTTCTCTAATTCGTCATCTGTTAAACCGGCTATGTTTGGGTCTATTTTTCTGAGCGTATCTATGGAGAGCAAGTTTGTTGCAACAATTAAAACAATTGTCTGCAACAAACAACCTAATACGGGTATTCTACCAGAGATTATTTTTCAAAACAAGTATGCAGATTGAATTAAATCTTGTTGTGTGGCACTATGGAGTTACAACTTAATAAGTAAGTAGCCTAAACCCAGAGCAATCTGGGCATGGTGAAAGAAGACGGATAAGGCATAGAAAACCCATCATGGTGTTGCCTTATCCGCCGTATCGGGAAACCGGTACGTCTGGCCTAGCCAGAGACCCGTGGTGGGCTTTCTGTTTACCACCACAGGGATTATTGGATAAGAATAATCTCTATGAAAAAAATAGCATCTGTTGGATTGGTAATGATGATGTTTGTTCCACTTTTTGCGAATGCTGCCTGGTGGAATCCAATCTCATGGTTTACTGTTTTCTTTCATCCTCAGCCGCAAGTCATAGAAAAAATAGTCTATTTACCAGCAACAACTAGCCCAATTGTTACACCAGCTACGCCGACAACCACGCCAGCAATTTCTCAACCAATAACTTCTAACAACAATCAAACCCAGTCAGCTGTTTCCTTGCAGGAACAGGCATATCAAGCTCAAGTAAAATTAGATACGAATAATGCTGCCAGTATTGCAGCTCAACAGGCGACAACCCAAGCAGCACAGCAAGCGGCTCAAAAAAAAGCCGACACTGTTGTTCAGCAACCTATACAGCAGCAAAATGGTTATCGGGTTTGTGCCGGACTATATGCAAATGCGACATGGGACGGTACTTCATATACAAGTAGTGGTGGCTTTAGCTGTAGTTGTGCCGCTGGGTTCACTTCAAGTTCTGATAGTAAGTCTTGTATAGCAATAAATTCTAACAATGCTGCAATAAGTGCTGAACAAGCTAAGCAAAATAGTCCAGAGTGTGCAGCTGCAACTAGTGCTTATAATCAGATTAATCAACAATATCTTTCGGCACAAAGTGCATATAATCAGCAGTACAGTAACATCCTGAATCGTGTTGGTGGTACAGCAGATGAAAAAGCTCAAGAAATTGATTCATTACAACAACAAAATGGATATAGTTTGACAAACGTTGCTCTCTCGGAACAATCAGCTCTTAACGCTAAAAATAGTGCCTGTGAGATTTGGCAACCAACATCAGCTCCCATAATAAACACAAACTGTACTGTTACGGGTAGTGTTGCTAATTGTTATTCACAATAAATACAATATGAAAAATCATCTAAAAATCTTTATATCAATATTGGTTGTATTACTCGTAATGGCTTGTCTTTTATTAATCGGAACTTATACCCAAAAAGCTGATACTCAAAGTCAACTGAGCATATTAGAACAAAAATTAGCATCAACGACAGAAGCTTATAACGCAGACGAATTAAAAATATCAAATCATGAAGCCTGCACTTCAAAGGCTGAATCTGAGTTTGGTGGATACAATAATGCTTTGAATCAAAATGACCCAGACTACTTAGTAAAAACAGTGCCAGGTGTCTTAAATTTTGTCAAAGAACTAGCAGTCTGCAATATAAATTTAATTCTGAATAAATGAGATGTATTCAATATTTATTAATAAATATGATAGACATTACTAATATTTAATCAATTATTGCTATGTTTTTAATAATTGTTGGGATTGTTGCAGTTATGGTTGTTAGTTCAATTATAAATGGTTTTGTGTTAAGCACGTTGTGGAGCTGGTTCGTTGTTCCGACCTTTGGTCTGCCTGAATTATCAATTGCTGCAGCTATCGGCATATCACTGATTATTAGGACATTAACGTATCAAGATAAGTCCAACGAAACTAAGAAAGAAGACGAAACATTTAGTGAAAAAATTATTCCAGCTATAGGCGTTGCTATATTTGCGCCATTACTTACATTATTTTTCGGTTGGGTTATTCATTTGTTTATGTAATATTCTTCCGGCTTTCTCATCATTGTTTATAACTGTTAACCCATATCTTCTAGCGAGTGCTTCCGGTATTTGTATTATAGGTATTGGTTTACTTTGCTCAATGTTGATAGTTGAGCCTATTTTTTTCAATCCAAGCATATCAGCACCTAGTGTAAGCTCCCTAATTCTATTTTGGGGTTTCTTTTTAATGTCTTCTACCAAAGCTGATACCAAGAAGTTCTCATTGAGTCCAGATGCCTCTAGAATGGCCTTAAAACCCTTACTACCAGTTAAATTTGATGGACTGTTAATAGTTGCTTCTGAATATCCCACTTCACGCATAGCTTGAGTTACATTTCCACCGTTTTCCACTAGTTTTTCTAACGCAAATTGCTGTTTAAGAGTTGTCATAGACTATAAGGCCTACCATTCACTCTAATGCTTATTAGTACTGCTTCTAATAACATTGGGTACTTGAACAATAACTACTTTCTAAGGTAAATAAGGCTTTTCTCCTCTTTCTCAAGAAGTTGTCCAAAGACATGCCAGGAATTTAGCTCTATAATAAGTTGGTTCCAATTCTCTCCCACTTGGGTCACCCTCAGCGAATTCCTCACATTATTTACCTGCGCACACCACGGGCTCTTTTTTGCTGTAGGTTGCTTCAAGAGTTTGGATAGCGTCCATCCCTTCCTGGCTGATTCTTTTTGTGGGCGAAACTGTAGCAACCGGACTGCCGTCTGCGGTAAACCAACTGGTATGGGCCACGTCTACACTCGGGGCATTATTGATGATTTTGTAGCCACCCAATTTTCCTTCCGGTGTGCTTAGCGTGAACAGGGTTTCGTGTTCTTGTAAGTTGGCACAGAGTTTTTTACTTACGGCCTGAGAGGGTTGCATGTATGATTGAATTAAAAAATAAGTTACGAGTAGGACAAGTGCTATTCCTATAACTACTAATGTAAAACGGTTCATTTTATTCCGTGAAGGTAAAGGTCTTCAACGGCTTTAACGGCGTCGCCGGCGGCGATGTTGTTTTGGTGGTAGAGCACATCGGTGCAATCACCCGCGGCCCAAATGCCGGGGACGCTTGTGCGCTGCGTGCGCGGGTCGGCAATGACGCGGTTAAACGTATCCATTTCCACCAGGCCTTTGGCGAAGGCGGTGTTGGGCACGATGCCGATTTCCACGAAAATTCCGCCAACGGGGAGTAGGGTTTTTTTGCCCGCAAGTTCATAGGCTAGGCCAGTGACAAATTTGTCACCTTTTACTTCTAAGATGTTGGCGTGCTCAATGATTTTCAGCTTCGGATTGGTTTTAATACGCTCAACGGTGACCGGGTCGGCGTTCACAGAAAGATTGGTGATAACGGTGACACTTTTGCAGTAAGCGAGAAGCTGAGCGGCAGTTTCAATGCCGGCATTGCCCGCACCGATGACGGCCACATCTTGATCGGCGAAAAGCGGGCCGTCGCACGAAGCGCAGTAGGTGAGGCCTTTGTTTTCAAATTGGGCGGCGCCAGGCACGTCTATTTTGCGGCGGCTTGAGCCAGCGGCGATGAGAATGGCTTTTCCCGCAAAGGCGTCTTTGTCGGTGGTGACGGTAAATTCGTTGCCTTTTTCTTTTGCAGACTTTTCAATTTTTGAAACCCACAGGCCGTCGCGGATGGAGAGCCACTCGCCTTTATAGAATTCGGCGTGGGCTTTGAGATTTTTGGCGAGATCATTGCCGGAAATTTCCGGAGTGCCTATCCAGTTTTGAATGTTTTCGGAAACGGTGCTCTGGCCGCCCCATTCTTTAGTGATAAAAAGAGTTTTCAGGCGCTTGCGGGCAGCGTAGACGCTTGCGGCCACTCCTGCCGGGCCGCCGCCGATGATGATAAGGTCGTAGGTCATGGCTTTCTATTCTACCAGTAATTTTCTTGACAGCAACTGGGCTTTTCTATAGTCTATGGCCAGCTTGTACATTCTACTCGTTTACACAACAAAAAAGGCGGTGTTCCATGAGCAGTGCTCCTATTGAAAGTTTGCGTTCAGAAAAATGCCTCATTACTATTGGCGGCTTGGCCGGGACGGGCAAGGGGGAACTTGGTCGCGGGTTGGCGGAGTATTACAAACTCCCGTATACCTGTGGTGGTGACATCTTTAGAAGTGTTGCCGAAAATGCGAAGATCACCCCCGCTCAGTTTGAACAAACTGCCCGCGAAATTTGCTCCGCTGATAAAGACGTTGATGCGGCGATTTGGGAAAGGGGCCAGGAGTATATGAGGCGAGGCGGCGGAATCATAGAGTCGCGTCGCAGTCGTGCTATCTTTCCTCACAGCACTTCAGTCCTTCTGGTGTGCTCCGACGAGAAACGTTTTTCGCGGATTATGGTTCGCGATCATCACGTTTCGTTGTTGGCGGCGCGCGATGCCACACTCACTCGAGAGGAAGCTGTGGATGAGCGTTTCTCTTCGCTTTACGGCGGGGAAATCCTGGAGACGATTTTCAATCCTGCGCTTTGGAATTTCATCATCAACACGAGCGATTTTTCCAAGGAACAGGTGTTACGGATGGCTATTGCCCAAATGAGTGCTTCGCACCTCCCGTAACATTCTTCTGACATGAAAGAAAACAAAAACCGAGCGATTCGTCGCCCGGTTTTTTTCTGTGCTTGATTTTTACGTATTCAGAAAATTATTTGATTTTAGAGCGGCGGAGGAAGGCGGGAATGGCGCTCCAGTCGTCGCCGTCGTCGGGTTTCTTTTCGTCAACTTTGGCAGTGGCTGGTTTCACTTCGGGGCGGGTGTTGATAGGGTTGGGGGTTATGCTATTGAAAATGCGGGCTCGGTCGCGAGGAGCTTCTCGAGAGGTATCAGCGGGGCGCTCGGAGGCGGCTACTGGCTCTGGGGCAATTGAACGGCCGCCAAAGAAGCTTGGCTTTTCAACAACGGGAGCGGGTTTTTCAGCAACGCGTTCCACCTTTGCTTCACCGCGACCATCACTAAAAATGCGGCGGTTGGTGGGTTCGGGAAAACCTGAAGCAATGACGGTGATTTTAACCTCACCTTTCTTGACGGACGGGTCGCTAATGGTGCCGAAAATGATTTTGGCGTTGACGTCGGCGGATTCGGTGATGATTTTGGCGGCATCTTGAATTTCAAACATGGTGAGATCGTCGCCACCGGCAATAGAGAAGAGCACGCCCTTGGCGCCATGAATGGAAATATCCAAAAGAGGGGAATTGATAGCCGCTTTAGCCGCGTCCTCGGCGCGTTTCTCGCCGGAACCGGTGCCAATGCCCATGAGGGCTGGGCCGGCATTTTCCAAAATGGCGCGGATGTCGGCGAAGTCAAGGTTGATATCGCCTGGTGTGGTAATGAGGTCGGAGATGCCCTGCACGGCCTGCTTCAAAACCTCATCGCAAATAGCGAAGGCTTGCTTGGCAGTGGTTTCCTTGCTGACAGTGCTCAGGATGCGGTCGTTGGGAATAACGATGATAGCATCAACGCTTTTTTTGAGTTCTTCAATAGCTTGCTCGGCGAAGCGCATGCGTTGCTGGCCTTCAAAAAAGAATGGCTTGGTGACGACGCCGATGGTGAGCGCGCCCATTTCTTTGGCGACTTTGGAAATAGTGGGGCCGGCGCCGGAACCGGTGCCACCGCCACCACCGAAGGCAAGGAAAATCATGTCGGCACCCTTAATGGCTTCTTGAATTTCTTCTTTGGTTTCTTCGGCCGCACGCTTGCCGAGCTCAGGATTCATGCCAGCACCGAGGCCGCGGGTGACGTTTTTACCAATGTGAATTTTCTTTTTGGCGAGAGAGTGGTGGAGATCTTGGGAATCGGTGTTGATAGCGATGAATTCAACGCCATCCACTTTGGAATTGATCATGTGGTTGACGGCATTCTTGCCAGAACCACCCACGCCGATGACGCGTATGCGGGCAAATGTCTCAACTTCGGGCTTGATTTGTGGCATAGTTGACCACAATACTAACACTCTTAGGAGAAGAAACCACTTGATTTTTATGAAAATCGTGCTGTGCTAGTGAAAGCGAAAGAGCTTTTCCGAAGGCTTTCCCTCTTGTCCGGCCTGAGAAAAAGCTTTTTCGCGTTAACTAGGGTAGAAACTGCTTCACCCACTCCCACAATCCTTTTCTTACAATACCTAAAGTTTTTGTTGGCATGGAGGGCTCGTTTTCCTGGGTGAGGCCGAGGATGCACAGGCCGTGGGCGGTGCTCCAGGCAGAATCGGGTTGGCCGCGGCGGTCAGCATCAAAGGCTGGGCGAATAACCTTCGCGGGGATTTTCAAAATAGAACGGGCGAGATCTTCAATGTCGGCGCTTTGGGCGCCACCACCGGTCATAATGATGCCCGCGGGCAGGAGGCCACTTCGGCCGATTTTCTTTAAATGATCTTCAATTTGTTCAAAAATATCCTGAAGGCGAGCCTCAATGATTTCATCTAATTTCTTTTTTGAATAGGAAATGCCGCTTTGAGTAGTAAGGGTGTGGTTGCCCGAGTGCATGGCGGAACTGGCTCCGGAAAGGCCAGCGAGAATTTTTACTTTCTCCGCCTCCTCAATGGGGATTTTTAGGCCAAGGGCGATGTCGTGGGTGATGTCGGTGCTACCGATAGGCAGAACTTCCAATGAAATAGGGTTGCTGTTTTCAAAAACGGTTAAGCCGACGGTTTCGGCGCCGATAACGGCGAGCACACAGCCGGCAATTTTCTGAGCTTTCGTGAGTGTCACCCAGCTGGCGGCCACCGGGCCGGGGTGCACATCTTCAACTTCAATACCGGCTTCATCAAAAACTTGGAACAGGTCTACGAGGTGCTGTTCCATAGCGGTTATAAAGAGGGCACGGGCCTCAAGCTTCATTCCCTTCATGCCTTGCGGCCGGCCGAGCACTACTTTGCCGTCTATCTTGAAAGAAAGAGGAACGACGTTAACTACTTTTCTATTCAGCGTGAATGAGGGCGGCAGGGCCTTCTCGGAAGCATCAAGAGCTTTGCTGATATCTAAATTAACAATTTCAGAATCGCCGCGGGAAACAGAAGCAGCGCCCACGCTCTGCATACCTGCCAAGCCGATGCCGTTAGCGGAAACGAAGGCACGCTTAATGGGTACACCGGCCATTTTTTCAGCTTGGCGCACGGCGGCGTTGACGGCGCGAGCCGCATCACCAATGCCCATCACGTAGCCGTGGCGGAGGCCGCGCGATTCAGCCCAGCCGGTGGCGATAAGCCGAGGGGTTTTTCTGCCGGTAGTGCGATCCAGGACAAGTTCAGCCACCACGACCTTAACGCCGTTGGTGCCGATGTCTATGCCGGTTGTGATTGTTCTGGTTGCCACAAGTTACCGAGCTTGAGTTTGAATTTGCCGCAATACTCTTGCTCCTTTTGTTCCATTGTACTCCCATGATCGAATCCTTTCAAATGCAGTAAACCGTGGATAAACAAATATTGGATGTAATTGGCTGGTGTTAACCCCAAAACCGAAGCCTCTTTTTTAGCAATATACGGGCAAATGACTATTTGTCCGCTTTTCGGATCAAAAGGAAAACTCAGGATGTTTGTCGGCTTGTCTTTGGCGCGATAGCTGTCGTTTACTTTTTGCGATTCACGCGGAGAGACGAAATTAATATCTAATTCATAGCCGGCACCGAGCACGGCGTTTTTAATCAGCCCAAAACGCTTCTGGAGCCGTGGGGGGATTTTCTCCTGAATAAGGACCGTCATAAATAAGAAGAAAGACTAGCGACGCGGGGCAACTTCGGCGATTTTGCCGAGCTTAATGAGACGATCGCGTTCAGTGCGGCGGCCAATGGTTTTGAGGGTTCTTTTCTTGCGGACGTAGCGGCTTTCGGAACGCTTGGCGTAGCGGAGGCTGCGAACGCGGGGCAATACGCCGGCGCCCTGGACACGGCGAGTGAAGCGTTTCAAAACGCTCATTGGGTTTTCGGTGCCTGTTTTCTGGACTTCAACGTTAATCATATGTCCGCGTAATATAGCAGGGAATTAGAAAGAATGCAACTTATCGTCGCAGATGCTTGAGGTATTCGGCCAAGCGAACAAGGGGCACTGTTTCCTGGCTTCGGGTGAGCATCTCGCGCACCACAGCGGTGCCATCTACGGATTCTTTTTGACCCATAATAATAATGTAGGGAACACCGCAGGATTCGGCACTACCGAGCTGAGCGCCCATTTTGTCTTTAAGGAGGGCGTGATGGACGGCGATGCGCGAGTGGCGGAGGTCTTCAATCACATTCAAGCTTTTGAGGAGCGCGTCATGGCCGATGTGGATGAAATAAAAGGATGGCGGCTGCATTTTTTTCTCCGCTTTTGTAGCTTTTGTTTTTTTAGGCAGGCGGATAATGGCGCTGGCACCAAGGACGTCTTTCTTGAAGCCCATGCGCCGGCCCAGGCCGCCCCAGCGGGAGCCACGGGCGATAATGGTAGGCACTGATGGAGCGGGAATGTTGGCAATGGTGGAAGTAGCAGAAACACGGAAAACGGTGTGTTGAACGATGTCGGGTTCAACGATGAGATTTTTATCCATGGAGTAGGGCATACCGGCGGCTTCCAAATGTTCCAGGACAAGCATGAAGTGGTGGCGAGAGGGCTCGGAAAGGAAGCTTACTGATTCGGGCATGCTTTCGCGGGCGGGGCGACACTCGGCGTGCGGGCAGGCGAGCGAGGCAAACGGGCTTTTCTTGAGACTTTGGCGGCAGTCGGCGTGAAGCGTTTCTATGTGTTTGCGGAAGTGGGCAGTGACATCCCGAGAAAAGCGGCTGAAGGATTCGCGCTCGCCGACACTATTGATTTCCAAAATGGTTTCGTCGTCGGCATATTCCTGGCGGGCCACTTCGTAGCAGAGTTTCATTAAAAGGGCTTCGGCAGTGGGGCGAGCAGAGCCAATGATGTCTAAATGATATTCAGCCATGCCGCGGCCGCCGGACCGTTCGGAAAAAACGGCCAAGGGCGCGCCACCCGGGTTGCGGGCGAAGTAGTGACGCAAGAGGGCAATTTTTTCGCGCAGGGCAAAAAGCTGGCCGGGACGGTCGGTCAAGTCCTTCATGATTTGTTCATCTTGTCGCTCTAGGCGAAGCTGGGCCGGCCGGAGCATTTCTTCAAGGGGCGAGAAGCCATAGAAAAGAGCGATCTCCGGCACGGCAGTAGCGGTGGAGTAGAACCAAGGAAGCCGTGGCGGCGCTGGCGCGACTTTTGGCGCTATAGCGATGAGTGCCCCCGCTCGGTGTTTTTGTACTGTTGGCATTTTTTTCTACTGTTGTTCGCCTGCTGGCTCGGAATATTTTCCGGGCGAGACGCTAAGCGTTGAAAGTGGCAGTAGGCGAAATAGTGGTGTGCCCACAATAAGGTTGCGCGGTACTGGTCCCCAGATGCGGGAGTCGGAACTTTCGTTACGATTGTCGCCCATAACGAAGTATTGATCGGGGCTGAGCGTAATGGTCATCATGTTTTGGCTTTGGTCGGCAGGCAGGATGTAAGGTTCACTCAAGGTGAAGCCCTCGGGATGGGCGGCATTCTTGATAGTGACAACTGAACCAGCGATGCTGACTGTTTCTCCGGGCAAACCAATGACGCGCTTAATGAAATATTGACTGACATCAAGCGGATACTTGAAAATAATGACATCGCCGCGGTTGGGATTGGTGAAGTGGTAGCTGAATTGGTTAACAACGAGGTATTGGCCGGTTTCAAAGGTGGGATGCATAGAAGCACCACTTACTACGAATGGTTGAGCTACCCAGAAGCGGATAGGGATGACAACAGCCAGAGCGATAATGACGAAAACGACAAGATCCTTTATGAAAGAAGATGCTTTACCACGTGGTTCGTTTTCAGTTGGAGGCATGAAATGAATCTAAATGGATATCAAAAAGAAATAAAGGACAAATAAAAATTTCTTAAAGACAATTTTACTACTCGCTTTCATTTGACACAAGGCCTTTACGCATTTCACAACGTTTTCGCGGTCTTTTTACTTTGAAAATTTCTCTGCTATAGTACGGGAATGGCATATCTTATCGTTGGTTTGGGTAATCCAGGGGAAGAATACGTCGGCACCCGGCACAATACGGGCCGCATTGTTGTGGAAACTCTGGAAAAAAAATGGAGTGATGGCAAAATTGGCGGGGAGAAGGTGGAATTCCTCACCCCCGACACTTTTATGAACAATTCCGGCAAGGCAGTCGGTCCGAAAATTAAAAGCGCCAGCCAAGCGAAGAAGCTCATTGTTATTCATGACGACTTAGACTTACCTATTGGCACCATAAAAATCTCTTATAATCGCGGCGCCGGCGGCCATAGGGGTGTTGATTCCATCATTAAGGCCATTAAGACGCAGGAGTTCGTTCGTTTTCGTGTGGGCATCTCGCCCAGCACCACTTCGGGAAAGTTGAAGAAGCCGAGCGGCGAAGAAGCCGTCAATAAATTCATTATCGGCAAATTCAAACCCTCCGAATTGCTCGCTGTAAAGAAAATCGCCAAAATTGCGACCGAAGCCGTGGAAACTATCGTCAGTGATTCTAAATCTGGTCTATCTCGGGCGATGACACTATTCAATAGTTAGGTAACAAAAAAGACTTTTCGAAGGGGCTTGCATCGTTTATCTCCCCGAGAAAAGTCTTTTTTGTGTAAGTAATTATTTTGTAACGTCCTTGCTGGAGAGTGCCATTTTTTGTTCCTTAGGATCAAAGAGAGTGATTTTGAACGGATAGCTCTTTCCAAGCTCTAGTGAGCGGCGAAGAATTTCTTCACTGCCGAAATCGGAAATATGGACGAGGCCGGCCACGCCTTCTTCAACGCTTGCGAGGGCGCCATGCTTGTTGTACTTAATAATGACGCCGGAAACGAGGTCGCCTTTCTTGTATTTCTTTGTAGCCGCAACCCATGGATTAGTTTTGAGGGCTTTGAGGGAGAGAGAAATTTTGCCATCTTTAATATCAATGATTTTGACGTGGATAGATTGGCCGATTTTAAAGAGCGGCTTTGGGTCTTCAACAAGCGCCCAGTCAATTTCAGAGATGTGGACGAGACCTTCCAAGCCTTCCTCAAGCTTAACGAAGACGCCGAAGTCTACAACACCGGTGACGACGCCGTCAGACTCATCGCCAACGCGATATTTATTTATCATATCCTCCTTCTCTTTATCAGGAGAAGTTTTCTCGGAGAAGATGAGTTTCTTTTCTTTAGGAATAGCTGTGATGATCATCACTTGGAGGCGGGTGCCAACGAGCTTTTTGAGTTCATCAAGGATTTTGTCCTTATTGCCATCGGTGACACGCGGGTAGTGCTCGGCGCGGAGCTGAGAGGCCGGCAGGAAACCTGGAATGCCCTGCCAATTGATAATGAGACCGCCTTTATTGGCTTCAGTGACAGGCAGATCAAGAATGCGCTTCTCTTTAATAACATCCTGAGCTTCGCTCCAAATGAGGGCCTGCTTAGCTTCCTTGAGGGAGAGTTCAATGTAGCCGTCGGCATTATTAGTATCAACGACTTTGGCGCTGATGCTGTCGCCAGGGTTGATTTTTTTGATGACATCGCGGGCGGCGATAAATTCGCGGCCGTAAATGATACCGGTGCCGTACGGAGTGAGGTCGATATAAACTGCACCTTTTTCAACGGAAATAACCGGGCCTTCCACGAGGTCGCCAAGCGATGGTGGGGTAACGCTCTGCGCCAGGATTTTACCCATGTGGGTTTCCTTTTTGGCAGCTTCTTTCCTGGCGGTGGCCTCGGCCTTGTCTTCAGTGGTTTCTTCGCCGGCAATTACCGGTTCTTTTTCTTTTGTGGCTTTAGGTTCCTTCTTAACTTTTGGCATAATAATAAAAAAACACGTAAGGTCCGTTTGAAACTGGAGCTCCCTTTCAGGGAAATGCGGAAGAAACGGGGTTACTTACATGACTGCTAATAAGGCGCTACTATATATGAATACAAGAGAAATTGCAAACTAGCCGGTTTTTCGTTACACTAGCCCCATGATTATTACATCCCAAGGCAATCAGTCGCTTAAATTGCAGGTGGGCGACCTGGTAGTGGCCGTCAATCCTGTTTCTAAGGACTCTAGTCTGAAAGCCAGCCGCTTCGGTGCCGAAATTTGCTTGGTAAGCGTCAATCATAAAGATTTTAATGGCACCGACCAGGTTACTTTTGGCGATAAAAAGCCGCTAGTTATTACTGGTCCTGGGGAATACGAAACGCGGGAGGTTTTTATCCGTGGCTTGGCCTCCCACTCTTCATACGCTTTGGATTCTGTTGATAAAGTTAAGGGTGTAGAAGGCGGCCGCATCAATACTATTTACACCCTCACGCTTGATTCTATTAACGTTTGTATTTTGGGTGCTTTAGATACTGCTGACATTCCGGCCGAAGCAAAAGAGGCTCTGGAGGAAATAGACATTCTCTTTTTGCCGATTGGTGGCAATGGAACACTGGGGCCGCAAGAAGCCTATAAACTCGCTGTATCACTTGAGCCAAAACTTATTATTCCTCTTGGCTACGATGCACCCGATGCCGCCAAAGACGCTTTAAAAATTTTCATGAAAGAAGCGGGCGAGCAGGTGGCCGCCGTGGATAAGTTGACGCTAAAACGTAAAGATTTAGAAGGAAAAGAGGGGGATGTTGCAATATTGGCATTCGCTCAGTAGCTTATACGTGTTGAAAAGGTGTATACTAAAGGCATGCAAAATCGTCTCTATGACGCTATCGTTGCTATTCGGCAATGGCCGGATCATCACCGCAAAATTTTTGCCGTGAGCACGAGTGTTTTTCTCACGCTTATTATTGCTGTAGGCTGGGCCGCCACGTTGCCAGGTCAATTTGCCGCCCTCGCCGCTCCAGCTGTGCCCGGGGCTAGTCAAACAGCCGCCGCAACGCTTTCTGTTGTTACGCCGCCGGCCGCTTTTGGTCCGAGCGCCACCGAGTCTCTTGAAGGTACATTGCAGGGCAGTTTAAATACGGGCGGGCAAATTTTAAATTCCATCAAAACTAGTTTTACGAGTATTTTTTCCAACTCCGGTGCCACACCAAATTCCGCATCCGCCCACCAGGTTGTCATCACTGATCAAAACAACATAGCGGCGACTTCTTCCAGCAATCCCTACAACAATCTTAAATATTACGTGTCGCACGGCGTGCTCATTACCGACCCGTCGCCCGCAAAAAAGTAGGCAGCTTGGCTTTGTCGCAGTTTCTTGGTTTCTCAAGGGCTTTTTGGGTACCAACAGAATTTCACGAAAAAGATGTCAAGAATGAGGGTATTTTTAAAAAGTTGGTGCAGAGTGCCTTTACCTAGGCCCAGAAAAGAGACGTGAATGTATGCAAAAAAATGCATATATTCATTTGTGGTGAAATGTGGCAGGCAATGGCTTCATATAAGCATTTTCAAAATCTGTAATTGGAAAAAAATGCGAAAATGCCGTTTTTTGAGCGTTTTTCTGTAGGTACTCGAAAAGGAGTTTGAAAATTTGTTACTGCATTTTTACGTAATTTTCATTTTAAGTATATATTTTTATGGAATTTTTTATGCCACGCATCAAACCACACATGCCGCCGGCATTGGAGAAAGAGTTGTTGAAACTGGGGAACGCTTTTTCGCATGTCACGCGCATTCATATTGTAGAGGCACTAACGACCGGTCCGAAAAGTGTTGCTGAATTGCAAACTGCCGTGCAGAAAATCCAAAAAGGTCGTGGCAAGAGGAAACGCGTTCGGCAACCGGCCCTTTCTCAGCATTTGCGGATTTTGCGGGATATTGGCGCGGTGCTAGCAACCCCTAATACTAGGGAGGTGCTATACACACTCCAGGTTTCTGTTTTATCTGCTAGCCTCCGAAGGGTTCTGTTGCGCATAAACGCTCGAAAAGATGCTTGGGAGTAGTCCAAAGAATAGGTTGGAAATAAAACACAAAATGTGTTAGAATAGCGAATATATGGCCGGAAAAGAAGCTACAAAAGAGGCGGCGAAACCAGCGCCGGTTGAACATAAAGTCATCAACCAAAACATCTCCTCGGAGATGCGCAATTCTTTTATTGACTATGCCATGTCGGTTATTACCGACCGCGCCTTACCCGACGTGCGTGACGGCTTAAAGCCAGTGCACCGCCGCATTCTTTTCTCTATGCACGAGAAAGGCCTGACCTTCGCGGCCAAAACCCGCAAATCAGCAACCGTTGTTGGCGACGTTATCGGTAACTATCACCCCCACGGCGATATCGCCGTGTACGATGCAATGGTGAAGCTGGCCCAGGATTTTTCCATGCGCTACCCGCTCATTATCGGCCAGGGTAACTTCGGCTCCATTGACGGTGACTCGGCCGCCGCCTACCGCTACACCGAGGCAAAAATGTCCCGCATCGCCAGCGAAATGCTCCGCGACATTGATAAAGAGACGGTTGATTTCCGTCCTAACTTTGATGGCACGAAAAAAGAGCCAAGCGTTCTGCCGGCCGCGGTTCCCAACTTGCTGCTCAACGGCACGCTGGGCATCGCCGTGGGCATGGCCACTAACATTCCGCCACACAATCTCACGGAAGTAATTGATGCCTCCGTGCACCTTATTGACAACACTGACGCCACTAATGAGGATTTAATGCAATTTGTGAAAGGCCCCGACTTCCCAACGGGCGGCATTATTTACGGCGAGCAGGATATTCGTCATGCTTATGCCAACGGTAAGGGCGCTGTGGTGTGTCGCGGTGAAGCCGAAGTCGTTGAGGATAAATCAGAAAACTATCACATCGTCATTACCTCCATCCCATTTCGCGTCAACAAAGCCTCACTTATTACCAGCATCGCCGACCATGTTCGCGACAAAAAGCTCGAGGGCATCAAGGGCTTGCGCGACGAGTCCACGAAGGATATCCGCATCGTTATTGATTTAAAGAGCGGCGCCAACCCGCAAGCGGTGCTCAATTATCTTTACAAGCACACTCAGCTTGAGGAGGCTTTTCATATGAACGTGGTGGCGCTGGTGCACGGTGTGCCGCAAACCCTCTCGCTTAAAACTATCCTCCAGGAATTTTTGATTCACCGCGGTACGGTTATTCGCCGCCGCACCGAATTTGACCTGCGCAAAGCCGAAGAGCGCGAGCATATTCTCATTGGTTTGAAGAAGGCACTTGATCACATTGACGAAATCATCAAGCTCATTAAAAAGAGTAAAGACACACCAACCGCCCAGCAAAACTTGATGAAGGAATTCAAGTTTAGCGACCGCCAAGCCGTTGCTATTTTGGAAATGAAACTCCAGCGCCTTGCCGGCTTGGAGCGCCAAAAAATTGAAGACGAACTGGCGGCGGTGCAGGCATTCATTAAAGAAATGAAGGAAATTTTAGGCAGTCCGAAAAAGTTGCTCGGCATCATTAAAACTGAAATGTTGGAAATTCGGCAAAAATATGGTGATGAGCGCCGCACGAAGGTGGTGAAGCGCGCCGCCCAAAGCTTTTCCGCCGAGGATTTGGTGGCTGACCAAGAATCTGTCTTGGTGCTCACTGCTGGCGGCTACATAAAGCGTACCGATCCGGGCGAATACCGCCAACAGCGCCGCGGGGGAGTGGGTGTGGTTGATTTAGATACGAAAGAAGAAGATTTTGTCACCCACTTAGTGACCACGAGCACGCATAGCGACCTTTTATTCTTCACTGACCGCGGCAAGGTCTACCAAATGAAAATGTTTGAAATTCCTGAGGGTCGCCGGGCCACCAAGGGCAAATCCGTCATGAATTTTTTGGCCCTGGAAGCAGGCGAAAAAGTGACCTCTATTTTGCCGATGCCCAAAGACACTAAGAAGGCCGAAGCCCTCAGCGCGCTTTCCGTGGTTATGGTGACGCGCGATGGCGTGGCCAAAAAAACCGCCGCCAAAGCTTTTGCCGATGTCCGCCGCAGTGGCATTATTTCCATTAAGCTTGGCGAAGGTGATCAGCTTGTTTCCGCGGAGTTTGTGGCCAAGGGCGACGACGTCGTTTTGGTAACGGCGAAGGGTCAATCCATCCGTTTCAAAGAAGCCGATGTGCGCGAAATGGGCCGGGCCGCCGGTGGTGTTACAGGCATGAAGCTCGGTAAAGGCGACCTTATTATTTCCAGCGATGTTGTGAAGAAGGATTCCAAAAAGCCCGCTCTCTTGGTTGTCATGAAAAACGGCTATGGTAAAAAAACTGATCTGGATGAATATAAAATTCAGAAGCGCGCCGGTAGTGGCATCAAAACAGCGCAAGTAACCGCCAAAACGGGCGACGTCATTGCCGCTAAAGTGGTCACCGAAGGCGAAGCTGAACTCGTGGCTATGAGCAAGAAAAGCCAGGTGATTCGTGTTGATATCGCCGAAATCCCCTCGCTCGGCCGTCAAACGCAAGGCGTTCGCATTATGAAAATGCGCGAAGGTGATGCTATCGCTTCGGGGGTTATTCTCTAATTTTTAATTTTTAGCTGGGGCGAATTTGCTATAATAGCCGCATGGCATTTTCTAAGCCGGCGGAGGTTATAGAGCGCTTCGGCGTGCATGAGGGCCAGGTAGTGGCCGACCTCGGCGCTGGTTCGGGTTTTTACACGTTTGCGGCGGCCAAGCTCGTGGGCGGAAGCGGCAGGGTGTATGCGATAGAGGTGCAAAATGAAGTGTTGACGCGGCTTGCCAACCAGGCTCGGCACGAAAAAATCACTAACATCACGTTTTTACACGCCGATATGGAGCGGCTGGGCGGCACAAAAATTGCCGACAACACCGTCGACTCGGCGCTGGTGTGCAACGTGCTTTTTCAGGTTGAAAATAAGCCGGCGTTTTTGCAGGAAGTGAAGCGAATTTTGAAACCGGGCGGGCGAGTGTTGGCGGTTGATTGGGCGGGAAGCTTCGGCGGCACGGGGCCCCAGCCGCACCACGTGGTGAACGAAACGGCGGCGCGCGGGCTTTTTAAAGCGGCGGGTTTCGCGGAAGTGGGCGCTATTCCTGCCGGCGATCATCATTGGGGTTTTGTTTTTCGTAAATAAGTTGTCTATGAAAAAACTTTTCAAAATTAAAAATAGCGGCATGAGCACGTTTCAAATTATTCTCCTGTGCGCTTTTGGCGCGTGTATTGGCGCCGGGGTTATTGCATTCGCCCTTTACCGCGGCGGCTCGGGACAACAAACGCCCGCCATCACCATTTGGGGCACTGCCGACCAAACCCTTATGGATTCCTTCATTAACAAAGCGGTGGGCACTAAGGCTAACATTTATTACGTCCAGAAAAAGGCGGCAACATTTGCCACTGACCTTATTAGTGCCGTGGCCACCGGCAAAGGGCCCGATGCCATCCTCGGCACGCAGGCAGAGCTTTTCAGTAACCGCGCCCTGCTCACAACCATTCCCTACACCAGCTACGCCGAAAGCACGTTTCAATCCACGTATATCACCGAGGCCCAGCTTTTCTTACAGCCACAGGGCATTCTCGCCATTCCGCTCGGCGTTGACCCTCTTGTTATGTATTGGAATAAAGTCATTCTTTCCAATGCCGGCATTGTGGGAGCGCCTACTACCTGGAGCCAGCTCACCGCGCTCGTTCCTAAGCTCACGGTTGCCGACAAAGCCTATAATGTCACCCAAAGCACCGTGGGTATGGGCGATTACGTGAACGTGCTCAATGCCAAGGCCATTATCTCGCTTCTCATGATGCAGGCCGGAAACTTTATTGTCGCACCCGACAGCTCCACGGGCGATTTCACACCAATTATCGGCCTCAATAATACCTACACCAACGAGGCGGCCAACGCGCTTACGTTCTATACGCAATTTGCCAATCCAACCTCGCCGGTCTATACCTGGAATCGCGCCCTGCCTAATTCACAGGATTTATTCGTCGCCAACCAGCTCGCGCTCTATTTTGGCTTTGCCAGCGAATATCAAACGCTTGCGGAGCGGAACCCCAACTTGGATTTTGATGTGGCTATTGTGCCGCAATTGGACAAAAACGCCACAGCCGGCGCGGTGACCCCCAACCTTACTTTTGGCAATATTTATGGCTTGGCCGTTTTACGCTCCTCGACTAACGGTGCTACGGCCGTAAGCGACATTTACTCGCTCACCACCCAGGCCGCCGCGGCCAGCTGGACATCGCTTTCCGGCCTCGCGCCGGTGCGACTCGACAGTATGGCCGCCGACCCCGCAAGCCCCACTGCGCCCATTTTCAACCAGTCCGCCTTGTGGGCCCGCGGCTGGAACGATCCGAATGCCGTTGCGACCGACAAAATCTTCCAAACTATGGTTGATAGTATTACGAGCGGCCAGCAGGACCCGGCTGGAGCCGTAGCTACTGCGCAAAGCCAGTTCGGAACAGTGGTACAATAACGTCACAGTCATACTTCCATGAAAACCGCCGCCACTCTTTTTCTTTCCGCAATTCTTTGCCTTTCTATCGCCACACCATTTCTGGCCAGCGCCCAGCTCAGCAGTATGCTCGTGCCTTGCGGCAATGGCACTGGCTCGGAGTTAAAAACACAATACAACCCGAAAACCAGCGGCGACCAAAGCACCAGCGGCTGCAATTTTTATGCGCTTGTTAAGCTCATTAGCAACGTCACCAACCTTCTTATTATTGCTTCCGCGCCTATTTGCGTCGGCATTATGGTGTGGTGCGGAGTTCTCATGATTATGGGAGCTTACAGCGCTGATAAGCTGAGTAAAATGAAAGACATTTTTAAGAATACCTTTATTGCCTTTATAATTATTTTAACCGGCTGGCTCATCGTGCACATTATCGCCGGCGCCTTCTTTAATCAGTCATTTAATATATTCAATATTTAACATGCCCACCAGTCTTGTAAAAAAAGTAAAAGTGTTTCTGATGGTGGGAGTGATGGTCTGTAGTGTTTTCTTTGGCGTGTATACTACGCATGCGCAAACTGGGAGCGTTGAAACCGGCCAACAAAGCGGCCAAATTTTTCCCAATCCGGCAAAAGGCAATGGCACTATTTGCACGTTTCTCGTTATGTTACTCAATCTCATTACTGAAATCGGCGCGATTATCGGCGTGCTGGCTATTATTGCTTGCGGTTTCATGTTTATTGTTGCTCAAGGAAATGAAGACCGGTTGAAAAAAGTAAAAACCGCTTTTTTGTGGACTGTTTTAGGCGTACTCCTCCTTCTCGGCGCTTCCGTTATCGGCCATATCCTTATCACCACCGTGAACGCCGTTTTAACTGCTGGCGGCAACAATTTACCTAATCAGTCCGATCTAACTTGTACACAGTAAAAGTGTATAATCATAATTAATTATCCACACCCATGACCAGCCTGCAACAACTCGTCGCCGCCCTTGTCGGCTTAGCCAATAGCATTATCCCGCTCATGTTGGCGATTGCCGTCATTGTGTTTATTTGGGGCATCATTAATTTCCTCTGGCATCCTGACAAGCCAGATCTTCGTAGTCAAATGAAAACATTCATGATTATGGGTGTTATTTCCATTGCGGTCATTCTTTCTATTTGGAGCTTGGCTTCATTACTCAAAAACACCCTATTCCCCTCGGCGCCTTGCCCTATAGGCATTCCTGGTTGTGGCGGTACCTCTTCCACGGCCTTGCCAACCTATTCTTCTGGTCCAACTCAAAGCGGTACACCACTTAATTAACAAAATTTTTATAGACGAAGTCTTATCCACAGGGTTATCTTCAGGCGCTTGCATTTATGGGGCGTGCTTATATAATGAAGACACAAAAATCGTCGCTTAATTAAAGAGCTTATTACTAAAAATATGAAAAAAATCGCTTCTTCTGTTGGGCTCATTGTTGGGGGTTTACTCGCCGCTTTGCCGTTCTCAGCTCTTGCGGCCACTGATGCTGGTGGCGTTGGTCAGAATATTATCGGTCAAGCTACCGGCATAGCGCAATCGGCTGGCACACTGGCTAACCAACTCACCCTTACGCTTAATCTTGTTATTGGTGTTCTTATTGCCCTATCGATTGTTGTGTTTATTTGGAGTATTATCAGGTATATCCTTCTGGCGAAATCTGATGATGATAAGAACAGTGCAAAAAAGCAAATGTTGTGGAGTATTGTAGCTATTGCTGTGATTGTTGGTATTTTTGGCATCGCCAACCTTCTTTTGGCCACGTTTGGTGTAAATAATAATCGTCTAAACAACAACCAAATTCCAGTAGTTCCTGTTAATGTCTATCAATAATATTTAGGTTTTCAGTAGGGTAAATTACTAAATCGTGAACCCCTCTCACTTACTCGCGGCGACGGGCGCAGCAGCTAATGGTATTTCTGCCAGCCCGATATATCAGGCAATTCGCGACGACATTATTCTGCCACTCATTACTCTGGCTTTTGCTGTCGCGCTTATTATCTTTATTTGGGGCGCGCTCGGCTATATTTTAGCCTTGCGCAAGGGCGACACTGATGTGGGTCGGCAGAATGGCCAGCGACACATGTTTTGGGGCGCTATCGGCATGGCTATTATGATTTCCGTTTTCGGCATCCTGCAATTCATTATTGGCACCCTGCAAAGCCTACCGGGGGGTACTACCGGCTGGAATGGCCAGGCCCCCTACACGCCGCCGGAGGTGAGTGGTTTATAAAATTCTTTGCAAGAAAAAACCCCTCACCAATGTGGTGCGGGGTTTCGTGTTTTCGGCTTTCAGTTAACTAACGTCACTGGTCGTGCCGAAGTTCCAACCAGTAGGTGAAGGTGACATCCTTACTGCCGGTGTTGAGGACGCGAACGATGTTCTCGTTGATGTCGGGAAGCAGGTTCGTGCCCATTTCCGGCCGGAATTCATACCAGTCATCCTTGCTGGCGGGGTTTTGTTTGACGCACATTGCCACCTTGCCGGTTTCGCTGCAATGGAAGCGGTAGTGGCCGATGATTGCGCCGTTTGCCAGCTCAGTGAGCGTGATGTCGCACTCCTGACACGGTTTGAGAGTTACCACAACCGCTTCGCCCTTGCCGCTGAGGCTTTCCGGCAGGATGGGGGCGAGGCTGCCCGGCTGACGCGCGAACGTTGACTGGGTAGCTTTCGCAGGTGCTTCCGGGCCGACGGGCGCCTTTGGGGTTGCTGGGGTTTCAGGCAACATCACGAAACTTAAACTTTGCTTGTCGACCATAATGGTCATAAGCTTAGTACCGGCTTCGTTTTCGGCTGCTACCGCAACTTGATCCTGCCCCGCCGGAATAACAACCGGCACCTTGATGATTTGGCCGGGGGACGCGGCGTACCTGACGGTAGCGCCTGTTGCGTCCTTGCCAACATCAAGGTAGACGATGTTGCTCGTCGTATTTTCATACGTGAGCGTTATCGTCACGGGCTGGGTGGTCGGCTGCGGATTGCTCGGGGTGGCAAAGAGCCACCAGAAGAAATAGCAAACGACCACAAGCACGAGGATGCCAGCACTTGTTGCCACCACGGTGGCAATCAAGGTGCCAATAGCGCCAACGATCCACGCTGCCCACTTCTTGATTTTCTGGGCGATTGTTGCCCCGGGTACCGCTGTGCGAGCTGGCGGTGTTGCGGCGGGAGGGGTGCCGCCTGTTGCTGTGCCGGTGCCAGCCGCGGCGCTCGTCTTGTTTTTGTGCAAGAGAGCGACGAGCCCGGCAATACTGGCGCTGATGGCTGTGACGATTATGCCGACGATCACGCAAAGCGCGATAATGAGCACAATCACACCGACTACGATCCATATCAAGGAACTCATAGAAAATCTCCAATAAAGGGTTCTCCGGAAGTTTGTGTGTCCGAAACGTTCGGAACAGGTAAATCTGCTAACATTCTAGCATATTATAGAAAAAAGTCAAGTGTTTCTACGGCCTAGCTTAGCCATGAAAAAGCCAGTCCGGGGAGGACTGGCTGGAAAGAACGGTTGAAAAACTAGAGGAACTTAGGTGGAATTGGGCCGCTGTGCCTTGGGTCGTCCCGATTTGGACGGTGGTGCTGGTGCCGGAGGTTGGGCGGGCGCTGAGGCCTGGGGCGGCTCGGGCGCGTGAGTTGGGGGCGGAACCGGAGTGGGCTGGGGTGGCGGATTTAGGTTTACTAAAGGAGTAGCATTTGCTCCCGGGAAGAAAACAGTGCTTACTCCTTTGAGCCCTGAACCAAACGCCTCGTTGGCCGCAACTGTTGCCATGGCTGGCGAAGTGTTGAGGGCCGCACCTTGCTTGGTATAGATTTCGGCTTGCTGGTTACCGACAAGGTCAAGGGCCTGTTTTTTGCCCTCGGCTTCTAGGATGGCGGCCTGCTTGTTACCTTCAGCAAGAGTAATGAGCGCTTGTTTTTCACCAAGAGCTTGGACTGCTTTGGCTTTACCGGCCCGTTCTTTCTCGGCGATGTCCGCGTCACCCTTAAGTTCGGCTATTTTCTTGGCTTCCAGCGCTGTTTGTTCCGCGGGCTTGCCGACGCTATAACCCTTGAAGTCAAAGGAGATAACCTCCATACCCGACGTTCTTCTAACGCTAGTATCCAGCTTCATTGCCTCAAGAATCGCTTCTTCTAGATGAGCAAAGGTGCCCGGAGTACTGATGGTTCCCGGAGTGCCGACTTTGTCGGCGGCAAGAAAGTCATCAATTTTTTTGCCTCGAAGAGCGTTGATGAGGATGCCCTCTATAGCGGCTCGTACTTTTGCGAACCATTCGCCACGAAGAATGATTACCGGAGTGTATGGGTCAAATGCTCGTACAGTGAATGCGCCACGAATGGTGACACGAAATGCTCCTTCCAGTTCAATGTCTTTCACTGTGATGGGATAGACAAATTGGGAGGCTAGATAGTCCGTCCTCGTCGTGCGGTGCATGATTCCTTCAACCTCATCACGCGCATAGCCCTCCTGGTTGGGGGGGTCGCCGGGGCGGATTTCCCGATCATAGGAGAAGTCGTAGTCCCAAATCCGATGGGGAGGAAGACCAATCAAATAGACGCCAAACAGTCTTTCACAAAAACTGGGCCGCTGTGATTCGTCTTCACTGTTAGGGTCTGGTTCTGTTTGCCAAGGATTCCGACAGTCTTCGGGGTGGTGGACAAGTTTCCATCCCCGTAGCCGGTAGATAATCTTGACGATATCTCCAGATTTTTCGTAGCCGCCTTTCGTGAGGAATTTGAATTTTCCGTCCTCACGGAAGGTAAACAGAATGTTTTTTTCTGCCAGCAGGCTGAAAGCCTAACGAAGCAGAACTAAACATCCGGGGAGCGCGATTGCCACAATGACAACCACGACAGCGATGCACAACAGTGCAAAGAGTAACAGGAATAGTAAAAACGCAAACATGCGAACCTCACTTTCAAGTCAAAGGTTTTGTTTCTAGTCAAATAACAATCTGTGCGTGATTATATCACTTTTTTGAGCTATGTCAATATTTTTTCAGGCCGTGAGGTGCGGTGCCCGACCAAAATAAGTGGTACCTCGTGTAGTGGGCGGGGAGGGACTTGAACCCTCAACCCCTTGCGGGACATGGTCCTAAGCCATGCGCGTCTGCCAATTTCGCCACCCGCCCGTTTTTACTGTTACTGCATTTCTTTATATCGTGTCTGCCGTGTCCGCCCAGTAGGAGTCGAACCTACGACATTCCGCTTAAGAGGCGGCTACTCTACCAGCTGAGTTATGGGCGGGGTCTTCTTGTGTAGATTAGCAGGTCTTTTAGTGTTTCGCAATTTATTCCACCCCTGTTTGTGTATAGACGTATCTTTTATCGTGTCTTTTAGAGTGCCTTGGATCCAGCCAAATATTCTATGTTTTAAATCTGTACTTTTTGGAATAGTAATTTTTATGGTGCCATAATACAAAACATTTTTCTTCCAGTTTTTATTAGTCGGTTTGATATAACTTTTGCCGAAATTCTCCAGGGGGATATCGCACAACTCCGACCAAAAACGTTTTATTGATTTTTCATTTTGTTGATTGTAAATATTGAGGCGGGCTCGCAGGAAGTGGGGTGAAATGAGAAATACCTCCTCAATCCAATGAACCATGAATAAAATTAAAGACGGATCGGAGTTGGTCATTTCAAATCCTTTACCTTTTGTTCCCTCTGCCCAATACAGAAAACAACCAAGAAGCCGCACGGTCTCCTTTGAAAGAGGCACCACTACTTCTTTTGAGGCGGTGTTGATGATTTCGTCGATCTCTTTTCTTCTACGCGCAGTCTGATTTTTTAGTGATGCATTTAGTAGGATGATTTGTTTTGTGTATAAGGCCTTTCGTTGGCTTTCAGTAAGTACAATTTCTTTCAGAAAAAAACTTAAGGTACTTTTGGAAAGTCCGGTTTGTTTTCTGATATCTCCGTAACTCAATCCTTGTTTACGGAGGGTGATTGCTTTCTGTTTAATTTCCTCAGAGACTTTTCGCACCGAGGAATTTTATCAACCAAAGATACTATCGGGGAATAGTATTTCTGTGTTTTAGTAAGAATTTACTTGGCCAGCGTGCCTGGCGCAATTCCCGCATTTGGTTCAAGCAGGGAAAAATTGCCGGCGGTGTCGGAAACGGCGAAAAGCATGCCGTTACTTTCGTGGCCGCGAATGGTACGGGGTTCCAAGTTAGCAACAAACATGCAGGTTTTGCCGACGAGAATTGTCGGATCAGGGAAATACGCAGAAATGCCCGAAACAATTTGGCGTGGCTTTGGCTTTGTGGTGCCATCGACTGCTGTTTCGGTTTCAGCAAAATCAACCGAGAGTTTTAAAAGCTTGTCGGTATCAGGAATTTTTTCAGCCGAAAGGATTTTGCCGGCGCGAATTTCAATTTTTTTAAAGTCGTCAAAGGTGATAGTGCTCATGGTTTTGAATTCTCCTGCATAAAACGGAAATAATCGGCCCAGGTTTCTTCGGTAATAGCTTGGCAAGTTTCTTCCGAAAGGGGCGGCAGGGTGTTTTTATGCTCGGCAAAGTATGTGATAAGTTCTGGGCCGGAAAGGGCCGCGACGGCTTTTTGCGTGGCTTCGTCGGTCGTCTCAATGTATTTGGTAAGAATGTCCTCCGTAATTATGTCTTGTACCTCGGTAATAATAGCGTCAAGCTCGCCTTCTTCGGCACCAAGTGAAAGCAGTTTTTCTTTTGTGGTTGTGGTGTCGTGCATAATCGCTTTAGTTATTTTTTCTCGGCAGGCTTCTTCTCCTCGGACTTCTTTTCTGTTGGTTTCTTGTCTGTGGATTTCCCTTTTGTGTCTTTAATGCCGGCGTACATGGCCGCGCCACCGCCGAGCATGATGGCGAAAGGGGTGGCCCAGCCGAGGGCGATGAGAGCGGCAACGCCGAGGCCTGTTGCCGTCACCGCCGACGCAATAGGGAAGGCTCTGCTATTTTTGATTTTCTCGCGGGACTTTTTCAGCCACTCCGCGTTGAGTAGGTTGAACGGTGATTTTTCCTGACTCGGTGCTTTTTCGCTCATAAAAAGAGTATAGCAGATTTTTAGTGTGGTGCCCGGGGCCGGAATCGAACCGGCAGGAGCGTTTGGCTCATAACATTTTAAGTGTTACGTGTTTACCAATTTCACCACCCGGGCAATTTACTTATCACGGCATCATTTTGCATGAGCTTTCGCCGGGGCTTGCATCGTTCATCTCCCCAAGAAAGCTCATGCAAAATGATGTTGGAGGCGTAGACCGGAGTTGAACCGGTGCATAGCAGTTTTGCAGACTGCCGCGTTAACCACTTCGCCACTACGCCGTTTTTTCTTCTATTGTTTCTATGCCGCGCTGAAATTGCTTTTGATGTGCTTCCTCCTGATTGGAAAGCTCGTCCATCCGCTGACGATTCTTTTCGCCGACGTCAATGGCGAAAGCAACCTTTGGCAACATACGCATTCGCGCGTGTAAAATGACGTATGCTCCGAATTCTCGCCTTTTTCTGCCTAAGAAGTCAAGGACGGCCGCTTCGCGTGTGGTGGGTAATACAGTTATATAGATAGTGATATTGCGGCCACGATTGGCTTCTTCGGCGTGGGTGACGGTGATTAGCGATTGGCCGGCCGATTCGCGGTTGATAAACTCCGCGGCTAGCTCCGCAAAGATAGTTTCAGCTCGGGCGCTTTTAAGGGAGGCCATGTTATTTTTCTACGATAATAAAAGCTTCTAAGCGGTCGCCAGGCACAATGTCAAACTTTGATTCCACCATGGCGCCGAATTCCTGACCTTCCGGGATTTCGGTGGCTTTGGTTTTCTGACGCTGCAGTTCGCGCACTCGGCCGCGGCCGATTTCAAAGTCGCGGCGCATAATTTTTACTTCCGCGCCGAGTTTCATGAGACCTTTTTCCACGCGGCCGCCGAGGATCTGTTTGTCTTTTGCGCGACTGAAAAGTTTGAGGACTTTGGCGGTGCCGGTGGGCTCCTCCACTTTCATTTTTGGTACCTGATTTACCGCGTGTTCGCCGAGCCATTCGGAAAGCTTGTAAATAATGTCAAAAAGCTGGATGTTGACGCCACTATTTTGGCTCATGCCTTTGGCGGCACTACCGACACCAACACCGAAACCGAGAATAATTGCTTTTTTATCGGACAGGGCGGTTTTTATATCGCTTTCGTTAACATCGCCGATGCCGCTACTGACGACTTTGATAGTAAGGCGGTCGTGGTGGATTTTTGCCACTTCTTGTTTTAAAGCATCCAAGCCGCCGACGTCAGCGGCTTTGAGAATGAGGGGCAGAGAACCAACAGGCATTTCTTCGGCGGGTTCGGTGGTTGTTCCAGTAGCAGTAACAGCCGCTGGCTTAGCGCTTGGCCTCATCACTCGCGGTTTTTGTTCCGAACGCTTATTTTTTTCAGTTTCAATGAATACCTCAGCTTCTTTCTTTGAATCAAATGTTTGAAATGGGGAACCGACGGGTGGTAATTCGCTCCAACCGAAAAGGCGCACAGGGCTTGAGAAGCTTGCCTCTTTTATAGGAGCGCCAGCGGTGGTTTCCATGACACGCACTGGGGTGGAGGCGAGGCCGGCGACAATAGTGGTCCCAGTGCGGATGGTGCCGTTCTTAATAATAAGCGTGGCAGCAATGCCTTTTTTGCGGTCTATGGCCGCGTCAACGATAATGCCGGTAGCCGGCACATTTGCGTCGCCAGTGAGCGCGGCAAGGTCGGCGGTCAAATCCACCATGTCCAAAAGCTCGGGCACGCCTTGGCCAGTTTTGGCCGAAATAGCTACCCAGGAGACGTCGCCACCGTAGCCTTCAACATAAATGTCATTTTCGGCGAGATTGGTTTTGGTGCGCTCTACGCTGGCGCCCTCTTTGTCTATCTTATTGATGGCAACAATAAAAGGGATTTTAGCGGTACGGATAGCGTCGCGAGCTTCAATAGTTTGCGGGCGGACGCCATCTTCGGCGGAAACAACTAAAATGGCAATGTCGGCAACATTAGCACCGCGCGAACGGATGGCGGAAAAAGCTTCATGACCAGGCGTATCCAAAAAAGTAATACGACGCAGAACAGCTTCTGCACCATTGCCGCCAGTGGCGGTGCGCTCCACTTCATAAGCCGAAACTTTCTGGGTAATGCCGCCAGCTTCGCCGTCAACGGTGTTGGTGCGGCGAATGTAATCCAAGAGGGTGCTTTTGCCGTGGTCAACGTGCCCTAAAACCGCCACCACCGGAGGGCGGGATAGGGTGCCGTTGTTGGCAATTTTTATGGTGTTTTTATTTTTTGTTGGCATATGTTGATGGCCGACCGCTCTTCTTCAGAAAGTTCGTGATCGGAAACAAAATTTTTGACCGGCTTGCCGAAGACGCTGATGCGGTCGCGAGCGTAAAGGGAGGTGACCACGAGGCCGTCGCCGTGCTCATTAATAAACGCGGCACTGAAACTGTTATTGCCGCCGTTGCCGGTGCCTTGAAACGGGTTGTAGCGCACAGTGCCCACTGCTTGAACACTTTTTTTCAGGCGATGCTCAACGGTGAGCAAGTACTGCTCCATATCCTTAGTGAATTTTCGCAGCTCGGTTAAATCACTGGCGGCGCGCACCAAGGCTTGTTCAATTGATTGAGCGCCCGTTTTATTACTGCCGCCGAAAATATCACCGACCGCCAGGACGCGGTTGATACGGTGATAGAGCCAGCCAACACGAAGCGTGATAATGATCAAAAATAAGCCGATAGCAAATGCGGCCAAAAGCAAGAGGTGTTGACTAAGAACGGTAATCGTGTGCGCGAACATGGTTTTTCCGCAGTTAAAATCTTTCTTAAGATTCTCTCAAATCTTTATGAACTGCCGATTTCCTTACTATACTACAAAAGCTGGCTTTCGCCAAAGCAGCTCTTGTTTTTTTGGCTGAAATAATGTGTGCTGTTGTGCACGGTCAAGTATTTGGAGTGTGTTCTTCGTAACCGAATATAACTGGCGTTATTAGCTATTGATATGGTTTGGGAGGCGGTCGGTTCGCTTTCGCCAGTTTGTTCTTCGCGGTAGCTCAATTAAACCGTGCCTGTGAAAATGGGTACGGTTTTTTCTATGACGTTACTGTCATTTTAGTTTTCCCCTTACGGAAATTGTACTGAACAGTATTCCGATTTATTATGGTATTATATTTCGTAGTTTCGAAACTTTTGTGATCCTCCTTATAATCCATTCTTTACGTCGATCCTTAGTTTTAAGCGCTTGTTCAGCGTTGGCGCTTCTTACTTTTTATATAACTCTCGAGCCTTTTTTCGCCATGGGCGCAACTTCGTAGGCCGTTGTGGTAACACTGAATGTGACGAGTGGCGTGGGAGTGACCGTTGATTCCAATGTGCTTGCTATGAGTACCAACTTGAGTATTAATCAAAACACTGCGGTAGCTACCTCCACGTTTACCGTAAGCACAAACGATACTCTCGGCTATACATTTCAGTTGGCGGCAAGCACTAATCCTGCCATGCAGAGTGGTAGTAATAAAATTGCCGATTTTCCAACAACCACACCTCAGTTTTGGACGAGCGGTATTGGTAGCACCGACGCTCGTTTCGGTTTTTCGGTGGCGGGGAGTAATATAACGGGCGGCGCTGGTTACTGGGGTACGGGCAACTATTGCAATGGCGCCAGCACCAGCACTATTTCTACCACGCTTAAATATTTTGGTTTTTACACTACGGCCACAACAACCGCAAAAAATTCCAGCACTACGACGCCTGCGGGCAACGCCACTACGGTGTGTTATGCGGTTAATCAAAATAATATGTTCATTTCAAGCGGTACGTACACGGCAAACATTACGGGGACGGTGCTTGCTAACTAGGGTGGAATTTTCTTGTGTATTTTACGAAAAATCAGTAGAGTTAGGGGAAATGTTTGCGAAAAAAAGAATCTATCTTGATTACGCGGCGGCAACGCCGGTGGATGGGCGCGTGGCTAAAGCGATGTGGCCATTTGCAGCAGAGAGGTTTGCCAATCCTTCAAGTATTCACGCGGAGGGAGTTCAGGCAAAAAAAGCCGTTACAGAAGCGCGTACGGGCATTGCTCGCATTTTAAACGTGCGTCCGGAAGAAATTATTTTTACAGCGAGCGGGACTGAGGCGGATAATTTGGCGATTGGCGGAGTGGTTATGGCGGCCCGCAAAAAGGGAATTACGGCACCGCATATTGTTACCACAAACATAGAGCATCCGGCGATTCTGGAAACGTGCCGAGCGTTGGAGGAGTGGGGAATTAAAGTTTCTTACGTTCCGGTGGAATCTAACGGTATCATTGATGTAAAAAAAATCGCGGCGGCTGTAACGCCAGAAACAGTTTTGGTAACGGTGCAATTGGCCAATAGCGAAATCGGCACGATTCAACCGTTGCGTGAAATTGCGCGGGCTATTACAGAATATAAAATTGCCCAGAATAAAAAAGATGAACCGACGCTCGGTCAGCTCAACTACCCCTACTTTCATACCGATGCTAGCCAGGGGCCCAATTTTCTGGATGTAAATTTTCAGAAATATGGCGTGGATATGATGACTTTGGATGCGGCTAAAATATACGGTCCGAAAGGTGTCGGTTTATTGGCGGTGAAGCGGCAAGTGACTCTGGAGCCCCAGATTTTAGGCGGAGGTCAAGAAGCTGGCCGGCGGGCGGGCACGGAAAATGTGCCGGCCATTATTGGTCTTGCCGAAGCTTTGAAAATTGCTGACCAAATGCGTGAAAAAGAGGCGACACGAATGGCCAAACTTCAGGAATATTTCATACAGTCTTTAGAAAAACTTTTCCCCATAAATAGGGTGATTTTGAACGGCGACCGTAATAAACGCTTGCCGAACAATGTTAATATAGGTGTGGGGGCGGCTGGAAAAGACGCGGAATTCATGGTTTTACAGCTAGATAACCAGGGAATTGCGGCTTCGGCCGGCAGTGCCTGCACCAATCTCTCTACGGCGACGTATTCGTATGTGGTTGAGGCGATTAGTCCGGGATTAAAGAGTTCTTCAATCCGTTTCAGCTTCGGCCGCGGCACAAATCGTAAGGAATTAGATTTGACACTACGCATTCTGCGTTCTATAATAGAGTCCTAAATATATCACCATATGCCACCACTGCAACACTTCACCACAAAAGCAAAAGAAGCCATTAGAAAAGCTCACGAGCTAGCTATTGAGCGTGGTCAAAATCACGTTAATCCGCTCCATTTACTGGCGGCTTTAATATTGCAGGAAGAAAGCATGGTTAGTGCCATCTTAGACAAGCTTGAAATAGACACTATTCTGTTAACCGATTCCCTAATGGAGTCTATTGAAGGCCCGGAAGGCGGCTCCACGCTTAATCCTTCCTACCAAATTTACCTAACGCCGGACTTAGCCCAGGTGCTTGCCGACTCCGAGCGGGTGGCAAAATCGCTCAATGACGAATTCATTTCCACGGAACACCTTTTTGTGGCCATGCTTGACGTGGCTGGCGCCGCTCGCGACTTGCTCGCTCGTTTTCGCCTCAACCGCGACGCGGTGGTAAAGGTCTTGGAAGAACTGCGTGCCAACAAAGTGACCGACGTTCACGGGCCAAAAAAGCCGAAAGCGCTCGCTCGTTACACTCGCTCGCTCACCAAGCTCGCCGCCGAAAACAAGCTTGATCCTGTTATTGGCCGTGACAATGAAATCATGCGCATCATTCAAATTCTTTCGCGCCGCACCAAAAATAATCCCATTCTCATTGGCGAGGCCGGTGTTGGTAAAACCGCCATCGTTGAGGGCTTGGCTCTGCGCATGGCCCAGGGCGATGTACCAGAATCTTTGAAGGACAAAGAGCTGGTATCGCTTGACCTAGGCGCGCTGGTGGCGGGGACAAAGTATCGCGGCGAATTTGAAGAGCGTCTCAAAAATATTCTTAAAGAAATTGAGCGCGCGGCTGGCAAAATCATTCTTTTTATTGATGAAATCCACACTATTGTGGGCGCCGGCGCGGCCGAGGGCTCTTTGGACGCCTCCAACATGTTGAAGCCCGCTTTGGCGCGCGGTGAGCTCCGAGCGATTGGCGCCACCACCATCAAGGAGTATCAAAAGCATATTGAAAAGGACCCGGCTCTGACGCGTCGCTTCCAGCCGGTGTTCGTAAACGAGCCGTCCCTTGATGACACAGTCGCCATTTTGCGCGGTTTGAAGGAAAAATATGAGCTTTACCACGGCGTGCGTATTACCGACGACGCCATTGTCGCCGCCGCCACTCTTTCTTCTCGCTACATCACTGATCGTTACTTGCCCGATAAAGCCGTTGACCTTATTGATGAAGCCGCTTCTTTTTTGAAAATCACTCTGGAGGATATGCCGCCGGTTTTGCAGGAAACGCATGCCAAAATTATGCGCTTGGAAATTGAGCGCGAAGCTCTTAAAAAGGAAACCACCAAAACCGCCAAGGACAGGGTGAAAATCATTGAAGCGGAAATCGGCAATCTAAAAGAGCAAACTTCCGAAATTGAGCTTAAGTGGAAAAATGAAAAAGAGACACTTGGCGAAATTAAAACCATCAAGAAAGAGCTGGAGCAGTCACGCTTGGAAGCTGAAAGCGCCGAAGCTCATGCCGACCTTGGCAAAGCCGCAGAAATCCGCTACGGCCGCATTCCCCAGTTGGAAAAAGACCTTGACCTTAAACTCAAACGCTTGAAGAAGCTGCAGAGCTCGCGCCGCATTCTGAAAGAAGAAATTATGGAGCAGGATGTTGCCGATGTGGTTTCGCGTTGGACGGGTATCCCCGTGGCTCGCATGCTTGAGGGCGAGGCCGACAAGTTGAGTCGTATGGAAGAAGAGCTTCGCAAGCGCATTGTTGGTCAAGATGAAGCCGTTAAGAAAATCGCCGACACGGTGAAGCGTTCGCGCGCCGGCATTAGCGACCCTAACCGCCCTATTGGCTCATTTATTTTCCTTGGCCCCACGGGCGTCGGCAAAACCGAGCTCACGAAAGCACTGGCAGAATTTATGTTTGATGACGAAAAAGCTCTCGTTCGCTTAGACATGTCTGAATTTATGGAAAAACATTCCATTTCCAAGCTTATTGGTGCGCCGGCCGGCTATGTTGGCTATGAAGAAGGCGGCAACTTTACCGAAATGGTTCGTCATCGCCCCTATTCCGTTATTCTTTTGGATGAAATTGAAAAGGCCCACCCTGAAGTGTTCAACGTGCTCCTCCAAGTGCTTGATAATGGCCAGCTCACCGATGCTAAGGGTCGCCGCGTCAATTTCCGCAACACCGTCATCATTATGACCTCCAACCTCGGTGCCAACTACATTGATAAAATGCAAAAATTCGGCTTCGGCAAGGCGGAGAAGGGTTCCATTGAGGAAGATGGCCAAAAGGTAGATTACGAGCAAATAAAAGAGCGTGTCACCGAATCGCTCCGTGAATTCTTCCGTCCCGAGTTTCTCAACCGCATTGATGACACCATCATCTTTGATATCCTGAGTCGCGATGCTATCCGTAAAATCGTTGAAATTCAGGTTAATCTTATTCAAGCACGTTTGGCTGCCAAAGAAATCACTCTGGAAATTTCACCGGAGGTTGTGGATTATCTCGCCCGCGAAGGTTACAACCCACAATACGGTGCACGTCCTTTGAAGCGTCTCATTCAAAATAAAATTCTCACCCCCGTTGCTTCCATGATGATTTCCAAAGGAATCATGCGCGGTGGGGCAGTGAAAGTGAGCTTGAAAACTGGTAGCGGCACCGCCAAAACGGGTTCAGCCGAATTCACCTTTGATGTTAAAAAAGGCAAAAAGGGCAGTCTCCTGCGTGAAGATGTTCTGAGTACTATAGAAACCAATATTCCCGAAGAAGTCAGAAAATAATCCTGTTAATTTGCCAGCTTAGGGTGCCAAAAAATCTTCTCTATTTTCCGCTCGACCGGTTGCCAGGCGTGTTCTTGCGGTGAGCCGGCTTTTTCGTCGTTGCTGATAGCTTTCCCGTTACCGACATAGAAGCCGATATGGGCGTGAATGCCGCTCGTACCGAAATCTTTTTTCGCCCATACCAGCACGGCGCCGACCGGCGGCTCTTTTTCAAGCGGTAATTCTTGCCAACCGCTCGTTTGTAAGTCTGTCACTGTGCTTTCAACAGTGGCGTGCGGATTTTTTATCAAACCCGAAGCCGCCAAAACCCACGAAGCAAAAAATGAGCACGAAAGCTCGCCATTTTTTGTGATATCGGTTTTTAGACCGTTCACGGTCGCGTATAAATTACGAAACGTATGCGTGCCAACGCTGTTATGAATGACCGCCAGATAGGTGTCTAGTAATCGGAACTGCACTGTGGATTTTACTTCTGTCATTGTGCGCAGGGAGGGATTTGAACCCCCGTAGCCCATAGGGCGTCAGATTTACAGTCTGATGCAATTGACCGCTCTGCCACCTGCGCGTGAAAACCATTGTATTCTAGCGGCAAAAGCGGTTATAATCAAGTGTGTAGAAATTACTCTTTTTATGACCCATTGCTATCTGAACGGAAAAATCATGCCACTAGCCGAAGCGAAGGTTGGCATTTTAGATATCGGCCTTTTGCGTGGCTACGCTATTTATGAGGCCTTGGCTGTTTACAATGGCCGGCCTTTTATGTTTGACGACCATATGGCCCGCTTTCGCCGCTCTGCCGAGGCCATGCGGCTCACTATTCCCGCCACGAATCAAAAAATTGCCGAGGCCATTTCCGCGCTCTTGAAGCGCAACAAGCTTACTGATGCTCGCATTAAATTTCTTCTTACGGGTGGCGAAACGGTTGATGGTATTGACTACAAGGGCGACAAGCTTACGTTCTTTATCCTAGCCGAACCCTTTGACCCGTTGCCTAAAAAAATAAAGGATCATGGTTGCACGCTTATTAGTTACGAATTTCAGCGTCAATTTCCCGAATATAAAACGTCCAATTACATCACGGGCGTGTGGATGCAGCCGGCACGTAGAAAAGCTGGCGCGCTTGAAATACTCTTTACGTGGCAGGGCAGGGTGTTGGAGTGTTCCACCAGTAATTTTTTCATCGTTAAAAACGGGGCCATTATTACGGCCGCCCGGGACATTCTTTCCGGTATTACCCGCAAAGCCGTTTTGCGGTTGGCCAAGCACTCCGGCATGAAAGTGGAAGAGCGTGACCTCGGCGTAAGTGAGTTGGCCACTGCTGACGAAGCCTTCATTACTTCTAGTTTTAAGGAGATAGTGCCGGTTATAAAAATAGACAACGTTACTATCGGCAACGGCAAACCGGGGGTGACTACTAAGAAATTAGCCACACTTTTTGAACACCACGTTGCAGAAGTCGCTTCAAGCTCGGTGGCTTAAACACTTGCCTTTTTTGCCAAGGTGTAGTATTTTTACGTCTCTAATCGTTTCAATATATGTCCCAAGATCGCCTCATAAAACTCGCCTGCCAAACCTGTAAACGTATCAATTACTGGTCTAGCAAAAACAAGCGCAAAGTAGAGCGCAAAATTGAGCTGAAAAAATTCTGCAAATGGTGTGGCAAGAAGACCACTCACAAAGAAGTTAAGAAATAATTCGCACTTCTTATTTCAAAGAAAAACGGCTGGCCTTGGGGCCAGCCGCGCGGTTATTCGCATTCCAGAAATTGTTTGAGCGATGGTCGCAAGCGGAGTAATTGCAGGGTGCTCCGGTGGATTTGTCGTACGAGCGATTCGCTGATGCCGAGCATTTCCGCCGTTTCTTTTACTTTCAGGTGTTCATAATAGCGGAGGATGAGTACTCTCCGGCTTCGTAGGTCAATACCCGAGAAGATGTGCCGAGAAGAATCTTCCAGGACAAGCCTTTGGTCGGGAGGTGCCTCTCGGTAATCTGCCGTTAGGTAGGAACTTCGTTGGTTTTCCGATTCTTCCGAAGAGCACACTATGTGGCTCATGAGCGGAAGCTGGTGTGTGCCGGAGGCGTATAGAGCTTTAAACGCCGCGGCGGGCAAGCCCAACTCTTCGTGCAATTCTTCAAAGTCCGGCTCGCGTCCCGAGCGCATTTTAAATGTGTTTCGTGCGGTTTCAATGCGCGTGTTACGTCGCCGAGCCACCACTGATACCCAGTCACACGCCCTCATTTGGTCAAGCATGGCGCCGCGAATGCGTTGGCTTGCGTACGTCTCAAAACGTACGCCCCGGTTTTGGTCGAAAGCCTGTATTGCTTTTCGGAGGCCGAGTATCCCAACTGAGTATAAGTCGTCCTTATCTATAACGGCCTGCTCAGACAGGCGGGTATACATAACGCGAGCGAGAGTTCGAGCAAGTGGCGCGTAGTGCACGATAAGCTCGTTGCACAACGCATTGGTTCTTTTGGCGCGATAACGGTTCCATACCTCCTGGATGGGTACTGCGGTTTTAGGCGTGCTCATACACTACTCCTTTTTGTAGGTACAATTTTTAAAAGTCTGCGCTTAGGATACTCCAGCAATTTTTGTTTGGCAATATTAAGGAGGCTTCGCCCGGCAATTGCCTTTAGTGAACGGTCGTTCTATTATTGGGTGATGGAACCGCTTGCGTCTAAAATACGGCCGAAAAATTTGGGGGATTTTGTGGGGCAGGAGCATTTGGTGGGGGCAGGGAAGCCGCTGGCTATTGCGGTGGCTGAGAAGCATTTGTTCTCATTTATTCTGTGGGGCCCGCCGGGGACGGGCAAAACCACGCTGGCGCGTATTTATGCCAATGCTTTGGACGCGCATCTTTTTGAGCTCTCGGCTGTTTCCGCGGGCAAGGATGACATTCGCGCTATTGTTGAGGACAGGAGTATTTTAGATCAGCGGCCCAAGCTCTTGTTTTTAGACGAAATTCACCGTTTTAATAAAGCTCAGCAGGATTTTCTGTTGCCGTTTGTGGAAAGCGGCGTGCTCACGCTCATCGGCGCGACCACCGAGAACCCAAGCTTTGAAGTCATCCCGGCGCTCCTTTCGCGCTGTCGTGTTTTTATTTTGAATGAGCTTTCTGAGGCAAATGTAGAGAAAATTATCGTGCGCGCGGCCAAAGAAGTCAAAATTAAAATCTTGAAAGAGGCACGCACGTGGCTGGCCAACATGGCCAATGGCGACGCCCGCCAGGCCATTACGGTGCTGGAAAATGCCCACCAGCTTTATGGCGACAAAATCACCGTAGAGGCACTTAGGGAAACTATTCAAAATAAATTCTTGCGTTTTGATAAAAAAGGCGAGGAGCACTACAACGTCATCAGTGCGTTCATAAAAAGTATGCGGGCCAGCAATGCCGACGCTGCGCTCTATTATTTGGCGCGGATGCTGGACGCCGGCGAAGACCCAAAATTTATCGCCCGCAGAATGGTTATTTTTGCCTCGGAAGACATTGGCCTAGCCGCGCCCACCGCCCTTGTGGTGGCCAACGACGTATTCAGGGCGGTAGAAACCATTGGTATGCCTGAATGTGCCATCAACCTGGCTCATGGCGTTTCCTATCTCGCTGGGGCGCCTAAGGACCGGAGCTCCTATAACGCCCTTCAGGCCGCCACCAGCGACGTTAAAAAGTATGGCAACTTGCCCGTGCCTCTACGCTTGCGCAATGCGCCTACCAAGCTCATGAAAGAAATTGGCTATGGCGAAGGCTATGAAAAATACAGCAAAGAAAGTTTTTTGCCCGATAAAATTAAAGATAACGTCTACCTCAAACGGCCGCCACAGACCCCCAAGAAAAAGGGGAATAAATAGCGCTTTTTGTGAAGTTGACGACATCGCCTCGTTTGCTATAATTATAAGGACTTTTGGTTCTGGTGATTGTCCGTCGGATTATCATCACAGCCCCGCGGTGGCAGAAATGCCGCCGCCGACAAAGTAAACAATGGCTTCGGCCCGACTCCATCGCAAGGTGGAGGCACACAAAGAGGAGACTCAAGGCAATAGGGCTTTGAGTCTTTTCGTAAGTTCTTTAAATTCTTCTTCCTTCATAATACCTATTAGATTAGCCAAACGTTTTGTGTCAATTAATCGGAGTTGAGAAAGGATTACTGCGCCCCTAATTAAATCTAGGGATGCAATGGGGAAATAATATTTTTGTAAATGGGTCGCCACCGCTCTATTCGAGGTTGTTACGGGTAGTACCCAGCATATATCTTTACTAAACTTTCTAAAAATAATAATAGGGCGAGCAAATTCTTTCGAGTCCCCATCTTGTTCTGAGCCGATATTTATGCCGAGGTAGCAAAACCAAATTTCTCGTTCATGAAAAAATGGCCGATTCGTTTTCGCCTCAATAATTTTCTTCTTTTCGCTCCACTTTTGAAAATCTTTTTCCACCGTGCTACGCTAGCATGCGGGAGTTAAAATTCTCATCAATTTTTCTTAAATCTTCTATGAAATCGTTCAAAGAAAAAGTCTACGCGCTCGCGCAAAAAATTCCAGCCGGAAAAGTGGCCACGTATGGTCAGCTTGCTACGATGGCGGGCAATTTCAAGGCGGCACGGGCAGTGGGGGCTCTCATGAGGCATAATCCCGACAATAAACTCGTTCCATGCCACCGCGTTGTAGCTGCGAATGGGGTATTAACAGGCTTCGCTTTTGGCGGCATCGTAGTTAAGAAGAAGAAACTTAAAAAGGAAGGAGTTGTTTTTAACGGCGAGCGCGTCAACGTGGCAATTTCTGGTTGGCGTCAATAATTCCATATCGTTTTCAAAATGCCTGTTTTTTGCTACTATCAGGCTCGTAGCAAAGCATCTGGGCCTATAGTTTCAATGGTAAAACGACGGTCTCCAAAACCGCAGTTCCCCGTTCGAGTCGGGGTGGGCCCGCAGTGAAGCACCACTTTCAGTCCTGATAATTAATTTCTATGTCGCACGAGAGCGGCCGGAATCGTATTTCCGGACATTCCTTGCGCGTTATTGTAATTCAAAATATACTAGTCACATTGGAATTACATGTTTCTGAATTCGCATACACTTGAATTAGAGATAGTCTAATTCTAATCGATTTGAATTAAATTAACGCTAATTCTAATGCACTAAATATGGCTGAAAATAAGGCTAAAACACCATTTGATTTACCCAAACTTCCACCTTTAATTGATTATAAGGAGCTGGTTGAACATATAAGCTCTGCTCATGCGGCGTTGGCTCGGTTAGATGAAATGCTTAAACACGTTAGCAACCCAGCTCTTATAGAAAGGACGTTTCTTACTCGCGAAGCTGTTTTGAGCTCTCAAATTGAGGGTACACAAGCAACTCTTGAAGAGGTTATGAAAAAAGAAGCGGAAGATGGAAAAAAGATTTCTGAAACGACGGAAAAAGCTCGCGATATTCAAGAAATCATTAATTATCGTGACGCTTTACGCGAAGGGGTGGAAATTATAAATCAAGGAGAATTTCTCGCGGAAAACAATGTTAAAAAACTCCACAGAATTCTTCTTGAATCGGTGCGTGGAAAAACCAGAGCGCCAGGTGAATTTAGACGAGAGCAAGTTTATATTGCACCGCCAGGAACTCCCATGTCGGAAGCCGGGTATATTCCTCCAGTACCACAAGAGGTTCCGGAGCTGTATGGAAATTTTGATAAATATCTCAATACTGCAACATCTGAAAGGGACGTGCTCGTGCAAATCGCAATTTCCCACTATCAATTTGAGGCAATTCACCCATTTAAAGATGGTAATGGCCGGATGGGGCGTCTGTTGATACCTTTGTTTTTGTATCAAAGGAAAATTATCGCTCGACCACTTATGTATATTAGTCAATATTTTGAAGAACACCGACGGGATTATTACGACTTACTTGCGGATGTTAGCTATAAGGATGCTTGGATACCATGGCTACGTTTTTTTCTGAACGGTTTAAAAGAACAAGCTCTGGATGCATGCCAATTGGCAGGTAAAATTATCACGCTCCGTGATGAGTATCAAAAACATCTCGCTGAATTTAATTCGACATATGCCTTTAATTTACTGGATGCTATCTTCGCCAGGCCAATTTTTACGGTTGTCAAAATTCAAGAAAGATCGGGAATCAAGGTTTACCAGACTCTATTAAATTTGGTTGAAAAGTTTGTTGACGCGGGGATTTTGCAAGATTCCACTCCTGATAAAAAAAGAAATAAAATATATGAGTTCAAGCCCCTCCTAAAACTGTTGGAGAATAAAAAGGAGTAAATAAACCAGGTGCTATCCGTGGATTTTCAGCTCAATTGTGGCTTAAAATAGTTCTAATACTGTCCCATACGGCCCGCAGCAAGATAGTGTTTAATTGTGTGTAATGTAGTGATTTTATGAGGTAATGCATGGTCGTAAGCCGACCTCGTTTTACAGTAACTGAGGTTGAATAAATGCCCTCAATCTACTATAATTCGGGTATGGAAAAACCTAGTCTTGCGTCAGATGCGGCTCTCGCAAGCACACCAGTCGAAAAGGCGATTGAAAACGTGCACGCAGATGCTGAGGTGACTAAGGACACACGTCCTGACATGGATACCGAGGAAAAAATAACGCAGTTGTCTAAAAGTAAACTTGAATTAGGCTCAACAATTGATGATCTTGATTCAAGAATATCGCAACATACGCAATCATTACACAGTGTTCGGGCGGCGCTCGACTTGCCAGAGCGGGCTGTGACTAACGACCCCGGATCGGTTGAGCTTAAGGACTTGATTGATGCGAAGAAAAAAGCTGAAGATAAACTCGAAAAAAAAGATGCATCGTTGACTAGCGAAGAAATGAAAGCAGAAGATACTGAACAAGAAAGATTGAACAACAAAAAGATACAAGAGGGCTTATATTACTGCTCTCAATCAACACAAAAATTTGCAAACACATTACACGAACGAGTTGAGAGTGGTTTTGATTCCCTTGTTGATGATCAAGGACTTTCTGCAATTGATATTGCAACTGGGGGTTTAGATCAGGTAGGTAGTGAAAAAGAGATTGACTCTGCTCAATTGCAAAAAACAGTAAGTACGCTGTATCAAGGTTTAGATGCTTTTGGGCGAGCGGAATCTGACAATACCCATCCCGCCGATAGTGCCGAAAGTCTGGAGTCCATGGCTTATGCGTTGAAGTCACTGCACGAAGGTGTGGGTGTAGTAAAGAACGCACTCAGTGTGCAAGGAAAAAAGTATCTTGATTCAGTAAATATCCTGCAAAAAATAGAGGATGAGGTGATTCCGCCAAGATACGATTTTCTGGTCAGAAAAATCAATGTGCTTAATGAGTATTATAGATAATATAGAGAGGCCACAATAGTTTCTAAAGTGTATGAAAATACTTGCCATATCGGATAGGCCGCCAAGAAAGGGATTGAAAGATTTGGTTGAAAAGGAAAACATAAAATTAATTATTACACTCGGCGATCTTGAATATCTTCAACTAATTGAGCTTAATAATATTTCAATTCCCAAGATCGGAGTGTATGGGAATCATTGCTCAGGTAACTATTTTGATGATCTGGGAATTAAAAATATGCACTTACAGACCTTTGGGTTTGGCGGATTAAGTTTTGGAGGATTTGAGGGGTCTCATAAATACAAAAATGATCCATATGCAAAAATGTACACTCAAGACCAAGCAAGGGAACTATTGAAAGACTTCCCCCACGTCGACGTCTTTGTATCGCACTCTCCACCCAAGGGAATAAATGACCAAGACGATCTCGCCCATGTTGGATTAGAAGCATTGAGGGTCTACGTCCAAGAAAAGAAGCCAAAATATTTTTTACACGGCCACACATATCCTAAACCAGGAGAAGAGGTTACGCATTTTGAATCGACGGAAATCATTTATGTTTACGGGGATAAAATAATAGATTTACATTGACCATTAATATGCAAATTTCCGACTCATACATATCTAAACTTTCCCCATAATTTGCGTATTATTTTTAAACAATTCCGTTCTAATGCCGTCCCATACGGCCCGCAGTGAAGCACCACTCGTGTAGTGTGCAAAAGGATATGAAAAAGGTATTCATTAGCAATTCTCCAATTCAGGGTAGGGGAGTATTTGCCGCAGAAAATCTAAAAAAGAATGAAAAAGTTTTCATGGTGAAAGGGCCTGTAATTATCTATCCAACACTGCCAGACGGAAGAATTGGTTCAGATTGGATGCACGTAGGACACAATGCGTGGAAAATCGCATACCATGGTAGTCCTTGGGTTTTTCTCAACCACTCTTGCCGGCCCAATGCTTTTTTAAAAAATAAGTCTGACGTCGTGGCCATAAGGCCGATTAAAAAAGGTACAGAAATAACGCTGGATTATTCTTTCACTGAAGGGGGTCAAAATTGGAAAATGAAATGTCGGTGTGGTCTGCCCGAATGCAGAAAACAGATTCGAAGTATACAATCTTTGCCGGAAACATTATTTAGGAAATACCAAGAGTATGTGCCCTCTTTTTTACAAAAAGAGTATTTAAAGCAGAAGGTATATGTTGGAAAAATAAAATCAGGCCGTACTGTTTTTGTAAAGCGGCTAATAAAGAAAGGGGAAATATTATTTACCGTAGAAGGGCCACGCATCAGATTCCGAAAACCTCCAAAAGATAGCATTGGTTTTAAGTGGCTTGGTATTAGTAAAAACGAATGGTGTATTCCATTCAGAACCAATCCTTGGTTTTATGTGAGGCATTCGTGTGATCCGAATGTTGGTCTAGTCGATAAAAATAATGTGGTAGCACTAAAAATTATTGAGGCAAATGAAGAGATAGTCGTCGATGATTCAATTACAGAAGCTCAGGCAACATGGAAGGTGAAGTGTCATTGTGGCTCTAAAAATTGCCGCGGTATTATTAGGTCCATTCAGTTTTTGCCTAAAAAACAGTTTAAAAAATATTTACCCTACATCCCCGACTATTTTCAGAAAATATACAAACTCTATGCCGCACAAGATGGGTCGGTTTAGATGCTGAAAATAAACAAAACAGTCCACTCAAATTTATTGTTCTGACACAAATAAAAGAAAACCGTATAAAAGATTATGTAAAATGCAATATCTAATCGCGAGATTGGTTATTTCATTGCAACTGCCGCCTGAAAATCGCCGAGGGTGGAAAAAGTGCCGTGGACTTTATTATTGATGATGAAAAAAGGCGGGGTAGTGGTGACAGGAATTTTCGGCAAGGAGAGAAGCGATTGCACGGCGGCGAAATCATTGGTGTAGTCAAAAGAATACACATAGGCTTGTGGATTTTGCTGTTTAACGGCGCCGAGAATATATTCTTGAGCAAGGCACTGGTCGCAGGATGCGTCGGGATAAAAGTAGAGGACAAAAAGTGGGCTACTGGTGGCGGAAATCGGTGTCGCGGTTTTTGGTGCCGGGTTTAGTGCGCGCTCCAAAAGGTAGGCCTTTATTTCCAACAGAGAAAAGTAGCGTTCCAAGCGGAAAAGATCGGGATTCTCGGGCCCGAGCTGGTCTTGCATGAAGGCAAGCTTGGCCTGGAGATCATTCATGTTAGAGGCGATAACGGCGGCGGTGCTGGTGGCGGAAGCATTGGCACCACTGCGCAAAACTTGCGCGGCGGTGAGTTCGGATTGTGCTTGTAGGGAAAGAATCTGGGTGGCCACAGCATCTTCCTCGTTCTGGAGAGAAATAGTTTTTCTATAATTTAAATAGTTACTGACGAGCCAGGCGCCGAAGAAAAGCGCCAGCGTCGCCCCTAGTGTTAGGGCGTAGAGCCATATGGGGATTTTTTTCATAGCGAAGGAGAGTTGGAATTTTTCACCGTGACAACGGCGCGCTCTTTTTGCCAGCTGGGGGCGTGCGAGATGGCCGCATTATACACCGACTTTATAATCCACCATGGCGAGAGAAGCGGAAAGAGAATAAAGTAGAGAACGGTGGAGCGGCCAAAAAGTGTTTTCTCGCCGGCCAGGATGCGGGCCTCAATAATCATGCCAATCATCAAGAAGTAGACGACGGCGATAAGCAGAAAGTGAGCTTGGGTGCTCACAAAAAACCAGTTCCAGGCAAAGTGCGGTGCTTGCCAGCCCACCACGCGCATTTGCACGGAGAAGTGCCAGAGGCTCAAAATGAAGCGGTAGATAATAAAAGCGACGGAAGAGACAACGCCGATAATCATTGCCACACCAATGGGGACGGTGAAGAGGGCGAGGTTGCCGTAGCGTGGGTTCAGGAGCATGTGGCGGTAATCGCGGACGTTGAGGAGGAAGCCAGAGGTCCAGCGCACTCGTTGGCGATAGAGCTTGGCGATGGTGGCGGGGCCGGCGGTATACACTATTGCATCATGGACATTTTCAATGTGTAAATGGCTGGCCTGAATGCGAAAAGCCAATTCCATATCCTCGGTGTTATGGGCGTGCTGGAAGTAGCCGATTTTCGCGAAAAGATCGCGACGGAAAAGCGAAAATGGCCCGGGCGTAACATAAATAGCGCCGATGCAAGCCTGGACTTTTTTAACGAGCATACCAACAAGGTATTCGGTGTATTGGAGTACTTGGATAAGCGTCTTCGGTTTATAGATTTTCATACCCGGAGTGACGGCGGCAACCATCGCGCCTGGCGTGCCTAATGGGGCGCTAAGGTCGCCAAAAAATGGCACCATTTTTTTCAAGGCATCGGAGGCAACGAGCGAGTCGGCATCCAGGCAACCAACAATGTCGGTACTGGCGTGCTCTATTGCGTAATTGAGGGCGGTATATTTGCCACCGTTTTCTTTGCGGTGAATTTCAAGCATTGCATAGCGGCTTTGCAGGTTTTGTAAAACGCTCCAGGTGTTGTCGCGCGAGCCGTCGTCTACGGCAACAATGCGCAATTTTCCGGCAGGATATTTAAGCGCGGCTAGGGATTCAACGGTTTTACCCACCGTTTTTGCCTCGTTGTAGCAAGGAACGATAATGGTGACGGAAGGGTAGAGGGCTGGCTCCCGCTCGGCTTTGGCCCTGTCGTCGCGGATTTTGCGTCGATTAACGGTGTAGACAACCAGAATAAAGACCTGAAAATAAAGGCCGACGAATAAAAAGCAGTAAAGGGCTATATTCTGGAGCGTTTCCATGAAAAGTGTTGTGCAGTATAGCAAAAACAGGCGGTTTGAGCTATGATGGCTCATTATGACTAGAAAGATTGTCATTGCCGACCCGCAGGAGGACGCTCTCGTCGCCGAGCTAGAAAAAAGAACCGATGTTAAGGCCGAGCGCGTAAAACGGCTTTTACGCTTGCCCGACTTAACGAAAAAAGCCAACTCGCCCGTAAAAATTCTTTTTGATCAAATAATTTCTTTGCCTCGCTTTAAAAATTTTGACCTCGTTGATTTTCCGCGGATAGTGACGGTGGAGCAAGATTTTGACCTCCTTAATACACCCGCCAACCATCCAAGCAGAAAAGAAACCGACACCTATTATGTGGACGAAAACCATGTACTCAGAACGCAAATGACCGTTATGTGGTCGTTTTATCTGAAAGACAAAGACATTTTGAAAAAACTGGAAACCGAGGGCGAAATCGGGGCGCTTTCAACCGGTATCGTTTTTCGCAAGGACGAAATTGACCGCCACCACTACCCGGCGTTTCACCAAATTGACGGTCTCTACGTGTGTAAGCGGTCAAAAAAAGTTATCACCCAGAAAGATCTGGAGGAGGTGCAGGTTGATATGGCCAAAAGCATTTTCGGCGACGCCATAGAATACAAATTTCTGGTGGATACATTTCCGTTTACCGACCCTTCCGTGGAAATGGACATGAAATTCCGTGGCGAGTGGATGGAGGTCAACGGCGCTGGCTTGGTGCATCCGCAGGTGCTGAAAAATTTTGGCTTGGATCCGGAAATCTACAATGGCTGGGCTTTCGGTTTCGGCGACCGTTTGGCAATGGTAAAAATGGGCATTCCTGACATTCGTATTTTATGGTCGGAGGATTCGCGTATCACCTCGCAATTCAAAGACATTAACAGCACGTTTAAAGAAATCAGCAAATATCCGGCCGTGGTGCGCGACATTTCTTTCGTTGTGGACAAAAGCGTCACGCTTAATAATTATTACGAAATTATCAGAGATGAGGCCGAAAATCTCATTGAAGAAGTGAAGCTTATAGATACGTTTGAAAATGAGAAAAAATTCGGTCCCGGCAAAATTTCCCATACCTTCAGAATCACCTATCGGTCATTAGACAGAACGCTCACTAATGACGAAATAAACCGCATCCACGATGCGATCGTGAAAAAAACCGAGAAAGAGTTGCAGGCGGTGGTGCGGTAATATGTTAAAATAAAAACATGAATCCGGAAAAATTTTCACCGTCCGCTTCTCTCGGAGACTCCCCAAAACCTGTTAGCTTGTCTGCCGGTAAGCGTTTAGAAGCTCAGCTTTTTAAGGAACTGGAGTGCGGCTGGGATGGCGAGAAATGGGTGGAGTTGGCCAAACATAATCACCGCGAGGCGCAAAAAGTTTTTAATGATTGGGTCAACCACAATAGCACCGGCAAAGTAGAAGCCGCGTTGATAGATTGGGTTAAGGAGCATCAACCTGAAGGCTGGGATCCACACGAGCCGCCCGTCATTAAATTTGTGGAGAAAAAAGGAAGCGCAGTTCGTGATGTCCGAAGCGAAGCCCCTGGCAACCTGCACTACTTTGTCATGGAGCAGCTTGGCGTTGACGATTTGGGCGAGCTAGCTTTTTACACCAGTGCGGGAACGCCCTTGGATACCCTCTACGGCATTGATGGTTTCTTTGAATGGCAGGGGATGCGGGTTACACTGGACATCACCAAGAATCGCGACAAACTTGAATATGGCCGGGCTCAGAAAAAAGCTAATGTTATTTTTACGCTGAACGATGTGGATGAAGACGGTTGGTTTCAAAAAATTCCCGAGAGTGATCTGCGTCTAGCAGCCATGAAAATTGCCGATGAGTTTAAATTCAAGCAACGAGTTCGTCAGCAGGCGGCCTAACTTGCTTTTTAACAATAACCGTGTTATTATAGAATTTAGTTGATTTTGGAGGCTTTTTTAGGAGGAAACTCTGGAAAAGATTCAATACAGTATCAAGTGCCCGCGTTGTGGCGAGCGCACAGTGTCCGCAATGGAATTTTTAGAGCTGCTGCCCGCCGATGTTAAAACTCGGCTTTCGGTAGCGGTGGAAAGGAGGAAAGCCAAAGGAGTTCTGCTTGATCTGGAAACTCCGTGTGGCCGGTGTGAGCAACCCTTCCTTCGTTGGAAAGGCCAGCTTCTCATCCTTTCCGAGTGAGTTTGAACAATAGAACAGCAACCCGGCGATTGGCACGCCGGGTTTTCTTTTTGCAAAAAATGGAAAAATGGGGCCAGACCCCAATTAAAAAGCCCCACTTGGTGGTGGGGCCGGAAGTGCTCGTTGGGGTTCGGCGGGGCTAGGCAAAATTCGTGGCTAGCCCGTGGTCAATTGCTTGGTTCATGTTGAGAACGAGACGGAGCTTGATGAGGTGAAGTGCTCCTACGGTGTTGAGGCGGTATCTGTCTGATACGGTCGATTTCCTTGAGACGTCGGCAATCATCTCGGCAATTTGATAGTCCCACAACCTGGAACGATCGGTTTCGGTCATTTTATTTGAATCTTGCAACTTCTCTTTAAGGGGAGTAAGACGTATTTCGCCTCGGTAGGCAATGAGTCGATCCTGGCCGGCAAGAAAGATTGGTAGAGCTGCCATATCCAGCTCTATAGGAGCGATGGTGCGCACGGCGATTTTTTCCTCGGTGACGCGTCGATAAAAATTTATAGCGGCCTGGGCGTTCTGTTCCCCGGTGCGTATGAATAGTTCGCTTTCCCGATTCAGTTGTAGCTGGTGGAGAAGGCTGTTCAGCTCGCGAGCGTTTGCGACTGCGGTGTAACTGCGAATACCAGACATAAGTACTCCTTTTGTGGTTGTTTAAAAAGTCTGCTTTCACACTACGACATTTAGCGCTTTTAAACAAGGCGCACATGGTTTATGATGTTTTTATGAAGCTTATCGCTATTACAGGCACGCTTGGCGCCGGCAAGGGGGCGGTGGTTGCGTACTTGGAAGAAAAGGGTTTTAGACACTATTCGGTGCGCGAATATTTATCGCGGGAGGTTACTCGGCGCGGTTTGCCACCAACACGTGACAGTTTGCGCGATGTGGGAAATGACTTGCGTAAACAACACGGTGCCGGCTACATTATTGGCGAACTTCTCCGAGAGGCGCGGGTGGCCGGTGGTGATGCGATTATTGAATCTATCCGAGCCGCGGGCGAAGTGGCGCTTTTGCGCGCGGAGGCGCCGGAATGTATTTTGTTGGCTGTTGACGCACCTATAAAAACTCGGTACGAAAGAATTGTTGGGCGTGGCTCAAGCACCGACCACGTTAGTTTTGAAAAATTCAAAGCCGATGAAGAGCGCGAAATGGCCGCTTCAGAGCCGTGGGACATGAATATTTCCGCCTGCATGGTCGCGGCTGACGTTCGCTTGGAAAATGGCGGCACTTTGCAAGAATTGCAGAGCCAAACCGACGCTATTTTGAAGCGTATTTCCGCCTAAGTTTTTACCTCATTTTTCACTTTCTTTCCAGGGGCTTTTATGCTATACTAAACGCACAACAAATGGCTGAAACTAAGGATAAAACAACAAAAAAACCAGCTTCGCATTACAGCGCCGAAGACATCCAGGTTTTGGAGGGGTTAGAGCCCGTGCGCAAGCGCCCGGGCATGTATATTGGCACCACTGGGCCGGACGGCTTCCATCACCTCGTTACGGAAATTTTTGACAACTCGCGCGATGAAGCGATGGGTGGCTTTGCTAATGATATTGAAATTGTGCTGTTGCCGGCGGCCGCTGGCGGCCTGGAGCGCGTGCGCGTGGTAGACAACGGCCGTGGTATTCCAGTGGACATGCATAAGCAAACCAAAGTGTCCGCTTTGGAAACTATTATGACCACTTTGCATGCCGGTGGAAAATTCGGCGGCGAGGGCTACAAAGTTTCCGGCGGTTTGCACGGCGTGGGCGCTTCCGTCGTGAACGCTCTTTCCGATTGGTGTCAGGTTATCGTTCATAAAAGCGATGGCACGGTGAAGAATGGTATTTACATTCAGGAATATAAGCGCGGCAAAGCGGCCTTTAAGGTAAAAAATGTTGGTTCTACAAAAAATAACGGCACCATTGTTTCTTTTGCTCCTGATTCCCAAATTTTCGGCGATCAAAAATTTGATTTCCAGCGCATCGTCAATCATATGCGCCAGCAGGCCTACTTGGTGAAGGGTTTACGTATTAGCGTTATTGACGCACGCGCCGTTACTGATACAAAAACGCTTGCCAAGCTTGAAGAGGTTTTTTACGCTCGGGAACTTTTTGGCCAGCCTGGCTTGGATGCGCCGTCACACACCTTCTATTTTGAAGGTGGTTTGCGTTCACTGGTAAAATTCCAAAATCAGGTTTTGAAGCCGGTCCACAAAAACATTTTTTATGTTGAGAAAAAGACCAATGAGTATGAGTCGGCTGAAATCGCCTTGCAATATGTAGACGACATCGCCAGTCGCGTTTTGCCATTTGCGAACAATATCTACAACAGCGAAGGTGGCACACACGTCACTGGTTTTAAAACTGCCCTCACTCGCACCCTCAATGCCTATGGCCGCAAAAACAATCTCATTAAGGAATCCGAAGACAGCTTCACCGGTGAAGATGTTTTGGAAGGGTTGACCGCCGTCATTTCCGTTAAAATCCGCGAAATTCAGTTTGAAGGCCAAACAAAGGCCAAGCTCGGCACCGTGGAAGCACGCGGTATCGTGGAAAGTGTTTTCGGCGAAGCCTTCTCAGCCTTTTTGGAAGAAAACCCCGATGACGCCCGGGCTATTATCGGCAAGGTAGTGCTGGCTCTGAAGGCCCGCAAAGCCGCCAAGGCCGCCAAGGATTCCGTTCTGCGCAAGGGCGCTTTAGAGGGTTTTGCTTTGCCGGGCAAGCTTGCCGACTGCCAAAGTAAAGATGCATCAGAAAGCGAGCTCTTTATTGTAGAAGGCGATTCAGCCGGTGGCACCGCCAAGCAGGGCCGCGATAGGCGCACCCAAGCCGTCCTGCCACTTCGCGGTAAAATCCTCAACGTGGAGCGTGCTCGCTTGGATAAGATGCTGGAATCGCAGGAAATCAAAAACCTGGTCATCGCCCTCGGCACGGCTATTGGCGACACTTTTGACGTCACCAAGCTCCGTTACCACAAAATCATTATTGCTACCGATGCCGACGTTGACGGCGCCCACATTCGCACACTTTTGCTGACCCTTTTCTATCGTCATTTCCGCCCGCTCGTTGATGGTGGCTTCATTTACATCGCCCAGCCACCGCTTTTCAAAATCAAAAAAGGCAAGGAAATTTTCTACGCCTATTCCGATGAAGAGCGAAATAAAATAATCGGTAAAGCCGACGTTGCCGAAATTGAGGAAGTAGACAGTGCAAACCCGGGCGAAGCTTCCGCCACGGAAGAAGTCGCTGGCGACGAAAAAGAGGGCGAAGCCACCAAGAAAGTCGCCAAAATTTCCATCCAGCGCTACAAGGGTTTGGGCGAAATGAATGCCGAAGAGCTCCAGGAAACCACCATGGACATCACTAAGCGCATTCTTAAAAAAGTCACCGTTGACGACGTTCAGGACGCCGACAAAATTTTTGATATCCTGATGGGTACCGATGTGCCTTCCCGCAAATCGTTCATCCAGTCCAATGCCAAAAAAGCCACTCTTGATATTTAAATTCCTCGGCATTGCCGCCGCAGTATTCATTGTTACTTTCATTGTGTTTTACCTGGTTGGTGCGGTTCCAGCCGAATTTCAATTTTTTACGGAAACGCCAACCTATCAGCCGCCGACTATCTCGATAACAGCTACCAGCACTAACGGCAAGCCGGTCACTCAGTCCAGTCAGCCGGTTGTTGTAAATGGCTTTTTCGCCGGCGCAAATTTCCCAGAACGCATCATTATTCCTTCTATTAGCGTTAATAGCGTGGTGCTCAACCCGCAAACCACCGACGTGGTCGCGCTCGATGACTTGCTTTTGAAAGGCGCGGTGCGTTACCCAACTTCCGGCCAGCTAGGGCAGGGAACCGTTTTCATTTTCGGCCATAACACCGGCTTGGCCGCTTTTAATCCGGCCTATAAAACTTTTAACGGCTTGCGTACTATAAAAAATGGCGCGCAAATAGAAGTTGATTCCGCCAGCGCCCGCTACTTTTACACCGTCACTTCACTTGAATTGGTAGACAGCGACACGGCATATGTGAACGTTTCCGCTACCGATAACGAGCTAGTTATTGCCACCTGCAATGTTTTCGGCGCCAAGGAACAGCGCTATGTAGTGCATGCGGCTCCGGCGGGGCAAAGCGCTCTGTAAAGAAGCGCTTGACAGCGTACTTATATATGTTATAATGGTTAGGTTCAGGTTAAATGAACAAACATTATGACCAAAAAACTCATATTTACAGCCATTATTTGTGCCATCGTTGTTGGCGCTTTCAGCGTGTCTGTTTCTAACGCCTCAGCCTGTAGCTCAGGTTGCTATGGTTACGGAAACCATTATACGTACGATTACGATCACACTTCTAATTGTAGCTGTACTCATCCAACACCGGCTCCAACGCCTGCGCCTACTCCAGTGCCCCCGCCGGTAGTTACTCCGCCGGTCTACAATCCTCCGGTATATAACCCGCCCGTTTACAATCCTCCTGTCTATAACCCACCTGTATACAATCCACCAGTGTATAACCCTCCGGTCTACAATCCTCCGGTTGTTTACCAAGCTCCGATTGTGTATCAGGCCCCGATTGTCTACCAAGCTCCAGTTATCCAAACGTATGCTCCGCTTAGCGTAACATGTCAGGCTAATCCCGTTCACGCTACTGTTGGTAGCACGATTACGTGGACGGCCATCATCTCTGGTGGTAATGATTCCTACAATGGTTACAATTCCTACGGTTATAACACCTATAACCCGTACAATAACGGTAGCTACTACAATGATTCGTACAACGGTTCCTATAACGGCGGTTACTCCCTCACCTGGACCGGTACTGATGGTTTGGGTAACAATGGCAGTACGATCATTTCCAAGACCTATGTGACTCCGGGCCAGAAAGTGGCCACTGTCACGGTTTACGAAAATGGTCAGAATGTGACTGCTAGCTGTGCCAGCTATGTTGGTGCGCCTATCGTCACTCCGTATGGTGGTTCTACACAGCGTGTCTACTTGAATCAGGTTCCGTATACCGGTGCCGGTAGTACTACGAAGGTTGTTCTCTTTCTTGCCATTATGGCCGCTTGGAGCGCCTTGGTTGCTTACGTCATTATGAAGCGCCGCGCCTCTGCCACTTCCACGACTGCCCGTTTGGCCGCCGCCGGTATCACTACGACAGCCGCTCCCACTGCAGAAACTTCCAGCAACTTCTTGACCAACTACGTCGCCAAGCTTCGTAATCAGGCCAATCAGTAAAACTAAATTATTATAAAACAAAATCCGCCCTCACAAGGGGTGGATTTTGCTATGCTTTGTTTTTGATTTCAGCTTGTAGTTTTCCAAGAACTTCATCCAACGCAAATTGGCCCAATGGGCCTTTGTCGCGACTTTCCAGTGTTACTTTTTTGGCTTCTATATCTTTATCACCAATAATAATAAAGTAGGGGATTTTTTGTTCCTTAGCAGCGCGGACTTTTTTGCCCATGTTGGCGTCACTTTCATCACACTTCGCGCGGATGCCGGCGGTCACAAGCGCTTCGGTTACTTCTTTTGCTGTTGCTGTATGCTCATCACGAACGGGAATAACTGAAACCTGTACGGGTGAAAGCCAGAGTGGGAAGTTGCCGGCAAGGTGCTCAATAAGCGTAGCCATGAAGCGCTCAATAGAACCCATGATGGCGCAGTGAATCATGACGATGGGCTCTTTCTCGCTTTTCTCATTGATGCAGTAGAGGCCGAAACGCTCGGGCATGTTGAAATCGAGCTGAATGGTAGCTACTTGCAGGACGCGGCCGAGCGAGTCGTGGGCAATGAAGTCAATTTTCGGGCCATACATGGCCGCTTCGCCCTTGCCGTCTATATAGTTTTTGACGCCGCGCTTTTCAATGATTGCTTTAATTTGATCCTCGGCGCGTTGCCAGGTTTCTTTGGTGCCGATGTATTTCTCAAAATGGTCCGGGTCGTGGCGGGACATGCGGATTTGCAGATTCTTGAAGCCGAAGGTGGTGTAGAACGTATCAATAATGTCCCAAATGGCGAACATTTCCTGTTCTATTTGGGAGGCGCGGCAGAAAACGTGGGCGTCGTCTTGAGTGATGGAGCGGACACGCGAAAGGCCGGAAAGCTCGCCGCTTTGCTCGTCGCGGTAAACCATGGTGGTTTCAGCATAGCGCTGGGGCATGTCGCGGTAGCTGTGTTGCTCGGAAGCAAAAATTTGCGTGTGGTGCGGGCAATTCATGGGCTTCATGGCAAAAACATGGCCTTCGCGGGTGTTGATTTTAAAGAGTTCGTCTTTGAATTTTGCCCAGTGGCCGGAGGTTTCGTAAAGTTCTTTTTTTGTAATGTGGGGGATGGTCACTTTTTGGTAGCCCTTAGCTTTGCGCAGTTCCCAGACGTAGTCGTTCAAAAGCTCACGGATGAACGTACCTTTGGGTGTCCAGAGGGGCAGACCACTTCCGACGAGGTCGGAAAAAACAAAAAGCCCCATTTCTTTGCCGATTTTTTTATGGTCGCGTTTTTTAGCTTCTTCTTGGGTGGCGAGGTATTCGTCCAACTCTTTTTTAGTGGCGAAAGCGAGGCCGTAAATGCGGGTGAGCATTTTATTCTTTTCGTCACCGCGCCAATAGGCACCGGCAATGCGCTCTAGTTTGAAAGATTCCGGATTAATACTTTGTGCATCCTCTACGTGGCCACCGCGGCACAAGTCGGTAAAACGGCCAGAGGTATAAAGGGTGATTTTCTCGCCCTTGCTGACAATTTCATCTATGAGCTCAAGTTTGTAGGGGTTGCCCTTAAAATGTTCGCGAGCTTCCTTTTCGGTAACTTCTTTGGCGTCAAAAGACTTCCAGTCTTTGAGCGTCTCGCGCATCTTTTTCTCAATTTTAGGCAGATCTTTTTCAGTGATTGGCTCTTTGAATTCAAAATCGTAGTAAAAACCATTATCAACAGCAGGGCCAATGGTGTTTTTTGTTTCTGGCCAAAGGCGCAGAACTGCCGCCGCCAAAAGGTGGGCGAGGGAGTGGCGAGCGTGCTCAAGGTTTTGAGAGTTGTCAGAATTTTTCATATGGTTGTAATTGGTTTACATCATACCAGTTTTGTTTTCCATTTAAAAGTGACACTTGCGCATAAAAATTTCATGGTAAAATAGAGGCACAACAGTTCCCAACTCCTTCGCTTTTGCCAAAACGTGTGTTGTAGTGCTCGTTTTTAACAAAACTTTATGAATCATTGATGAGAATTTTAACTACGAGTGTTTATAATTGCGCCATTACCAAGTAATTACTAAAAACTATGCCTACACTACAGGATGTTGTAAACAAAATAGACGGTCTTCCTACGAAGCAAGATGTTATAAGTATAATAGACAGTAAGATAGGGGGTCTTGCAACCAAGCAAGATGTCATGAATAAAATAGATGGTCTCGCAACCAAGCAAGATGTTACGAATAAGAGGCTAGATGGTCTCGCGGCAAAGCAGGATGCTATGAGTAAGCAGATTAGCGATTTTGTGGCTATAACCGAACAGCGGTTTAATGATGTGGATAACCGTCTTGATGTGATTGAAACAATTTCGGCTCAAATGCAGGAGGTGTTACAAGAAAAGTTTGTCAAAATAGATACCCTTACCACTTCAATCGTAAAACACGAAAAGCGGATTTTGAAACTGGAAACAAAGTGTGCCTAAAACTTACAGCGCTTTAGCTTTTTCCACAATTATAGAGGGTGCGTCGTTGCGCTTGGAGAGGCGGCCTTTCAAGGCCACGCAGGTGTCGGGCATAAAAAGCTCGGGGTAGAGCTTAAGGGTTTTGGGGAACACAACACCTTCTATGTTGCCGGTATAATCACCCACTTTTATAAAAAGCATTTTCTCATTATTTTTGGTGGCGAACTGTTTGACCTCTTCAAGGATGCCATACACAACAATGGTTGCGCCCTCGGGCATTTCGCGGAGCCGGCTTATGGGCGCACCGCTGCCGTCTTTTTCCTTCGCTTCAAGTTTCTCGCGGTGCTTATCAAGCGGGTGGCCGGAAATGTAGAGGCCGAGCAACTCTTTTTCCCAGGCAAGCTTTTCAGTAGGGTTGGCAACCGCCATTTGCTTAAGGCGCAGGGTGGGTACGCTTGAGGAGTCGCTCATGAGGGCGAAAAGCGAATCCTCGGCGCTGGCTGTTTTGGCTGCCTCTTTATTGTAGGCAAGCAAGTCGTCTATGTTACCAATGAGCTGGCCACGTTCGCATTTTTCATCATTGCCGGAAAGAGAGAGTTGGTCAAAGGCACCGGCCTTAATGAGTGATTCCAGTGATTTTTTATTGAGGTTGCGATCCTTGATGCGGTTAAGAAAATCGGTGAGCGATTTAAAGTGGCCGCCGGCTTTGCGTTCGGCAATAATAATATCGGCAATGCCTTCGCCAACATTCTTGACGGTATAGAGGCCGAAGCGGATTGCATCACTATTTGCGGGGTCAGGCACCGCCGCGGAGCCTGACCCCTTTGACCCTTTAATAACGGTGAAGCCGCCAAAACTCTCGTTAATGTCTGGCGGCAGAACGGGGATTTTCATATGCTTGCACTCGGCAATAGTTTCGGCAATAGTTTCAATGTTGCCGCTTTCAGCAGTTAAAACAGCGCACATATACACGGCGGGGAAGTTGGCCTTCATGTAGGCGGTTTGGTAGGCGACGCGGCCGTAGCTGGCGGCATGAGCTTTGTTAAAACCGTAGGCGGCAAATGGTTCAATCAGCTTCCAAATAGTTTCGGCTTTTTCCTGCTTCATACCGTGCGAAAGTAGGCCCTTCATAAGCTTGTCTTTTTCGGCCTGCATAACTTCCGGAATTTTCTTACCCATGGCCTTGCGGAATTTGTCGGCTTCAAGCCAGGAGTAGCCGGCGAGCTTAATGGCGGTCAAAAGCACATCGTCTTGGTATACAAGCAAGCCGTAGGAAAAATCCAAATACTCCTTCATACGCGGGTCTAAATAACGCACCAGGGCCGGATTATGCTTACGCTCAATGTATTGCGGAATAACTTCCATTGGGCCCGGGCGATAGAGGGCAACCATGGCGTTGATGTCGTGAATGGTGCTCGGTTTCAGTTCTTTCAAAAAGCGGGTCATGCCGGAGCCGTTGAGCTGGAAGAGGCCAATGGTTTCGCCGCGGGCGAGCATTTCAAAAGTTTTTTTGTCGTCCAGGGGAATGTGTTCAATATCCACGTCGGCATTCTCAACTTTTTTAGCCAAGTGAACGGCGTCGGAAAGAATGGCCAGGTTGCGAATGCCAAGGAAGTCGAATTTGAGCAAGCCAGCATCCTCAACCGACCACATATCATATTGCGTGATGATTTTTCCGCCCGTACCATCGCCGGCACTCTTTGGGTCAATTTGAAGTGGTACGAAATCGGTGAGGGCGGTTGGGGCCATAACCACACCGGCGGCATGCACGGAAATGTGACGGGCCCGGCCTTCAATTTTAAGGGCAATATCCATGATTTCACGCACTTCCGTTTCTTTGTCATAGCTTTTTTTAAGCTCCGGTTCCAATTCCATAGCCTTTTCCAGCGTCATGGGAAAACCCTGCGAGCCCATGGGAATGAGCTTGGCCAGACGGTCGCCCACGGTGTAGGGGTAGCCAAGGGCGCGGGCGATGTCGCGCACGGAGCCGCGGGCCATCATGGTGCCGAACGTACCGATTTGAGCGACCTTGTCGTAGCCGTATTTTTTCTTGGCATACTCAATCATCTCGTCGCGACGATTATCGGCGTAGTCCATGTCAATATCGGGCGCGCTCGGGCGTTCGGGGTTCAAGAAGCGTTCAAATGGCAACTTATATTCCAACGGGTCCACATTCGTGATGCCGGCCAGGTAGGTCACAAGCGAACCGGCAACCGAACCTCTAATAGTGGTAAAAATGCCTTCCTGGTGGGCGTGATTGAGAAGGTCGGCAACTACGAGGAAGTATGGCGAATAGCCTTTGGTCTTAATAATCTCCAGCTCGTACTCCATGCGGTCACGGACTTTTTTGAGTTCGGCCGCGTCGGTATATTTTTCGTCAAATTTTCGCTTGTGAAAACCGGTTTCCACAAGTTGGCGCAAAGCGTCGTCCGCGGAAGCTACGCCTGGCGGCAAGTCAAATTTCGGAAAGAACCATTTGCCCAGGGTAATTTCTACGTTGCACATGTCGGCTATTTTAGCCGTGTTGAGAATTGCTTCGGGGTGGTGTTTGAAAAACTTTTCTGCCTGTTCGGGAGAAATAAAAGAAAAATCCTCCTCCACATCTTCAAAACCACCGCGCTCCAGAGCATCGCCATCGTGCTGGATAGACATAAGCGTCTCGCGGGCCAAATGGTCGCTTGGCGACAAGTAATAGGTGTCGTGCGCGGCCACGAGCGGCACCTCGGCACTTTTGGCAAATGCCACCAATTTTTTCATCGCCTCTTCGTGATTAGGGATTTCGGGGTGGTGGGTGAGCTCTATATAGAAGCGGTCGGGGCCAAAAAGCTTTTTGTAATAGTCCGCCAACTCCTGTGCCTTCGCTTGGTCGCCCATTTTGAGCGCCGCCACAATGTCGCCCGAAAACGACGGTGAAATGCAAATCAGTCCCTCGGAATATTTTTCCAAAAGCTCGCGGTCAATGCGCGGCTTGTAGTAAAAACCCTCCAAATACGAATCGGTAACCAGCTTAATGAGATTTTTATAGCCCACATTGCTCATGGCTAAGAGCACCAGGCGGTTGCGCTTGTTATCTACACCCGTTTGTTTATCGGCACGGGTGCGGGCGGCAAGGTAGGCATCAACGCCGATGATGGCTTTTATGCCGGCGCTCTTGCATTCTTTATAAAATTCAATAGCGCCATAGAGATTGCCGTTATCGGTCAGCGCCAAAGCAGTCATTCCGTGCTTTTTAGCCGCTTCCACGAGCTCGTCAATTTTTGGCAAGGCCGAAAGCAGGGAATAGTGCGAATGCACATGCAGATGGACGAAACGTGAAGTCATAGAGCGATTATAACAGAATTTTGCCGAGATAAAATCGAGATAAAATTTTTCTCAAATGAAAATAAAGAAGCCCTGGTGATTGGCCAGGGCTCTTTGCGATTGGGTTTGGGATGCTCAGGCAGTTACGGCCGCGAGTTCCTCCCCCCAAAGAAAATCTTCCGCTTGCGATACCATTTGATGCAAGCCTTCGGGCGTGCGCGGCGTTTCCTTCAGGGTGGAACACTGAGCGGCGAGGTTTTCCATGGCAGAAATTGCCGCTGGGGAAAGCTCAACCTCATTCTTGCCCTTTTTTACAACAGCGGCGCCAGTCACTTCCAGTGTCTGAAGGGATTCCAGTGGGTCCGCGATGGCGTGGTCACTGAAGAGGTGTACGTGGTATCCAGGGATCATACGAGCTCCTTTCGTTGTGACATGACCTGATTACCGAATCAATCCTGTGATAAATGCTACGCTTCATAACGGGAAAATGCAAACATAAAGGGGTATACTAATTTTATGTACAGCAAGATGATTATCGGCATAGATGAGGTGGGGCGCGGGCCATTGGCCGGGCCGGTGACGCTCTGTGCGTGCGCGATTCCTGCCGGCCAGCTGAAAAAGTTTTTTGCTGGTGAGTTTAAAGGTATAAAAGATTCCAAAAAACTCAGCCCACAAGCGCGCGAATTCTTTTTTGAAAAAGTGAAAGCAAAGCGAGGGCAGGGGAGTGTCGTGTATGCAGTGTCGCATGTCAGTGCGGTTATTATTGACCGCATTGGCATTTCAAAAGCAGTAGCCCGCGCTCTTAAGCGTTGTCTTATTAAACTTGATCTTACTGCCGCGCGTTGCCAGGTATTGCTTGATGGCAGTTTGAAAGCGCCCGCACATTTTCAAAATCAAAAAACCATTATTCGTGGTGATGCCACCGTGCCGATTATCTCTCTCGCCTCTGTTATCGCCAAAGTTACTCGCGACCGCAAAATGACCCGCCTCGCTAAGGAGTTTCCGGAATATGGCCTAGAAATTCATAAAGGCTATGGCACGCTTTTGCACCAAAAAGCCCTTAAAAAGCACGGTTTGTCGCCCTTACATAGGCGCTCCTTTTGTCATTGACAAACAGCTTTATAAATGCTATCATTTAGGAGTATTTGGGAGGAGTGTTTCCTCTCAAAATTTCGGTTCTTTTCCATGGAAGGAGGGCTTTATGCCCACACCCAACACAACGCCGATCAATCTCATTTGGACGCATCACCGTCCGCATCTGGACGAGCTTGTCGCTATTGACATGCTCAGGAGCGAAGGTCAGGACATTTTTCCTGGCATCGCGAACGCGCGGGTTGTCTTTATCCGCAACGGTGCTTTGCCTGTCGGAAAAACCTGGCAGGAGCTTCTGGACCAACGCATTCTTTTGGTTGGTATCGGCGGTAGCCCGTTTGATGAGCATGGCCGCACTGGCGTTGCTCGCAAAGAAGGGCAGTCTGCATGCTCACTGGTCGCGGACGCCCTCAACCTGAGGAAGCACCCGGTGTACAAGCGGCTCATTGAGTTGGCCACGGAGGCCGACCTTGGCGGCGTACACCAGTTGCACCTCGCTAATCTGCTCAAGCTTCGCTATCGGCTCTATCCGGATTCTCCGGAGATTGTCATGGCGTTGGCGATGTCGTTCATTAACGACCTGAAGGCAGAACAACGGGCGTTTCTCGCCGGTCAACGCGTTATCAGCGAGTTGCGTAAGAGTCCGTCTACACGATGTGAGATGCCGAGCGCCATTGGTCGCTTGGAAATCATCACGGCCAGGTCTGACAACTTCAAGTTGTCGGCGGCCGCACGCTCACTCAGTGTGGCGATTCTTGTCCAGGCTGAACTTGTTGGTGATCGGCCCCACGTGCAGATTTTCTCCAACACCAGCCGGCACAAATTCAGTATGCGTTTCGTTGCTGCTGAATGGCGCCGGCGGGAGCTGCTCGCTATGGGTATGTCTCCAGCCGGAGTCCAAAAACTCGACCAGGACGACTACCTTGCAAGTGAGGACAGTATCGCCGAAGTGCCGAACATTTTCTACCACAAGATTGCGGAGAATGTGTTCAATGGCACCGAGACGACGCCTGCCGTGACTCCCACCCGGGTGTCGCTGGAGGACATCACGCGTATTGTACGGAAGTACACCTACGTGATGGCTCCCGAGCAAGCGCCCATAACCCAGTCAGTGTAACCTTCCTGTTTCCCAGTCCCTTTTGTAAAAGCCCCTCCCCGGGGCTTTTCTTTTGGCTGGATATTGCCTAAAAAGGGCTTTTGGGGTACTATATTTAGCCTATGGTAAATCATATGCGACATACCCGGTCCCAGACCGGCCAGCGCCGTTCTCACGACGCCCTCAAAAATCAAAATATCGGCTTCTGCTCTAAATGCGGTGCCGCTAAGCCCTCGCACGTTATGTGCCCGCACTGTGGCTTCTATGGCGACAAAACTGTAGTGGATATCCAGTCTGCCATCGTTAAGAAAGCAGAACGCCAGAAGAAAGCCGCTTCCAAGACAAGTAAATAAGACAAATCAATAATCCCCAAAAGTCCCCGCAAGGGGCTTTTTGATGGGCTGGTATGCTATACTAGAAGCAAAGTTCTGCAATGGCCAACCGGCACCTTTCACGTTCGTTAGTTCTACAATCTCTCTACGAGTGGGATTTCAACCCCGATGGAAAAAAGCCAGGAAAGAATGAAGGCCGGGCCGATATTGCTCCTATAATTGCCCGCAATCAGAAAGAATTTGGCGAAGGTCAAACCGATGAGCATTTTGCTGAAAACTTGGCTCGGGGTGTTTTGGCTAAGCAAAGTGAGCTTGATACTATTATTGCCAAGGCCGCTCCGGATTGGCCGCTGGATAAAATCTCGGTTATGGACCGCAATATTCTGCGTATCGGTCTTTACGAATTGCTTTTTTCCGATAGGGCAGAGGTGCCAGCCAAAGTGGCCATTAATGAGGCCATAGAGCTGGCAAAAGGCTATGGAGGCGACACTTCCGGTCGGTTTATAAACGGCGTTTTGGGTGCGGTGTATAAAGAAATCGGCGAGCCAGGCAAGGATGAAATCTCTAAGAAAGTCGGAAAGGGTGTGCCGGGAGCACCCAAAAAAGAAATTCCCATTCAACACTTGGGTGGCGCTGTGGTTTACGCTCGTGAGGGTGATGAGGTGTACTTGGCTTTGGTGCACGATGTCTTTGGTCACTGGACGTTAACAAAAGGCGGCATTGAAGCCGAAGAAAAAGTGGAGCAGGGCACCTTGCGAGGTGTCACAGAAGAGCTCGGCCTCAAAAAACTCACCATTAAAGAGAAATTGGACGAAAATACCTACGTTGCCTACAGCCCGGAGAGTGGCAAGAAGAAAAAGCACGTTACCTATTTCCTGGTTGAGTCGCCATTTGCGGAACTAAAGCTTGAAGAAAAGGGTGGCTTGGATGACGCGAAGTGGTTTAAGATGAAAGATATTCTGGAGTTGAATTTTTATAACGATATTTTGCCGATAGTTACCAAGGCGATTAATTTGATTTTAGCCCAAAAATAGCGTACAACGTATCTACATATGCCGAAAGATCTCTCCCTATTTGAAAAAGGAATCGGCGTGGAGTTTAAGGATAAAAACCTTTTGCGCCAAGCTTTTACCCACCGCTCGTTTTTGAATGAAAACAAGGGGTCCGATTTGGCCGACAACGAGCGCTTGGAATTTCTGGGTGACGCTGTTCTACAGTTGGTGGTTACCGACCACCTTTTTGGCCAGTATGGCGACAAGCCAGAAGGCGAGCTCACTGCTTACCGCTCGGCCTTGGTGAACGCACAAACGCTCAGTAAGGTGGCTTTGGATATTGGCATGAATGACTATTTACTGCTTTCGCATGGCGAGCGGCGCGACACTGGCCGGGCTCGCAGTATTATTCTGGCGAATGCTTTTGAGGCGATTGTGGGAGCGATTTATTTGGATGGTGGCTATGCTGTTGCCGCTGGCTTTATTGCCGCCAAAATCTTTTCACTTATTCCTGATGTGGTGGCTGGCAAGCTCTGGCTTGACGCCAAGAGCCGTTTTCAGGAAGCTGCCCAAGAACACGCGAGCACCACACCTGTCTATAAAACCACTAAAGAAACCGGCCCCGACCATGACCGTATTTTTACCGTTGGTGTGTATTTAGCCAAAGAGCTCGTGGCTTCAGGTGAAGGGCCAAGCAAGCAGGATGCCGAGCAGGAAGCGGCTCGCAAGGCGCTTGAAAGCCGCGGCTGGCTCTAAGGGGTGCGGTTAGGGGCAGGCACTATTTTTTAAAATCATGTTCCGACAGAAAGTCCTTTTAGGCGGGGTACAGAAAATGCTCTAAAAACCTGTCAAATCTGGCAAAAAATTAATTTTCTTCCCGTAGAAGCCCTAACTAAAGTGCTTTTTTACCATGCAAAACATATGCGAAAATATGCATATGTTTTTTTGTGATGCAATGTGGTAGGCGGTGGCTTCACTTAGTCATCTCCAAAATCAAAAAGATGAAGAAAAAATGAAAACTCTCATTTCTTGAGTGCTTTTATGTAGGTGCCCGAAAAGGCGTTTCTAAAAACTCATCAGAGAACGAGCGGATGTGTCATAATTAGCCGAAAGAGCTTTTTTCTTATATAATTCGGGGCATATTCCATGCGTCTCAAATCTCTGGAAATCAGCGGGTTTAAATCATTCGCCAAGAAAACGGCGTTAGAATTTGGCACGGCTATTACGGGCATTGTCGGCCCCAACGGCTCCGGCAAAAGCAATGTGGCGGAAGCCTTTCGTTTTGTGCTCGGTGAGCAGTCTATGAAATCGCTTCGCGGCAAGCGCGGCGAGGATTTAATTTTCAATGGCGGGGCGAGCGCTGGCCGGCAAAATCGGGCCAGTGTGAAGCTGGTTTTTGACAATACCGACCGCGCTTTGGGGCTGGATTTTGACGACGTAACGCTTGAACGCGTGGTGCACCGCGATTCGGCCAATGAGTATTTTATTAATGGCTCGCCGGCGCGCCTTAAAGACATCGTTGAATTGCTTTCCGGCGCGCACATTGGCGCTTCTGGGCACCACATAATTTCCCAGGGCGAAGCCGACCGTATTTTAAATGCGAATTTGAAGGAGCGTCGCGAAATGATAGAAGATGCGCTCGGCTTGAAAATTTATCATTATAAGCGTGAGGAAAGCGAGCGTAAGCTTGAGAAAACCGCTGAAAACATTGGTCAAGTGGAGAGTTTGCGCAAGGAAATTGCCCCGCACTTGCGCTTCCTGGAAAAGCAGATGGAAAAGGTGGAGAAAACAGAAAAAGTGCGCCAGGATTTGCTAGAGCGGGCTAAAGAGTATTTTAAGCGCGAAAGCATTTATGTGCGGGTGCAAAACGTGCGCATTCAGGAAGAAGAAGGGCCGCTTCTCAAAAATAAACACGCCTTGGAGCAGGAATTAAACGCCGCAAAAGCGGTATTGGAAAAAGCCGCAGGGCGCGATGGCAAGCAAGATGCTACCACTGCCGCCCTTTTAGATGTTGAGAAAAAACTGGCAACGGTGCGGGCCGAGCGCGAGGAGCTTTCGCGCCATGTAGGCCGGATTGAAGGGGAAATCGCTTCCGAGGAACGAGCTATTCGCCGTGAGGAAGCTATGGCCAAAACCCGCGCCGGCCAAACGGTACCGCTTGCAGAAGTAGAATCTGCTATTGCCACTATTAATGAGCGCTTGCAAGAAGCGGAAACCACCGGCGACCCGAGTGTGTTTGCAAAAATCGCCAGCGGCATCAAAGAATTTCTCTCGCAATTTTTGCATCGCTACCGCGAGGGCACCAGTGAAAATGCTGTGGGAGCTATTGCCGCCAGCCGGCTTGAAATAGAGCGCCTAGCAGGCGAGCAGAAATCCGCCGCCCTGAAAACGCAGGCCCTGGCTAAGGCGGAAAGCGATCTCATTGCCGATACCGAAAAACTCCGCCAGCATATTGAAAAGGAGAAGGATAGCAATCGCGACGCTGAAAAAGCCGTGTTTCGTATCATGGCTGAGCATAATGAGCTTATTTCCAAGCTGGCCGGTGTGCGGGCGCGCCAGGAAGTTTTGACGGCAATTGAAAATGCATTTAAAAATGACTTGGGTGACATGGCCGCCATGGCCGGCCGGGCTATTGTGGATTTTGACCAGCACCAGCTGGCTAACCTTTCTGATGATGAAGTGGCCGCCGAGCCGCGTGCTGAGCAGGAGGGCCGCCGCAAACTTTTGGAGCGCCTCAAAATCCGCATTGAAGAAGCGGGCGCGGGCAATAGCGACGACATCACCAAAGAATATAAAGAAGCCAAGGAACGCGACGAGTTTTTAGCGCGTGAGCTTGCCGACTTGGCCAAATCTGCCGAAACTTTGCGTATTTTGATTGCTGACTTGGCGGAAAAACTAGATACCGACTTCAAAGCCGGCGTCACTAAAATTAATGAGCAGTTCGGTCAATTTTTCGCCCTCATGTTTGGCGGCGGCGCGGCCGAGCTTTTGGTAGTGAAAGCGGCATCGCGGCCGAAGCGCAAAAATGACACTGACGACCTTGCCGATATTACCGGCGAGAGCGACGGTGAAGAAATGGCGGAGGCCGAAGAAAGCGAGGAGGGAATTGACATCAGCGTCAATTTGCCCAAAAAGCGCATTAAAGGCTTAGCTATGCTCTCTGGCGGCGAGCGCGCGCTCACGAGCATTGCCCTCCTTTTCGCCGTCTCTCAAGTGAACCCGCCACCTTTTATTATTTTAGACGAAACCGACGCCGCTTTAGACGAAGCCAATTCCCGCAAATATGGCGACATGATAGAAAATCTTTCCAAATATTCCCAGCTCATTCTCATTACCCACAACCGCGAAACCATGTCGCGCGCCGGCATTCTTTATGGCGTCACTATGAGCTCTGAAGGCGCCTCCAAGCTTCTCTCTATTAAATTTGACCAGGCTGTAGAGGTGGCGAAATAAGCTACATAAAAAATGAATACTCCCAAAATTACAGTCGGTAAGTTACTCAGGGCTTTTTGGAACGGTTTAGCTCCTCAAAAGTGGTTTTTTCTTACAACCATTGGCACGTTTGTCGTTGGAAGCATTTTGTACGTTCTAGTACCAACTTTTTACAAATCCTTTTTTGATCTGATTACCAATACGTCCGACAAAGTTTCCGCTGTTCCCGCATTACTGAAAATCATCATTGAAATTCTGATCATTAATGGCACTTCAACGGTGCTGTATTGGATTGGGATGTTCACCGCAAGTTACTACGATCCGAAAACACAAGCGACATTGCGCCAGCAGGCATTTTCCTACATTATCGACCATTCCTACACCTATTTTGCCGATAATTTTACAGGTTCAATTACGTAACGGGTTAACCGTTATGCCCGAGCTTTTACTCGCCTTAACGGGCAACTTTTGTGGACAATTTTACCTCTTTCTATATATGTTGCTGGCGTAACGATAGTGCTCTGGTTTGTTAATCCCATTTACTCCTTAATTGTTGTTGTGTGGATTGGTTCCTTTTGGACGATAAACTACTTTTCTTCCAAATGGAAATTGAAGTATGACATTGCCGCTTCAGAAGCTGACTCCAAAAGCACGGCAATTCTCTCCGACAGCATTACCAATCACTCGGTAGTCCAACTTTTTGCTCGGAGCAAGGCAGAATCGACACATTTTACACAGCTAACAGACCTCCAAGCCCGCAAAGAGGCCTTTACGGGATATTTGTCCACGCTTATCAATGTTGTTTGGGGCACGCTTAACGTAACGGTGGAATTTTTGATTTTCTTTTTGCTGATACATTATTGGCAGGAAGGATTAATTACTATCGGCACATTTGTACTGGTCCAGGTCTACTTTCTGGGCTTGGCTACTCGATTGTGGGATTTGACGCGCATTGTTCCGGAAGTGTACCAAGCCTTTGCCGATGCTAAGGAGGCACTTGAAATGATGACTACTCCATACGAGGTACGAGATATCCCTCATGCTAAAAAACTAACGATTACCGATGGCGTCATCGAGTTCGGTAATATAAGCTTCAGTTTTAATGAAACACGAGAGGTTCTTAAGGGTATCACTCTGAAAATTCAAGCCAAAGAAAAAGTGGCTCTCATTGGTCCTTCCGGCTCGGGCAAGTCAACGCTCGTACGGCTTCTTATGCGACTCTATAACCTGGAAAGCGGCGCTATTTTTATTGATCACCAGAACATCCAACAAGTAACACAAGAAAGCTTGCGCCTGAATATTGCTTTTGTACCTCAAGACCCAACTCTTTTCCACCGAACGATAGCGGAAAATATCCGGTATGGTAAACCAGATGCAACCGACGAGGAGGTTGTCGCAGCGGCAAAACTCGCTCATTGCGATGAATTTATTACAGAGTTACCGTCGGGCTACAAAACGTATGTTGGCGAGCGAGGCATCAAACTCTCCGGCGGCGAGCGCCAGAGGGTGGCAATTGCCCGGGCGATTTTAAAAAACGCCCCAATCCTTGTTCTCGACGAAGCCACGTCAAGTCTGGATTCACACTCAGAGGCTCTTATTCAGGACGCTCTGAATGTGCTCATGAAGGATAAAACGGTTATTGTTATTGCTCACCGTCTTTCAACTATCAGAAAAATGGATAGAATAATCGTGCTTAAAGAAGGTGCAATTATTGAGGAGGGATCACACGAGATGCTTTTGGAAAATTCCACTGGTCTGTATAAAAAACTTTGGGATCTTCAGGCGGGGGGATTCCTTAAGGAAGATATTGTTGGGTAAAATAGGGTCAGGCACCGTTTTTAATCGACACCCACCTCTCTAAAAAGTCAAAAATCAACATTTAAAAGTTGAAAATTTCAGTGCTGCTGGCCTTTCATCTTTTCTTCTCGGGAATTTATTTTGCTTAAAATTACTATAAGGACAATGACGTTCATGACGAGAACGCAAAAAATATAGAAAAGGAGCATGAAAGTATCAGAGTTCATAGGATAAGTGTAGTATTTATTTTGATAAAATCAAGCCAATAGACCAGCAGATAGCAATAGAGACAAGGCCACCGCCAAAAAGTAACACGTTAATTTTCTGGTTAATCATTGGCTCAATAACTATTGACGCTAAGATAACCTGGCTCACGTTCAAACAAACCTCGACCAAGGTTGTTCGTTGTTGTGCGGACAGGGTAAAGAACCATTTTCTTGGCATGCCCTTAGTATAATAGGCACTCCTAAAATAGTTCTGAAGAAAAAATAAAATATATAGTTACACTACGCTACGATTTTGTAGTCAAGAGTTTTACTATCCAAATCGGCGCGGACGACGGCGAAGCGCACGGTGTCACCAAGGCGGTATTTTTTGCGGGTTTTTTCGCCTTCAACGGTATAGGTTTTGGGATTGAAAATGAAGTAGTCGTTGCCGAGCTCGCGGAGTGGCACCATGCCTTCACAACGCGTTTCGGCATCTTCTATATATATGCCCCAGTCGGTGACGCCGGAAATGGTACCGGTAAACTGCTTGCCGATGCGTTCGCTCATGTATTCCACCTGCTTGTATTTAATAGAGGCGCGTTCGGCTTCGGCGGCGACAATTTCGCGCTCGCTGGCGTGGCTGGAAATTTTTTCAAGATTTTTCTGGCCTTCGGGCGAGCCGCTCAAAATGTCGGCGAGAACGCGGTGCACCACCAAATCAGTGTAGCGGCGAATAGGCGAGGTGAAGTGCGTATAAAAAGAAAAGCCGAGGCCGAAGTGACCAATGTTTTGCGTGGAATACGCGGCCTTGGCCATGGAACGAATGGTGGCGGTTTTGATGAGTGATTCTTCCGGCACGCCGCGCACGCTCTCCAAAAGCACGTTAATGTCGCGGGCGGTGATTTTGCCCTGCTTCACCGGCAGGTTGTAGCCCAGGGCCTGCAAAAACATGGCCAGCTCAGTGAGGCGCTCGCGCTCGGGTAAATCGTGAATGCGATAAATGGAAGCGTCGCGATTGCCGCTCATTTCGCCACCAACATGCACGTGCTTATTTTGTTTCTTGAAAATAAACTCAGCCACTTCGCGGTTGGCGAGCAACATGTATTCTTCCACCAGCTTGTGCGTATCAAGGTGCGGTTTTTTGATAATGGCGATAGGCTTGCCTTTGGCATCAAGCTTGAATTTCACTTCGTCTTGGGCAAAATCAATGGCGCCCTTTTTATAATTCTCTGCCTGCATTTTCTTGGCAATCTGATTGAGTTTGGTAAGCTCGGCAACATATTCATGACCGCCGGGCCCTACGCGGTTGGCATTGGCGTCGCTCGTGAACTTTAAATTTTTATCCAATACAGCCTGAGCGCTTTCATAGCTGAAGCGATGGTCGGAATTAATAACCGTGCGGCCAAACCACCGGTCATGCACATGGCCAGCGTCATCTATCACACAAATGCAAGAAAAAGCGAAGCGATCTTCGTGGGGATTCAAACTGCACAGGTCATTGGAAAGGACTTCCGGCAACATGGGGATGGTGCGGTCAACCAAATACACACTGAAACTGCGCTTCAGAGCTTCTTCGTTGAGAGCTGTGCCGGGGCGGACGTAATAGGAAACGTCGGCAATGTGCACACCAATTTCATAGCGGCCGGCATGGGGGCCATCAGTAATTTTCTTGAAAGAAATGGCGTCGTCAAAATCCTTGGCATCCACGGGGTCAATGGTAAATGTAAGCGTTTTTCTCACGTCGCGGCGCTTGGCGATTTCGGCTGGCTGGAGCGGATGCTCGCTTTGCTCAATTTTTTTCGCCTCGGCCAACACGTTTTCTGGAAAGGCTTGGTCAATGCCTCGATCAAGCAGGATGGATTGAATCTCAACCTCATGTTCACCTTTGTTGCCAATAACTTGAACAACTTCGCCGGTAGGGAATTGTTCATTGGGGCGCCACTGCACCAACTTCACTACGACTTTTTCGGCGGCGGTTTTGATTTCTGTTGGTTGTGGGGCGTTTGGAATTAAAAATTCAGCATACATGCGCCGGTCATCAGGCTTCACCCACGTTTTGTTGTCGTGCTTTACTAGCGTGCCCACAAACTGGGTGCGAGCGCGGCGCATTACTTGGGTCACTTGACCGGCCATTTGCACGAAATCGCCCTGTTCTACGCTCGTCCGGCGGGCTGATTTGCCCTTTTTAACGTCAAAATACTTGCCGGTAATGATAATAGCCACTTCGTCTCCATTAAAGGCTGTATTGACGAATTCGGGGTTAATAACCACCTCTTCGTCGCGTTTTTTCTTGCCGGTTTTGGGCGCGGCACCCGTTCCGGTAATAGTGACGAAGCCGAAGCCTTTGGCATTCGTTCTTATGATACCTACAGCGCTTCCTGTGCTTTCGTGAGAGGTTTTTTCGGGCATAGAGCGCCTAGTATAGCAATAATATTGACCTTTTACCATAGCTCTGCTACTATATCTGCCTATGTTAAAAATCCGTTTACAGCGAGTTGGCCGCGTGCACGAACCCGTTTTCCGCGTGGTTGTAACCGACTCCCGCAACAGCACGAAAAGCGGCAAGGCCTTGGAAGTCGTTGGCTCGCACGATCCTCGCCATAAAGACAAAACTGCCTTGGATGTTGACCGCATCAAGCACTGGCTCTCTGTTGGTGCTCAGCCCACTATCACCATGCGCAACATGTTTATCTCCAAGAAAATCATGGAAGGCAAGAAAATCAACGCTTTGCCGAAAAAGACCGTCCAGAAGAAAGAGGAAGTTGCCGCTGAAAGTGCCCCCAAAGCCGCTCCTGTCGAAAATCCAGCCGCATAATCGTATATATTGACAAAAACTCCAGCCCATGATATTATATGGGCTGTTCAGCTAGAATGCTGATTACTTTACCGGGGCGGATGCCTCGCGGAAAGTGCTCGGAGAGCGGCCTTTAAAGGGCTACTCCTATGAAGACGTTCGTTTCTATTTTCGTAGTGGCGATAGTTGCTTTTCTTGGTGTGGTGCGGGCTCGGGCGGATAGTCCGCCCGATACCCTTATTGCGGCGCTGATTCAAAAAGAATCAAAAGGCAAGGACAAGGCGATTGGCGACACACAATTGCCCGATCATGCCTATGGTCCCTTGCAGATTCGTCAGCCATGCGTTGATGACGTGAACCGCGTCTGCTGCACGCACTACAAGGCCAGCGACTGTCTCGGTAATCGCACGCTGTCAATATGGATTTGTCGGGAGTACATCAATATGTACGCCACAAAAACGCACATCGGCCACGTGCCTACCACGGAAGATATGGCCCGGATATGGAATGGCGGAGGTCCACAAGGATTCAAAATCTCCCGCACGCTCCGTTACTGGGCCGACATCAAAAAGCTCCTTGGGAAGTAATTCCCGGCGTCGCAGGCACAATGCTTGCGACGCTTTTTTTTATACCCACTCTTTCGGATGAAATCTTTCTAAAGCACTCTGCACAGGTGTAATTGACGCGCCTCGCGGCGGTCTGTTACAATTGAGCCGTAAGCGATGATATCCCGCTTCACCGCTTTGTCAGTTACTTATCCAGTTAATACCGCACACTATGGAAAACGACGCACAATTTCTTGACTACGTTATTAAAGCTTTAGTTGAAAATCCCGCCGACGTAAAAATTACTCGCACAGTAGATGAAATGGGGGTCCTGCTCACGCTTATGGTGAACCGCGCCGATATGGGCAAAATCATCGGCCGCACCGGCAATACCGCCAAGGCCGTTCGCACGCTCTTGCGAGTAGTGGGAATGAAAAACAATGCCCGCGTTAACCTGAAAATCAATGAGCCCGAAGGCGGCCCGATGCCCCGCGAATCCGTCACTAAAACGGTAGATGAGGCGATGGAGGATATTAAGCTCTAAATTTGTATTTGGACAAAATTGAAATTTCATGGTATTTTATATGCCATGCGGTTTCACATTATTTCACTTTTTCCGAGTGCTTTTGATTCGTATTTAGGCGAGTCAATTTTGAAGCGGGCGATTGAAGACGGCAAAATTGCCGTGCGTTTTTATAATCCCCGTGATTTTGCCGCGGGCAATAGCGGCCGGGCGGTGCGGGTTGACAAGCGGCCTTATGGTGGCGGCCCGGGCATGGTTATTGAGGCGTTGCCGGTGGTGAAGGCTGTTGAAAAAGCTCTTGCGGCAGTAAAAAAGAATAAAAAAGCCAGGGAAAAAATAAAGACGAAAATAATTTGGCTGGCGCCAGGTGCCAAGCAGTTTGATACTGAGTATGCGGGTGCAACTGCGCAAAAATATACCGATATCATCATTATCTGTGGCCGCTATGAAGGCATTGACGCGCGGGTCAAAAAAATATTCAAATGTGAGGAAATTTCCATTGGGCCTTTTGTGCTTACGGGTGGTGAATTACCAGCCATGCTCATTATTGATTGTGTTAGTCGCCAAGTTTCCGGCGTTTTGGGTGATTTCAATTCTTTGGAGGAAAGTCGTGTGGCTAGTCACGATGTATACACTCGGCCGGAAAAGCTTGTCTACAAAGGTAAAAAGTACAACGTGCCGCCGATTCTGCTTTCTGGCCATCAGGCTAAAATTGAGGAGTGGAAACAAAAGCAGGGTTAAAGGGGTGTTCTGGCCGGGGCTCTTTGTGTGGCTACAGAAAAGTGTTAAAAAACTTGTCAAATTTCTTGAAAAACAAATTTTCTTCCCGTTCGAGCCTTTTAATCAGGGCTTATTTTGCACATAAAACATATGCAGAAAAACGCATATGTTTTTCTGTGATGTAATGTGGCACGGGGTGGCTTCATTTAGCCATCTCCAAAATAAAAAAGATGAAGAAAAAATGAAAATCCTATCTTTTGAGGGTTTTTCTGTAGGTACCCAAAAAGGTTGTACTGATTCTGGTGTCAGATAAAAATTGCTATATAATAAGAGTGATGTGGAATACTCGACGAATTCTGTTCATTATTTTCGCTATTATTTTCATTTTTGTGCTGATTGCCGGCACGCATGCTTTAGTGAAGCGCTATCAGGGTGTGACCTTGCCGCCGAATGCTCCGGGCACCACTTTGCCTGGCAATGGCCCTATCACTATCATTCTCGCTCCGCATTTTGACGACGCTGTTCTGCCGCTCGGCGGCCTTCTAGCCCGGCATGACAGACCGGCTCTTGTCGCCACGTTTTTCACCGGAGCACCCGCTGTGGCTACGAGCACCGATTGGGATACTCGTGCTGGCTTTACCGATAGTACTATCGCCACGAACGTTCGTATGGCTGAAAATCAAAATGCGCTAGGGAAGCTCGGCGTCGTCGGCGAAAATTACGGCTATCTTGATTTGCAATATGGTCGGCCTATTTCAAGCGATATTCTTGAGAGTACTATTGCCCAAGATATTCAGGCGCTTTTGGTCGCCAATACTGGCCGCGCGGTGAATATATATGGACCTTCCACTTTCGGTGCTCCCGCTGAAATGACTCATCCCGACCATCAAATTCTTCACGATGCTTTTACGGACGTTGCTCAGAATTTTCCTGCCAAAAACGTGCGATTCTTTTATTATGAGGACTATCCTTATGTCACGCATTTTGCCAGCACGTCGGTAATCTCTTTGCAAAAATATCTGGAAAATAGTACCGGCTTTTCTTTAAACGAAATAGATATTCCACTTTCAGCCGGCCAGGTTGCCGCGAAAATTTCTGCGCTGAAGCAATATGGCTCGCAAATTCAAGCCTTTACTTCGGACGGTAAGGACTTGATAGGCGGCTCGAAAAAATACACCTCTACCCGCTGTGCCGGCCAGGCCTGCGAGGTTGTCTATCAAATTATTCCAGGAACTTCTGGGTTGCCGCAGTAATAGAACGGCGGTCCTTGGCGCTTGTGGAAGAGTACCAGTGAATTTTAGTGTCGCGTTTAAACCATTGATTTTGGCGGCGGGCATAGTGCCAAATGGCGTGTTGTAGCTCGGTTTCCATTTCTTCGCGGGAGATTTTCTTTTGTAAAAAGCGGGCGAGTGAGCGGTATTCAAGGCCGAGCATTTCCATTTTTGTGTAGGAAAGGCCGGCGGCATGGAGGCGTTTTGCTTCCGGAATCATTCCGTGCGAAAGGCGCGCGTGCAGGCGTGTGGCGATTTTTTCTTTTAAGATTTCCGACGGCAATTTCAAGCCAATGAAAAATGGTTGATAGGGAAGGTCTGTTTTCTTGGTGTCCGCCTGTTCCGGCACTTTTCCGAGTGCCTCCACAATTTCCAAGGCGCGAATAAGCCGGCGGGGATTATTGCGGTCAATTTCCGCCGCTCGGCGTGGATCCTTTTTTGCGAGCATGGCGAAAAGTTGGGCTGGCGTTTTCCGCGCTAATTTTTTGCGCAAAGCCACATTGGGCGGAACATCGGGAAAAACCGTGCCGTTTACCAATGCTTGAATATAAAAACCGGTGCCGCCGCAAATTATCGGCACTTTGCCGCGGGCGATAATGTCAACAATAGCCTTTTCTCCAAGCTGGCGGAATTTTTCGGCAGTAAATTGCTTTTTAGTGCCAACTGTTTTCGGCGAGGCAACGTCTAGTAGGTGGTGCTGTACACCCTGCATTTCGCGCTTAGTAATTTTCCCCGTGCCAATATTCAGGCCGCTATACACTTGCCGTGAATCGGCAGAAATAACTTCACCATTAAAACGCCGCGCTAACTCCACCGCCAGCGTGCTTTTACCCACGGCGGTGGGGCCCAGTACCACTATCACTTTTGTTTTCTCTTTCATACAAACTTAACAGATATTTCTGAAAAGGTGCCGAGAGAGGGACTCGAACCCTCATGACCTTGCGATCGATAGATTTTGAATCTATTGCGTCTACCAATTCCGCCATCTCGGCATAGATAACCCACTCAGCATACCCGATTTTGGCCAAAAATCAAAACCAGAAAATCTCAGTTTCTTTTATGATATAATGGCAGAAAACAACATGTCCCAATTTCATCAAGACGCAATTTTCTGGATAGAAGTAGATAAAATCAAGCCGAACCCGTTCCAGCCGCGGCGTGATTTTGACCAGGCGGCTTTGCAAGCCCTTTCCGATTCTATTCGCCAATATGGCGTGCTCCAAGCCCTGGTGGTGACGCGTAAGGAAGTGGTGAAGCCCGATGGTGGCCTCACTACCGAATACGAGCTCATCGCCGGTGAACGCCGCCTCCGCGCTTCTAAGCTGGCTGGCATTCGCGAAGTGCCCTGCCTCATTAAAGTTGATGAACAAGGTGGCGACAACGATCTTCTCAAGCTTGAGCTGGCGATTATTGAAAATGTTCAGCGTGAGGATTTGAATTCCGTTGACCGCGCCCGGGCTTTTCGCCGCCTGGCCGACGAGTTCGGTTTCAAACAGCATCAAATCGCCGCTAAAGTTGGCAAGAGCCGCGAATATGTCGCCAATACCATGCGCATTTTAGATTTACCGCAGGTTATTCTGGACGCGCTTTCCGCCGGCACTATTAGCGAAGGCCACTCGCGGCCCTTGCTCATGCTCGCCGATAGGCCTGCCGAGCAAGACACGCTTTTCAAGGAAATTATTGCTAAAAAATTAACTGTTCGTGACGCCGAGCGCATTGCCCGCCACATTGCCGTGGAGCGCACAAGGAAGCGCGATCCGCTTTTTGATCAGGACATGTTGGACATGGAAAAGAAGCTGGCTGACACCCTCGGCACCCGCGTGCACATTGAGAAGCGCGAAAGTGGCGGCAAAATCATGATTGACTTTTTCTCCAAGGACGATCTGCAGACTCTTTTGAATTTAGTGAATGGTATTAAAATTCCGGCAACACTGGCAAAAGAATTAAAAGCTGACGCCAAAGCCGAAGCGGCCGCCGGCCCTATTGACGATCGTACTCCCGCCGAAATCAAGCAGGAAGAAAACGAGGACATTTACTCTGTTAAGAATTTTAGTTTGTAACTGTCATAGAAAAGCGGTATGAGAAAAATCATCGTCTCAAATATGATTTCGGTGGATGGGTATTTTGCCGGGCCCAACGAGGAATTGGATTGGCATGTGGTAGATGACGACTTTAATACGTACGCCCTTGAAATGCTCGCTTCCGTAGACACGCTTATTTTTGGCCGAGTCACCTACGACATGATGGCTAGCTATTGGCAGAGCAAGGCAGGTGTGGAAGACAGTCTAGAGGTAGCGCAGGCCATGAATGCGTTGCGGAAAATTGTCTTTTCAAGAGACATGCAAAAGGCCAACTGGAATAATACGAAGGTGGTGAACGAGATTGATGCGGCGGCTATCACGGCAATGAAAAACGAGCCAGGCAAAGACATGGTTATTTTGGGTAGTGGCACCATTGTCCAACAGCTCACCGACCTCGGCTTAATAGACGAATACCGACTTATTGTTGCGCCCGTGGCTCTGGGCGTCGGCAAAGCGCTTTTTGGTGGCATTCAGAAGCGCCTCAAACTCACGCTTACTGGCACGAAAGTTTTAGCGTGCGGTGATGTCATTATGTATTACAAGCCCATAACCCAATAAAAATCGTGAAAAATCTTACGACGTGCATTTGGTTTGATACGCAGGCGGAAGAAGCGGCACATTTTTACGTTAACCTTTTTACTGAGGCTGGCCACAAGGGCACGCTCGGCCAAGTGATGCGTTACGGTAAAGCTTCTGAAGAGGTGTCGGGCAAGCCGGCCGGCTCGGTGATGACGGCAGTTTTTGAGCTGGATGGTCAGGAATTTATGGCGCTCAATGGTGGCACTCACTTTACACTTTCGGGTGCCATTTCATTTATTATTACCTGCGAAACGCAAAAAGAAATAGATTTATTCTGGAATAAGCTTTCCGAAGGTGGTGAGGCAGGCCAGTGCGGCTGGATCAACAAAGATAAATTTGGTGTAACATGGCAAATTACTCCGAGCATTTTGCCCAAACTCCTTTCTAATAAAAATAAACAAAAGTCCGAAGCAGCCATGAAGGCGATGCTTGGTATGACAAAACTAGATATTGCCACGCTTCAAAAAGCGTTTGACGAAGCGGGGGAATAAAAACTTATTTAAAAACTACTTCAAGTTTAATACGGTCAGGATCTTCAAAATAGATCGCGTAATATGTTGGCCCGTATTCTGGCATGGGTTTCGGGCTACTATAAAGAGGTACTATTTTTCTCGGCTTCAAAAATTCTTTAGTAAAAGTATCAACGTCTTTCTTAGGTTCTACCCGAAAAGCAAGATGATTGAGCCCCGTCGCTTTGCGATGAAACGAAAGTGATTGAAATTTTGCATCAGTCTGCATTATCCAAATAACAGTGCCGCCATTACTTGCTCCTATATGTTCAGAGCTTTCGTCAATGATTTTATATTCTAAATAAGCAAAGAGGTCCTTATAAAAAGGAAGGGAAACGGCGGCCGAAGAGACGTTGATTTGGATGTGGTAGAGAGAAGCTTTCATTAATTTAGTGTAACATGGCCGTTAGTATTTTACTTATTATGCTATTCTTTATAATAGATTTAAGAAAATTTTGACCTATGGAATACGCTTAAAAAGCAGTTGCATGCTTCGTTTTTAGATGCAACTAACTTTCCCAAAGAAGGTGAGGTGTGGGTGGCGATACTTGGTAAGAATATAGGGTCTGAGATAAACGGTGGTTTGCATAATTTCTCCCGGCCGGTTCTGGTTGTGAAAAAGTTTAGTAATCAAATATATTGGGCGGTTCCGCTTTCCACTAAGCAAAAATCCTTGGATTTCTACCTTAATTTTACTGATGTTGATGGCCAGAAAGTGGCACTAATTTTAGCCCAATTACGCTTAATCAACATACGAAGATTTCGAAGAAAAGTGTATGATATCGCGCCAGAAATCTTTAGGGATATTCGCCAACGGCTGATAGGCTATCTTACATAATCGAAATCCCCGCAAATGCGGGGATTTCTCGAACCACTGATTTCTCAGGGTGCTATATATCGAAACCCCCAAAGAGGTTTCTCGAACTATTGGTTACCCAACAGCACTATGTAAGGAGAATTATACGCCAGCATTTTATCCCGTCAACTGATTTTACTCAACTGACGAAGCGGGGGAATAACGCGGTTTACAAAAAATTTTCCAAAAGAAATCCCCCTTACAGACCTGCCGATATAGTCTGAGGGGGATTCGAATGTGTGTGGCTTACGACTCCTTTCGTTGTCATAGATCCGCGGCGGAATTGCTCTGCCAATTTGTACGCATTTCGGTGGGATTGCCAGTCCACGTCTGAGAGTTACTTTTTGTCCAGCGACCCTTCTCGGGCACGGTACTGAACCGTTTTCACTCAACCGTTTTTCAACGCGCACATCTTCCGTTGTGTTCCAGGAAGACTTATGGGGAGCTTTTCCGTCGTTACGGTTTCTTTGAGTCCCATTACTGGGAGCCCAAGTATCCCTAGGGCTTACGATCTTTTTCCCGAGGGACAGCCGAATACTCTGAAGAGTATGATAGCATATACTATTACTAATGTCAAGGGTTTATGCTATTTTACTTTTACGAGCAAAGCCGCGGGGCTTTTTGGGTTCGGCGAGAATTTCTAAGGCGCGGGGCAATTCAATGGTGTAGACGTCATCTTTTTTAAGCGAGCGGAAGTCAGTGTCGTGCACAACATAGGGGCCAAAGCGGCCGATGTTGGCACTAATTGGCTTGCCAGTTTGGGGGTGGTTACCAAGAACACGCGGCAAGCTCAAGTAGTGGAGGGCGTCGGCAACGGTAACGGTGCTTGGATCCTTAATTTTAGGAATACTAGACATGCGGGGCTTGGCAACTGGGGCGGTGGCAGGCGCGGCCTCGGCGCTGGCATCCGTAGTGCCATCTTCAGCGACCACTTTCTTCTTTTTTGATTTTGGCACCTTTGGCATTTTCTTGGGGGTTTCGCCAAGCTGAACATAGGGGCCAAAGCGGCCGATTTTTACGAAAATAGGCAAGTTGGTGGCCGGATCTGTGCCGATGGGTTTATCGGCGGCAATTTCCTTACCATCAATAGTAAGAGCGCCGGTGCAGTTGGGGAAACGGGAACAGCTCATAAACTTGCCGTTTTTACCGAGCTTAATAATCATGCTGGAGCCGCAGATAGGACATTTAAACTCGGCGGGGGCGGCACCAAGATCAGTAATTTTTTTAGTATTTTTCTCTTTTTCTTTTACTTCTTTGCTGAAGGGTTTATAAAAAGCGGCCAGCACGGGAATATATTCTTTCTCGCCGTTGGCGATATCGTCCAACTTGTTTTCCATTTCTGCGGTGAATGAGTCGCTGATATATTCAGCAAAATTTTCCTCCAAGAAAGAACTCACCACATCGCCGGTGTCGGTGGGTTTCAGGGCGCGGTCAATTTTTTCCACGTAGCCACGGTCAACAATTGTCTTAATAATAGAAGCGTAGGTAGAAGGCCGGCCGATGCCGCGGGCTTCAAGCTCCTTCACTAGGCCAGCTTCAGAATAGCGGGCGGGCGGCTGGGTTTGCTTTTCGTCGGTTTTAATTTCAACGAGAGTGAGAGCATCGTTCTCATGAACGCGCGGCAAAATCACATCATCTTGCTGGCCTTCTGGGTCGGCTTTGAGCCAGCCATCAAAAAGGACGCGCGAGCCGTTAATGGTGAAATCGGGGATTTTTAATCCAGCACCACTTTTTATTGCGCCGCCATTTTTTGCGTTAGCAGCCAAATCTGTATCTGAAAGTGGTGCTCCATAAACAGCGTTCGCTGTTACTTTTGTGCGCAGGGTTTTCGCGTCGCTCATTTGCGAAGCGATGGTGCGTTGCCAAATGAGCTGATAGAGCTTTTTCTGTTCGTCGTTATGGCCGGCGCTGGTTTTTTCCACATGACTGGGGCGAATGGCTTCGTGGGCTTCCTGAGCGTTCTTGCTCTTGGTTTGATACTGTCGCGCTTCTAAATAATCGGCGCCATACAGCTTCTGCACTAAATTAGAAATTTGCCCCATGGCCTGGCCACCGAGGGTGGTGCTGTCGGTGCGCATGTAGGTAATGAAACCGGCTTCGTAAAGCTTCTGGGCAATAAGCATGGTGCGCGAAGGCGAGAAGCCGAGGCGCGAGCTGGCGGCTTGCTGGAGCGTGGAAGTAGTAAAGGGTGGCTTGGCGGCACGCTTCACTTCCGTTTCTTTTACGTCAATAACTTTCCAAGCGTTTTTAGCACCGGCTTCGCGTCCGACGGCTAAAATTCGCTCCATTTCTTTTTGGTCGCGCGGCTCTTCGGTGCATTCTAAGAGAAGCGTTTTGCCGGCTTCTTTACCTTCTGCGATTTTTGTTTCAGCCGTAATTACCCAAAATGTCTCAGGCTTGAAAGCGCGGATTTCTCGTTCGCGCTCCATTAATATGCGTAAAGCGGGGGATTGCACCCGGCCAGCAGAAAGGCCGTAGCGCACCTTCTTCCATATAAGGCCTGAAAGATCGTAGCCCACGAGCCTATCCAGCACACGGCGCGCCTCCTGGGCCTCCTTAAGGCGCATATCTATAGAGCGGGGGTGCAGAAGGGCCTCCTCAACCGCCTCCTTGGTAATTTCATGAAAAACGACGCGCTTTGGGTGCACTAAATGGGCGGCCTGAGCTACGTGCCAGGCAATAGCTTCACCTTCACGGTCGGGGTCGGTTGCGAGTAGAACCTCATCGGCTTTTTTAGCCAGCGCCTCAATTTCCGCCACCACACCCTCTTTGCCTTTGGAAATTTCATAATGCGGCACGAAGCCAGCCGGAATATCAATGGCTTTATTGTTGTTCTTGGGCAAATCGCGCACGTGGCCCACCGAGGCCACTACCTGGTAGCCGCCCTTGCCGGCGATTTTTGCGTCGGCGTCGCCGCTCAAATATTTAGAAATTGTTTTCGCTTTTGAGGGCGATTCCACGATAAGTAATTTCATATGATGCCTTCAATTAATACTACGCATCAGTTTTTTTAGCAAATAAAGCGGGGGATAGCGCTTCAGAAAACCTTTAAGAAACATTGATGAGATTTTTAACCCTAGTGTGCTAGATAAATTCATATTCGCATATGTAGAAACGTCCACCAAAGACATGCTCTAGTGGACGTTCCTAATCTTCTGACCCCTCAAAGAACTTTTGGAAGGTTCCTTTTTGAGGCGGGGTGCCGAAGCACAATGGGTGAAGTATAGCAAAAAGAAAAACGAGGTCAATTAGTTGACGAAAGCCACATTTTATAGTAATATTTTAGACGGCATATTCCATTAGTATTTTCTGATCTTTTCACAATCAATTACAAAAAGGAGTTGGTATGAGTTCGACAGATCCCGTCGCCGATGTAAGTGATGCGCGCGACGTGCCTGGCCTCGTTCTTCAGGAACTCCGGAGGCAGTATGCGCCGGAAAAAGAGTTGAACCTGAAGTACGCTTCCCGGCGCTTCGGTTTTATTAACGGGCAGTTTGCGGCCTCGTTCCTGGAAAAGAATCATTGCGTTCTTTTCCTTCAGGAAGGTAAGCGCATTTGCCGGTTAATTCTGGCTTTCTGCGCGCCCGATGACGAATCTGACGACTCTGCTGTCTCGGGAAAAGGCCGACTTCGGCTTTTGGAGCCCAGTCTTATTATCAGTGGCGGTCTTTTTATGCCACTGGCGGGAGTGGCAAAGCCTGAAATGACCCTGAAGAGCGCAGTTCGTTTCTTGGCTCCGCCCTCAACATCGCGTCCTGAACATCTGGAATTTCTCGGCACACTTATAACGGTGGCGGCACGCATTGTCGGCGCAGCAAACTATGAACGCGTTTGCGTTTCGCAATCCGACTTACGTGAGGCCCGCATCCTTGACGATATCACTGTCTCCTATCTTGTCACCGATTTTAACTTCGGTGAGCTGTAGTAACCCGCGCTTGAAATTGTAGTTGCGAGCAAAAATATCATAACCGTGGCGATTCAGTTCGTCACGGTTTTTTCTTGTTGCAAGCTACTATAGCGCCGAAATATCCTTCAAAATCTCGCCCGCATGGCTGGCGGGGTCTACTTTTGGATAGGCCTTAATAATATTACCCGCATTTGGGCCTATAGCGGCGATAAGGTAGGAAATGCGTGCTGTGCCGCCGCGAAAATAACCCGATTCGCGGATAGCGCCATATGCCTTAATGGTGACTTTCTCCGGATCGCTCAAAAGTGTAAAGGGCAGGCTGTATTTTTCGGCAAACTTCTTATGGCTCTCGGGCGAATCCTTGCTGATGCCAAAAACCTTCACGCCCGCCGTCGCAAAATCGGTATAGGCCTCGCGAATAACGCAAGCTTCCTGCGTACAGCCCGGCGTGTCGTCTTTCGGATAAAAATACACCAGAATATATTTTATAAGGGGTACCTCTTTTGTCGCATTTGCCACGTGCCACGCCAGCGAGTGCATCGCGCCATTTTGGTCGGGGAGATTAAAATCTGGGGCTTTGGTGCCGTGTTTGAGCATAGGTATGATTGTACTACGAATAAAAATGAAGAAAAGATGAAGCCCAATCCACTTTTTAAAAGAAGAGTGGCGAATGCTCATGCTAGAGTAGGTGTATGAAAAAAATTGTATCCGAACCCGCTCATAACGGTAACCAAAAGAAAGAACTCATTCTCTACACCGACAAGCGGGGAAACGTAGAACTACACGCCGATGTTGAAAAAGAGACAATTTTGGCGACCCTTGATCAAATCGCTCAAATTTTTGGCCGTGACAAATCGGTCATTTCCCGTCACTTGAAAAATATATTTTCCAGTGCCGAATTGAATCGGGATTCAGTTGTTGCAAAAAATGCAACAACTGCCACGGATGGAAAAACGTATATCGTGGAATATTTTAATCTTGACGCAATACTTTCCGTCGGTTATCGCGTGAATTCAAAACAAGCCACAGCTTTCCGTCAGTGGGCTACGAGAACGTTACGTGACTATTTGGTCAAAGGAATTGTGTTAAATACCCGTCGCATTCATCGGTTGCATAAAAAAGATGCCAAAAAATTCAAACAAACATCAGCAAAATCAGCCATAGTGTTACTGGTAGCTTAAAGGAACATTACTTCCACATCACCTCGGCTGGAGCATCTTTGCCGGCTTCAAGGGTTTCTATTATTTTTCCGGCGACTAATTCTGGCGCGTCGGCAACGGGCATCGCTTGCCCATTCGGCCCCGTTGCCCGCTCACGCGAAACCATACCTTCCATACCCGGCGCACGCACGGCATTCTTGCCAAAATCCGTCGCGGTGAGGCCCGGATGCACCACCGAAACGACAATCCCATCCTTGGCCAATTCTACCCGGGCAGTGAGCGAGAGGGCATTCAGCGCATATTTCGTGGACGCATAGCCGCCCAAATACGGAAAGGTATTCTTGGAAACCATGGAGCTCACGTTCACAATCTGCCCGCGCAGGCCCGTACCACCTTTCTCGCTCGCTGAAACCCCGTCTTCCACCGGCTTCTGTTTGCGCATGAGCGGAATGATTTCCTGCATCGCCGCCAGCGGCCCCACCACGTTGAGCGCCCACACGCTCGCATAATCTTCCAAATTAATATTTTCTACCGGCCCATACAAGCCAACGCCCGCATTGTTGACGATAGCATCAACCCGGCCGAATTTTTTCTCCACCGTCGCCACCATTTTCTTCACATCGGCATTCTTGGCCATGTTGGCCGGTAGCGCCACCGCGCCAGGCAAGGCCTTTTCCAGAATGGCCAGCTTCTCCCTGGAACGCGCGACCAGCACCACTCGCGCCCCTTTGGCCACCAAAAGCTTTGCCGTGGCCTCGCCAATACCCGCCGACGCATATATCTTAGAAAGAAAGCAGTGAATGTTGTAAAATACTACCCATATGCCCGACGACACTACTGCTACTACTGACGATGGAACGGAGGGGGAACAAGACGTGAGCGAGACGTCTACGCCAACAATACCCGCGCCAGCGTTAACACCCGCCATAACGCCAACCCTAAGGGGAGCGGAGCCGGAATCGCCACCTGAACCCGAACCGCAACCCCAACAGGACGCGTCGGCGGCGGATGTGGCTAATTCACCCCCAGAAGCCCCAGAACCGACCACGGAACCCACCCCAGAACCAAGCATAGGCGCGGCTCCTGCGGAGGTGCGGGAGAACACCACCCCGATGGCGCCATCTAAAAGCTGGGCACTTTCCCTGCTGGCCTTGGCCCGCGCAAAAATGCAGTTTAAAAAGCAGAAAAAGCTGGACGAAATTATGGCGTTGGCGGGGCAGAGGCGGGTGGTGGTGAGCCGCGACATTGAGCTCCTGCTCCATGTGTCGGCGGCAACGGCGACGCGATACTTGGAGGCATTGGTGAAAGCGGGCCGCCTGCACCCCTCGGGCGCGTTTCGGCATACGAAGTATGAGGTGGTGGGGTGAGTTTGCGCTACATTTTCCACCAGTACACAAGATTGTTTTTCGACTGTCATGCGGTATACTAGCCATGCTAATGGATCGCAAGTCTCTATTTCTGAAGACCTATGCTAATTTGCCGCGGGGTAGCCGTGAGGAGATTGTGGCTGTAGTAGAAGGTGAGCCATATACCTGGCAATCGGCTAAGCTTGAGGTTGAGCAAGATACGCCGATTGGCACTAAAATTTTGGAAGTGTTGGTAGCACTCAAAATTCTCCATGAAAGAACAACAGAAAAACCAAATTGATGAGGTTATTGCCGACCCAGAACTTCGCAAACAGCTAAAGGCCATTGTACTGGAGCGGGCTATGGCCATGCCGGCGAGCTTGCGGGTGGCTATTGGCTCGGACCACATCTCTCAAAAAGAGCTCGTGAAGCATATCCAGGATGAAGATGAGATTGGCAAACAAATGATGGCTATTGACCTTGGCTTTTTGCAGGCACTTACTAGTGGATCTATTTATGCGCAATGAGTGGCTCTATGCTCGTTACTCGTCCCGATCATGAGATTGTGACGAAATATTGTTGCGTGTGGAGCGAGCGTTTAGTGAAGCTGGCGCAACAAAAAGGTCTTCATGTGTATGATTTAAAAGGCGCGAAAGCAACGCGGCGGAATTTTGAGAGTTATGTGAAGAAAAATCAGCCGTCACTCATTTTTCTTAATGGGCACGGGAGTGCCGAGGTGGTTACTGGCTACGATAATGAACCATTGGCTGATATGGCCAGTGAGCCGGCAGTTTCTATTTTCTATGCGCGGAGTTGTGATGCCGCCGCTCTGCTAGGGCCTGCTCTTGTTCAAAAGGGAGCACGAGCTTTTGTGGGTTATGTGAGGAAGTTTGTTTTGTACTATGATCCAGAGTACACAATGCGGCTGGAAGAAGATCCTATGGCCGGTTTATTTTTAGACAGTTCTAATTTGGTCGTTTCAACGTTGCTTAAGGGTCATGCGGTTGCAGAGGCACATCGGCGATCAAAAGAGGTTATGGCAAAAAACTTGCGCAAGATGATTTCAAGCGCGGCCACGCCCGAAGAGCGCTATGCCGCTTCCGCAATGTGGAGCAATATGACTAATCAGGTGGCACTGGGGGATTGGGATGCAACGATATAGTTTTTTAATTGTAATTTTTTCTGTTACCTCCCTCGCGCTTGCCCGTAGTATTTATGACACTCGGAACTCTTTTGACGAAATTGCAGGTCGTAATTGTATTACCGTAAACGCATAATCGTGCTTTTGATGCTACGGTGGCTGAATAATTTCCCTTGTTGGGGGAGGTAAAGCGCGGGACAAACGCCCGAAGGGGCCAGTAGTTCCGGCAAGCGAGTAATACTTCAAAGTACCCAACACTCGCATGAAAGGATTTATTCTAGATAACCCTTTATCCTTTCCCGTAGCATCAAGGGCGTGATATTGAAGAGTGGCCGAGTTACCGAGGATTACTCGGCAACTCGAAATTGGGGAGGTGAACTAGAAAAAATCCAACTATTCGGAAATTCCGAATAGTTCAAAAAGAGCTCAATATCTGGGCGGGAAAATTTTATTAGCTTAATAAGGCAAAATCATGCAAAAAGAGCATGAAAGAAACGATAAAATCATTATTTACAATGCTGAGGACGGCGAGACGAAAATTGACGTTCGCGTGGAGGGCGATACTGTGTGGCTTTCTCAGGGGCAAATGGCTGATTTGTTCCAAAAAGACAGAAAAACCATCACTGAACACATTCAAAATGTCTTTACCGAAAGTGAATTGACGGAAAATTCAGTATGCCGGAAATTCCAGCATACTGCGGCTGACAATAAGATATATAACGTTAATTTCTACAACCTCGACGTTATTATTTCTGTTGGTTACCGCGTGAGCTCACTTCGTGGCACGCAATTTCGCATGTGGGCGACGAAAAAGCTGCGGGAGTACATTATCAAGGGTTTTGTGATGGACGACGAGCGCTTGGCCGAGGGAGGCGTGCGTAAGGGCTATTTTGAGGAGTGGGAGGAGCGCATCCGCCGGATTCGGACGTCGGAGTACAATTTTTACCAAAAAGTGCGGGATGTTTTTGCGACGAGCGCCGATTACGACCCAAAGCTTGAATATGCTAAGCAATTTTTTGCCACCGTGCAGAATAAATTCCATTATGCTATTACCGGCCTCACGGCGGCGGAAATCGTGGTGAAGCGAATTGATAGCGCGAAGAAAAATCTCGGCCTGACAAACTGGAAGGGGGTTATTATCACGCGCGAGCAGGCGGAAATCGCTAAAAATTATTTGGAGGAGCTGGAGTTGAAGCGGCTCAACTTGCTGGTTGAACAGTTCTTGTCGTTTGCTGAATTGCAAAGTGTGAGCCGGCGGGTGATGTATATGCAGGATTGGATTCGGAAACTGGACGGGTTTATTGTTTTAAATGAGGAAAAAGTCCTTGAGGGTTCTGGGGCGGTGTCGCATGAGAATATGGAGCAAAGGGTGCGTGTAGAGCTGGAGCGGTTTAATAGGGAGCGTCTCCAGGCCGTATAGAGTATACTTTGGGCTTCTATGGCTCAAAATTCTGGAGATACTCCGCTTGATATTACTGATGAGTTTACGCGGGCGCTGGCGCTCATGGAATCCCCCGACGGTGACCATGTATTTCTCACTGGCCGCGCAGGAACGGGAAAATCGACCCTGCTTCAGCATTTTCGCCGCACCACGAAGAAGAATATCGTCATCCTGGCGCCGACGGGGGTGGCGGCGGTGAATGTGAGGGGGCAAACGATTCATTCGTTTTTCAAATTTAGCATTGGGGTGACGCCGGATCATGTGCGCACGGTGCGCGAAAAGGGCGACGACACCAACATCTATAAAAAACTGGACGCTATTGTGATTGACGAGGTTTCCATGGTGCGGGCCGACCTAATGGATTGCATTGATGCTTTTTTGCGGCGCAATGGGCCGAATCGTCAGAAGCCCTTCGGCGGGGTCCAAATGATTTTTGTGGGGGATATGTATCAGTTGCCGCCGGTGGTAACGAGCGAGGATGAAGACCTTTTCAAAACGCGCTATCGCAGCCCGTACTTTTTTGATGCGAAGGTATTTGAAAAAACGGGGTTTTTCTTTGTTGAGCTTCAAAAGATTTACCGACAAACAAACCAGGCCCTTATTGAGATTTTAAATGCGGTGCGGCTGGGAAAGGTAAATGCGGCGCAGCTCGCGGTGCTGAATACGCGCTATGTGCCGAATGTGGCCGAGGGGTTTTCTGGCGCGGTTTTGGGTGGGGCGGCTAAGGGGGCTTCTGCTGGCAAAAGTGGTGCTGGGCACGTCCGCCTCATGACCACCAATGCTATGGCGGATTCTTTTAATGAACAAAAGCTGGCGCAGTTGCCGGGGAAATTTTCTTCACTTGGCGGAGCGGTGAGTGGGGAATTTAAGCGCAATTTGCCGACAAGTCAGGAATTGCGGCTGAAGCCGGGCGCGCGGGTGATGATGCTGACCAATGCGGAAAAATGGATTAATGGCGACTTGGCGGAAGTGGTGAGTGTGAGCGGTGACGAGAGCGAGGTCGTGGTGCGGCTGGAAGAAAGTGGCGAGGAATGCGCCATAGTGCCGTACACCTGGGAAATGTTGCGTTTCTTTTATGATGTGGGCAGTAAGAAAATTGAATCAAAAGCTATTGGCAAGTTTACGCAGTTTCCGGTGCGTTTGGCTTGGGCGCTGAGTATTCATAAGGGTCAAGGAAAAACCTACAACAATGTGATTGTGGATTTTGGGCGCGGGACTTTTGCGCACGGGCAGGCCTATGTGGCCTTGAGTCGCTGTCGCACACTAGAAGGGCTGGTTCTGCGCACGCCGCTCTCTCCAGGGCATATTATTGTGGACTCGCGCATTGCGGATTTTATGGCCGATTGCCAAAGTGTGCCGGCGGGCGTGGCTATTGAACCGCCGGGGAGCTTGGCACTGGATTTTCGCGTTGAGAAAGATAGAGAGATAGAAAAAAATTCAGAAACTTTTGTGGATGATGTTACAATAGTAAATGAATTTTAATACTACTTTTATGCGCACACGCACTATTTTTCAGGCAATAATTTCTATTCTTATCGCCGAGGCGATGGGGGTCATTGGCGCGTTTTTTACGACGCCAGCAATTAATGGTTGGTATGCAGGGCTGGCAAAATCGGCGCTAACGCCGCCAGGGTGGGTTTTTGGGCCGGTGTGGACGCTTTTATACGCGCTCATGGGCATTGCGGCGTTTATAGTGTGGCGCAGGCGGGGCCAGGTGTCTGCGAAGGGGAATATTGCTTCGCGACGCACCTTCCGACTGGCAATACTGTTTTACGCGGCGCAGTTGGCGCTCAACCTGCTGTGGTCAATTATTTTCTTCGGTTTGCACGCGTCAGGGGCGGCGTTTGGGGAAATTGTCGTGCTGTGGCTGTTCATTCTTTTGACAATTATATTTTTTGCGCGCATTTCCAAAACGGCGGCGTGGCTTTTGGTACCTTACATTTTGTGGGTGAGTTTCGCCACTTACCTCAACTTCGCAATTTGGTATCTAAATTAAACTGTGTTTTTCTTTCGTCGGATTCGTCTACGTAGGCGGCGCGTTCGCAGGGTTTCTGCCAGTTCACGCGCGCATTACCAGGCCAATAAGGAATCGGCTCGAGTGCTCATAGAGCGCAAAGTATCCGAGTGGAATGCGCGGCCGGAATATCAGTTTCCGGTGCGGCGCATTTTCATAAAGAATCAGAAAAGCCGATGGGGGAGTTGTTCGGCGCGCGGCAACCTTAATTTTAATTATAAAATCGCGCTGTTGGCGGAGCATCTCTGCGACTACGTCATTGTGCACGAGCTCTGCCACCTTGGCCAGATGAATCACTCGCGCAAATTCTGGGATTTGGTGGCGCTGGCTTTCCCTCATTTTCGCGAGGCCCGGGCCGAGTTGCGCAAGGCTGGGCACGCGCTCGCCTAAGTTTTCCCCAGCCTTCTGGATATTTTTTACGAACATAGTATACTCTCGGCATCGGTGGTAATTATTGACAGATAATTTTTAAAACCTAATTAAAAAAACCATGGGAGACGAACTCAAAAAAGACGATGAGTTAGACGAAGAAGACGAAAAGGATGAAGACGAAGAAGATGATGACGAGCCGCTCGCGGATGGTATGGCCAGTGACGATAAAGACGAGGCCGACGAACAAATAGCTGAAATTATGGAAACACACGGCCTGAGTAAGGCTGATGCCACAAAAGTGAAGGCAATCATGGACAAGCAGGGCCTGGACGAAGACGACGCAGTGGAGATGATTGAAGAGGGGCTTTAAAAATAAAAATTCTCGGACGCAGTATACAAAAGTCCTCGGCTCGTCAGTCGCGGACTTTTGTGGTATATTGCCGAACGGATTTGTTACTCGTTTTTTTTGCGGAAGAGAGGTGCTTCGTGCCTATTTGCGTTCTTGATTGTCTGTACTTCCCGATTTTCAGCCAACGTGTACGGGAACTCTGGTACGATGATCGGCCGGATGGTTTTGTGGAAAAGGTCAGACGCGAGGTTATAACACTCGCCAATAGCGTCGGCTTTGAAGCACTTCCGCCAGAATACCAAAAAGAGCTCATTTTTCGTCTCGGGTACTTTTTGGGTTGGGCACACACGGAGGACGTTGAGCGTTTTGCCGCCGGCGTAGCGGAGATTATCCAAAAAGTTTTGGATACGGCGAATCTCGTGGAAGTCGACTGTCTTTAATTGACCATGGAGAAATTCACTTTTTTCCGGTCTGGCGGAGGCTGGGAATCAGGGCGCGTTTGGCAGGGAATTACCCAACCCAAGCGCGCTTTTTTTGTGCTTGACAAAATAGCTTACACATGCTATCATGGTGTCAGACAAGTCAATTATGGCTTGTTGTTTACAGGAGGTCCTTATGGACACGCAACTCCGGAGACGTTGGCCGTTCATTGCAGTTCTGGTCGGCGTTTTCATCCTTACGGGCGGTGCAGGGTGCCAAATGGCAGTCTCTGTGTCCTCCAGCGGGAAAGTGTTCTATCCCGACACGGTCGGGAGTGCGAAGGTTGGAGACCCTCGCAAAGGAATGTACTCACCTGAAAATCACGAGGGGACCGTCTCCAGTACGGACGACGGCCTCGCGGCTTTTAGAATCCCCCGGGAAGATGGAGGTACCAAGTAATGAATTCTTGGACCGACTACTTCTGGAGGATTACCGACACTGGTGTGCGTTTCTACGGTGTAGATCTGCATCTCCAGGTTGGCTGGTTGGGACTGGTTTTAGGTTTAGGAGTATTTGCTCTTCTCCTGAATCGTGCCTTTCCCAACTTGAAACGCTTACCTCACTTCGCTTCACGTTTTTTCTCGCGAAGAGACATGGAGGTTGTACCCAAGAGCAATTGAGATATAGCATCCTTGGATGCGTCCCCGAACACTTGTTCGGGGATTTTTTTATGCATATTTTATGATAATCGTGCCAGACCGCCATTGATTTTTATGTGACCGGCGAGTTCTAAAAGAGTGAGGGCGACGTTGACGCGGCTTATGGGCAGAGCGGCGCGTACAAAGAGTTCGTCTTTAGTGACAGGCTCACCCCTTTCCACGAGAATGGCAAGAATAGCGAGTTCGTCGGGCGTAGCTAAGGGCCAGCGGCGGGTGAGGGCGAGGGAATCTTTTAATGCAAAAAGTTCCATAGTTTCAGTTTTTGAATTGGCGTTTTTCTTTCGTTCAGATTTTTTCCGCGTTTCTTTTGGTGGCGGGGGTGGCGTGAGGTTGAGAGCGTCAATAATATCGGCGGCAGAAGCGATGAGGCGGGCACCTTGGCTTAGTAAATAATGCGGCCCTTGGCTGTGGTGGGAAAAAATAGAGCCAGGCACGGTGAGTACGTCGCGGTTATATTCTGTTGCCAGGCGGGCAGTAATCATGGTGCCGCTTTTGTGCTCGGCTTCTATGATGAGTACGGCGTGCGAGAGGCCGGCCATGATGCGATTGCGTTGCGGAAAGGATTCGGGCCGGGCGCGCCAATCGGGCGCGAATTCGCTCATGAGCGCGCCGCCGGCTTTGAGGATTTTTTCGGCGAGATTACCATTAGCCCGCGGATAGAGCACGTCGTTGCCAAGGCCGGAACCGGGCAAGGCAATCGTCGGCAAGCCGCTTTCTAGGGCCGATTGGTGGGCGATAGCGTCAATGCCGAGGGCTAGGCCGGAAACTATGACAATGCGGCCGCTACCGTCGCCGCGTCGCGTTTGCGGCTCCTGAGCCAGGCCACTAATGAGAAACTCGCATACTTCCTGACCATAGCGGCTATAGCCGCGTGAGCCCACGACGCATAGAAACACACTATCAGCCGCCGGCAGTGCGCCACGCACAAAAAGCTGCTTCGGCGGGTCGTTTATTTCCCGCAACAACGCCGGAAATTCCGCGGGTCCGATTTCAAAAATTTCATCATCCTTCCCAGTGTTTATTGTGTTGACAGGTATTTTTTTTCGCTCTATACTTCTCTGTAATTCGAATCTAGGATTCTGTTGCCTGACGACAGAAAGCCTCGCTGCGGAGGTCTCTGTAATAGGAGACTTACTCATGGGGATAGGCGCTCCCCCAGCAACAGAATTTTGGATTTGAGTAACATTCTTTCTCACGTAATCTCGGTTATAGAAAATCCCGATAATTTTCTGATTATCGGCGGCTACTACGATTTGAATTCCTTTCTCTGTGCCCGGAATTATCCGGCTTAATAAGCGACTCTTGGGATTTTCCATATCAGTTTCTGGCGCATCAGATACGCCATGAATCTGCGTGATCAATTTTTGCATGTCCGCCACGCCCATTTTTCCTTTCATTCGGCTTTCAACAAAGTGCTTTACTACCCGGTTTGTAAGGTATCGGTCGGCACTGCCTATGGGGATCTTCTCATCAGGAAAATCCACCCATGCACCCGGGCGCATTTTTGCGTACGCCTCAATTTTTTTGAGTAGTTCTTTTTCGTTCTTCTCGTTCCTCATTCTTAATCATATAGCACACCCTAGTTAAAATTCTCATCAATTTTTCTTAAATCTTTTATGAAGTATTGAAATCAGGCTGGTTTTTGCTATGATAAGCATGTGTTAGACATAAAATTCATTCGCGAAAATAAGGAGCTGGTGGCCATGGCCGCGAAAAAGAAGCGGATTGATTTTGACGTTGAAAAATTATTGGCGGTGGACGACAAACGCCGCGCCGCAATGACAGCCTTTGAAACGAAGCGCGCCAGCCAAAAGGCTGCTTCAGATGGTATTGCCACTGCCGCTACGCCGGAGGAAAAAACCCGCCTGGTGGTGGAAATGCAGGCGGTGAAAAAAGAATTGGCCAAGCAGGAGGAGGTGCTCAAGGAAATCTTGAAAGAATGGCAGGGGCTTATGGTGCAGGTGCCTAATATCCCCGATATTTCCGTGCCTGATGGCGTGAGCGATAAGGAGAACAAGGAGATTAAAACGTGGGGTGACAAGCCGCAATTCTCTTTTCCCGCCAAGTCGCACATTGAACTCATGACGGCGCTGGGCATGGTTGATTTTGAACGCGGCACGAAGATCGCCGGCTTTCGCGGTTATGTACTCAAGAACGACGGCGCCCTGCTTTCTTTTGCTATTTGGCAGGCGGCCATGGATTTTTTCCTAGGTAAAAATGAGGGCGGGGCTTTTTCGCCGATGATTGTGCCTTCGCTGGTGCGCCGCGAAAATTTAATTGGCACCGGTATGCTCCCCCAAAGCGAAGAAGATTTATATAAAACGCAGGACGGCGACTATCTCGCCGGCACGGCCGAGGTGGCCACAATGGGCTACCACGCCGACGAGGTTTTGGACGCCGCGACTTTGCCCAAAAAATTCCTCTCATTTTCGCCGTGTTTTCGCCGAGAGGCGGGGAGTCATAGTAAAGATGTAAAAGGCCTTATTCGTGTCCATGAATTTTACAAAGTGGAGCAAGTGGTCCTTTGTGCTGCTAGTCATGAAGAATCGGTAAAGTGGCACGAAGCTCTTAACCGCAACACTGAAGAATTCATTGAGAAGCTCAATATTCCGTATCGCACCGTGGTTAATTGCGGTGGCGACCTCGGCCTGGGCCAGGTGAAAAAGTATGATATTGAGCTCTGGGTCCCGGGCGAAAATACTTATCGCGAAATCAGCTCCGCTTCTTATTTTCACGATTTTCAGACCCGTCGCTTGAATATTCGCTATCGCGACCCAGCCGATGGCAAGCTTAAATACGTGCACTCGCTCAACAGCACCGCCATTCCCACGCCGCGCATCCTGGTTTCTCTCGTTGAGAATTTTCAGCAGGCCGATGGCACTATCGCCATCCCCGAATTGCTTCAAAAGTACATGGGCGGGAGGAAGGTGATTGGGGGCTTAAAATAGGTCTAAAAATGAGGGCAGTATAATACTTGACAAATAGTTTAAGGTATGCTATTCTAGTACCAGACATCTTTTATAGGAGTATGTCATGACTAGCACGGCTACCCAGGTAAAACCCATCAACGTGATGTTGCTCAACAGCGACGGAACCCCGGGCATTATCAAGCCCGCTCGCCCCGTTGGCGAGATTATCGAGTTCCTCGGATCCTTCAGGCGTGATGTTGTGGTCTTGCCTGACCCCGACGTTGCGTACGCGAATCAAGTTCTTGTCGCCGAATGGCGCAATAACCGGTGGGAAGTTGACCATCCCTGTAACTAACACTCCAGATTCGCACACCGCCCTCGACAAAGAGACCGCCTCTCTGGTCGGAGGCGGTTTTCTTATGGAATTTATTGGAGAGAAAATTTTTAGGTCAGAAAAATCATAAGAAAAGTAGGTCAAATAATAGATCAAATAAAATAATGGTTTTAGGGTGCATACAGAAAATCGCGTAAAAAACGGCAAAATTGAGGGAATTTTGAAAAAGTTGGCGTGGGGCGGCTTCAGATAAGGCTAGAAAAACACGTGAACGTATGCGAAAAAATGCATACGTTAACTTGTGGTGAAATGCGTCAGGCGGGGGCTTTACATAAGCGTTTTCAAAAAGTGAATTTCTCAAAAAAAGCAGAAAAACGATTTTATGAGCGTTTTTCTGTAGGTACCCGAAAAGGTGTTTCCAAAAAGTCTTTTCGGCGAAGGTGTTGAAAGTGGTGCGGGATTACATATGCTAAAATGAAGCGATGTTGCGAGCGCGTCAATCGCCGATAAAAGGTAGCCGTATGCACCGGCGACGGCGCTTGGTGAATATTTTTAAAATCGGCTCGGTGCTTATTGTGCTAGCCGGCCTTGGCTGGGGCCTGAGCTGGCTTTCCTACCGGCCGTTTTGGAACATTGCCACAGTGGATGTGCACGGCACAGTTTCGGTGGCGGCGCCAAGCGTGCAAGTGCTCGCGGCCAACGACATTAACGGCGCGTATGGCTGGCTCATTTCAAAATCAAATCAAATCCTCTATCCGCGCGGTAAAATTGCCGGCGATATTGAAAAGAATTTCCCGCAGGTGGCGGCGGTGCAGTTGGCCGTAAGTAGCGACCACGTGCTTACGGTAAACGTGACCGAGCGTCAGCCGGCCTATCGCTGGTGCGCGGCGCCTGACTTTGCGCCGAATTTCCCCGACGCGCCAACCGCGCTTGCTACCAACCAGTGCTATTTTATGGATAATTTGGGGCTTATTTTTATGCCAGTGCCTGGCGGAAATGAAGTGTTGGTCGCAACATCATCTATGACGACACCTACCACCGGCCCACAACTTTTCCGTTTTTACGGGCGGGTGGCCAGCACAAGTGTGCCGGTCGGTGCGTCGTACACTAATAAAACCGATTTCGCGGCGTTGGCACAACTTGTGTTTAAAATGGCCAGCCAACACTTGCCGAGCTACGCGCTAGTGAGCCGGCCCGACGGCGTTGATGAACTTTTTCTCAACCAAGGCGGGGCGATTATTTTTGACGATGGTCAGGATTTGACGCAGGTGGCCACTGACGTGGCCGCGCTCCAGCAGAGCACCACTATTTTTGCCAATGGCTCAAAACTGGAATACGTGGACGTGCGCCTGGGAAATAAGGCATTTTACAAACTTGTGGATACCGCCACCTCAACCGCTTCGCAGTAAGTTATACTATAGATTATGGACACCGCTTTTACTGGGCCGCTCTCATTGGTGCCAAGTTATATTTATTGGCACTATGCCAAAGCTAGCCGACACATTTGGAAGATTGCCGGCGATTTCGGCTGGTTTTTATGGTGGTTTTTCGCCATGGATTTTATGACGAAAACTTTATTTACGGCCTGGTGGCAGGATGGTCGGCCCATGAGCTTCTGGGTGAGCGCCGTGGCTTTTATTGTCGGGCTGATTATTCGGATTGTGTTTATTGTTGTGGGCTTACTGGCCCAGGCGACGCTGTGGCTTATTGTGGGTCTCTTTTATATCGCCTGGCTTGTATTGCCGGTGATTATCGCTTACCTGCTTTTTGCCAGTATCGTTTTCATCTTGCGGCCGATGTGAAGGTACAAAAGTAAATTACTATGGAATCTCCTTTTTCAAATAGAAGCCAGTGGCAAGAGCTCAAAACCGAGCTGGTGATGGCCTATCACCCAGCGCTCATTGCCGAGCGGCTGGTGCCTTTTGCTCTGCGGCGTCGCACCCATATTGCCTTGGGCTGGCTTACGGCGCTGGCCGGCTTGGCGGTGCTTTTTTTCGCACCCTGGCTTGGTGTTCGGCTTGGCGTGGCCCGCTTGGGAGCCACAGGATTGTTGGACATGCGTTTAATGGGCGCATTCTTTTTCTTTTTGGCGATATGGCTCATTTCCTGCTGTTTTCGGGCTTTACATTTTTATTACGCCGACGTGCGCTGGCCCTTGGCCGAAACGCTTTTTCGCTCACGAGCCCGCGATCCGCTTAAGGGTTTTATGCGTTCAGCGCAGGGCCGGGCATTGTTGACGCGCCTTGGCGCCACATCTGCCGATATCACGGTATTTTTACAGAATCGTGATGCTATTATTCCGGCTCGGGAGCTTGTTGTGCCGCTTAGTATCAGTTTTGTCGATTACGTGCTGGAGCTTTCGCAGGCCGACAAGCAATTTGCTCGTTTCCTTTTGTCGTTGGGGGTCACTGGGCCTGAAGCGGCTCTGGCCGCCGCGGTGGTGGCGGAAGAACTGCATTTGCATTTTGAACGGGAGCGCTGGTGGAGCCGTGGGTCACTTGCTCGCATTTCGCCCTTGCTTGGAAGCAGACAACAAACAGCGCCAGGCACGTTGCCGATCATTGGCGCAAACAGCGAGCGCCGCACGCTCGTGGAAGATTTTCTACGCAGGACGACGGGCTTGCCCCACGGTGGCCTTTCCGAGCATGAACACGCGCGGTTGGCGTACGCGGAGACTGTTGGCAACCAGCGGCTTCTTGGCCGGGATGAAGCCTTACACGCGGTTATTGGGGCGGCTCGCCGGGCTTATGCTCACGGCGATTCTGCCGGCAAGCCACTCGGCTCTTTTGTGCTGGTGGGACCGACGCCGACGGCACAGAAAGAAACACTAGGAGCTTTGGGTGATATTTTCTTCGGGCCGGGCGCGCTAGCGGCGGCAGTTGACGCTCCGGGCGAAGCGGCTTGGGGGCGGCTGGACATGGTTGAGTATGCTGGCGAGCCGGATACTCTTGCCGCGGTGGTTCGTCATCAGCCTTATGGCGTGCTCGTTCTGGATAATTTTGAAAAAATCATGCCGGCGGCGGTCACCCTTCTCTCGCAAATTTTAGAAGAAGGATTCTTCTCCACTGAGGCGGGAGAAAAAATTGATTGCCGCAGCACTTTGCTGGTGGCGGTGTTTCAGCCGGGTGCTGAGGTGCTTTGGGACGCCCTCCAGCGTAGCACTAGTCCTTCCCATGCCCGCGAATTGGTTTTGGAAAAAATCACGCAAGCAGGCCTACTGTCTCCGTTGTTAGTCGACCATTTTGACGGCAGTATCGTTTTTCACCCTGTGGCCACCGAGCACGCCGAGCGCTTGGCTCGCATTCAATTAGAGAAGCTGGCCGCCAGCTTAGCCAAACGCGGCTACACTCTGGCAATTACCGACGAGTTGGTGGAATTTATTTTGCAGGCAGGCCCGGATCCGAAGTTGGGGGCGCGGCCCATGACCCGGGCTATTGTTGATATTGTTGAGCGGGCTGCGGCCGAAAAAATTATCGCGGGTGATTTACCGCGTGGCGCTACTATCGTGCTCGGCGCGCGCGATTTCTCTTTTTATAAAAACTACGTATAGAGCATAGAGTAGCCCGGTGTGTTAGGATGCTTCCGTATGAATTCTCGCCCCACCCTTGGTTTTTGGAAAACACTTAAGGAAAAAGTAAGGCTGGATAAGCGGCCGATTTTAGTATTGGCGCCGATGGCCGATGTTACCGACCCGGCTTTCCGCCGGATTATCGCCGCCAAAGGCAAGCCGGATGTTATGTGGACTGAGTTTGTTTCGGCCGATGGCTTGGCGCGCGCGCCTGAGCCGGGCCATAGCAAGCTAATGCGCGACTTACTCTTTACTCCGGGCGAGCACCCCATTGTTGCTCAGTTTTTTACCGCTACGCCGGAACATCTGCGCCAAGCGGCCGAGCTGGCCGTAACGCTTGGTTTTGATGGGGTAGATATTAATATGGGTTGCCCCGATAAAGCGGTGGAGCGTCAGGGTGCCGGCGCCGCGCTCATTAAAAATCCGCAGCTTGCCCGCGAGCTCATTCGCGCCGCCAAAGCAGGCGCGCCAAGCTTGCCGGTTTCCGTAAAAACGCGTATTGGCTGGAATAAAAATGAGCTGGATACGTGGTTGCCGGAACTACTCGCCGAAATGCCGGCGGTCATTACCATTCATGCCCGCACCCGCAAGGAAATGTCTAAGGTGCCGGCGCAGTGGGGCGAAGTAAAACGCGCCGTAGAAATTCGCGATGAAATCCAAAAAGAATTGCCAGTAGGGGAGCGCACCCTTATTTTCGGCAACGGCGATGTGCTCACTATAACTGATGCAAAAATAAAAGCGGCCGCTACGGGTGCCGACGGGGTCATGCTTGGTAAAGCAATTTTCGGCAATCCGTGGCTTTTTTCCAATCGCGACCTGGCGACAGTTTCCGTGCCGGAACGTTTGACCGCTTTAGCAGAACATGTCCGGCTATTTAAAGACCTTCTAGGTGATATTAAAAATTTTGCCATTATGAAGAAGCATTTTAAGGCCTATATTAACGGCTGGGACGGCGCGGTAGAGTTGCGCGCCAAGCTTATGGATGCCACCTCCGCCGAAGAAGTTGTGTCTTTGTTGACTCTCAATATGTAGCGGGGTAGGCTTGTTAAGTAGTTCCTAGAATTAGAAGGGCGGGGAATAATCCTTCCTTTCCCCCCACGAATGGCCGGTGATTTGTTCTACATATCACCGGCTTTTTTATTCCCAAAATTGGCAAATAGTTTTATAATGCCCTTATGACCGCCGCCGCCAAAACCGAAGTCGCCCTCTACAGAAAATATCGTCCGCAATCCTTCGCGGAAATTATCGGCCAGGAGCAGGTTACGGCCGTCCTCCAGAAAACCGTGGCCGCGAAAAATCCCAGCCACAGCTATCTTTTTGCTGGTTCGCGTGGCACCGGCAAAACTTCCATCGCCCGCATTTTCGCCGCGGCGCTCGGTGTCAGTGGTAACGACACCTACGAAATGGACGCCGCCAGTAATCGCGGTATTGATGACATTAAAGCCATCCGCGACGGCGTGAGCGTGTCGCCCTTGGAATCGCCTTGGAAAGTGTATATCGTTGATGAAGCTCACATGCTTACCAAAGAAGCCTGGAATGCGCTCCTTAAAACTCTTGAGGAGCCACCCGCTCACGTTATTTTTATTCTGGCTACCACCGAGCTCCCCAAGGTGCCCGATACCATTGTTTCTCGCTGCCAAGTTTTCAGTTTTAAAAAGCCTACCAGCGAAATTCTCCGCAAAGCCGTCACCGACGTGGCTAAAAAGGAGGGTGCTACCCTGGAGCCGGCCGCCGCCGAGCTCGTCGCGCTCCTCGGCGATGGTTCGTTCCGCGACGCTCTCGGCACGCTCCAAAAAGTGCTTAGTGCCACACATGAAGAAAAGGCGGCAAAATCCTCACATCCAAAAATCTCCCAAGCCGACGTTGAGGCCATCACCGGTGCCCCGCGTGGCCAGCTGGTGCGCGATTTTGTCGCCGGCCTGGCTGAAAAGAATGCCACTAAAGCTTTAGCCGCCCTCAACTTGGCCGTCGCCGACAATGTAGACATTTCTCTTTTCACCACCCTCATTCTCAACCTCGCTCGGGCCGTTTTACTCACGCGCATTAGCCCTGAAACTGGTGCCACGTTCACAAGTGCCTTTTCCGAAGAAGATGCCCGCTTTATTACTGCTACAAAATCCACCGCCACAGCGATTTCCTCAAAAACGCTCGTTGAGCTCCTTGGTGCCGCCATCGCTCTGCGCTCCACGCCTATTCCGCAATTGCCGCTGGAGCTTGCTATCGTGAATATTTGCCAGCCGTCGTAAGGTCTAATTCATTGAAATAAAGCCAAAAATACGCTAAGCTTTCCCTGGCGGAGGGCATGCGCAGGCGATACTGGCCAGACACCTTCTCCAGTGGTTCAATCCCTTGCACTGCCCCCGCCCTTTTTTGCCGGATCGTCTAACGGTAGGACATGAGCCTTTGAAGCTCAGTATCTTGGTTCGATTCCAAGTCCGGCAGCAATTTCGCAGTAAGGGCAAAATCACCTGAAAAAAGCGAGGAGCACCGACGCAGTGGTGGGCGGGGCGGAATTCCCCCCTTATACCCCCCTTCCGCCCCGCCCGCTCTGTTGTTGGCTTTTTGGGAAATTTCCGGCACCAAGGCAAAGGGCATACGCGGAGAAAAAAC
>CAZNZK010000005.1:0-82748 GCA_964577595.1 uncultured Candidatus Saccharibacteria bacterium
CAATGACAGGGAGTAAGTCGTAACAAGGCACGGGTAGCGGAAGCTGCTCGTGGAACATTTCAAGGTGAAAACTGTCTGGTTCTCGCGTTCGCGCGGGACCGACTTATAGAGTCGATATTGTGAACTTTTCCCAACACAAAAAGCGTACGCTTTTTGTTGGTACGAGTTCATAATCGATTAGGGACATCGTAAAGCCCTGACACTGGGAAAGACCGGAACTGAACGGAACAGAATAAAGGATAATAGTTGTTTCTGCATAAAACTGTAATAAAATTCGGAAAAACCGCTCCTTATGGGGGCGGTTTTTCTATGTTCCGGAAGGCATCTGAAATTATTGACAATAATGCAACCTTGTGATAATATTGCTTTTGTAATAGTCTGTTCTTTTACTTTTAAAGGAGTCGTTCCATGAAGAAGGGTCTTCCTTCAAATGTGCGGCAGGCCTTACGTTCATCGTCGGTAGATGGTGTGCGTCACCGCCGGATTGCGGACTGTAAGGACAAAATTGCCCGTAATGTTTTTGAGAGTGAGCAGAGGATTGACCTGACGGTTGATCAGATCCTGACTCTTCATAAGCGTGGGGCCCTCTAGGGGACAACGTTGCCCTCCTTCAAAGGCTCGAGAGACGGTGCTTTATCCCACCCAATAACCATCTCTCGGGCCTTTTCTTTGGGAAAAAATCGTGGTTGACACTTTTGATTGCCCATGCTACCTTAGTGGTCGTTAGCCACATGAGCCCGAACGGTCGAGCTCATTTTTATTCACTGTTCTTTTTTCAGTCATGGAGGACATATGCCACTGCCTCGTCGGATGTATCAGGATCCGACATTCCATGCCAGCTTCTGGAAAGGCGCGATTGTCGTCATTGCTCTGTGCGTTCTGTTCTTTGGTAGTATGTTCTTCGTAGGGAGGTACCTCTAGTTTTGGGCCGGCGTTCGTGGGGACACGAAGCGGGTTCATGTGGGGAGTCGCGGTGTAAAAACCGCGACTTTTTTATTGCGAGGTTGGGGGTTTTGCCAAGAGTTTCTTTTTCTGCTATAGTACTTGACCTAACGGGCGTATAGCTCAGGTGGTTAGAGCGCGTCACTGATAATGACGAGGTCCCATGTTCGAGTCATGGTACGCCCACCCGCGTTTTTTAACGCCTTTTTTATTCCTTAATTTATTCAATCACGCGAACACAATGATTAAAAAGACAAAAATTGTAGCCACTATTGGCCCGGCCACCTCGTCGGTAGAAATGTTAGAGAAGCTTTTGAAAGCGGGCTTCAACGTGATGCGTCTGAATTTTTCTCATGGTGATTTTGCCGAGCATCAGGGCAAAGTTGATAACTTGATCAAGGCGGTGGCCAATACCGGTATTCCGGCGGCGGTCCTGCAAGACCTTTCCGGTCCTAAATTCCGTATCGGTGATTTTTATCAGGAACGCGTCATGCTGAAAGCGGGCGATTTTATTACCCTGACGCCAGAAACGGTTGTGGGCGATGAGAAGCGTGTTTCGTTCAACTACCCAACGCTCGCCAAGGAAATAAGCGTCGGCAACATTATTATGGTTGACGACGGCAAGAAAAAATTTGAGGTGGTGGAAATCAAGGGCGCGGATGTAAAATGTAAGATTATCGTCGGCGGTGAAACGAAAGGCCGCCGTGGGGTGAATTTGCCGAATGCTAATCTGAAAATAAGCTCGCTGACCGCTAAGGATAAAAAAGATTTGGAATTTGGCATCAAAAATAAGGTTGATTTTGTTGCCTTTTCTTTCGTGCGTCGGCCGGAAGATGTGCAGGAATTGCGCGACTTGCTGGTCAAAGCAAAAAGCCAGGCGAAGATAATCGCCAAAATAGAAACGCCGGAGGCTATTGAAAACTTTGACAAAATTCTGGAACTTTCCGACGGTATCATGGTCGCCCGTGGCGACTTAGCCGTAGAAATGGGTGCTGAAAATGTTCCAACCGCCCAAAAAATGATGATTCAAAAATGTAACCAGCACGGTAAGCCGGTTATTACCGCCACGCAGATGTTGGAATCGATGATTAAATCACCGGTGCCGACTCGCGCCGAGGTTTCCGACATCGCTAATGCGATTTTTGACGGTACCGACGCCATTATGCTCTCGGAAGAAACCACGCTTGGTCAGTTTCCCGTTGAGGCGGTACAGGTTATGGCGACAGTTGCTAAGAAAATTGAACACGATCCTATTTACCTAGAGACGGTAAAATCTCGTCGGCACATCAAAGGTGCAGCCCGCGACGTGGTAGATGCTATTTCCAGCGAGGCGGTTGATATTGCCGACCGCATTGGTGCCGCCTGCATTGTTGCTCTGACACATACCGGCTTCACTGCTTCCATGATTTCTCGCTATAAACCGCAACAGCCGCTGGTAGTCTTCACGCCTATGGAGGTCACTGCTCGCCAAATGCTTGTTTCGTTTGGTTGCCTTTATGTTATTGATAAGAACTTAAAGACCATTGAAGAAGCTATTAAAAAGATCAGAATTATGGTCCTGAAAATGAAGTTAGGCAAAAAGGGCGACAAGGTTGTTGTTGCCGCAGGCGCGCCATTCAATAAGCGGGGAGTGAAAACGAACATGGTTTTGGTTGAAACCCTGTGATACTGTAAGAATCGCGGGCACGTGGCGGAACTGGCATATATAGTACGTCTGTTAAGCCTATAACAGGAATTGGTGGTAGGATAAAATTATACCGGGCACGTGGCGGAACTGGCATACGCGTACGTCTCAGAAGCGTATCCCGAAAGGGTTGAGGGTTCAAATCCCTCCGTGCCCACAATCCCTTGATTATGGAGAAAAAGTGTTGTCCAAACGTAGATTTCATATTTTCTTCATTAAAAATTTACGGGAATTTCATGTAGGTGGGGTATAATAGGGATATGAAAGAAAGCATACATTCATACACCATAAACGATGCCGACTTGCTTATTGACGGTACTATTTTTCGCTACGAATCCTTGGGCGTTGCTCCGCGGCGTTACCCCGATTTAAAAGTCAGGGATTTGCCGACAGAAGAGAAGCCTCGAGAGAAATTGTTAGCCGCTGGGCCTGGAGCACTTTCCGTGCCAGAGCTTTTGGCTGTGGTTTTTGGCAGTGGCACGAAAAAAGAAGATGTGTTAGCTATGGCCAAGCGCATCATTAAGGAATATGGCGAACGTGTCCTTTCCCGTCAAACCAACGCCGCGGCTTTAGCAAAAGAACTGGATGTGCCAATCCACAAAGCTATGCAGGTAATAGCCTGCGCCGAGCTCGGCAAGCGCTTTTTCGTTGAAAATCCCTCCGCCGCGCCGGTTATTCGCACGCCGAGCGAAGTTTTTGAATACTTGAAAGACATGCGCGACTTACCTCGCGAGCATATGCGCGGCCTGTATCTTAATAATCATCATAAAATAATTCACGACGAAGTCATTTCCATCGGTACGGTTAATTCCAGCCTTATCCACCCACGTGAAGTCTTCAAGCCGGCTCTTGAATATGGTGCCGCCGCAGTTATCCTTGCTCACAACCATCCCTCCGACGACGTCACTCCAAGCCAGGCTGATATTGATGTTACTAAGCAGTTGTGTGCCGCCGGCAAGCTTATGGGTATCCAGGTAATTGATCATGTCATTATTGGCAGAACTTCTTTTGCCAGCATCCCCGTTGATTATTAGTAGCAGGTTTAGTGCGGTTTCGCTCCAAAATGGCGTGGCCGAAAAAATATGATTACCAAAACTCTTACCGTCACGCCATATATTATCCGCGAGCCGTTATTTGTGGTGCGCGATGCACCGCGCAAAGCGGCTGAAGTAAACGAGAATGTCTCTCGGCAAATTCCCGCTGCCAGCGTGCTTGAGCGCTATTACGACGACGTCTTCAAGCTTTTACTGGCAAAGCTGGTTGATTTTGACCGGGTATCCGCGCCTGCTGTAGACGAGGGTAAAAAATTGCAGGCGCTCGTAGCCGAGCTGGTTAAGGTACGCTCACAACTAGAAGCCGGCTCCTCACTAGTGTAAGAGTGGCAATTCCGGGCAAACCAACGTGAACGACTGGCAATATTATTTTAAGGGCAAAAAAATAACCGTCATGGGCCTTGGTCTTTTAGGGCGGGGGATAGGCGATGTTCGTTTTTTGGCCGAGCAGGGAGCCGAGCTTATTGTTACTGACACAAAATCGGCAGAAGCATTGGCGACGAGCGTTGCTCAACTGGATGGCTTGCCCGGCATTACACTTGTGCTTGGCCAACATCGGCTGGAGGATTTTCGCAATCGCGATTTTATTCTGAAGGCGGCCGGCGTACCACAAGATTCCATATATGTCGCCGAAGCAAAGCATAACGGTATTCCCGTGGAAATGAGCACCGCTCTTTTTGCCGCATTCACTCCGGCTACGGTGGTCGGCATAACGGGCACTCGTGGCAAATCAACCGTTACGCACTTGTTGCACGCCATCCTCTCGTCTTCCGCCAAAAAAGTGTTTCTGGGTGGCAATGTCCGTGGTGTTGCTACGCTGCCCTTATTGCCGGAGGCGAAGCGGGGTGATATTGCCGTTCTGGAGCTTGATTCCTGGCAGCTCCAAGGTTTTACTGAGCGGCATATGAGCCCTCGGGTGGCGGTCTTTACTACGTTTTTGCCAGACCATCTCAATTACTACAAGGGCAATATGGACTCATATTTTGCCGATAAGGCGGCGATTTTTTTGAATCAAAAACCAGGAGACACTCTCGTTGTCGGAGAGCAGGTCGCGGAAAGCGATTTCTTCAAAAAACATCAGGCGGCGGGACATGTCCTTGGCACGGTTATTGTGGCTGGCGCCTCTTCGCTCCCACCTGATTGGCAATTACGATTACCCGGTGAACACAATCGCTATAATGCCGGCTTGGCCCTAGTGGCGGCTCGGGCTCTTGATGTGGCAGATGCGACAATTAAGGCGGCCGTGGAAAATTTTACTGGCGTGCCTGGTCGCTTGGAACTCGTGGCTGAGAAAGGTACTATTGTTTTTTATAATGACACTACTGCTACTACGCCCGACGCCACTAGTGTCGCTCTTAGGGCGCTTGCTCACAGTGTGGTGCTCATTATGGGCGGAGCTGACAAAGGTTTGGATATGACGCGGCTTATTGATGAATTGTCTTCAGTAGTCAAAACTATTATCCTGCTGCCTGGAACTGGTTCCGAACGAATTTTGCCCGATATGCAGAAATTAAGTACGCCTTTAGTGCAGGCCACTAGTATGGCGGAGGCTGTGGCTTTTGCCTATGCTCGCGCCGCGCCGGGGGATAAAATACTCTTGAGCCCTGCCTTTGCTTCTTTTGGTCTTTTCTCTAATGAATTTGACCGGGGCGACCAGTTTAACGCCGCTGTCAAAACTATCCTGCGTGACCCATCTCATATTCACCATGACCACCATTAATCTTTCAAAACTCTCGCGCGTTCATTTTGTGGGTATTGGTGGCGTGGCCATGTCAGCAGTGGCGCGTATGTTGCTGGGTCGGGGGGTCGCGGTAAGTGGTTCTGATCGATCATCTTCGCCACTCATTGAACAGCTTGCTCGTGCCGGTGCCGCCATCACAATCGGCCATTCGGCCAGGGCCATTCCCGCCGACTGTGATTTGGTTGTTTACACTGTGGCCATTCCCGCCAACAATGCAGAATTAGTAGAGGCGGCGCGGCGCACATTACCAACGGCAACATATCCCGAGATGCTGGAAATTATTTCCGCTGAAAAATACACCGTGGCGGTGGCCGGTACGCATGGCAAAACCACCACCACTGCCATGCTCGGCAGTATTCTCATCCAGGCCGGCCTTGATCCTTCTGTTTTAGTTGGCGGCTTAATGTTGGATCCACGGCGGGAAACTGGCGCGGCTGATTTTGAAAAAGAAGGGACAAATTTTATTCTGGGGAAAAGCGATTATTTTGTGGTGGAGGCAGACGAATACAAAAAGTCATTTCTTCACTTGAAGCCGCGGCTTCTGATCATCAACAATATTGACGCCGATCATTTGGATTTTTATAAGGATTTAGCCGATGTCCAGAGTGCTTTTGCCGAATTAGCCGAGCGAGTACCGGCCGATGGCTTCATAATTTGCGACCCAAGCGACGCGCATGTCGCTCCGGTTATCAAAAAGGTGGCTGGGCGAATCGTTGAGTATCCTCAGCAACCCATTCCTACGCTTCGTATTCCTGGCGCGCATAATAGAGCCAATGCTATGGCAGCCGCGGCGGCGGCCAAAATACTTGGGGCCTCCGAAAATGCCATTGCCGAAGGCCTCAAAAATTTTCCCGGTTCCTGGCGTCGATTCCAATATAAGGGCGAAACGAGTTCCGGTGCGCTCGTCTATGACGATTATGCCCACAATCCTCCTAAGGTGGCCGCCGCTATTGCCGGTGCGCGCGAGCGACACCCCGGCCAATCGCTGACGGTAGTGTTTCAGCCGCACCTTTATAGCCGCACCAAGCATCTTTTTAAGGAGTTTGTGCGAGCTCTTGCTGGCGCCGATCACGTCGTTCTTCTGCCAATCTACGCCGCCCGCGAACAGCTTGACCCCTCAATTTCTTCCGACATGTTGGCGGGCGCTATAAGTGAGGCGGCACCAAAAGTCACAGTCACGGTCTGCGCCAATGCCGTCGCGGCCAAAAAATATCTCATTGGCCGCTTGGTAGCCGATGACGTCGTTGTCACCACTGGGGCAGGGGATGTTACGGAGCTTGCCGATATCTTAATAGAATAAATCTTGCTAAAATAAAGCAATGCCTGGGCACCTTCTCTTGGAGCGTTTTTCTTTTCTTTATAATTTTTCTTATATCCGTCATCTGGTACAGTTGCCAACCATTAACATTTCTAGTATCCAGTCGCTAGAACAGCTTTCCTATGCCGGTATCTTCCTGGGTGTGGCCCTTTCCGGGTACCTTATTCCCGTGCCGGAAGAGCTTGTGCTTCTTGTTGGTGGTTTTCTGGCTGCCACCCACGTACTTTTTTTACCGTGGGTTATTTTGGTTGGTATTGCTGCGGCCATAGCGGGTGATGGAATGCTTTATTATTTCGCCGGCCATGGTAGTCATTTTGCTAAGAAATATCATAAACAGGCCGAGCAAACTCACGCCGGCTGGTATTTGCGCCATTTGCGTCGCAGGCCGTTTTTAACCATATTCCTGTCACGTTTTATCGTCGGCATGCGCGCCCTGAACCCGCTTATTTCCGGCCTCACTGGCATACGCTGGCGCACGTTTATGCCGGCTGCCGCTCTTTCGGCGGCTATTTATGTGCCGGTAATCATTGGTATTGGTTGGCTTTTTCATGATCAAATTTCCTCCATAATCGCTTTGGCCCAATCAATCCGCCAGGTTCTGCTCGCGCTTTTCGTTGTTGGTACGGCGGTGCTTATTCCAATTTTCGTCACCAACTTGCTGGAGAATAGAAAATAAGCGATACTATTCGCATGTCGCCACGAAAAACACTTTTCATTCTCGGCCTCCTTCTCATTGCTATGCCGTTTCCGGTGCTTGGTTTTCCTCAGGTTTGGAAGAATGCCTTCTATATTTTAGCCGGCGTTGGGTTGGCTGTCGGCGCTTTTATTTCATACGTGCGCGCCCACGCTCCACGAGAGCCACAATGAAGTATTTTTGGGTTATTTCCGCCGCCGCGATTATTTCCGCCGGCGCCATTTTTTGGAGTTATGCCGTCCCTCGGCAGGTTTCCTATACAAGCACCTTGGCCGCGAGTGCCAATGCTTTACCAGCAACCACCTCGCCGTCAGTAGTACTAGCGCCCGTCAAGCCACTAGCCACACACCTCGCTCCGCCAGTCTCCATTAAAGGTGTCTACATGACCAGTTGGGTTGCGGGTACGTTGCACCTTCGCGAACAGCTCATTACGGAAGCTAAGGCGGCAGGGGTGAATGCTGTTGTCATAGATATAAAAGACTACAGCGGCTATCTTTCTTTTGTGCCTAATGATCCAGCTCTGCGCGCCTTGGGCACCTATCAGCATCGCATCGCCGACCTTGATGCACTCACCGCTCTGCTCCACGCCGATGGTTTTTATGTTATTGGTCGTGTCGTCACTTTTCAGGATCCGCTTGTGGCTGGGGCCCATCCGCAATGGGCAGTCCAAAATGGCCCAGTCACCAAAACGAAAAGCGGCCAGCGCGTCACTAACAGCGCGGCCGTCATTGGCACCCCCTGGAAAGACAATGCGGGCCTGTTGTGGGTTGACCCGGGGGCCAGCGGTAATTGGCAATATTTAGCGGCAATTGGTAAGGAGGCCTATAGCCGTGGCTTTGATGAAATAAACTTTGATTATGTGCGCTTTCCTTCCGATGGTGATGTCAACGACGCTGTTTTCCCGGAGAGCGGCACCACGTCGCCACCAATTGTCCTGTCCAGTTTTTTTCAATACCTCAACAGCAATTTGCGCGGCTATACCGAGGCGCCAGGCCAGTCGGGCCTGAAAATTTCCGCTGACCTTTTCGGTATGACCACTACGGCCGACGATGATATGGGTATCGGCCAAGTGCTTGACGACGCTCTGCCCTATTTTGACTATGTTGACCCGATGGTGTACCCCTCACATTTTTCCGCCGGTTGGGGCGGTTTCGCTTTGCCGGACAGTCATCCATATGATGTTATAAAAATAGCTATGGATTCTGCGGTTCTGCGCGCCGAGGCGCTGGCCGCCGGCATCATAGCTACCACCACAACAGCTCACACGCCGCGCACCAAAAGTGTTGTCGCCAGTATTGAGGCAATTCCGCTGGCCGACCGTCTCAAAGTCACTACCGCCGAGCTTCGCCCCTGGCTTCAAGATTTTGAGCTTCACAGCGTCACATATACTTCCGCCATGATAGGGCAGGAGATGCAGGCAACAAAGGATGCCGGCCTTCCAAGCTGGCTCATGTGGGATCCCAATAATCGTTATACCTCCACTTTTACCTCTTTAGGTCACTAGAAAACAGGGCTGTTGTGGGGTATAATTTTCAGGACTATGCCTCCTCCTCAAAACCCCCAAAATCCACAGAATCCGATTTTCAAAACCCCTCCGGTTATAAGCGGCAATCGCATCACCTATTTCGCGGAAACCGACAATCGCGGCCAACGTATTCCTTTTGGCATAAAAAGTGACGACCGCTCTCGCCACACCTATGTCATCGGTAAAACCGGTATGGGAAAGTCAACGGTACTGGAAAATATGGCGATTCAAGACATCGCCGCCGGTGAAGGCCTTGTGTTCATTGATCCTCACGGAAAATCCGCGGATCTTCTTTTGGAATATGTGCCGCCGGAGCGCGTTAAGGACGTGCTCTATTTTGCGCCATTTGATCTGGAATATCCGGTCGCATTTAACCCTATGGAAGATGTCGGCTTTGATAAACGCCACTTGGTGGTTTCGGGGCTCATGAGCGCATTCAAAAAAATCTGGGTTGATGCTTGGAGTGCTCGTATGGAATATATTTTGAATAATACACTTTTGGCGCTTTTGGAATTTCCCGGCGCAACGCTCATTGGCGTCAATAGGATGTTTGCCGATAAGGCCTACCGGGCGAAAGTGGTAGAGCATGTTACCGACCCGACAGTAAAGGCCTTTTGGGTTGATGAGTTTGCAAAATACAACGATCGTTTTGCCCAGGAAGCCACGGCGGCCATTCAAAATAAAGTCGGTCAATTCGTTTCCAATCCGCTGGTACGCAACATTATCGGCCAGCCCAAGTCCACCTTTGATCTACGTAAAATGATGGATGAGCGCAAAATCCTCATCGTCAACCTCTCCAAAGGCCGGATGGGGGAGACAAATACCAACTTGCTTGGCTCCATGTTCATCACCAAAATTTACTTGGCCGCGATGAGTCGCGCCGACGTGTCCAATTCCACTCAGAAAACTTTACCCAATTTTTACCTCTATGTTGACGAATTTCAGTCGTTCGCCAACAAGTCCTTCGCCGACATTCTTTCTGAAGCCCGAAAATACAAGCTTAATTTAACCATGGCGCACCAATACATTGAGCAAATGGAGGAAGAAGTGCGCGCGGCTGTTTTCGGCAACGTTGGTACCATGATCTGTTTCCGCGTCGGTGCTTTTGATTCTGAAGTTTTGGAGAAGGAGTTTTTTCCGACATTCACCAAAGAAGATTTAGTGAATTTGGGTTTCGTGCAAATTTATCTGAAGCTAATGATTGACGGGGCAACCTCTCAGCCTTTTTCCGCCCGCACCTTGCCGCCCATTGACAAGCCAGCCGTTTCTTTCAAGGAAGACATTATTAATTATTCCCGCCAAGCTTTCGCTAGGCCCCGTGCCGAAATTGAGAAAAATATCCGCGATTGGCACGCGCCTGTTAATGCAGCACCACTTTCAAAACCCTCAGCTCCACGGCCACCGCAAAACCCCACAACTACGGCAGTTTCGTCTGCGCCGGCCTCGGACTCTGCACCCACCTCGTCGTCCGCTCCAGCAAAAATCATCATCCCTCAACAATCTCCAAAGCCGGCTCAAGTTTCAACTCCGGCTCCAGCTCCGCACGCGGCTCCACAACCGCAGTCACAACCCACGCCTAAACCGATTCCGCCTTCACAACCAGCTCCTAGTCATGTGCCAACCCCCGTTGCTCCTAAAGATGCTCTGCGCCAAGCCATAGAGGCAGCCACGAAAAATAAGCCGCCAGTTCAGTCTGCCGCGCCAGCGCCGCACCCACAATCCCAGTCGCAATCAAAACCTCAGGAAAAAATTCCCGAAAAACCACAGCCGCCCCGACAACAGAAAGAACAGCAAGAAGTCCCCGAAGCAATCCTCCGCAATATCCTTGATGTCGGCGAACAATAAAAAACGAATCCTCATTTTCTCAACTGCCTACTTGCCATTCGTGGGCGGGGCGGAAATTGCTGTCAAAGAAATCACCGATCGCCTGCCCAGCACCACTTTCGGCGCCCCTGGTCTGGCCTACGAATTTGAAATGATCACGCTTAATTTGGACGGCAAACAAAAATCGCAGGAAAAAATCGGCAATGTCCTCACGCATCGCATTGGCCGCAGGGGATACTTGTACAAATTACTTTATCCGTTTGCGGCACTCTACCTAGCGCGCCGGCTCCACAAGAAAAACCCGTTCAATGCCACCTGGAGCGTCATGGCCAGCTTCTCCGGCTTCGCCGCGCTATTTTTTAAGTTCTTCTATCCAAAAATTCCCTTCATTCTAACGCTTCAGGAGGGCGATCCTTTAAGCCGCCCGCAGCGTCGTTCCTTTCTAGTGCGTCCACTTTTTGTGCGTATCTTTCGCTATGCCGACCGCATTCAGGCCATCTCCACCTATCTCGGCAATTTTGCCGAAAAAATGGGCGCAAAAAACAAACCCGTCATCATCCCCAATGGCGTTGATGTGCCACTTTTTAGCGCGCCTGTCGCTGAAATAGAAAAGCAAAAAATTCGCCAACGGCTTCCAAACGTAAGCACGCGCCTCATCACCGTTTCCCGCTTAGTAGAAAAGAATGGGGTGGGGGACATCGTCGCCGCGCTCAAGCTGTTGCCGGAATCAATCGGCCTTTTTATCGTCGGCGCGGGTGGACTTGAGAAGAAATTAAAAGCTCAAGCCACTAACCTCGGCCTCACCCAAAGAATTTTTTTCGCCGGCCACGTTGCATATAAAGAATTACCGAAATGGCTGACAGCGAGCGACATTTTCATTCGCCCCTCGCTCTCCGAGGGCATGGGCAACAGTTTCATTGAAGCTATGGCCGCCGGTGTTCCCATTATTGGCACAGCAGTAGGCGGCATTCCCGATTTTCTGCGCGACAAAGAAACCGGCCTTTTCTGTCAATCCAAAAATCCCCAAAGTATTGCCGAGGCGGTCACAACCCTCCTTGCTGATTCCTCGCTAAAAAATCGCCTCATCGAAAACGGTACAAAACTCGCGGGGGACTATGATTGGGGCGCTATTGCCGAGCGGATGGACATAGAAGTTTTTAGTCATGATCAAAGTATTCTATAAATTCACAATCCTACTGGTGGTGCTTTGTACACTTTTTTTGTTTGTAAGTGTTAATAAAATCAAAGCCGCCACAACGCCGCACCAATTTGAGCGGCTTTTCTATATGTCAAAATTGCATTTGGCTGACGGCTTGCAAAGCTTGCAGAAAAACGCGGCCTCTATAGATGTGGTTGCTCCGCAATTGTATACGGTTGACCCGAATTTAATTGCCACCGGCTCGGTGCCTCTGGCCATCCAAACTATCGCGCAGGCAAATGGCATAAAAATTATGCCACTTATTGCCAATGGGGGATTTAGCCGAAGTACTATTCATAATCTTCTCATTTCAAATGCGGCCCAAAATGCTGTCATCGCGTTTTTGATTGGGGAGGCTGAGGCGCATCGGTATGTGGGCTGGCAATTTGATTTTGAGGCCATACCGGCTGCTGATCGTGACGCGTACAGCGCTTTTGTTGAAAAAACGGCGGCGGCTTTGCATGCCCGGAATTTGCAATTTTCCGTGGCGGTGGTGGCAAGGGCCAGCGACGATGCTACCACGAGTTTTTATCAAAATTGGAGCGGTGCTTTTGATTACGCGCGTATCGCCAACGCTGCGGATTTTATTAGCTTGATGACCTATGATGATCCTGCTTCAAGCGGGCCGACCGCTTCAGTGCCCTATGTGCAAAGCGTGCTCACGTACGCGCTGACGAAAATACCGCCCAGCAAAATTTCCCTCGGCGTGCCGCTTTATTATTGGGGTTGGAATGCGACGACGCAAAAAAGGGTGCGCGCCGACGGCGCCTATTCGCGGTTGCAACAAGTGCGGGCAAGGTATGGGGTGATTGAGGGTTTTAACCCTGTCTATCAGGTGCCCTACCTCATTTACTCCTTGGGGAAATATATCTACACCATTTGGCACGAAGACGCGCAAAGCATGCAGGCGAAATTGAATCTTATGAAAGCCGACAATCTGCGCGGCTTTTCCGCCTGGGTTTTAGGGGTGGAGGACCCGAGTGTGTGGAATGCTATTAACGCGTCCAATTAACTGTATACTAACACCACGTGATTAAAAGAATAAGCAAAATCGTGGGTTTTTTTGAAAATGCGCGCATCTTGATTGGAACGAATTTTAACCTGCCGCATCAGGCATCTAGTAAATTGCGGCTATTATGGTGCTACCTACAACTGCATCTTAAAATGAACCTATTGGCACCGCGGAAGCATGTATCTGAAAAAATCCTTGATTTTACGGTTGAGGCGTTTAATCGTCCATCTATCACTCTGCTTTTTGATGAAATTTTTATTTGCAATGAATACCACACGCCCGAGCTTGGGACTTCCCAACCGGTTATTATTGATGCCGGAGCAAATATTGGCTTGGCCACGCTCTATTTCAAATGGCGGTTTCCTCACAGTACGGTATATGCTTTTGAGGCCGATCCGCATACTTTTACGGCTCTAGAGAAAAATATTTCCAATAACAAGCTCTCAAACGCCTTTGCTTTTAATTGCGCTCTTTCTAACGAGGACAAGGATGTTTCGTTGTATGTGGAAAAGGGTGAGGCGGGCTCGGGTAGAACAAGTATTTTAGAGGGACGCAACGTTCATGGAAACGTGCTCCATGTTCCCGGCAAGCGACTCTCTTCATTTCTTGAGGAGCAAAAAATTACGAGTGTTGATGTAATCAAGATGGATGTGGAGGGGGCAGAATGGTTGGTTGTTGCGGATTTGGTAGCGCACAACGTCTTGCCGAAAATTAAGCGGTTCATTATTGAATACCACCACCGCACTGGCGCCGAAAAATCCAAGCTCGCGGATTTTTTGAACATTTTTGAAAAAAATGGTTTTGAATACAATATTAACGCGCGATTTACGCCTTCTAGTGGCGAAGGATCTGTGCAGGATATTCTCATTTATTTGTACCGGCCTTCCTAGTTTAGTTTTGATAAAAAGGCTAAAAAACGCTATAGTAGCGAGGTGAAAATCCTCATTGCCACGGGCATATATCCGCCCACGGTAGGCGGGCCGGCCACCTATTCAAAACTGCTTTTTGACCGTTTTGCCGAGCGGGCAGCGCTGGCTGGCCTCACGGCGAGCGTTGAGGTGTACTCTTTTGACAGTGTGCGGCACTTACCAAAAGTGGTGCGGCATGCGCGCTATTTTTTCGGTTGTTTGCGGCGATTGCGCGGTGCGGATTTAGTTTTTGCCCAAGACCCGGTGAGCGTCGGCTTACCGGCCTGGCTGGCGGCTTTCGTGCTTGGCAAGCAGTTTATTATTCGTATGCCGGGCGACTATGCTTGGGAGCAGGCGGTTCAACGTTTTGGCGTTGCAGATACTATTGATGATTTTCAGCAGAAAAAATATGGCTGGCGGGTGGAGCTTTTGCGCGCAGTAGAGCATTTTGTGGTGCGGCACGCGGCTTTGGTGATTGCGCCGAGCCGCTATTTTCGTGATTTGGTGCGTGGCTGGGTGCCTGTGTCGCGGCGCGAAAAAGTCATCACGATTTATAATGGTATTAATTTGAAGGATATTTCCAGGTCTTCAGAAACATACGAGCCAAAAACACTCATTTCGGCGGGGCGGTTGGTGCCCTGGAAAGGTTTTACCGAGCTCGTTGGTGCTCTGACGCTTTTGCCCGAGTGGCGGTTTGTTATTGCTGGTGATGGGCCGGAGAGGCTTCACCTAGAAACTGTGGCGAAAAAAGCCGGCGTGGCAGAGCGGGTGACTTTTTTGGGCAATGTGCCACGCTCGCAGTTATTGGAAAAAATCAAGCGCAGCGAGATTTTCGTGCTCAACACTTCTTTTGAAAGTTTTTCTTTCCAGGTAGTTGAGGCGATGGCCTGCGGCACGCCGGTTATAACCACACGCATCGGCAATTTGGCGGAAATTATTGACGACGGCAAAGAGGGAATACTAGTCGCGCCTAATGACATGAACGCTTTTGCGCAGGCTATTAAACGTTTAGCCGAGCCGGAATGTAGGCAGAAAATTGTGGCGGCCGCCCGAAAAAAGGCGGAAACCTTTTCCATTGAGCGAACGCTGGACGCACTCGTAGAGCAATTAAAACCCTTCGTTAAAAAATAAATAAATGAACCTCATTTCCATCAGCACCGACAGAAAGATTTTTGATGCCGAGAGCGCCGTGACACGGCGCATGCTTGAATATGGCACGCTGGTGGAGCAAGTGCACGTCGTTGTTTTTAACCGAGCGATAGAGAGGCAGAGGCCGGCCCGGCTCGGCAAAAATGTGTGGGTGTACCCGACAAATTCACACTCGCCTTTTTTCTATATACACGACGCCAAGCGTATAGGCACGGAAATTATAAAAAGTAATCATTTTTCGGTGGCCAATACTATCGTTTCAACTCAAGACCCATTTGAAACCGGCTTGGTGGGCAGGTTTTTGAAAAAGCGTTTTGGCCTGAAATTACAGGTGCAAATTCATACCGATTTTTTGAGTCCGTATTTCGCTGGTTATTCTTCTCGGCATTCATTTTTAAACCGCGTGCGGCTTTGGATTGCTAGCCGTGTGTTGCCGCACGCCGACCAAATTCGCGCCGTTTCCGAACGCATTAAAAAATCCTTGCCTGAAAAATATCAGCAAAAAACTATCGTTCTGCCGATATATACCGATGTGCACCATTTTGATGTGCCGCCGGCATTTGACCTGCGCGCAAAATATCCGCAGTTTTCGGCGATTGTGTTGATGATGTCGCGCCTGGCACCAGAAAAAAATATGAAATTTTCCTTAAGAATTTTTAAAGAAATTCTGAAGAAATTCCCGGTAGCTGGCTTGGTTATTGTCGGTGATGGGCCGGAACGCTCGGGTTTGCTGAAAATGGCCGCTGAACTGGGGATTACAAAATCGGTTATTTTTGAACCCTGGGCGGCCGACGTTGTACCGTACTATAAAACCGCCGATATTTTTCTTTCCACCTCACTCTATGAGGGTTATGGCCTGTCGCTCGTGGAAGCTGGCCTGGCTGGGGCGGTGGTGGTAACATCAGATGTCGGCATTGCGGGGGAATTACTTTTGGATAAGGAAGAGGCTCGAATTTGCCCGGTAGGGGATTCCGCTTGTTTTGTCGCCGCCCTGGAGGAATTGCTCGATTCTCCGGCAACCCGAAAAACGCTCGGTGCGGAAGCACACAACGTTCTGCTCGCCAGGATCATATCCAAAGAACAGTACCTGCAGGATTATAAAAAACTTCTTGAAGCCACTCTCAATGAAAAATAAAAAAGACATAAAAATCGGTTTTATTGGCCAGGGTTGGATAGGCCAGCACTATGCCGATGATTTTGAAAATCGCGGCTACACGGTGGTGCGCTATGCTAAGGAGCCGCCGCACCACACAAATGCCACCGTCATTGGCCAGTGCGACATCGTGTTTATTGCCGTGCCGACGCCAACCACGCCTGCCGGCTGGGATGACAGTATTATTCGCAGTGTTCTGCCGCTGGTGGGGAAGGGTAAAATCGCCGTCATAAAATCAACCCTTTTGCCCGGCACCACGGTAGCTCTGCAGAAAAAGTTCCCAGGCATTTTCGTCATTCATTCGCCGGAATTTTTGAGCACGCCCACGGCCGCTTTTGACGCGGCGCATCCGGCGCGCAATATCGTTGGCATTCCGCTCACCACGCCCACGTATAAAAAGAAGGCCAAGCTCGTGCTCTCGGTGCTTTCACCCGCGCCGTACGCGCTCATCTGCCACTCCACTGAAGCGGAAATTATAAAATATGGCCGAAATATTTTAGGCTATATGCGCGTGGTAGCCACGAATATTTTTTATGATCTAACCAAAAGCCTGAAAGCCGATTGGCGCCCGGTGGCTGAAGCCATGAGCGCCGACGAATTCAACGGCCCGCGCTACATGAAAGTGGAGGACCAAAAGGGCCGTGGTGCTGGCGGCGTGTGCTTTATTAAGGATTTTGTCGCCTTCAAACGGCTCTATGAAAAGATCGGCAAGGACCCGATGGGCGTGGCAATGCTTTCGGCCATTGAAGCGAAAAATGTAGAGCTTCTGCGGGCCACTAAAAAAGACGCGGAATTGGTTCGCGGCGTGTATACTAAACACTAATAAACTCCCGTGCCTCCCACAATCGTCCGCCCCAAAATGCTTGAAAAAAAGGAATTGCCCTGGATTGGCATTATTGTCGCGATTGGCCTGGCGGTTTTCCTCTGGCGCATTCACCTAGGCGCGCTTGATTATATCGGCGATTATAAAACCTACATTGCCACCGGCCAATTTTACGCCGGCGTGCTGGGTGTGGCCCCGAGCATGCAGAGGGTTTTGAAGCCGCTTGAGCCCTTGGCCAATGCCGCTCTGGCACCGTTTTTCGGCTGGCGCGGCGGCTTTCTTATCGTGGTGGCGCTTTTCTACGTGCTTCTCACGGCCGCCACCTGGGTTTTCTTTCGGAAGGTTTTTAAAAAAATTACCTGGAGTGCCGACCCGCTTACTAATGAAGCCGTACTCCTGCCATTAACCGCGTGTGCCACCGCGCTTTTTGCTTTGAGTTACCCCATGCTTCGCTATGGCCTGGACGCCTACACTGAAACCGGCGCACTCTTCTTTTTCATGGCTGGCATGATAGAACTGTGGTGGTTTATCCGTTGGCCCAACTGGCGCCCGCTTGTGGCCACGCTCGTCGCCTGCACTATCGGCTTTTTGTGGAAGGAATACGCAATTTTGCCGGTAATTATGATGCAAATTGCCATTTTATGGCACCCGCTTTTGAAAGGCCAGTGGAAAAAGAAAATCACCTACTTGGGCGTTTTTGACGGCATATTTTTTGCCGTAAACGTGGCCTGGCAGGCATTTGTCTATTTTCATTTTCACTATAATTACCTGCAGTGGTATACCACCGGCGGGGCGAATAACTTCGCCGGCGGTTGGAGCATTTATATTGTTTTGAAAAGCCTTTTTGCGCTTCTCATTGCCGGTTGGCTTTTTGTGCCGTTTGGCTGGGCCGAATTGGGCCGGATGGCAAAAAATCTCCTGTTCTTTTTCTGGCTGGCGCTCTTTGTGCCGTTTATAGTGCTCGGCTGGGGTGCCGTTTCTTCGCGGCTCTTTTATGTGCTCATGCCCGCCTTCGTAACCCTCGCCGTTCTCGGCATGTGGCGCTGGCGTAAAAACCCTAAAGATATTGTCGCCATAACGATCGTTTTACTCGCCCTTGATTTTGCCTGGCTTTTTCTCCACCCATGAAGCTTCTCGTAATTACCCAGAAAATTGACGCTGACGACGCGGGGCTCGGTTTTTTCTTCGGCTGGCTCAAGGCGCTGGCGGCTCAATGCGAGCAAGTGACGGCAATTTGCTTGGAACGCGGGGCGGGAAGCTTGCCCACCAATACCCGGGTTTTTTCGCTCGGCAAAGAAAGCCGGCCCAGCCGCTTTCTCTATGTGGTGAAATTTTACTGGTACATTGTGCGCGACTGGAACAAGTACGACACCGTTTTTGTGCACATGAACGAGGAATATGTGTTGCTGGCCGGCTGGCTCTGGCGGCTTGGTGGCAAAAAGGTGACGCTCTGGCGCAACCATGCTCGCGGCTCTTTCTTGACGCGCCTCGCGGTTTTTTTCTCCAATAAGGTTTTTTGCACATCCAAAAGCTCCTATACCGCCCGTTTTTCCAAAACCGTGCTCATGCCGGTGGGCGTGGATACTGACTTTTTCAAGCCTAACCCGGCCGTGGCAAAACCCGCCGGCTCGGTGCTTTTTCTCTCGCGCATTGCGCCAGTTAAAAAGCAGGACGTTTTTTTGCGGGCCATGGCAAAAATGCCCAGAGAACATTTTCAGGTGGATTTTTATGGCGATGCTCTGCCTAAAGACAAGCCCTATCACGAGCTCTTGAGAGATATAGCGCGTGCGTTGAAATTGGAATCGGCAGTTTCTTTTTACTCTGGTGTGCCCAATACCCAAACGCCCACGCTCTACCATTCGCATCGGGTGTTTATCAACCTCACCCCGGCCGGCTCTTTTGATAAAACTATTGTGGAAGCGCTAGCCTGTGGCACTCTGGTGCTCACTACCAATACCGACATGCGCGACCAGTTGCCCGCCGCCTGCGTTGCCGACCAGGCAACTCTGCCCACCGCGCTTTCCGCGCTTTTGCATTTGTCGGAAACAGAATATGCCGAGCTCATTGGCTCATGCCAAAAATTCGTGGAGCACCATTCATTACGAAACTTAATCACGCGGTTACTAAAAGAGGTACAATAAAACATATGTCCATTATTGCCCGATACATAGTTGCTGGAGTCGTTGGCGTGGCAGTAAACGTCGGCGTGCTCTACGGCCTCACGCGCTTTTTCGGCGTCTGGTATTTGGCCGCGTCTGTGGTCTCGTTTATTATTTCTTTGCTCGTTAGTTTTGCCCTGCAAAAAATGTGGACGTTTCAGGACAGGGGCATGGAGCTCGCCGGCCGGCAATTCCTCGTCTACTTGGCCATTGCTCTTTTCAACCTCGGCCTCAATAGTCTCTGCATGTATTTCTTTACCAGTATTCTGGGAATATGGTATGTTATGTCACAACTGCTTTCTTCGGGCCTCATCGCCATTTCTAGTTTCTTTCTATATAGAGCATTTGTGTTTACTGCCGCCGCGCCCGTTCCAATGCCAACTAATCCACAATCATGAACAACACTCTCTGGTCACATAAAATATTTTCTCCGGGCGGTTTAACCACCAACGAAGTGCTTGGCGACGCCCTCGCTTTAGATGTGGGCTGTGGCCAGCGAAAATTGCCTGGGGCTATCGGCCTTGATATTTTGCCCGGCTCCGAAGCCGACATCGTCCACAACCTCAACCGTTTTCCTTGGCCAGTGCCCTCGGCAAAATTTGACCTGGTTTTAATGAGCCACGTTCTTGAGCATGTTGACGACGTGGTGGCGACGCTCAATGAAATCCACCGCATTTTGCGCCCTGGCGGCTCGCTCATAGTGCAGGTGCCGTATTTCCGCTCGGTTGACGCTTTTACCGACCCGACGCATAAACGTTTTTTCACCGCGCGCACGCTTGACTACGCCTGCCCGGCCACGAAGCTTGGCAACTTCAAATACACCGGAAAGCTCTATGAAAAAGCTGGTTTTTGGTATGATTGGCCCGGCCGGAAAATTTCTTTCATGGGCCATGTGCGCAAGCTTTTTCAGCGCTGGCCGTGGTTTTATGACCAGTATTTTTCTTTAGTGTTCCCAGCCCGGTGCTTAACATGGGAATTGCGCGTAGTCAACGATAATGAAGAGCGCTCTTAAAACGGTTGTCCTGTCGCTGTTTCGGGTTTTCAGGCCCAGCCTTTCGGCCGGGGCGATTTTAATGTATCACTCGGTGGGGGAAAATAACGCCTTTTTTTCGGTGCGGCCAGAGGAATTTGCCAGGCAAATGGCTTGGGTGGCTGAGCGGAAATTCAAGGTAGTTTTTCTTTCAGAATTGGTGGCCATGATTCGCCAGAAGAAAAATAGCGTTGCGGGCTATGTGGCTATCACTTTTGATGATGGCTATAAGGATTTTCTGCAAAATGCCGCGCCAGTTTTACGCCAGCATAATTTTCCCGCTTCGGTTTTTTTAATTTCCGATATGCTCGGTGCTTCCTATACTACTTCTGATGGTATTTCTTTCCCGCTTATGAATGCGGCCGAAGCTCAAGAGGCGAAAGCGAGTGGCCGGGTAGAATATTTTCCTCACACCGCTAAGCACACTATTCTTGACCAAGTGTCGGCGCAAGAAGCTATACAAGAAATAGAAAAATCAAAAAACGATATCGCCGAAAAATTCGGCCGGTCCGCTAATATTCTTGCTTTTCCCAAAGGCCGGCACACGTCGGAAATTATTGAGTATTTGCGACATTCCAATTTCACGGCCGCCGTTACGGTGCAGGAAGGATTTGTCACTCCAGCGGGCGACCCATTTCTTCTGCCGCGCCTCTCGGTAGATTCCAGCACCAGCTTCGCGCAATTCAAAGCCAAGCTTTCCGACGGGTACGGTGCCTATCTTTCTTTGCGTAAGTATCTATGAAAAAGGGAATTCGTTTTTGTTTTTTTGGTATCTATACTCCCGGCTATGCCCGCAATCGGGTTTTTCTCAAGGGTTTGCGGCAAAATGGCGTGAGTGTGGTAGAAATTCGCCTGGATGCCGGCACACGCTGGCGCTATTTCAAATTGGCCTGGCGGCTTTTTAAAATGCGTCGCTCCTATGACGTGATAGTAGCGGCATTCCCGTCGCCAACAGCGGCTATCGTCGCCCGGCTCGTTTCCCGGAAGTTTCTTGTTGTTGACGAGTTTTATTCTATGTATGACGCGGTGGTTAATGATAGGAAGGAAATCAGTCGCTGGCACCCGCGGGCTCTGAAATTGCTAGTGCTCGATTGGCTCAGCTTGCTTTGCGCTGATTTGATTATCACCGACACTGCCGAGCATAAAAAATACTGGGCACTCTGGCTGTGGGCCAATAGTAAAAAGATGGAAGTGGTGCACATTGGTGCCGAAATTCCTAAGCTCGCCGCTAACCAGCCAAGCTCCGAAGATGGCCGGCTCGTTGTCCATTTTCACGGTTCCTACGTGCCTCTACAGGGCGTTGAGGCCATTGTCGCGGCCGCGGCGTTGCTTAAAAATGACAATCGATTCGCGTTTCGGCTTATAGGCGATGGTCAAGATTTTGAGCGGGCTATGGTTATTGCGGAAACGGCCGGCATCAAAAAAGAACTTGAAATTATTCGGCGGATAGATTATGGCACGTTGCTCAACTATATTTCCGCGGCTGATATTGTCCTCGGCATTTTCGGCACATCGGAAAAAGCTAAGCGGGTTATTCCCAATAAAGTCTATGAAGGCGCGGCGGCAGGGAAGCCAATAGTAACCATGGACAGCCGGGCTATTCGCGAAGTTTTTTCGCCCAGCAAAGACATTCTCGTAACAGAACCAACACCCGAAGCTTTGGCCGAGGCCTTGAAACGCTTGGTTGGCGACCCGCAGTTCCGTCACGCTCTTGGCGCTGCCGCTTTGGCCACCGCTAAAAAATATAGCCCGCAGTGCGTTGCAGAAAAATTGTATACAATAGTAGAACAAAAAATAAAATGAGCGATTTTCTTCGCGACATATACGCCGGCCGCACCGTGTACCGTTTTCTTTTTGATAGGGCTACCAAGCCACTCCTCAGCGCGCTTACTGGGGAAGTGCTTGATTTGGGTGGCAATCGCCGTTCGCCCTATTACCGTTTTTTCTCGCCGCAGGCGAACGTTACCGCCTCCAATTATCTTCCTAAAGATGGCGTAGATGTCGTCGTTGATCTTTCTAAAAAATTTCCATTGGCCAGCGAAACCTATGGTGCTGTGCTTTGTTTTAATATGCTCTATATATTAGCCGATAGGCATACGGCTCTAGTTGAAATGCGGCGTGTCCTAAAACCCGGTGGCCAGCTCATTCTTTCCATGCCATTCATCGCCAATGAAATGCCTGAGCCCACCGACTATTGCCGGCTCACCGCAGATGGTCTCAAAATAGAGTTAGAACAGGCTGGTTTTTCCGACATAAAAATCACCCGTTTCGGCGAGCGCTTTACTTCGGCCGCATACTTGCTTCATCCGCTCTATGTTTTCAACACGGTTCGACTTGTTGCTTACGCCGCGGCCTTGTTTTTGGACAAACTCCTACCAAAATCAATAAAGCGCAATCACCCTACGCCGCTTGGGTATATTGCCGTGGCGAAAAAATCCGCGCTATAGACATTTTACTGTATTTGTTGTAGTCTTGTGATAGATATTCGCGAATAGTTCGTGAGCCCTCTATCGTGGAAAAACGGTATTTTTCGTCCTTTTCCAAAGGAGAATCGCCATGAAAGCGATTGGTTTGTTTCTTGGTGCGTTGCTTGGTTGTCTAGTTTTGACCGCTTCAGCCAATGCTGCCGCTTATAGCATCACGGATTTAGGCACGCTGGGCGGTTCGTTCAGCATTGGCAATAACATGAACAGCACTGGTCAAGTTGTTGGTTCATCCATTAATTCTACTGGTGTTGAACACGCTTTCCGGTACTCTGGTGGTTCCATGATCGACCTGGGAACGCTCGGTGGTACTTACAGCACCGCCCACGGTGTCAATGTTAATGGACAAGTTGTGGGCTTCTCCGCTATTTCTGGTGGTCCTGGTGGTACGCAACACGCCTTTCTGTATTCCGGTGGCTCTATGGCAGATCTTGGAACGCTCGGCGGCACCCAAAGCTATGCCAATGGCGTCAATAATGCCGAGCAAGTAGTTGGTCGCGCTCAAATTGCGAACGGCCTCTACCATCCATTTCTGTACGCGAACGGCTCCATAACTGATTTGGGCACGCTCGGCGGCACTTCCGCAAGTGCCCAGAGCATCAGTGACGTCGGACAGATCGTCGGCGGTTCGTACACCTCCGGAGGTGTTTACCACGCGTTTCTCTATACAGGTAGCACGATGAGCGATCTTGGCACGCTCGGCGGCATTTTTGCAAACAGTCAGGCCGACAGTGTGAACAATATCGGTCAGATTGTTGGCGAATCTTACTCCGCCGACGGTAGCATCGTCCACGCTTTCTTGTATGCCGACGGTTCGATGAAAGATTTGAACGGTCTTGTTGATCCGAGTTCGGGCTGGATGCTTGAGTACGCAAAAGCCGTTAACGATGGCGGTCAAATTGCCGGTTATGGTATTAGTCCGTCTGGTACAGCTCATGCGTTCTTGCTCAATCCTGTTCCGGAGCCGACAACGCTCCTGGTTCTCGGGCTCGGCTCGCTTCTCGTTCTCAGGCGGCGAGGTTCATCAGTCTCAAATTGAACAACAGCCGGTGGCAACCCCACCGGCTTTTTTCTTGTAATGATGTCATTTTTCGAGTAATATTGAAGTACTTTATTATTAGCGATTCTCACTTTTATGGCTGACATTACTACTCTTGAGACGCCGTATGGCACGTTTGCTGTTGACCCTGCGCGAGACATGAAGGTATTGCGCCAAATGCAAGAATATGGTCACCATCAGTTATTTTCCATCAATCTCCTGAAATTGTTTGCCGATAGTAATTCTGTGGCGATGGACGTTGGCGCACACATAGGTACGTTTTCAATACCGTTGGCGCGCTGGTTTAAGAAGGTGATTGCTTTCGAGCCGTCACCAGAGACGCATGCTCTTCTTGTAAAAAATATCGCCCTAAACCGGCTCACCAATGTCGCCTCGCCGCAAAAAGGTCTCGGTTCTGTCGCTGGTCATGCCAGCCTAGGCACGATTTTTAGTGGCAATGCTGGTGGGCAGGCCTTACGGATAGGGGAAGGCTCTATAACTGTCTCTACGCTTGATACTGAATATCAGGAAAAAGAGCCGTTGTGTTTGATGAAAATAGATGTTGAAGGAATGGAACTCGACGTATTTAAGGGTGGCGTAAAAACAATCGAATCGTCACGACCAGTGATTTTATTTGAAATAAATCTTCGCGAAATGAAAGCCCATAATAATTCGCCGAAAGCTATTGCCGTTTTTTTTGCTTCTCGAAATTATAAGATTTTTTATCCTTTTGAACGCTCCGGAAAAGTATGTTTCGGGAAGATACCAAGTTTGTCTTTAGTTTTGAGTGTTGTTACGCCCCGTTCATTTTTCTTTAATGGGCCATCAATGCCTTTTGATGTGTTGGCCATTCCACGCGAGCGGGCTGTACCCGCGCAAACGAAGGTTGTTTCGCGAACAGCACTCGTACTCTATCTTTTCCAGCTTAATATTTCCAATAAGATTCAGCGATTTTTGTGTTTATTTAAAAAACCATAAATTTAATGGTCAGCGCTTCTTCTCAGAAGAAAACCCTTAAGCCCATTCTGTGGATGTCCTTCGGGCCGATAGGCGACACGATGATGATGGTGGCCTTTTTTGACGACATTCTGCGCGTGCGGCCGGACGCCACTTTTACCGTGCTCACCAGCCGCAATGCGGCCGTGATTCGCGACCTGTGCCGGGCATACCCCTCCATAACGGTAGTAGAAATTCCTTCGCGTCTCGCAGCCGTGCCAGCGTTTCTGTTCAATATTTTCCGCAAGCGCTGGATAGTACTCATGCCGGGCGTGGCGCACTATTATTCCACCCAGCTGAAAATTTTCTTTTTAGTGCTCTATTGTTTTCCGTGGATAACTTCCATCGGCTTCGGCGATATCCGGAAGCGCTTTGGCTGGCTGCCATTTCATACGGTTCTGCATTTTGATTTGTCGCGCACGGTGCTTCAAAATTATCGCCGGATGGCTCCTTACTTTTTAGGCACGCCGATTCCACCCGAGCAGCTGCTTACGGCGAAGCTCGCCTTAAAAGCGCCCGCGAATTTTTCTCTCAAGAAGGGCGCTTATGTGGTTATTCATATGTTTGGCAATAAGCGGCGGCTTTCGTTTCCCGACAGACGCTGGCGCGCGCTTACTATAGAATTAACGAAGCGCTACCCCAATTACCAGTTTGTATTTACCGGCGCGCCCAAGGACGCGCCCGCCATGGAGATAATCACCAAAGATATTCCGCGCACCACAATGCTCGTTGATTTGCCGATTTTGGAAGTCGCCTCCATTATTGATTCGGCCGCGCTTTATATTGGCGTGGATACGGGCATTACCCATTTGGCCGGCGTGATGAAAAAGAAAAGCGTGCTGGTGGAGAATAATTCCAACCCGCTCTGGTGGCCTTCCTATAATCCCAATGCCACTATTTTGGTTAACAACAAGCGCTGTATTTGCAAAGGCGACAAAACCGACCAGTGTCGCGTGCTTGATGAAGACGGCACAAATTATTATCGTTGCACCTACGACATTACCGACCAGGCGGTTTTAGACGCCGTAGCCGCCGTTCTGAAATAAAATTTCATACAAAATTCCATGCGCCTTATTTATTTAACCGGTCTCAACTATCCTTCAGCAATTGCTAATAACCAGCAGGTGATGGTGATGGCTGGGGAATTTCATACAATTCTCGGTACTGGCGATTTTACGTTGATAGTGAACGCTTCGCGAACAGCGGGGGAATTTGCTGGTTTTCAGCCGGTGACTATTGGTTGCGGTTGGAAACACTTTCGTTTGTTCTACAGTGCCTGGTGGTTTTTCCGGCATGCAAAAGCACTTGTTAATGGCCGCCCCGATGTGGTGGTTTATACCAAAGATCCATATTTTTGCCTCATCAGTATTTTCTTCAAAAAAATCTTCGGCTACAAAGTAGTGTTTGAATCACACCTTTTATTTTCGCCGATGGTTGATTGGTTCATTGCTCGCTATGCCGACGCGATTCTCGTGCTGACCTCGCATTTGAAAACTGATCTAGTGGCGAAGGGTGCCTCGGCGCAGAAAATCGCCGTTGTTCCCGACGCTGTTGATGTGGCAAAATTCAACCTCAATATTTCTGTTGCCGAAGCTCGGCAGAAATTACACCTGCCACTTGATAAAAAACTCGTCATGTATAGCGGAAGCCTCTATGTGCATGAATGGAAAGGCGTGCCGGTGCTGTGCGAAGCCGTCCAGCTTCTACCGCCGGAATACTTAGTAGTGCTTCTGGGCGCTCGCAATGAGGCCGAGAAAAAACGGGCCGAAGAAGCCGGGAAGGGTAGGGTGCTGGTGGTGGAGCGAAAGACGCACACTGAAATTCCGCTCTATTTACAGGCCGCCGATGCACTCGTTTTGCCCAACACTCGCGGTAATGCCAATTCGGAAAAGTACACCTCGCCGCTGAAACTTTTTGAATATATGGCCGCCCGCCGGCCCATCGTCGCTTCCGACTTACCTTCCATTCGCGAAGTGCTTTCTGAAAAGAATAGTTTTTTGGCCGAGCCTGGCTCAGCGCCGAGCCTGGCAAAAGCAATCGTTGCGGCCACAAATAATTCTGGCACCGATTCTGGCCGTATTGTTGACCAGGCCTGGAACGATGTGAAAGACAAAACCTGGCATGCTCGCGCCGAAGACATCCTGGCTTTTATGCGCACAGCGATTACAATGAAATAACAGTAAAACAATGGCAAAAATTAGAGATTTCCTGACCGGCAAATTAACCCGCATCCCTTTGGACGCTTTCGTAAAGCGGCATGCTTCCGACGCCTACACTCTGGATGTCGGCTGTTCGCATTCGCCCTATTCGCAGTTTTTCAAAAACCGCGTCGGCTTTGACATCGCCCCCGGCCCAGGCGTTGATGTGGTTGGCGACGCCCATGCTATGCCTTTTGCCGCCAACACTTTTGACCTCATTGTGGCTACAGAAGTATTGGAGCACCTCCACTCGCCCTGGCTGGCCGTTGCCGAAATGCACCGCGTCCTCAAAAAAGGTGGCCATCTCCTCCTCACCACTCGCTTTTTTCAAGTTATCCACGATGCGCCGCACGATTATTATCGCTACACCGAATACGGCTTGCGCTACTTGCTGGCCGATTTCAATATTGTTGAGCTTGATGAAGAATTTCCGCCCAAAAATACCATTGCCATGCTCATCCAACGCGCTGGTCTCAATAAAAATCTTCGGGGTGGCATTCTCGCTCGCGGCTTTTTCCTGGTATTGGCCCGATGTGTCTATGCTCTACCGACATTTTCTCGCCGCAAAACCGGTCATGCTTTCACTTCCGGCTACTACGTCTTCGCCGCCAAAAAATAGGCGAAATACCGAAAGGCAACCATGTTCAAAAAAACCAGAGATACGATTAAAAATTACAGCCTGCTTGCTCTCTGTTTTTGCTACGCCCTTGTTCGCGGTTCCGCCAAAAAGCTCGGCACGGAAGTCAACAATATTCTCATCGTCCACGACGCTAAAATGGGGGATATGGTTTGCCTTACGCCCACCATTCGCGCCGCAAAGCAGGCCCGCCCGCAAGCGCGGGTGTTTGTGTACGGGAACGCTATTGGCCGGGCTATTCTCGCCGGGAACCAGGCGGTCGGCGGCTATATAGAGAGTAACCAGAACATGTTTGCGCTCATTAAAAGTTTTCGCCAAAACAACATTGACTACGTCGCCATCGCCGCGCCCGACTTTCGCGCCGCCGCCATTGCTTTTTTAGCCGGCATCAAAACCATTTGTTGTTCCAACGTTGAAGGCGGTTTTTCTCCCTGGGAAACCGCGGCCTATGGCTTGCTCAAAAAACTGACGTTCCAGTATCCTCTGCGTATGAATTTTTACGCTCCCGCCGAATATCTCGGGGCTCTCGCGCCCTTGGGGAGCACTACAAATGCCGCGGGTATTACTAGTGCCGCAAGCTTCACCGACACGCGCAAAGAGCTCTACTATTCCCCGCAAGCCGCCGAGCGTATTAAGCAGTTTTTCGCCGAGCACCACCTTACTCCGAAAAAAGATTTCATTGTCGCTATTTCTCCCTCGGCAGGCAATAAAATAAAGAATTGGCCGGGCGAGCGCTTTGCCGAAGTGGCCGCCTATGCCCATAAAAAGCACAATGCAAAAATCATCATCATCGGTAGCCGCGTAGACGGGCCTGAAGTTGAGGGAATGCTCCGCCACATGGCTCCGGGCGTGCCCCTTATAAACACCCTCAACCTCTTTTCAATTGACGAGCTCAAAGCTTTTCTTTCGCAAGTAAGCCTCTTGGTGGCCGTGGACACTGGGCCCATTTACATTGCCGAAGCTTTTGGTGTGCCGACCATTGATATCATTGGCCCCGTCAGTGAGAAGGAACAGCCGCCCATTTCCGCCATCCACAAAATTGTTTTTCTGCGCGACAGAAAAGCGCCTGCTGTGCATATCATGAACGCCCGCATCTACGACTCCGCCGAAGCCCGCCGCCAAGTTGAGGGGATTACTGTGGCGATGGTTGAGGAGGTTTTGGAGGAGGTGGTGGGGAAGTAGTTTATTGACTGGTGGATAAAATTATTGTTGAAAAATGCTCAGGTGGTATTATAGAGTGAACTTTAATCATTTCTTATTAATAATATGCCTGATCAAAACCTGCTCAACTACATTAAAACCGCGCTCGCGCAAGGTAAGAGTCGCCAGGAAATTACGGCCACGCTTATGGCTCAAGGCGGTTGGACCCAGGCGGATATAGATGCTGTTTTTGCGACCTTGCCGCCAGTGCCGCCGTCAGCCCCAACGAATCCACAGGTTCCGTCATTCAAGCCGCAAGGAAGTGTGCCGCCGCTTTCGCCAATGAACGTATATACGGTTCCTGGTGCTGGTCAAAACTATCGGCCGCAAAATTCTGGCTCGCACTGGCTTCTCGGCTTGATTACTTTAGCTGTCGCCTTGGTGGGTACGTATTTTAGTTGGTACGTATTGATCGGTAATTCAACTGTGGCGTTATGGATTGCTGGTAGCATGGATGCTATTCTGCTTTTTGAAATTTTGTTTATTTGGATTATTGCCGCGCTTTTTCGGGTTCCCAATAACTCATTTTCCAAGCCCTTACTGATTGGTGGTGTTCTTGGGGTGATGTATATTCCTGTGCTTTTCCTGTATTACAACGTTCCTGTTTTCTCTAGTATAGCGGGCGTTGTTGAATTTATCATCTATATCGTACTCTTGGTTAAGATATATGGGATTTCCATTGGCAAAAGTATTGGTATTGCTGTTGTTGCCGGTATTCCTACTATGATTGTTGCTGGGGTTATCGTCATGGCTTTGTTGTTTAAAGGACTCTTTTCTCTTGTTACGGTTGCTGAAAACTATAACGCGCAAAATGCGCAGATACAAAATTCTTCGGCATCAAGCGTTATGATTGATTCAGATTCGCTTACTACCTCATCCGCGTTCCCGACAATTACCGGTATGACCGCTAATTTATCATCAGTAAGCGTTGATGTGGATGGTTTTGTTCCAGCAAAGGGTGGTACTGTCGCCCTTTATGATGGCACGGTTCCTGTCGTAAATGGTGCGTGGTCTTTCACAGTATCAGCATCAAATGCCGCCTTCGGCGGACCCCAAGGACTTGCGCCGGGGAACTATACTGTTGTTGTTGGAGCAACAGAAGCGGCGGCGCTTGCTAGTAGCACCCTCACTGTTTCAAACGGTTCGCAAATGCCGGCTACTAGTGTTGCGGGTATGCAGCAATACTCCGTGCCAGCGTGGCCGTTTACTATTTCCTATCCATCCGATTTTGCGCCTACCGATACCCTAACTACCGCGCAACAAAATTCAGTTGCTTCATATATGGGAACATGTTCTGTGGGGCCTGCCGGTCATTCTAATGATGTTGCTCAAGTTCAGCTTTGCTACATTGGCACGCAAAAACCCGATGGCTTTGCGTCTGCAGGCGTAAATATTATGCCAAACCATGCTATAAGCGCGCAGGATTGCCAGAAACCGGAAGACAGCGGTAATACTTCATCATTGGCTTCACAAACAGCTACCATTAATGGCGCTACATTTTACGAAAACACATTCAGCGACGCGGCCCTCGGCCACTATCTGTCAATCGATTCGTACCGGACATACCAAGGCGGCACGTGCTATACGGTAGACTTAAAATTTGAAACTGACCGAGGCACATCTGAAAAAGGGCTTAATGACCCTAGTTTTGCCGCGACAATGCAGGCGAAGTTGAAAGCAATTCTCTCTACGATTACATTTTCGCAGAATTCTGCAACTATAAATTAAATCAGTATTATATTTCACCCTCATGAAAATTTCTCAAAAAGGTTTTATTGTTCCGTTACTAATATTGTTAGTCGTTGTGATTGCTATTATTATAGGAGCTTTTTTGTTTTTACAGTCATCACTCCCATCAGCTTTTAGTAACAATTCTCCGGCAGCACCCCCACAGAATCTCCTCACGTTGTCATGTGGCGCTAGTAGCTTCGTGATTTCAGGCGAACCATTCAATAGTACGAATTATCCGTTTGCTCATGATTATAAAATAAAAGTATCTATTTTGTTAAATGGCAAGTTGGTTCAGAAAGACACCGTAGACAAGACGTGGTCTGTTATCTACCCACCAATCCTACAGTCGTATAAAGATAAGTACGCTTCCACAAGTGTATATTTTTTACCTGAACCGAACTTGAGTAGTTGGCAATCATCAGTAAATTATTTAAGCATTTACGTTTCATCGAAAAATTTTTCTGAAACTGAATATCGGGGCTTTGTGGATTGCGTAAAAAATAACCAGCAAACGATCGATAGTGCCCTTAGTAAGACCTATACCATTCAGGTGGGTACATCAGAATTTCCAGCTACTACTTTTTATCAAGGTATCCTTATGGTGGCATACGGTAATCCGTATTCTGATACTATCTTGAATTGTCCGGATGAGGCTGGATATGTTACTAGTATCAACCCAGTCGGTTTCGTGATTCAAACAGACCCCGGCAGTAGTGGTATGGTGGGAAACATTATACTAGACGGGGGAAGGGAGGTATGGCAAGCTGAGTTCCCCTTAAATAATGCTAAATTAAATTCCTGCACGCTTCCTGACGGCACAAATTTTTTACAAAAATATCCACCAGTCTAGAGAACGTTACTGCTTCACTTACAAATTAATTAGAAATCCCATGAAAACTGCTTCAAAACTATTTTTGATTTTATACGCAATATTCGGCGTACTTTCTATTCCCGGCGCGATAGCAGTCAGCTTAATGATTGGTCTCTTTGGAGGATGGATTCCCTTGATAATTATGCTATTGGTAATTGAGGTGCCGACGTGGGGATTTTTTCTTATCGCTTTCTTGTTCTATAAAAAACAAAAGTATGTTGGGTGTTTTGTATTCCTGGCTCTTCCTTGCCTGGCATTGCTTGTGTCTGGTATTTATTATTTTCATTCCGTGCCTTCTAATTTTCGATCTCGCTCCACCGTTGCGAGCGGGTTCTTAGTGCCATCTCCGCAGTCAGTCCCAACAGGTTTTCAAGCAACAAATCCCAGTTACACTAATGGCGCATATATAGCACGGTATACCGACCCGTCAGTTCAGCCGTATGACGCATATATTGAGTTTGACGAAATTAAAAATCTCCCCGCACGCTACAACTACACATACACCGTTGGCCGGTGGGCACAATCTAGTGCCGATCAAAAAGTAACCAACTTTACCTTTGACAACCATCCAGGAGAAGTGCGCGTATATAACACTACTATCGGTTCAGAGAATACGACCACTTACAATTTAGTTTGGGATGATAGTGGTTCCTTATTAAAAGTAACCTTTTTTGGCGTTTCGGCAATACAATCCCCGCAAGATGTTGTGAATGTTCTAAACACAATGGTTCGGAGTTAACCGCGTTACTGCAACGCACCCAGTGCCGCGATGGTTTGTGGTATAATTTTAAGCAATGAAAACATCTAAAAAGGGCTCAGTGGTTGTAGTTTTACTAACCTTAATTGTCGTCGTCTTGGTTGTTCTTGGCGGTGTCTATATTTATTATCAAAACCAACCAAATCAAAGCGGTGCAGTCAGTCCGTCGCAAACAGAAGTGGCTAACCAGACACCCGTAGCGTCGGACAATCAGACCATTAACTCAAGCCAGGGTACTATTTCAACACCAAACACTCCTCCAACAGTTGGCTGGAACGTATTCACTAGTTCCTTGTACGGTTTTCAGATAAGTTACCCAAATACATATGGTGCTTATAAATATCAATCTGATGACAATGGTGGTGGTAGCTATCTGCCTATAACTACAAATACGGATATTGCAAAACTTTCCGGAATATATCAAGGTGTTTTCATCACTCTCCCTCAGGCAATTGCGGCAGTAAACAAAGCGGCTGATCCCTATGCTCTTGTACCGGCGGCATATGTAACAATACAAATATCTGTGACTAAAACACCTGGAGTGGGATATGCTAGCCTGGAACAATACAAGAATTTTGAGATCAGCAGTGATGCTACAGCCCAACAAAAATGGGTTTATAGCGACACGACCATAAATGGCCAGCCCGCTTTCAAAGAAATTTTTACAAGCTCCAAGGGGACGTATTACAGATTGTCCTTATTCAAGGGTAATGCTCTGTACCTTCTTGATGTAGATCCAAACTCTTATACTCAAGATTCTGCGACTATTGACGCTATCGCAAATTCCTTTAAGTTTACAAATTCTGCAACGGCTGTTTCTTCCGCTACTGGCGTGACACAACCCGTAGCTCCGACCACCAACACCACTTCCACCGCGGGCTGGAAGACCTACACTGATTCGCAGTATGGATTTTCGTTTCAATATCCATCTGCTCTTCCATACTCACTCTTTGCGTCTCTTAATGGCACACCGACTGCTCTTACTGCTTCTTCAAAAAATAACATTGATAGCAATGGTTGTTATGTCCCCAGCATCTATGCTGGAACAGAAAGGGCTGGCACAACAGATTCTAACATCACTCTCAATAAAATATCTTTTTGTGCCTCAAATTATGGCGATCCCGGCGCTGGTCAACTATATACCGCTTACTCATATACCACATATCGGAATGGTAACTATGTTACCCTCCAATACGTTGTTCACACACCAAACGGTTGCGGCGCGTATCAAGGAACCGATAAATACCAAGCATGCACTACTTTCTTCCAGAGCGGTTTTAATACTGGCGTATTACAACCGATTCAACAGAGTGTCGCAACACTGATGTTTACTCAATAAAAAATCAATCTATTCACATAAGTCTCGCTATCCGTTAATTACTGACTATGAATCCCAACCAAAACTATTCTAGCCCAATATCACCAACGCCGATTAGTAAGGGGAAGGTTTTTCTCGGACTGGTTGTCTCCCTAATTCTTGCCTTCGTGGCAATTTTTATTCCGAACTTACTAGTGGTCGCCCAACCCCTCTTCGCCCTCTTTTTTGCGGGCATACCTTTCGGTGTGTTTCTATTCAGTGGTGTAATTTTTATAATCCTAAACTTCATTGCTCAGAAAATATTCAGGAATTCTCCTTCTCTAAAGAAAGGCATGAAATGGGGTTATCTATTCATAATTATTGTCGCGGTTTTCTCGCTGTCAACTGATATTACTGCCTTGCAAAACATGAGTGCTCTGCAAGGCAGTTATGCCGCGTCTTCCAGTGGGGATGTCAGTGGTTGTCTTAAAGTCAACGATCCTTATGACAAAGATATGACGATAGATACTTGTCTTCAGAATATTCACGATCAAAAACCGGGCGATTCAACGATTTGCGACAGTATGATTACGGATTCAGCAAATCCAACAGACTTGATGCGAACGCAAAGCTTCAAACCTCAGTGTTATGACGATGTTAATGCTTGGAATGCCGCTAATTCGGGTGATATTTCTTTGTGTAAAAAAATGTCGTTCACCACGGATATTGATTCGTGTTACCAGACTGTTGCAATCAGAACAACAAACTATTCTTACTGTCAAAATCTCTCTTCGCCTGATCTGGTGCAAAATTGTTACAAGGTTTTTCTACTAGATCATAAAACACCTCAATTTATGCAGAGTGTGTGCCCGTTGATAACCAATCAAACCTACTACGGATTAGCGGGGTGTACGGCGACTGGTGTGACACTGCCCGTAGCTCCGACCACCAACACCACTTCCACTGCTGCTTGGCAAACATATACGAGCACCCAATATGGATTTTCAATGAAGTATCCTCAGGGCTGGAGCGTCACTGGTTCGCAACCACTTTCCTATGTTAATCCACTTACCTTGTCAAAAACATTTGGTACTGGTCCCCAAGGATACACTTGCAGTTCAGTGGTTAGTTTGATTTCAACGAGCGTGCTTGATCAAAATGCTTCCGGATGGGGAGCAAAGACTCCTTTTGTGAGCGCTACTAATCGCTTAGTTGCTGGCTGGACTAAAAGTAATGACTTCCCTGGTACATTTGACTATTTTCTGAAAAATACGAACAGTCAGTATTCGTATCAGGTTTTTGATTCTACTCAAACTTTTGGAAGTTATAGTCAAGATCCTAACGCTGAAATAACCCCCTCAAAAAACATCTACGTAAAAGAATGTACGGATATTTTCTCCCAAATGCTCTCAACGTTCACTTTCATTTAATAAAATATGAATAATCCGATTGCTACTCCGGCACAAAAAGTACTTCGCATTTGTCGTATTGTCTTATTCATACTTACACCATGGAATGTGTTGGTAGGGTTGTTGCTGTTTGTGGGTTCTGATTTATCCCACGACCCACAATCAATTTCGCTGTCAATCCCGCTATTCTCCCTTCTCCTTCTGGTATTTAGTATTATTTTAATAAATAAAATAGGACGATGGTTGTGTTATCCTGCCGCGGAATTAAAACCGGAGCTGCTTACTCCCATATTCATAGTAACGATCTTGGTCGTGATAGCGGCAATTATACCTACGCTAGTTGTTTCTGGTGTGTTTGGTAGTTTCTAGTTCTGGTATCTGGGTGGTAAACTTGTGGGGTGAAAAAACAACGGAACTACATTTTATTTTGTGACTCACCACTATTTATTTAACGGCAGCACGTTAGTAAGCACGCAGTAACGTTACTGCAACGCACTCAGTGCCGCAATAGTCTGCGGGCCGGCGAAGCCATTTTCCCCGGTGATATTTTGCTCTGTCTGAAAGTTTTGAAGGGCAACACGGGTGCAGGTGCCAAAGATGCCGCTTCGTGGGCAGGTATTATTTGTTTTGTCGTTGGGTGGATAGGTGCCAGCATAGGCCAGGGCAGTTTGGAGGGCGAAAATGTCTAAGGCTGAACCGTTGGTGGCAGTAACTGGCGCGTTCCAGGTGTGGGGCAGAACGAGGGTGTCATAAGGGGTGGCAAGCTTGGCGGAGCTCGCCGGGTCAAAAAAGTCTTGAAGGCCGAGATAGGTTTGAAAGGCAAGGTCATTGAGAGCAGTGCTTCGGAGGGCGGGATTGGTAAACTGGGCTTCATAGATGTAGCCATACTCAATGAGCATGCTGGCGGCATCGGCGGTATCGTAGGAACCGAGAGCGATGAGCTCGGGGTCGTCAACGATGCCGCTGGACTCGGCGGGTAGGTTACTAACGGGATTGTACTTTTTTAAGCGGTTGAAAATGGTAGCGGCAACAGCTTTTGTGGTGGCGCTATTTTCATATTGTTCGGCCGGCACATACATAGCAAAGCCGGAGTATTTCCCGACATTCATTCCTTGGCGGCCAGCGTAATCGTTGAAATGAATATGGAGAACAATGTCAATGTCGTTTTCATTGGCCCACTTGGTCATGCCATACAGGCGGGTGGCGCTGGCAGGCGGGGTAGAGAGGTGATCGATAGTTACGACAGGCGCGGTAATTGCCCCAATTGCCACAAGGTGTGAAAACGACGCATATGACGCGTTTTGCCAGGCTTGAATATCGCTCCAGTTGTTCTGGAAATAACTGGTGAGTTCGGGGCTCCAGGCGGTATTGTCACGGGCGATGAATACTTGGTAATGAGTATTTGAGGCTAATAATTTCTGGAGATCCTGGCCGAGCTCCACGGTCATGTTTCGCTCTTTAAGCGAGCCGAATTCCGCGCCGCCAGAATCGGGGTTGTGGCCGGGTACGATGAGAATACGGACTTTTTTAGCCTGATTAGTACTTGTGTCGACGTAGTCGTTTTTGATTTGAGCGATTGTTCTGGGGTTGTGGCTGAGGATGACAGCAGCTAATTGTTCACCGATGTTTTCTACTGCCGAGACAATTGCTTGGGTTGCCTGTGGGTGGTCGTAGGCAAGTTGCGCGGTGACAAAAAGGGCGAGGCATGCAAATAGGCCGAACACGTGCACCTTTCTGAAATGCTTTTTCGGAGGTTCCATTTTCTGTAAGTATACAATATTCAGTACTTACGCCGCAGTAAACCACCTTCCAAAAGAGTGCACGCGTTCATCGAGGCGGGCATCGGCGAGGGCGGATTCTATGTTTTGTACTTGGGTTGGATTTTCCGCGAGGTTGGAAAGCAGAGTGACAAGCCCGAGGCGCTTGAGTTCTAAAGTGAGGGAAGTGACGGTGGCGTCGTTGGGAACTAGGCCAATAAGCTGACTTTGTGCGGTAGTGAAAGTAATGTGTTTGCCGGCAATATCTAAGCCGACACATAATCCTCCGGCAATAATTGGGCGGATTTTTTGGGTGATGGTTGTGTCGGCGAGATTGTCGGTGATCGTGCCATTCAGGCCGGAAATGGTGAAGGTGCCATTTTTATAATCGCGGGGTTCTATGATTGTGGCTGGCACTTTTTTACCCGCAACAGAAAAGGTAATTTCAACGGCTGGCTTCCCGGCGCGTTTTTTGAGGCGCGCGCTTATGATAGGTGCATTATTCATAAGCGTTTTTATGAGTGCTATGCCGTGGTAGGCGTAGGCGGATTGGTTGAATGTCATGCTGGTGATTTCCGACAGGATTTCTTTTAAGGGTTGAATCCATGGCAAATACGCAGTGTCTTCGGCGGCCACGACGTGCGCGAAATTTTTGAAATATTTTTTATTGCCGAGATATTTTTTGGGAAAAACGGGGGTGTCTAAAATGAGGCCGATGGTGCTTGTGTCAAATTTTTCCAGGAAAGCGAGAACGGGGGCGACTTGGGCTACTGGCACGCCGACGTATATCCAGGCGGCTTTTCGCACAAGGTATTTGGGCAAATTGGGGAGGGGCACGACATCATAGTGCTTGGGGCCAATATAAATGCGGCGGGCTCCTTCCGCGTAGACGCCGGTGATTTCAAATTTTCCGGTTGCTTCTATGGCAGGAAGGACGTCGGTTTGGGCACGCTTGCCGGCACCGATGACGATAATATTTTTGCGTCCCGTTGTTTTCGCACGCTGTTTGGGTGCGGGCAATTCTTTTACATCCATTTTCTTTTTCAGAGTATCGGCAAGGCGGACAGCGAGAGCGCACATGGCGTAGGTTGGGTTGGCACAGCCGCTGGTGGGGAAAACGGAACCGCCACAAATGTACAAGTTGCTAACGGTGTGAACGCGAAGGTTGGCATCAGCTACGGATGTTTTCGGATCCTTGCCCATGCGTGTGCCGCCGAGGTGATGGCTGGCGTCAAAGTTGATGGGCCAGGGCGCGCGTTCGGCCAAGTTACTCTCTAGGGTGCCAACACCGTTCTTCTCCATTTCCTCGGCGAAAATGCGGTGGAGCTCAATGAGTGATTTTCTATCAAGGGCGGAGGTGTTCACGTTGACGGCGGGCACGGGCAGGCCGTTTTCGTCGCGCTCATCGGAAAGGGTTAAACGGTTTTCCGGCAGGGGTTCCATTTCCATGAAATTGCGCAGTTCGCCGGCTTTGGCGCGGAAGCCTTTTTTGCCACGAAGGCGGTAGAGTGCGAAGGCGGCAATGGTTGGTAGGTTTATGACGATGGAAAAATATTGAGCGAGGCGGCTCTCCTTTGCGGGTTGGTGTTTAATAATGCCAAGCAAAGCTTTGACACCTTTATTGTTGGTCCAGGGAAAAATGGGTTCAAGGCGGAAGTAGCTATTGAGGAGGCCGAGCTCGCGCTGAGCGCTTTCAGAAAGACGAAAACCAGTGTAGCCAACCCAGCCGTTTTTTGCATTGCCGAAAGGGTAGGGGATATTGTGCGGTGAGCCGCGCTTTAGGCGAAATGTGCCGACATTGCCTTTGGGATGATTCATTAAATAGCGGCCAACTTGGTCGCGCTCATTGCCGAGGCCGCTTGGGTTGGTGTCGCGGGAAAGCAAAAGGAGGCGCGCGCTTTCCAGGCCGCCCGCCGCCATCACGAATATTTTCGCGGAAATGGTGCGCTCGGTGCCGTTTTGGGAGCGGATGCTGGCGCTGGTGACGCTGACTGCGCCGCTAGTGTCGCGTGTTGAATTCAATTTAAGAACAGTAGCATCAAGCCAGAGGTCAACATTTGGCCCGTAAAAAATCCACTGATGTTTTTTGACGAAATCCCAGGGCGGCACGCTGGCGATGAAGCGCTTGCCGTTGAGGCGACTGGTGTTCACCAGCATATTGTTGCTATCGTCGGTGGTTTCAAAAAGAGCTAGGGGCGGGAAACCGTAAGCTGTGGTGCGTTCGTAAAAAGGCGCGAGCTCGGCCGCGCTTACTGGCCAGCCAGCAGGGTTAGAAAGAAACGGGCGAAATTCCAGGTCAATAGCATCCATGGGCGCACTGCCGCCGCCCCACATGAGCGTGGCGCCGCCGAGCACGCGTTCGCGCGAAGAGGGCTTGGTAGCTATTTCGCCGAGGTTTTGGACTTTGCGCAAGGCATTGCCGTAAGGGCTGGTTTTTAAGCTGCCACTTTCCAAAACGCAGATGCGTTTGCCCGCCATTTTCGTATCGGCCGCTAATTCGGTGGCAAGAGTGATGCTCACCGGCCCAGCGCCAATAATGCAGATGTCGTAAGTTGTGTCGGAGGCTTGGTTTGCGGCGTCCTTCGGGATGTGGTGCTCTGCGTCGTCGGAATATTTTACCGCCATATTGGGCGATTGTAGCACGGAAATTTTTCTGATACTATCAATCTAATTGTGATTTGCGGTCGCTCTATTGCGTACTATTTTTCATGAAAATTCTCATTCTTTCGGACGATTTTCCGCCGATGAGCTTCGGTGCCGGCGTGGTGGCCGCCAACCTGGCCGGCGAATATAAACGCCGCGGCGATGAGGTGATTGTTGTTACAACTGTTCGCGACAGTGCGCAGGGCGGCGTGGCAACATATGAAGGCATGAAAGTGCATCGTATCGTCACTTCTTACAATACTTTTTTTCAGGCGTACGTTGGCTTGTGGAACCCGGGGGTGGTGCGGCAAGTCAAAAAAATCCTGGCGGAATATAAGCCCGAAGTGGTGCATGCGCATAATTTGCATGGTTATCTTTCCTACATCTCGCTCGTGGAGGCCAAGCGTGCCGGCGCGCGGGTGATTGTGACTTGCCACGACGTTCTCTCTTTTCATTATGGAAAATTCGTGGAATTTATTGACCGCTCCAGCACGGCTATTCCGCAGAGTTTTAATTACCGCATAAGCCCGTGGCGGCAACTGCGCGCATATCGTTTCCGCTACAATCCATTTCGCAATCTAATTATTAGAAGGATTTTTCGCAACCACGTTGATCACGTGGTGGCAGTGAGCAATACTTTGCAGGAGGCGATGCTGGCTAATGGTATTAAAAATGTCAGCGTTGTTCACAACGGCATTGACCCAGAGGCGTGGAAAGTTTCGGCCGAAGAATTGGCAGCGTTTAAAGATGCGCACAACATTTCCAATCGCCGCATTGTGCTCTTTGGTGGCCGCTTGAGCGGGCCGAAAGGGGGAGCGGAAACTATTGCCGCCATGGAGCTTGTTTCAAAGGAAATTTCCGATGCCACACTTCTGGTGGTGGGGCCAAAAGAGGGCTATGGGGAGACTATGGAAAAGCTGGCCACGCAAAAGGGTATTCACACCGTTTTTACGGGCGTTTTGGCTGGCCCAGGGCTTCACGCCGCCTATGCCGCCGCCGACGTGGTTTTGTTTCCTTCGGTGTGCTTTGATACCTTTGGAATGGTCAATATTGAGGGTATGAGCGCCCAAAAGCCGGTAGTAGCCACTTGCTTCGGGGGTGCCCCGGAAATCGTCCAGAATGGCGAAACGGGCTATATAGTGAACCCGTATAACATCGCCGATATGGCCGCCAAGATTAGCGCTCTTTTGGCCGACCCTGCCAAAGCGCGAAAAATGGGCGAGGCTGGTTACCAGCGAATGCTCGCCGCCTTTACCCTCAAGCGCCAGGCCGATTCTTATTATGATTTATTTCATCACTAAATCCGGTCGCGATGCCGGCAGTTCCCGCCAGCGCGGTTTTCTCATGGCGGAATTTTTGAACAAAGCCGGCTTTCCGGCCGAAGTAATTGCTCCACCAGAATATCTGGCTGGCACGACGCTTTTTCAAAAATGGGGGATGCAGTGGCGCTACACGCGGAAAATTCTCTCCATCAAAAAAACCGACACGGTTGTTTTACAAAATATCATCAGAAATATTCGCCTTATTATGCTCGTGGCCGTGCTAAAAACCTTTCGCCATCCGCGCACTATTTTTGATATTGATGACGGCAGTTATATGCGCAACCCGTGGATTGTAAAAACACTCGTGGCTCTTTCCGACAAAATTGTGGTGGCCAGCCACCGCCTTGCGGAGTGGCCGGGTTTTCAAAAGAAGCCCATTCATATTATGCCCAACCCCGTGGATGCAGAGTTGGCCGCGCGTTTTTCCGCAAAAGAAAAAGGGGGCGAAAAAAACGGAGGCGACGTAGTCGTGGGCTGGATAGGTGGCGGTCCGGGAAGTATCCCTAATTTAAAATTGCTCGTGCCAATTTTTCAGCGCTTGGTGGCGCAAAAAATTTCATTTCGTTTTCGGTTTATTGGCACGCTCGGCAACGTGCGGGTTGAGGAATTATTTTCCTCCATCCCCGGCCTCAACGCTGAACTGGTGGAAAAAATTGATTGGGCCAAGCTCGGTGAAATTCAGAAGGCTAATGCCGTTTTTGATATTGGTGTGTGCCCGCTAGTTGATAACGAAGAGAGCCGGGTGCGCTGTAGCCTAAAAGTGCTTGATTATATGGCTGCCGGCATCCCCGTGGTTATTTCGCCGATAGGGGAGAACAATTATTTTATTAAAAACGGCGAGCAAGGTTTTTTGCCCGCAACGTTAGATGAGTGGGCCGAAAAATTAACGTTGCTTATAAAAGACGCCGCGCTTCGCCAACGCCTCGGTGCGGCTGGCCAAAAACGCGTAGCCGAAAAATTCAGCTATCAAGCGCAAGTGCCTGGTTTCGCCAATTTTATTTTCCACTAGCATGCGCGTTCAAAAGGAAATTGTCGGTATTGGTACCGATATTGTGGAAATTGAGCGCCTGCGCAATGCGCGGGAATTGAAGCGCGCCGCCGATTTCTTTTTCCTACCAAGCGAATTGCGCGATATGAAAAAAAGCCGCAACCAAGCTGAGTTTGTGGCCTCCCGCCTAGCCGCCAAAGAAGCAGTCATTAAGGCCTATCCAGGAACAATTCATTATCACGACATCGCCATAACCAAACGCGGCAAAAAAATCATCGCAAAATTAGTTCGTCCCGCCGACAAAAAATTTACGGTTTTTGTCAGTATTGCTCATGAAAAAAAATATGCACTCGGCTATGCAATTTTATGTACGTAGGCTTGCAGAATTAAGGGTTTTTAGCTGAAGCTGTTGTGGGTAAGTCATATGTTGTTTTTTGTTATCAGTAGTTGTATAGTCGACTATGAATGTTGCATATGAATTCCTTTAATCAACAATCTCGCATACCCCGGTGGCTACGCATCACTGGAACTATCCTTGAGATGATGCTCATCTATGTCGCATGCTTCCCGTTTTCTATCGGCGTGGCAATATTCTTAGCGTGGATTGGAGGCCAACGCGGAATCTATGTGTTTGGACTTGTTCCGTTACCCGGCTTTTTTCTTGGAGGCCCTCTTGTGATTGAGTGCCTGATTTTTATTTTTCATAAACCATCAAGACAATGGTTAAGAAAGCGTTTTTCTCGTGATCCACTACCACCTCTGTCGAGTACTTAATTTAGTACATTGTTATTCGTTCTAGAATTGAGTATTGTTTGCCCATGAACGTCTTGGAATATCTTAAAAAAGCATCTGAACATAAGAAAAGTTCACTCATAGGTGCAGAAATGCGCATCGCTATCGTCAGTAATTTTACCGACGACATTTTGGAGAAAATTTTTGTGGGTATGTGCCTCACGGAAAACATTCAGCCCGATATTTTTCGCGTGCCATTCAAACAGTATCTTTTTCAGTTACAAGATTCAACTTCCGCTTTGGCCAAACACAAGGCCCAGGCCACATTTGTCTTCTTTGACGTTAACCCCTATTTAGAATCGGAATTCACTTCTGATCTGAATCATATTGATGAAATAATCGCCGATTTGGAGCGTTTTGCCACAGCCAGTGCGGGAAGCGTAATCCTGCACACTATCGCTTTGCCCACCAGCCTCCAGCATGGCCGACTTTTCCGCGAGCATCCGCTCCAAGCCGCAATTAACCGCTACAATTCGGCGATTAAAAAGCTTGCCGAAAAATCTTCAAATGTTTTCATTATTGAAACCGAACGTTTGGTGGCCGCAATGGGGGAGAGCAAGGCTCGCGACATGCGCGGGCTTTATGCCTTTGGCCAGCCGTTTAGTCACGAATATCTGCTTCGTGTCGCGCAGGAATGGATGGCCTACGTGCGCTCGCTCGCCGGCAAAATCCGCAAATGCATCGTGGTTGATTTGGACAACACTCTTTGGGGCGGTATTGTGGGCGAGGTGGGGCCGCTTGAAATAAAACTTGGGCCCGATTACCCGGGCAATGCCTACCGCGAATTTCAGCGCGTTTTGTTGGACTATTATAACCACGGCATTATTTTGGCCGCCAATAGTCGCAACAATGCCGCCGACGTTGACGAAGTTTTTGAGAAAAATCCGTACATGATTTTGAAAAAGTCGCATTTTGCCGCTTTTCTCACGAATTGGAAAACCAAGCCGGAAAATTTGCGCACTATTGCCGAAGACCTCAATATCGGCCTAGATAGTATCGTTTTTCTTGATGACGACCCCGTCAACCGCGACATGGTTAAAACGCAGTTGCCCGAAGTGCTGGTACCCGATTTTTCCCTGCCGCCGGAGGAATATGCACGCACCCTTTTAGATTTGGACGCTTTTCACACCCTCAAAATGACCACCGAGGATAAAGAGCGCGGCAAAATGTACGCCGCCGAGCGCGAGCGAAAGGTTGCTGAAAAGGAAACGCAAAATCCTGAGGAGTATATAAAAACCCTCAATATAAAGATGGATTTTTCCTGTAACGACATTGCGCTCATTCCGCGCCTCGCCCAGCTCACCCAGAAAACCAATCAGTTTAACTTGACCACCTGCCGCTCCACCGAAGCCGAGCTTACCGAGTGGATTAAGAACGGCGCGCTCATTTACGCTGGCGATATTAAAGATAAATTTGGTCCGTATGGCATCACAGTTATGGCGGCCATTAAACCGACGAGTAAAACTGAAGCCGACCTGGCCATTTTCCTGATGAGTTGCCGCGTCTTTGGCCGGAACATAGAATTTGATTTTATGAAAAAGATTTTGGCCGACCTCAAAGAGCGTGGCTTCAAAAAGCTAACCACTCACTTCATTCCCACCGCCAAAAACGCGCCGTCAAAGGAGTTTCTTAAGACCGCAGGTTTCAAGGAAGTTGAGCGAAAAAATTCTGGTGAAGTTGTTTGTGAAATTAATGTAAAATCTTAGAATAGTTGAATTTCTTTAATTGACCCTCAATATCAGTATATTTTTTACCGCAGAGCATCCCTCCGGCGATAAAATCTTCCTGGGTGACTTCCGCCAAAACCCATAATGGTGCGACAAATTTCTTCTTCTCTTTGTTGGATTTGAATTCAACATCAATTAAAATCAGACCTTGTAAATCTCCCTGAAACACATCAATCTCGTACACATATCCGTTTTCTTTATAAAGATATCGATTTTTTACAACCCTTTTTCCTTTCAGCATACTCAATTCCTTAAACTCTTCTTTGGTAAGTGGTATTGTCATTTCCAGCTGATACGAAGAATCCCCGTTCTTAATCGGCTGTTTCTTAGTCATTTCATATTTTTCACCCGATCGTCTTATTCGCAATGTGGGGTGTTTCGCTGTTGAGGGGATGTATATGTCCAACATTGCTTTGAAAGGGGCGTCTTTCAGTTTTTGTACAACTTCTTTCTTTGCCAAATATGTCAGTTCAAATTCTTCCATAGAAAAAGCATATCTTAAATTAGTCGCTCCGTATAGCCCTGTGCGAGCAAGTATTCATAGGCGGCCCAAACGTCACTGGGAATACTCTGCTCTATTTGAAAGCCTTTCTTGGGATATTCTTTGATGCGTTGAAGATCGCCGACCATGGTGTTGATTACGTTATTTTTGTCCCGGCCTTCTATTGGGTAGTCGTGAAATGAAATTTGTGGTGACGTTACCAAGAGCTCAACATCGGGCAACCATACTTTACCAGTCGCATATGTTCTGCGTTCCATATATGGTTTCTGTACCAGAATCATTCTTTTAGGCTCAATGCCGTGTTCGTGCAGTTTCTTAATGGCAAATTCATAATTTTGACCTGTGTTTTGTGATTGATTTTCAATAATGAGCGCTTCTTTTGGCACGCCTATTTTTATGGCAATATTCGCAAACACTTCAGCCTCAGTACTTCCCGCAAATTGTTCTCGGCCGGGCTTGTGGTTGTGGATGGATCCGGAACCGGCACACAACAGTACCGGTGCCCAGCCGTCTAAATAGAGTTGGGCCGCACACTCAGCGACGCGCGTATCTCTGTTGCCTAAAACAAAAATGACATCAGACTTTTTCAGCTCGTGATGCATGAGCATGTAATCCCAAATTTTTTGTGCGGCGGTGTCAGTGGTCATAAGTTTTGTATATCCTCCACCAATTCCGGAAGGTGCGTTTGATTAAAGTGTCCGCGATCTGTAAAAACCCATTCTTTCGCAGAAGGGAGGGCGTGTTTGTATTTTTCTAGATTCGAAAACGGGACAACGTTGTCGTCTTTACTTTGATAGATGAAAATCTTTCCGCCTTGCTTCTCTAGGCCGGCAAGCGATTGGGGAAGGCTAAAATCGGCTAGCGTGTAATCAGTTCCGGAGGTATCAAACGGGGCCGCAATCAAGAAAGTGGCCCGTATCTTTTTTGGATAGGTATTTTCAGAAAAATATTTTGCCAGGAATATGCCGCCGAGGGAATGGCCCACAAACACGACTTCTTCGTCCAAAAAGGGAATGATTTTTTCAAACCATATTTTCCACTCGCTGTATTTCGCGTTAGCTTGGTTGGGCATTTTGGGGAGAACTACCCGGAACTCGCTACCTAGTTCCTGTTCAAGGTTTTCTTTCCAGCCCCTCCGCAACATTTTACTGAAATCAATAATAAACGATTTTAGCGACGCAATATATTCTGTATAGGTATTGAAGGTGTCGCCTCCGTGAATTATTACTACTTGTTTTTTCATGACCAAAATATAACACGTTTTTAAGGAACTATGCAGCTAATAATATTCAATGTTATAGTAGTTCTATGAGCAAATTAACTCACATTTTCTCCTCGGTTTTGGGCGTAGATGAGGCAAAAGTGGTACCGGACATGGCGCCGGCAAATACAAGCTCGTGGGATTCATTGAATGCTATTATTTTGCTGACGGAAATTGAAAAGGCATTTGAGACGCGTTTTGAATATGAAGAGGCGATGAATATTAAGAATTTTGGCGATGTGTTGAAATTGGTGGCGGGGAAGGGGAAAGATCCGCAGGCTTAAAAATATGCCTATCATTGGCCCAAAAATTGGTGACAGCACAGAATAGCGTGAAGATTCTGAAAATCTCATAAGAAATGAAACACATCCATACTGACACGCTGATTATTGGTGCGGGGCCAGCCGGCCTGGCGGCGGCCATAAAATTAGCCGAGGCCGGTAAAGATTTCGTTATTATTGAAAAGAGTGATATGGTCGGCGGTTTGGCAAAAACTCGCACGTTTGTCGAGGGCGATGACGTTTTTCTAACCGATCAGGGTCCGCATCGTTTTTTTTCAAAAAATCCCGAGCTCTATCATTTCATTGAAGACCTCTTGCAGGAGCGTTGGATTAAGGTGAAGCGTTATACTCGCCAGTATATTGCCGGCAAGTTCTACGACTATCCGCTCAAGCCGTTTCAGGCTTTAAAAAATATCGGCCCATGGAAGGCGGCCGGTATGCTCTACGATTACGCCGTGGCGACGGTACGCTACAAACTACTTGGCCGTCCACTCGCAACTTTTGCCGATTATGTGTATGCAAATTTTGGAAAATCGCTTGGTAAATTTTGCATGATAAATTACACCGAGAAAATTTGGGGATTGCCCGCCGAAAAAATTCACCCTGACTGGGCATCCCAGCGTCTTAAGGGTCTCAGTGTTTATGGCCTTCTGAAAGACTTTTTAAGAATTTCGCGAAAAAAGGACGGCCCCAAATCGCTCATTGACACTTTTTATTATCCTGAACGGGGTGCTGGTGAGGTGTATGAAGCTATTCAAAAAAAGCTGGAGGCCCTTGGGTATACAGTGCTAACAAAAACGCAACCAACAAAAATATTCCACGAGAATAATAAAATCACCGCTGCCCTCTGCCAGTCGCCCGAGGGCGAAATACGCTTCACATTCAATCATCTTATAGAGTCGGTACCCATAAAAAATTTTGTTACTCTTTTTGAAAAAACGGCCGTACGTCACGTATCCGAAAGTATGCGAAATCTCTCGTACCGCCACCAGGTATACCTATTCATAACGCTCAATAAGCCCAAGGTTACCGACGATCAGTGGATCTATTTCCCCGAAACACATATTCCGATAGGTCGGATGAGTGAGATGAAAAATTTTAGCCAAGCTATGGCTCCAGCCGATAAAACTTCTCTTTTTTTGGAATTTTTTTGCTCAACCAATGATGCTGTTTGGAAGATGGGCCCAACTGAGGTTTTTGAACTGGCCGTTCCCTGGCTTGAGCAAATGGGGTTTGTTACCCGCACGGAAGTGAGGCGCTCATATGTTTTCAAAGAAGAGAATGTGTATCCAGTATACGACCTGGGTTATAAGAAACACCTGGAAGAAATTAAGAATTTTTTAAACAAATTTAACAATCTCTTATATGTCGGCCGACCGGGCCGTTTTAAGTATAATAATCAGGACCATTCTCTGGAAATGGGTTTCTTGGCGGCCCAAAGTATTATTGATGGGCATCCTTACGACATTGAAGCGGTTGGTGAGGATAAAAAACATTATGAGTCGGGAACAATATATGACAAAAGAACAACGCATTGAGTTTTGGTATGGCGCGGCTATTGTAGTGCTCGCATGTGTCTATATTTTCTGCTGGTTCTGTACAATCTATCTTGCTACCGGCCGAGAACAGCAACAAAGCGGTAGCGGTTTACTTGTCTTGGAAGTCAATGGCGACAGCCGCCAATACGTGGCCTTGGCCCACTCGCTCCTCACGAGCCATACATTTCCTGCGACCAACCACTCGCCAACACCGTTCGTGCCGGAAACATTCCGTGTACCGGGGTACCCTCTTTTTGTTGCCATTTTCTCATTATTTGGAAAAGTTTTTTTTGTCACCACTCTCGTCCAAATCATCCTGGCTTTCTGTACGGCTTTTTTAATACGTCGATTGGGTTGTTTTTTCTTTTCCGACACTGTTGGTTGTGTCGCCGCTGTTCTCTTTCTTCTTGACCCTACAACCCTACTTCTCTCGCTTGCACTATTGTCTGACATGTTATTTGTATTTCTGTTCATTGCTGGCTTCTATTTGCTTGTCAGTAGACTCCATAAAAAACCGCTTTTGGTAACAGTATCTGCTGGCCTCATTTTTTCCTACGCGGTGTGTGTGCGGCCGGTTGGCTTATTTGCCTTACCGATTTTTTTCGCGCCAGTGTTTATAAGCAAGGCTTCTTTGCGGCATAAAATATATTCCGCTATAGGCATATTGGTCATTATTACTGCTGCTGTCGCGCCATGGATGTGGCGCAACTATAAAGAAGCTGGCGCGTTCACGTTCAGTTCTCTTCCTGCCTACAACATTGCCAAATACAATATTCCAATTTTTCTGGCAACACGGGGAGTAACGGCCGAAGAGAGCCGGGCTCTTGTTGAAAAAAAATCTGGCGTTTCTCCTGATCGTTGGCGCGATGTGGAAGCGTCGGCGGCTCTTAATAAGGCATCAAGGAACATTCTCGGGCATCAATTGCTTTCCTATGTGGTTTTTCATATAGAAGGCTCCGTTATCGCCAGCCTCTCTTCCTCGTTAAATACATTCATCAGTACCTATAACACTATTGTTCCAATTTCCATCGATACATCTCCCATAAAACTTTCTGATCTTTTAATCAGCTGGAAACAAAGCGTGTTTATTTTTGGCCACTTTTGGTGGCGTTTTGTCGAGGGGTTTATGTGGGCAGGCGCATTTGCCTGCGCTGGGGTAGCCTTTTGGATACATCGTCGATATCTCTTTTCGTGGGCGTTTGTTCTTATCGTCGTATATATCTTATTACTTATTGGTCCGGTTGTTGATGTGCGCTATCGCACGCCCGCTGTCCCTTTCATATTCCTTATGGCGGTCGCGGGTGCCGGCTGGCTTAGGAAACGTTTGTTCGATTGATTTCTCTCATAAAAAAGTGTTTAATGGAGGTGCTTTGTATGTCTAAAATCGGCGCAAAAATTGGTGATAGTGCAGAATTTTCTGTCGAAGTTACTGCCGATATGGTGGACGCTTTTGCGAAGCTTTCGGGGGATATGAACGCTTTGCATATGGATGAAAAGTTTGCGCAGAGCAAGAAATTTGAAGGCCGAGTGGCGCATGGCATGCTTGGTGCCAGCTTTTTCTCGCGGCTGGTGGGCATGCATTTGCCGGGGAAAAATTCACTCTATCTTTCACAGTCACTTTTTTTTCGCCGGCCTATATATATAGGAATGAAGGTGACCGTAAAAGGTGTAGTGATGCAAACGACGACAGCGACGCGGACGGTCAAAATAAAAACGGAGATACTTAATAGCGCCAATGCGGAGTGCTTGCTGGACGGCGAGGCGCTTGTTAAAGTGCTGGAATAGCTACTCTCACTCTGGCCGCGATGCTCTTTAACTCCTTTTCCTTCCTTATATTTTTCCCGATAGTGGTAGTGCTTTACTACAGCATTCCGCGGCGGTTCCGAGTGTATTTTTTGTTGCTTGCGAGCTGTATTTTCTATATGGCTTTTGTGCCGTGGTATATCCTTATTTTGTTCTTTCTTATCGGTATTGATTTTTTCCTCGGGCAGGCCATTGAAAAGCGCACGGGCCATGCGCGGCGGGTATTGCTTGTAGTGAGTGTTATTTCCAACCTCGGTACGCTTTTTGTTTTTAAATATTTGAATTTTTTTGATGCAAATATTGCAGCGTTGGCGCATGCGTTGCATTGGAATTATTCCTTGCCGCTTTTGTCGCTGGTGGTGCCGCTTGGCCTTTCATTCCACGTGTTCCAGAGCTTGAGTTATGTGATTGAGGTTTACAGGGGCAAGTGGAAAGCGGAGCGGAACTTTTTCGTGTATGCGCTCTACGTGATGTTCTTTCCGCAATTGGTGGCGGGCCCTATTGAGCGGCCGCAACATCTTTTGCCGCAGTTTCGGGCGGAACACCAGTGGCGCGACGAAAATGCAATTACTGGCTTGGAGCGTATGCTCTGGGGATTTTTCAAGAAGATGGTGATTGCGGATAACTTAGCACCGATTGTTGATCATATTTTTGGCACGGTGCCACATAATGGGCCGGTACTTATTTTGGGAGTAGTGCTCTTTACCTATCAGCTTTACTGCGATTTCTCGGGCTATTCGGACATTGCCGTGGGCACGGCGCGAGTTTTGGGTTTTGAAATTATGGAAAACTTTAATAGGCCGTTTGCGGCGCGCTCCATTGCAGACTTTTGGCGGCGCTGGCACATTTCGCTTTCAAGCTGGCTTCGCGATTATTTATTTACCCCGCTTTTGTGGCTGTGGCGCGGTGCCGGGCAACTAGGTTTTTATGCGAGTTTGCTGGTAACATTCACGCTTATTGGCCTGTGGCATGGTGCGAACTGGACGTATGTGGTTTTCGGCGCATTGCATGGAGCATATATGGTGATTGGCGCGGCGACGCAAAAATGGCGCAACCGTTTTGCGGAACTTATTGGCCTGGTGCGGCTTCCGCGCCTTCGCGCGGCTTTGCAAACGCTGACGGTATTTGCGCTGGTATGTTTCAGTACGCTCTTTTTCCGGGCTGACACTATTGGCCAAGCATTCACTATGCTCGCACATATGGCCGATCATTTAGCGCAGGCGTTTAGCGTGAGTTTTTGGTGGCGGGAGGCGCCGGGCTTAATGGGGCTTTCGGCCCGCGGGGCAAAGGTGTATTTGTTTCTACTCATTTTAGCTATTATCGGCATGGAGGTTCTGCAGTATTTTCAGGAAAAGAAGGCGACGCTTTTAGTGTGGGCAAAATGGCCGAGCTGGGGGCGCATCAGCTGGCGCTATGCGGCGCTGGCGGCCATTGTCTTTTTCGGCTACCTGGGTGCGACGCCGTTTATCTATTTTAAGTTTTAGTTTAAATTCTGATTATTTTTATTACCATGTGGAAATTCCTGCTCAAATTTATTCTCTATATAGGCGTGCCGGTGGTGCTGGTGCTGGCGTTTCCACTCTATGTATATTGGCAGGCGCGTGAGTTCACGAGCGTGCATGACGCCATTACCACCCAGGCCGCTTCCAGCTCAGCGCTTTTTGGCATTGGCTACGACTATGCCAGCCGGGCATATAAAGAGGCGATGCTTGCCGAGAAGCCGGCCGATGTGGTAATTCTCGGCTCGTCGCGCGTGCTTGAGTTGCACCAACTGTTTTTTGCCTCGTCTACCAGGTTGGTGAATGCTGGCCTCGGACTGCCCGACATGTCTCGTTTGCCGGCTCTGCTTAATGACCACCCGGCAGGAAGCGAGCCGAAAGTGATTTTATTGGGAATTGACCCGTGGATGTTTAAGCCGGGGGAGGAAACGGTCAATATTCCCCAACAGGTGACGCTTGGTGACAGGCTCTGGGCTTTTGTGAGTGGCGCCTGGCGCACGGTGTATTCCGACTATTTTCTTTTCCATAAATTTGGCTTGGGCCAACTTGCCGCCGCCAGAAGCACGTCGTCTTCTATTGGCATTAATGCGCTTATTAACGATGAAGGATTTATGGCCGATGGCAGTGAACTCTATGGCCGACGGGGCGAGCTTGAGAATTATGTGAATGTTGTGGCGCCGCAGGCTATAGAGCAAATGCGGGCATCGGTTGCCAGCGACCGGGCCGATTTTGATTTTGGTACGAGCACGTCGGCGGCAAGCCTTCGCGAGTTAAATATCTTTTTGGCCACTGCCGAGGCGCGCGGCATTCATGTTGTTGGTTTTATTACGCCGTATCCACATGCGGTTTTCCAGCAATTAATGAGCGTGCATGATAGTTATGCGCAAGAGGCGGTGCTTTTGCCAGCCGTGCTCAATGCGTTTTTCACTCATTACAATTTTCCATTCTTTAATTATATGGATGCGGCCAGCGCCGGCATTCCAGATAGCGAATTTTTGGACTTTCAGCACGTCACCGACAAAGGCGCTTTGCGGATACTTATTGCTATGGCGCAAGGCGACAGCACGTTACGCGCATACGTTTCCCTGCCGAATTTAAAATCGCTCTTAGCTCACACCCCCGACGCTTTTATTGATCCAGCCGATTTAAAGTGAGTGGCAATGCTACGAATAATAGCGTCTAAGGATGTTTTTGGTTTCCAGCCGGTTAAAGCTTGGATGCGGGCGGTGTCGGGCACTCGCCGCGTCATATCTTCAAAACCTGGCCCGTAGGCTTCTCCATAGGGAACGGTAATAATTTTTGAGCGGCTCTTGAGTTGTTTTTTTATCCGTAACGCCAATTCCATTATGGTAATTTCTTCCTGACTGCCAATGTTATAGAGCGTGCCAATCGCGTCTGTTTTAGTTAACAGACTTTTAAGAGCTTTTACGACGTCGTTGACGTCACAAAAACAGCGCGACTGTGTGCCGTCGCCATACACCGTAATGTCCTCGTTTTTAAGGGCTTGAGAGATGAAACGTGGCATCACCATGCCATATTGGCCGCTTTGGCGTGGTCCGACAGTATTGAAAAGCCGTACCAAAATAACGGGTAAATCGTACTGGTGGTGATAGGCTAGGGCGAGAAACTCATCAACCATTTTAGTGGCGGCGTAGGCCCAGCGGGATTTATTAGTGGTGCCCAAAACAACATCATCTTTTTCATTGTAGGGGATGCGGGTGCTTTTTCCATAGACTTCAGAGGTGCTGGCGACTAAAGTTTTACAGCGATAGCGCAGAGCTGTTTTGAGAACCGCTTCAGTGCCCATGATATTTGTTTCAATAGTGTGTACTGGCTGGTCAACGATAAGCTTGACGCCAACAGCCGCGGCTAAGTGGATAACAGTATCAACTTGGCTCATAAGGCGATCCAACACGGTTTCGTTACGGATATCGGCAATGGCATAACTGAAATTCTTGTTGGAAATGAGGTGCGCGATATTGCGCATACTGCCAGTGGAAAGATTGTCTATGATGGAAACGGCGATGCCGTCCTTTAAAAGCGATTCGGCCAGATGGCTGCCGATAAAACCGGCGCCACCCGTAATGAGAATTTTTTTAGGCATATCTTTTAATGTATGAGCGAATATGGTGATTCCGTTCGTTTTTGTAAAAGGTGAGGATCTTCGCGGCTTCTTTTTTGGGAATGTTATTTTTAGAAATATACATTCGGGCCAGTTTCCGATGGAGGCGGATACTAGCGAGAGTTTCCCAGAAGCGTAAGGGCTTGTCAATAATGTACTGTAAAAGCATGTCGGCCTCGGCCTTGGATATGCTGAAATAGGGGATGATATTATTTTGGATAATATCTATCACCAATGTGGCGGCTCTCGGAGCGAATGATTCGTGGTGGGTGATAGAAGCGCCGCGCATCCGGTATTTGTATAACACAGAATCAAGATTAGCCAGAGCTTTCCCTTTTTGAACGAGGCGGCATTGAATTTCATAATCATCCACCGGCACATAGGCCGGATCATATCCGCCAATATCGGTAAGGGCTTGTTTGGTGACGAGCATACTGCCGTGGATAAACTGCGGCCGGAGGAGCAATAGAAAAAGAAGCAGGGTTTGATCGGTTGATTTGCGTTTTATGCCTAAAATCGTGCTGCCATCTTCGCTCATTAATTCCACCGAACAGCTAACGCCCGCGTACTCTTTATGTTTTTCCAAAAAGGCCACCTCTTCATCTAAGCGGGTGGGCAGAGAAATATCATCTGAATCTTGAATAGCTACATATACACCTTTGGCTAGAGCCGTAGCATCGTTCAATGCTGGCCCAGGGCCGCCACCGGAAACATTTCGGCGGATGAGCTTGATTCGCTGGTCGCGGCGTATGTAGCTCTCTACAACGCTTACGGTGTTGTCGGTTGAAGCGTCGTCAGCAATAATGAGCTCCCAATTCGGATAGGTTTGTTTTTGGATGCTCTCAATGGTTTCGCCAATGTATTTTTCAACATTGTGGGCGGCTGATATGACCGAAACGAGTGGTTGTGTTTTGCTACTGGGCATTTTATGTGATGATTTTGGCGGCCACTATACTATTGATAAAACCATCAATACGGTGAAAGGTGGTATGTTTGGCGAATGTTTCGCGCATAGCATTCATTGCCCAGCGTTGCGCCATTTCCGGGTCGCGTTGGATTTTCTCAAAGTAATCACGATATTCGGCGGGGGAGTGAGCAATAAAAATTGTTTCTGGGCCATATAATTTTTCCAGAATTTTTGCCGCGTCGGTTACTTGGGGAGTGCCGCAGGCCGCGAGCATATAACAACGCTCGTTTGTTTCGTCGGCGACGTGAAGGGAGTGAGGAAGGTTGATATTAACACCCACTTTCGCTCGCGCGTAGAGGTAGCGGTGCAGGTCGCGGTCAAAGGAAAAGTTTTTGATTTTTGCCCAGCCGGGCCCATCAATGAGGCCGGGATATTTTCGGGCAACCGTTCCTAAGTATTTCAGGTACGGTTCGGATTTCAGACTATTAATTGAGGCCAAAAAAACGTAGGGGATATCGCGCGGGATATTGGCTACGGGGTAGTATTCAAGAATATTGGCCCCAAAGAGTAAGGAAAAAATAGGGTAGCCGGCGTCGCGGATTGGCTGGTAGAGTGGGCTCTCGGCGACGAAATCTTGGTGGTGAAAACAGTAGAAAAAGGTGACGCCGACTGAGGCCGCCCAGGCTATTCGCTCGGGCATTTTTTCCTTCCATTCGTGTGGCTGGGGGACGATGCCGAGCGCGAGCTCATGGCTGGCGCGGTATTTTTTTAAAAAGCCCCAGTCTATTGTTGCAATATGGATAACGCTGTCCACGGTCAAAAACATCGTTGGCTTAAATGTTTCAATAACTTGTTTGAAATTGGAGCCGGAATAGAAAAATTCGCACGCCACGCCCATGAAGGAGAAGGCTTGCTGAAAATTAAGGGCGTATGAGTATCCTCCCGGCGACTGGAATTGGTCGGGCAGATGAATCAGTACCCGCAATCCGGTAGTATTGGCGTGTTTGTTTTTAAATTGTTGGCAGGTTTTTTCGCGTAATGCATAGCCTTCGCGGACGATAGGGTCGGTTGAGTGCGCATATGCTTCGGGGCTCTCGTGCTGTGATTTTTTACTAAGCCAGTTTTTAGTTTCAGCTAACAGGTGTTCGCGATTATTCCAGGTTTCCGGCCGGACCATGGCTTGAAACAGTAATAGGGTTCGGCCATTGTCAGGCTTACCCAGTGCTTTAGCCAGGTGGTATTTTGCCAGTCGTTCAAGATACTCTCTCATGGGAAAAACGCGACGCTATTTCTACGAGGCCGGTACCGACCGGGTTGTGCTGGTTGTGCGGGTCAACGACATGAAAGACGGCGCATCCTGGCATGTAGTATTGTTGCTGGACGCTTACGCCAAGCTCGTAGGAATTCGGCAATAATATATTCTGAATCTGTACTTTTATAATGTGCGTGCCTTTTTCAAGTTGTCGCACGTCGTCGTGGACCGAGCCAACACGCTCGCTGTTGATGGAGTCAATGAAAAAGCCGATCTGGAATGAGGGTTGGTCAACCAACACTTCCAATTCAACCTCAACTTCTATGGGCTCACCATAGGGAAATGTCCAGGGGCGATTGTTGCCGTGGACTGATTGCAGGCGGGTAATGTGGAAATCTTTACTGGTGGCGCGCGGAACGACGACAGATGGTGTGTCGGCCGTGTGGAGATAGTGATTAATAATTTCATCGGTCGGCCCGATTTTATCTATCTTTCCTTTAGAAAAAAGGATTGTTCGCGGACACAGGCGCTTGATGGCATCAAGGTTGTGACTGATGAACATGATGGTTCGCTTTTGATCGCGGGTCACTTCTTCCATTTTACCCAAGCATTTTTTCTGGAATTCAGCATCGCCAACGGCTAACACTTCGTCAACGAGCAAAATCTCCGGCTCCATGTGGGCGGCCACGGAAAAAGCCAGGCGAACATACATGCCGCTTGAATAGCGCTTCACTGGCGTGTCAATAAACTTGCCAATGCCGGCGAATTCAACTATTTGATCAAATTTTCGGGCAATTTCTTTGCCAGTCATGCCCATAATGGCGCCGTTAAGAAAAATGTTTTCGCGGCCGGTTAATTCTGGGTGGAAGCCGGTGCCGACTTCAAGCAGGCTACCAACCTTGCCACGCAAAATGATTTCGCCTTCGGTCGGCGGAGTGATTTGCGAAAGAATTTTCAGCAGGGTGGATTTACCAGCACCGTTGGCGCCTATGACGCCGACAATTTCACCTTTATTGATTTCAAATGACACATTTTTGAGGGCCCAAAATTCCTCCTTCTTTTCCAGACCAACCATACGCCGCGCTTTGGTTTTGGCGAAGGCAAAAGGCTTGCGCAGGGTAGTGGCTATAACGTCGCGTAGGGCCACGTAGCCACCACGCTCGTGGGTAATGGTGTAGCGCTTGCTGATATTTTTTACTTCAATTATGGGGGTGTTGGTGGGCATGTTTTTTAGACGATATCAGCAAAATAACGCTCAACTTTTTTGAACATATATACACCAACAATAAGGAGAAGCGTGGAGCTGGCTAGGGAAATGAAGATGAGTGCCCAGTTGATAGGCGTGGTTCCTAAAAGTACCGCTCGGGCGTTTTGGACTACGGCCATCATAGGGTTGATGGCCAGGATTTTTGAATATTTTCCGGCGATGCTGGCTGGATAGATGACTGGTGTGACGAAAATAAGTAATTGCATGAAGAAGGGTAGAATGTAGCGCACATCACGATACTTGACGTTGATGGCCGCCAGAATAAGTCCGAGGCCGCTTGCACACATAAAGGTAATGACGAAGACGATCGGAATAACGACGAAGCTCATAGCGCTCGGAGTGATGCCGTAGTAAATCATTAATCCGCCGAGGATAACGGCGGCTATGGCAAAATCAACAAACTTGGTGACCACGGATGAAATACAAATAATAAGACGGGGGAAATAGACCTTGGTGATGATGGCTTGATTGGTGACGAGTGAATTACTGACATCGCCCAAAGCGTCGGAAAATAGTTGCCAGAAGAGCAGGCCTGTATATACGAAAATCGGATACGGGACGTTATCGGATGGCACTTTTACCAGGCTGCCAAAGAACACAGAAAAAATCACCATCGTGACGAATGGTTGGACGACAGCCCAAATGACGCCAATCATGGTTTGGCGGTAGCGGACCTTTAAATCGCGCCAGCTAAAAAAATAAAGCAACTCGCGATAATCCCAGATCTCTTTGAAATCAGCGAGTCGGAAAATCTTCTTTGGTTTGATTATGGTGACGTTTGGTTGCGCCATTTTCGGCTATTCTACCATGAAAGTCGCCGGCCGTGTAGCCGTGGTATATGTTGTGTGTTAGGATGAATCGGTCTGCTTTTTAAAAAATAACGCTCATTATTATGGCTCTTAATCGCGCGCTTCGTTGGATTTGTGTTGCCGGCTTGTTTGCTTTGGCGTTCGTGCCGCTTTTTGTCTCCAATCATCTATTTTTCCCCTTTATCAGTGGTAAGGGTTTTTATTTTCGCATCATCACGGAAATTATTCTTGCGGCGTGGGTAGTTCTGGCAATAACCGACGTCTCAGTGCGCCCGAAAAAATCTTGGCTTGGCTGGGCCGCCGTGGCTTTTGTCGGCATTATTTTCCTAGCCGACGTGTTTGGCGAGTATCCCTACAAGAGTTTTTGGTCCAATTACGAGCGTATGGAGGGTTGGGTAACGCTCGCGCACCTCTTAGGGTACGGTATTGTCGCCGCTACGGTTTTGGGGCGCGATATGTGGGAGCGTTTGTGGCAAACCTGGATAGGCGTGGGTATGACACTCATTTTGTATTCTTTCCTGCAAATCGCTAACCTGCTTCGTATTGACCAAGGTGCCAACCGCGTGGACGCTACGCTCGGCAACTCCGCCTACCTGGCTATTTACATGCTTTTTGTCGTATTTTTGATTTTGTTTTTCTTGGTGCGGCGCGGAAAAGAATTCAACGCCCGTAGTCACTGGTGGTTGGCGCTCGGTTTCAATGCCGGCTTTCTGGTGTTTTGCGCCTTACATCTTTACGGTAATGCTATTAGTGCTGACACGGTATCGCCAGCGATTTTTTGGGCCATAGCGGGGCTCGTTATCGGTGACTTGCTCATGCTTTTTTCTGCGCTTTTTGAACGCGGCCGATGGCTTTACGGTTTGCTCGCGGTGTTGAGTTTCTTTGTGATTTTTCAAACGGAAACGCGCGGTACGTTGCTTGGTCTTGTTGGCGGTATCGCTCTAGCCGCGCTCCTTCTGGGTCTCTTTGAAAAAGAACGTGTTTGGCTAAAGCGTACAGGCTGGGGTATTGTCATTGGTTTATGCGTTGTTGTCGCCCTCTTTATGGGGTTGCGACACAGCTCGTTGGTACGTTCTAATAGCACGCTCTCGCGTTTGGCCGATATTTCCATATCCGATCCGACCACGCAGTCGCGTTTTCTGTTGTGGGACATGAGTTGGCAAGGTTTTTTAGAGCGGCCCATTCTCGGTTGGGGTCAGGAGAGCTTTAATTACGTATTCAATAAATTCTACGACCCGCGTCTTTACAGCGATGAACAGTGGTTTGACCGTGCTCACGACATTGTCTTTGATTGGCTAACGGCCGGTGGAGCACTAGGTCTTCTTTCTTACTTTGCTCTTTTTGGCGCTATTTTATGGTATGTGTGGGTTGGGGAGGGTACTGGGCGGAAGGAGGGCGCTGTTAATCGTGGTGGCTGGGAGGCCTGGAAACAGTTTGGTGGCGTAGCCGGTGGTAATCCATTTTCTATCGCGGAGCGGGCCATGTTAACGGGTTTACTCGCCGGTTATCTCGTGCATAATCTTTTTGTTTTTGACAACATTACCAGCTACCTTTTCTACGTTACTCTTGCGGCGTATGTGTATGCGCGGCGCACTATGTGGCCGGCTGAAGGCGTTGGGGCAACTCACGTTCACGTGCGGCCCAACCGTTTTGTACTTCCGGCAGTCGCAGTAGTGCTTGTTCTTGTGGTCTATTACATCAATGTTAAGCCTTTGGCTGCTAATATTGATTTAATCAATGCTATTTCGCCGGCGACCCAGCCAACGGTTAGCGATACTATCACTGCTTATCAGGCCGCTCTGGCTTGGCGCTCATTTGGTGACTCGGAAGTTCGTGAGCAGGTCTTCGGTTCACTTGACCAGCTCGCGGGTCAGGTAAGCAATTCTGCCCAGCAAACGGGCACTGGCCAGCCAGATCCTGCTTTGGTGGCAGAAGAAAGTAAGATGATCACGTTTGTTAAAGAGCAGGCGCAAGTGCAACTTACGCGTACTCCAAATGATACGCGCTACTATCTACTTCCCGCTTCAGTTTTAGCAGATGCTGGAGATTATGCGTCAGCCTTGCTATTGCTTCAGCAGGCCGTGGTTCTATCGCCGAAGAAGCAGACGGTTTTGTTTGAGTTGGCCTCAGTGTATATTGGAGAACAAAAGTTTGACCAAGCTCTGGCAACGCTTCAGACAGCTTTCCAGCTTGACACTTCCGACCAAATGGCACATTTGTTGTATGCCGCTGCCGCTATCTATGACAAAAAGGAGCCGTTGGCCAATCAAATTCTACAAACGCCACCTGCCGTTTCCGCCGCTGATGCGGCTGGGAGCGATGCTGTCCTGCACGCCTACTATTTCATCGGCGATTATAAAGCCGTTCTCAATGTGTGGCAGGCCCGCGTAGCCGCCGCGCCCGACAATATTAACAATTATGTTTCTTTAGCCGGCGCCTACCTTCTGTTAAAGGATAGTCGCGATGCTATCGCCACTCTCCAGAAAGTGGAACAGCTTCAGCCCCAATACAAGACTCAGGTTGATCAATATATTACAGCCATTCAACAAGGTAAAACCCCGTAAAATTTGACAGTATCGGTGATTGTGCTATACTGCGTGGCGTGAGTGCAGAACTTCGGTTCTTGCTTCTCTACAATGTAGCGAAAAAACCTGGCATCAGCCAGGTTTTTTTGTTGCTTCTCGGTTTTTTATTGCTTCGCATGATGAGCTGTACTACACTAGGGTAGGGTTGTATCAAGAATTGGTTGACGGTCGCACTCACATACTACATTGTTTTGGAGGTAGCCCCGTCAACCAATTCTGGACGCAATCTTATTTTATGATTGAAATTAAAGAGCATATTGCCTTGGCCGACCATGGTACATTCAGGGTCGGTGGCCCAGCTCGTTTTTTTGTGGAAGCGACAACACTGGCTGATATAAAAGAGGCTTTGGTTTTTCAACGGGCGGCCAGTATGCCACTTTTTGTGCTTGGTGGCGGTTCTAATATGCTTTTTAGTGACGGCGGTTTTGACGGCCTCGTTTTAAAGATGTGCCTGCGCGGCATTGTCCACGAAGGTGATGAATTGGTGGCCGGGGCTGGTGTTACCTGGGATGATTTGGTGGCCTACGCGGTGACCCGCGAGCTCGGCGGCTTGGAAAACCTCTCCGGTATTCCCGGTACCGTTGGCGGGGCGGTTGTGGGAAATATTGGTGCCTACGGAAAGGAAGTGAAAGACATTCTGCGGTGGGTGGAGATACTTGATGGCGGCAAAGTGCGACGCCTTTTACCGAGCGAGTGCGCCTTTGTGTATCGCTCCAGTGTTTTCAAGACATCGGTGGGACGGCAGTATATTGTGTTGCGGGCGGCATTTAATGCAAAGAAGCAAACTAAGCCGATCCTTAATTATCCCGATTTGTTGCGTCACTTTAACGCGCGCGATACCTTGCCGCCTACGCTGACGCCGGCTGTGGTACGCAGGGCGGTCCTTGAAATCCGCGCGGCAAAATTGCCCGACATTCGTAAGGTCGGCACAGCCGGCTCATTTTTTAAGAACCCAATTATTTCAATCGAGCAGTATACTGAGCTCAAGAAGCGTTTTCCTGAAATGCCAAGTTTCCCCGTGGCCGAAGCAGGCCGGGTCAAAGTGCCGGCTGGTTGGATTCTGGATAAAATATGCGGCTTTAAGGGTAAGCGTTGGGGTGCTGTGGGCACCTACGAACAGCAGGCTTTGGTGTTGGTTAATTGGGGCGATGCCACTGCCGAAGATGTTATCCGTGCCGCCGACGAAATAATCGCGGCTGTTGCCGCCGCTACGAATATTACTCTGGAGCGAGAGGTTGAATATGTCTAAGGGGGAATCGTAAAATAAATAACGTATCCGTTTCGGCACTTTGAACGTCCACTGAACCCCCGAATTCTTTTTCCATAATGTCTTTAACCAACGAGAGGCCGATGCCGTTACCTTGCCCGGCCGGTTTGGTGGTAAAAAATGGCTCAAAAATTTTTGGTAAAATATGCTCTGGAATTTTGGGGCCATTATTTTTTATGGCCACGTGTAGTGTGCCGCCATCTTGATGTGTTTGGATAGTACAGTGGCGGTCTGTTCCGTGACTATTGTTTTCACAAGCATCAATGGCATTAGCTACAATATTGGTTATGGTTTGATGAAAACGTAAAGCGTTTCCAAAGAGTAGGATGTCGTTGGGGGTTATGTGGCTAAGGGTCACCCCAGCCCCCCTCGCTTTGTATGCCAGAATATCTATAACTTCTCTTATCTCGTTGACTACGGAAAATTCCGCGTTCTCATTGGGATGTTCCTGAATTTGTTTGTTGATGATGGCGACGAGATTTTTCATCCGTTCGGTGGCTTTCAGGGCTTGGTCAATTCTCTGTCGCGTCTCAACAGCTTGAGGTGTTTGGCAGCATTTCAAGTCTTCAATAGTAATAGCGACGGCGGTTAGGGGGTTGACGAGATCGTGAAAGATACCACATGAGAGCTTGCCAAATTTAGCAATACGATACAAGTGTGCCAGTTTTTCCAACTGAACTTTTTTCAACTCACGAGTCCTCTCCTCAACTTGTCGTTCCAGAGAATTCCGCTCTTCTCGTATGGCGATTTCAGAGCGCTGGATACGGCGCAGTGATTCTCTAATTTCCCAATGCGATAGTCCAAAAATAACCGCGGTCGTGAAAAAAAGAATGACAAAATCAACCGTGTGCAGTTTCCAAGCCGTTAAAGCAAAGCCAAGCTGGGCGCCGAGCATGAATGCCAGGATGATTCTGTTGGAATTCATATGAGGTTACGAAGACGTGTCTATTCTATAGCCACGTCCAGGCACCGTATGCAGAAGGCGGTGACTTTTACTGTCGCCAATTTTCCGGCGAATATTTAAAATGTGCGCTTCAATAGTATTTGAAAAAGGGTCAGTTCCCGCGTTCCAAACGTGCTCCATAATGAGTGATCGGGAAACGACTTGGCCCCGATGCCGCAACATGAATTCAAGCAGGGTGAACTCTTTGCGGGTTAGATATATTTCTTTGTTGGCGCGGACAACCCGTTGTTCTTGAATATTCAGCCGAAGGTCGGCGATTTCTAAGGTGTCCGATTCAAGGACTCGTGGTCGACGGGAGAGTGCCCGGACTCGGGCCATCAGTTCGCGAAACGAAAACGGCTTTGTGACATAATCATCGGCACCGGCCTGGAGTAGTCGCACTTTTTGCTCAACGCTGGCGTTGACGGAAAGCATTAAGATGGGACAGGTGCGGCCATATCGGCGTAACTCCGCGCATATCGTGCAACCATCTTTTTCAGGTAACATGAGATCAAGAACAATAAAATCGTACTCATTGGTTTTTCCAAGGAAAGAAGCGTGGTCACCGCTACTGGATGTATCCACGATTATTCCTTCACTGCTGAAGCCTCGGTGGAGAGAATCCAGGAGGTCTACATCGTCGTCCACAATGAGCATTCTCATGATTGTCGAGTTGGTGGGTAATAGTCTGAGCCTAGCAGATATTACGCAAAGGAGGGAAACGGAACGGGGGATAGGTCTTTATAAAGTTTTTATCTCGATTTTCGTGGGTAGTAATCTTTACAGGTGCATCTTTCTGTTTTGTGAAGCAAAAAACAGCCTGTAATGCTTGCCTCTGCTACACCCTCTACGATAGAATTACCAACCATGAGCATAACTATCACCAAACACGACGGTACGAAAGAAGTTTTTAATGCCGATAAAATTAACCGGTCAATTGAGCGCGCCTGCAGAGGCCTTTCTAATCCGGTTGGGATGGTCACGCAAATCGCTACCGAAACAGAATTGACGCTCTATGATGGCATGACCACCGATGAAATGGATCAGGCCACCATCAGCGCCGCCGTTCAAAATATTCAGCAAGATATTGAATACGATAAAGTAGCCACGCGCCTTTTGTTGAAAACTGTGTACCGCCGAGTGGTGGGGGAATACGACAAAGATGACACTGAAGACCTTCGCATTAAGCACCGCGATGCTTTTATTAAGTATGTTAAAGACGGCATCAGTAACAATCGCCTCCACCCTGACATGGCCGCCAAGTTTAATTTGGAGAAAATCGCCGACGCCTTGCGGCCTGAACGCGACGACATGTTCATCTATTCGGGCTTAGACGGCATGATGAATCGCTATGCAATAAAAGACATGCAGCAGAAATCTATGGAAACGCCCCAGTTTCTTTTTATGCGCATTGCTATGGGCCTTTCCTATAATGAGAAAGATCCTACCGCCTGGGCTATCAGGTTTTATAACAAAATGTCTAAGCATGAGTATATCGCCGGCGGCTCTACCAACCTCGGTGCTGGCACGATGCGCCCGGCTCTTTCCAACTGTTTCCTTTTGGAAATGCACGACAATATGGAGCATATCGCCAAAACAGTTTCCGATGTTCTCCTGCTTTCTAAGGCCTCGGGCGGTATTGGCGCGAGTATAACCAAGTTGCGTGCCAGCGGCTCGCCACTTAAGAGTAATTATGGCGGCGCCTCCACCGGTCCCACTTCTTTTGCTAAGGTTATTGATACTGCCATTCGTGCCGTAATGCGCGGTGGCAAAAAGAAAGGTGCCCTGGCCTTCTATATGGAAAACTGGCACTTGGATTTTCCGGAATTTTTAGATTGGAAGAGTAACAACGGCGACGATTACATGCGCATGCGCACTGCCAACACGGCCGTCTTCTTGAGCGATGAATTCATGAAGCGTGTGGAAAAAGGTCAGGACTGGTACATGTTTGACCCTGTTGAAGTTATGGATCTCAACGAGCTCTATGGCACCGCTTTCTCCGAGCGCTATCAGCACTATATAGAAATGGCTGATACGGGCAAAATGCGCACCTACAAAAAAGTGCCGGCTTCTGAACAGTTACGCCAAATTCTTGTTTCTCTGCAAAGCACGGCTCATCCCTGGCTTATTTGGAAGGATACCATCAACCTACGCGCCCTCAACAACAACACCGGCACCATCCACATGTCCAATTTATGCACGGAAATTTGCTTGCCGCAGGACAAAGACCATATCGCCGTTTGTAACCTTGCTTCGCTCAATCTCGGCGCGCACATTGTTAATAAGGAAGTTAACTGGATGAAGTTGGAAGAATCTGTGCGTATGGCAATCCGCCAGCTCGATAACTTGGTTGATATCAACAAGTTGCCAATTCCCGAAGCGGAACGTTCCGATAAAGAAAATCGTGCCATCGGCCTCGGCGTCATGGGTCTTGCTGATGCTCTTGAGCAACTCGGCCTTGCCTATGATTCCGAATACGCCTGGGATTTTACCGATCGCATTTTTGAATTCGTCAGTTATATGGCAATTGATGAGTCCACTAACTTGGCCCGCGAGCGCGGTTCCTACTCCAATTTCGCCGGTTCTGAATGGTCAAAAGGTAAGGTGCCCATTGATTCTATCGCTACCCTGGAAGCTGGTCGTGGTCGCCCCGTGACGGTTTCTAAAGAAAGCCGCCATCGTGGCCTTAATTGGGATATTTTGCGCGAAAAGGTCCGAAGGGGTATGCGCAACGCCACGCTTATGGCTGTGGCACCCAACGCCAATATCGGCCTTTTGGTAGGCACTACACCAGGCATTGACCCACGTTTCTCGCAGGTTTTTGCTCGAAATAAAATTTCCGGCAAATACATGGATATCAACCATAACCTGGTGAAGGATTTGAAGAATATGGGCATCTGGGAAAAAGTTCGCGATCAAATCATTGAAAACCAAGGTGACATTACCGACATCGTCGGTATTCCACAGCACATTCAGCACATTTATAAAACATCGTTCAGCACCTCGCCTTACGCCTTCATTGAGGTAGCCGCCCGCGCTCAGAAGTGGGTTGACCAAGCTCTTTCGCGCAATATGTATCTGGACACTCGCGACACCGATGAAATCATGCGCATCTATCAAACCGCCTGGGACAAAGGGCTCAAGAGCACCTATTACTTGCACATGAAGCCTCGCCACACTGCCGAGCAAAGCACCGTAGCGGTCAATAAGGCCACGCAAATAGGCAAAATCGGCTTTGCCGGCCTGCGTTTCAAAACCGCTCCCGCTGCTACACCAGCCTCACTGTCGCCTTTTTCCGTTCCACTTCAAAAAACCCTTGAGATTCCCGTTGAGTCCACCACAACCTCTTCTGATGGCCAAAGCCAGATGGTGACTGCCGAACAACCAACTACTGTTGAAAAAGTCGAACCAAAAGCAGAGATAAAAGCAGAGCAACCGGTCACAACTAAAGGTTTCGCGGCAATCAAAAAACCAGAGCAAAAAATCGAGCACAAGCCCGAACAGCCAGCTTCCGTGCCCCCTGCCGCTAAAGCAAAAAAGTACATCTCTCTAGACAAGCTGAAATAAAAGTACTTCGCAGTAATCTTGTGCATAAAACTTGGCCATAGTATCATTGCCAAACAACTTTAATTTTAATCATACTATTATGCTCATCGGCAAAGCTTCTCCGGAAGACATGAATCTCCACCCGCTTAATTACAAGTGGGCGTATGATCTCTATAATCAGGCAGTGCGCAACACCTGGTTCTCGCACGAAATCGCTCTCAAGGAAGATTTGGAAGATTGGAATAAAATGACCGACGACGAGCGTCACGCGGTGGAGTTTCTTATGGCCTTCTTTAATCCGGCCGAGCTTATCGTTAATCGTTCCATTGCTCTCGGCATTTATCCTTATTTGAAATCGCCGGAATGCCACCTCTACCTCGCCAAGCAAATGTGGGAAGAAGCCAACCACTGCGTGGCTTTTGAATACGTGCTGGAAACCTTCCCGCTCGATCGCGACAAGGTATACACGGTGCATTTGAATCTTCCTTCCATGCAGGCCAAGGAGCATTTTATTTTTAAGTATATGGAGCGGATGACGGAAAAGTCGCTGGACATCGCCACTATTGAAGGAAAGAAAGATTTTCTTCGCAATTTAGTGGCCACTAATATTGTGATGGAAGGTATTTGGTTTTATTCCGGCTTCATGGTGGCGCTTTCGTTTCGCCAGCGCAACCAGCTTCGCAACTTGGGTTCTATGATCAATTGGGTTTTGCGCGATGAATCCCTCCACCTGAAATTCGGTATTAATCTCATCCACAATGTTCTTGAGGAAAATCCGGATCTTCTCACTGAAGAATTTGCCGAAGAAATCCGCCAACTTATCATTACAGGGGTTGAGCTTGAAGTTGCGTATAATAAAGATCTGTTTCCGAAGGGCATTCTGGGCTTGAATGCCGACTACGTTAACCAGTACGTGCAATACGTAGCCGATCGTCGCCTTGAAGAGCTTGGCCTGCCGAAACATTTCAACGTTACTAACCCGGCAAAGTGGATGGCCACTTCTACCGACGTTTTTGAGCTTGTTAATTTCTTTGAAGCCCAAAACACCAGCTACGAAGTTGATTCCGCCGCCTCAAAAAAGAAGCCGGAGAAAAGCGCATCCGCTGAAATGGGTGGGGAATAGCCTCTTTTTGCACGCATAAAATTTTGTTGCAAAACTCTCGGCGGTGGCGTAGTATGGCCTTCTTATGGGCAAGAAATTACTCTTTTTCGTGCTTCTGCCGATTTATGGGACACTAGGCCTTTTTCTCCTACTGACCTACGAGTGGTGGACTGGCCTCATTGGTTAATATGCTTTTTCGTCTTAAATTGGTGGTTTTTTTCGCTCTCGGCGTAATCGTGGGGTTTCTTTTAGCTTTTGGTCGGGTGCACTGGGCGGCGTATCTGCAATCTTTCTCGGCGACAGCATCGTCACGGACCGACCTGGCTTTTCCTGTGAGCGGCACTTTAGCGTTCATTATGCCAACCGGAAAAAAAGTGGCGACGGGGGATATTGTTGCCGAATTAACCGACCGTGACGCCTCTTCCGCATTGGTTGCCGCGCAATCGGCTTTGACGGTTGAAAAAGCAAAACAAACAGAGATCGCTACTCTTATTGCTAACCAACAAATGCTTACCCGGCAGGCTAAAAACCATATACAAATAACGCTCATCGCCGACAGTCGCCGTTTGGCCGGGACACTTGCTGTTGCCAGTTCTTCAGTTTCGTCGGCCATTACTAAAAGCGATGCTCTTTTTGCGGACGCGACCAGTTCCAATCCTCAGCTTCTGGTGAGCGCTGACAAACTTTCCGCGGCTGCTGCCGAATCAGGCCGTGTGGCTGTTTCCGCTAGTATCGGCCACTTAGTACTGATCGTTGGTTCAATAAGCGCTTCCTCTACTCCGGCCGACGTGCTCACGGTCGCTACAGGTGCCAGCGCCGACCTGGCCGAAATCCAGCTTTTTTTAGAAAGTCTCAATTTTCTTCAAAAAGAAAACAGCGGTACTGCTACCAGCTCGGGGCTGTTGTGGACGAGTAATCTTGCTTCTGCTCAAGCAAGTGTTAGCGGCGCTATTCAATCTATTTTTACCGACGAGGGGAAAGTTGTGGTTGATCAAGCGGCTCTGGAAAGCGCTATTGGCGGGGTGTCGGTTACTCAGCTTCTCGCCGAAGATGTCGCCGAGCAGAAACTGGTCGCGGCGGCGCAAGTCGCGGTCAGTAATGCTTCAAGCACCTTGGCCGCCAGTGTTCTGCGCGCCCCTATGAGCGGCACGCTTGCTGTGCCGGCTACGCTTTCGGCGTTACCGACTATCGGCAAAATTATTATCGCCAACCAGCCCGTTATATCGCTTGAAAGCGGCCAGTGATATACTTTCAATCACGCCCATGTTTATGCTCACTTTAGAAATTATTCTCGGAGCCCTTGTGGTTAGTTTTTTAGTTCTCGTAATATACGCAAGTATGTGGTTGTACGCTCTTCTGCGTGTTTCCAAGGCTCTCCAGAAAGAAACCAACAGCCTTATTCTTGATGTCCACGAATTGCGTGCCGGTTTGAAAAACCAGCAGGGTATCGGCGCCAAGGCCGGTTTAGTCGGCCGCTCCATTAAAAAGGCGTTCTTGCGCTGGCTTATTTCATGAAAACACACGAAACTTCCTGGCAGGATGTCGCCGAATGGTATGGTGATTATTCCGCCGCAAAAGGCAATTATCACCAAACGGTTATTATTCCCAATTTATTGCGCGTGCTCCAGCCCAAGGCCGGGCAGACTATTCTTGACTTGGCTTGCGGGGCTGGCGTAGTGAGCACTGATCTCGCGGCTGCCGGCGCCACGGTTATTGGTGTTGATGCCAGTGCCGCGCTTATTGCCAAGGCTCGTCAGGCGGTGCCAACTGCCACGTTTCATGTTGCCGGTGCTGAAAAAACGCCACTCGTTGCTAAAACAGCGGACGCGGCAATTTGCGTTTTGGCAATTCAAAACATCGCACCAGTCAAAGAAACTTTTGCGGAGTGCGCGCGCATTTTAAAACAGGGCGGCCACTTTTTTCTCGTCCTCAATCATCCTGCATTTCGCGTGCCACAAGGCTCTAGTTGGGGCTGGGACGAGGCAGCCAAGAAGCAGTATCGTCGGGTTGATGAGTATCTTTCGGAAAAAACCGTCAGCATCGTTGCGCACCCAGGCCAGCAGGCCTCGGAAACTACGGTTTCATTTCACCGCTCGCTCCAGTATTATTTCAAACTTCTCGCGAGCGCCGGTTTTGCCGTCACTCGCCTGGAAGAATGGATCTCGCCTAAAAAATCCCAATCCGGTCCGCGTCAAAAAGAAGAGGACCGTACCCGCAAGGAAATCCCACTTTTTATGCTTTTAGAAGCTAAGTTGCTATAATACTGGCATGGATCCCGATCGCCTCGCCGTTATTGAGCAGAAAATAGACGTCATGACCAAGACGGTCAAGCGCCTCAATTTATATTTCATGATAACGATTATTATCAGCGTGGGCGCTGTGCTTCTGCCGGCAATCGGCCTCATCTGGGCCATTCCACAATTTATTAACGTCTATAGCCAGCCTCTTTCAGGAAATTTTTAAATTAAACCCGTCGCGGCCGGGGTGGTAGTTTGTAGGCCACAAAAATACCAACGAACGTAACCACGGCCATGGCTGCGAATGGGCTTTGCGCTGGAAATGAACCGAGCGCGGCCAAAGCCAGCGGGGCTACTACGTATGAAAGGGGGCTAGTAGCATGAAAGACGCTGATGAAGCCGGCGTCGCTGTCGTTAACACGCCGGAAGAATGAATACTCGCTACCAATTTCCACGAAGCTGGCCCCGATGCGCGAAATGAAAAGCCAGAGTGCCCACACCTCCCAATTGTGGCTTTGGGTCAGGAACATGACGATACATGCTCCGGTCATGATAATAAAGCCGGTCATGAGGGTGTCGCGTTCAATGCGAAAACGATCAAAGAGGTGGCCGAGCGGGGCTTCAAAGATAACGAATGGCAAAAGCATGATAGCCAAAATGAGGCCGATAGTTTGCCAGTCAAAGCCGATAAAGACGTGCAGGTAGATTGGCGTAAAGATCGTCATAAGGGCGTAAAAACATTGCAGAAGAAAATCAGAGCCGAGAGCGTCTAAAAGGCCGCGTCGAGCGGGGATTTGGCGCAAGCTGTCGGTGAAGCTGATTTGGCGAAAGCGGCGTGGTTCCTGACCGCTAAAACGGCCATCAACAAGTAAAATAACCCCGATAATTAAAACGCCAGCCACGGCGTAAATCGCCCGGTAGGAATATGCCTCGGCGATAGTGCCCACAAAGAACGGCACTAATACGAATGCGATGTTGCTGGCGGTTAAATAGAGCGAGCGGACACTGCCGGTGACGGTTTGGGTGTCTATCATCTGTTCCAAAATGACGTCAAAGGAAAAAAGGACGAGAGGCGGGAGCATTTGGTGGAGAACGAAGAAAATGGCGATCCAAAGCGGGCTGGTCACTTGTGTTAGGCCGAGTAAGGCAACTGCCTGAGCAACTAAAATAGCGGTGAGCCAGCTAAAATTACTCCAACGCCGAATAACGCTCGCACCGATTGCTAAACCCATCAAACTGCCGGCGGCGCCGAAAAGGTAGAGGGCGTCGAGCATGCTTGGCGCGAAATAGAGCGACAAAAAGTTAGAATCAATGTAAAGCGTGGCCGCATACGAAAGCGACAAAATAATCATCGTTAAATAGATGATTTTGTATGAGTGGCGTGGGTGCGTCGGATGCAAGAGTGCCCGTAAAGTCCAACGCGAGGTAGTCGAAGAAGTAGAGGAGGACATCGTTAGTAGTATAGCAGAAAAAATTATGGCATCGGCCCCAAACCTCCCGAAATAATCAGGAGTAGAAGCGCGCCGAGGCCGCCGGCTACCACGATGCCTGAAAGAACGATTCCCCAAATCGCCAGCGCTTCGCCCGCCGCTCTGATTCCTAGTATTCCCAAAATAAACCCGATTATCGCACTACAGCAAAAGAAAACGCCGAAAATCATGATCCAACTGAGTGAATTGGGATTGTAGAGCGCGAATACTATAAAGAGCATTAGAAAACCGAGGATGCTCGCGCCACCAAGAATGCATGACCAAAGCGAATATGACATGGCTATAGTATAGCAAATGGCTCTATAGAGCCGCGCTATAGCTTGACAAACTAGCTTAAAAAATGTTATAATACACCCAGACGATATGAAACGGGCAATGTGCTCGTTTTTATCAAAAATACACGTTCGTTGACTTTTTGAAAGGAGTCAAGATGAAAACTCTCATGGTAGTAGTGTCGGTGCTTTGCGCGCTGGCGACCTCTGTGGCGGCATCTACGTTCACGGTGGGCATTGACCCGAGCAACCCCTTGTCGCAGTCGGTGTATACCGACTACAACACAGGGGCGCAAAACGTTCCAGTGTTCGTCTTCAACGCGGCTGGTAGTAGTGGTGACAGTGTGTTGACCGACTTCACGGTTACGCCAACACAAAACTTCGCCACGGGTGATTTTGTGCCCGCATCTTCTATTAATCTGATGCAGAACGGCAACATTATCGCCAGTCAGTCGTTGAATGGGACCAGTCCGGTAACATTCAACCATCTGAACGCGCTCATTCCTTCGGGAGTGACCCAACCATTTGTGTTGGAGGTTTCGGTGCCTGCGCCAGGTCTCACCAATAATGAAAATGGCACCACCGTGTTCCAGGCCTCGGTTACTAGCGTCAGTTATACGACCAACGCTGGTAATGGGGCGTTTCCGACTTCCCTCGTTGGCAAGGCTCAACACTTCTTTAGTGGCGTGCCGAACATGCAGCCCATTACGTCGTCGGTTTCGGAAAGTGTGAACAAGAACGGTGGGACGCAAAGTGCCAACGAAAACCTCACTTTCTCTGTAACGCCCCATGGCGGCATCATGATGGAGCCGTCGGCATCCGATTTCACCATCGGTTTCGGCCGCTCGTTGGCTGAGGCGGAAAATAATATTTTGCCCGCCAGCCAAATGGTACTCACGTCCATTACGCCAACGCCGCCAACGTCATCGACGCCTCTGTCACAAGGTCAGGAGTATATCGTTTCTCTTGATGCTACCGCGCTGACTCCGCAGTTCACTACCTCGGGCGCCTATCAGTTCTATCTTTTAGGTGCGAACACTACTGTGGTCAATCCCGACGGCGCGCTCGTCACTACTGATCAAACCTGGGGCTTGGAAAACTTCACGTCCGGCGGAATTGGAGTGACCGCAACCCCCGAACCGGCATCGCTCGGAATTCTCGGAGCATTTGCTCTCTGCCTCCTGCGTCGCCGGCGGTAATCGTTCTTTCAAGTCAACTTAGTCCAAAGGCCGAGCTCTCACGAGTTTCGGCCTTTTTTCTTGGCTGATTTTGAATTGGCGCTTGACCCCCATCACACTCAAAATGTATTGACGTAGTAGTGTTAAGTGTGGTATTATTTCCGACAGTTGCTAAAGCGAAACCACTGTGGCCAAGCTTGTAGCAGAATGTTCTTTTATAAGGAAACTGACCATGGATACCATGCTCAGCAAGGCGCTCCGCGAATTTATGACCGGACCGCTTAATCAACTCATTGTGAATCTTGCGGGCCAGGATGGCTCTTTATGGGAAGCGGAACTGCATAAGTTCAACCGCAAGGAAACCTGTTGGCCTTCGGAAAGGGTCTCTAAAGCTCTTCCTAAAACGTCATCCCAGTCGCTTTTCGTAGACGTGAAGAACGTCACCCTCCGCGCCTCAGCCAAAAAGCTCACGGCGGAATGCTTCACCAACCGCTTGCGCTACTATTCTCGCGATGGTGACTTGGACAAGTGGCTCCCCAAGAGCCAACCAGCTCAAGCCGAGCAGGAGTTCCGAGCGCAGGAATTGGCGCGCAAAGCGAGCTTCATAGAAATGCTGAAGTATATCTTCGGCACCGGAGGTGATGCCGCCAGCGACTCCAAGCTTCTCGTTGAAGGTGGTCATACTGTGGCCCTTCCAAAAATTGAGGAGCTCATTGAGCGCCAAGAGAAGGGCGATGACGTTGGCCTCCACACTAACGGCTCTGCCAACTTGTTCTTTGTTCTCAATGACGATGGAACTGTTTCCGTCGTACACGTGCACCGCCACGCTGGGCCGTGGAACGTGTACGTGCACCGGCTTGACTACGCTGACCGTTGGTACGCTGAGGACCGCGTGTTCCTTCGCAACTCTTGACCCTCTATGACCCTTTGTCTTTTGGACACTTAGTCCCTTACCCCGCATGTACCGAAAGGTGGATGCGGGTTTTTTCTACGAATTTTTAGACTCCAAGTAAAACGGGAATAACTATCGGGCGCTTGGCGGTTTGCTGGAAGAGGTATTTAGAGACGGCGTCGGTGACGGCCTGCTTCACGTAGTCAAAGTTGATGGGATTCATACCGGCAGTGGCGTCTTCAATGGTTTTCTTGATAATCCAGCGTGTTTGGTGGAGTAAATCCTGGGATTCACGCAAGTAAACGAAACCGCGGGAGATGATATCGGGGCTTTTCTTAAGCTTGCCATTAGCGACGTTGATGGAAGCGATGAGCACAAACATGCCGTCTTGGGCGAGGGTTTGGCGGTCGCGAATAACCACTTCCTGAGCTTCGCCGATGCGGAAGCCTTCCACGAACATGTCGTCGTGCGGGGCGCGCTCGGGCAGGACTTTAATCTGCAGTTCTTTTGATTCGCTACCGCTCAGGCCGATTTCAACGACAGAGCCGTTGTCGGGCACGATAATGTTTTTTGGATCGGCGCCAAGAGTGCGCGCCAGCTCGGCATGCATTTTCAACATGAAGTGGTAGCCGTGCACGGGCATGAAGAATTGATAGGGGATTTGGCGGTGGATCCATTCCAATTCGCCACGCTTGCCGTGGCCGGAGGCGTGGACATCGGAATCAAGATAGGTGATGATTTTGGCGTTGTGGCGATAGAGATTGTCCTTAAGCTTGGTGACGGCGCGCTCATTGCCCGGGATAACCGAGGACGAAAGAATAATGGTGTCGGTGTCATTCAGGCGAATGTTTTTGTGACTCTGATTGGCGATGCGCATCAGAGCGGCGAATTCTTCGCCTTGAGCGCCGGTGGCGATGACCATGATTTTGTGCGGCGGCACCGTGTCCATTTCCTCAATAGGAATGATGTGGTCCAAATTAACGAGGTTGAGTTGCTTGATGATGGCCACGTTATTTTTCATACTGCGGCCTTCAATAACAATTTTTTTCTCGTATTTGGCGGCGATTTTTATGAATTCAATAATGCGCTCCACCTGCGAGGCGAAGGTGGCAATGATGACGCGACCGCCGACTTTTTTGACGATCTCATCAATGTTTTTAACCACATGGGACTCGGAAACGGTCCAGCCCGGGCGATCAATGCCGGTGGAATCCATCAAAAGAAGCAACGTTTTTTCTTTTTTAAATGACTCATATTGCTCTATTTCATCGGGAGCGGGAATGCCGTCTTCGTTTTCAACACGAACATCGCCGGTGGTAACGATATTACCGAAGGGGGTGCTTATAACAATGCCGGTGGAGTCGGGAATGGAATGGGTGAGACCGAAGAAGCGCACTTTGAGGTGTTGGCCTATTTGAATCGGCGCGTCGTTTTTGCCGACGATTTTGATATTGAGTGGCGGTAAATGGGCAAATTCTTCCTGGCGCTTTTGAATAAAGAGCGCGCCGAATTCGCGGCTGTAGAGCGGCGGGTTGCCGATAAGGGGCATAACGTAGGGAATGCCGCCGATGTGGTCAAGGTGACCGTGGGTGATGAAAACGGCGCGGATTTTGCTCTGGCGCTCCATTAAGTATTTAATATTCGGCAAAATGTAATCAACACCCGGTGTTTCGGCGTCGCTGAATTGGATGCCGGCATCAATGACGATAATGTCGTCTTTGTATTCAATGGCCGTCATGTTGCGGCCAATTTCTTCTACGCCACCAAGCGGGATGATACGGAGATTTTCGCCTGGAGGCGGAATAACAACTGCGGCGGCTTTTGTGGCTTTTTCGTTATCATCAACAAAACCCCCCTCGTGTGGCGGCATAGTGTTGGGAGCAAAAGCGGCTGGCGTGCGCGGGCCAGCGAATTTTTGCTGGGGGCCACGTGAACCGGGGCCGAAACGCGAGTGGCGAGCCGGCATTGCGGGCCGTGAACCAGTGTGTGCAATCGGCGACCGGCCAGGGCCGGTGCTGGTCCTGGAATGAAAAGCACGGGTGCCGCCAGGGCGCGCGTAGGGGCCTGAGCGGGCGGCAGAGCTTCCTGTGCCAGCTCCTGTAACTGGGCGGGCGTAAGGGGCACCAGGACGGCTGTAGCCGGTGCGGGGGCGGTTATTGCTCCAGGCGGATGTACGGCGTCGCGGATAATCGGCTCCTTGGCCAGGTGTTCCGGAGGCGGGTCGTGAAGGGTTCATTTTTGTTGCTTGTAAATATTGTTACTTAATAATATAGATTTTATAGAGAGCTTTCGCTTACTGATACGATGCCGTTGCGGTTTTGGGGGCGAATACACTCCAGATTTCTTCCGTTTGCGCGTACCAACGGTAGGCATCACTGAGGCGTTCGCTGATATTTGCAATTGGTCCTACGCTGTCGCCGTGAATAGTTTCTGTTCGGCCAACGCTCAAGTTCTGTTCGTAGAGCATAATAGCCGGCAGGTCGCGCGCGAAGTCGGCATTGAAGGCGGCTATGTCGGCCTGGCGTACTGTACTGCTGGCCGTGGTGCGCATATCGCCAAGGAGAGCATCAACACTTTTATTTTTATAGAGGGCGATGTTAAGACCAGGATCCGCCGTTTCCGACGATGCCCAAAACGGGTAGAGGTCTAGGCCGCGGCCAATATCTTGCCCAAAAAAGAGGGCGTCGTAATTGCGAGGCTCTATGACCTGATCTTCAAAACCGCTATCAAAGACTTTGACGCTGACGTTGACACCGATAGCTTGCCAACGATTTGCCAAGAGATTGGCGGTGGCTACGAGCTCTGGTGCCGGAGCTGTGGCGATGGCGAACGAGAGCGTGGTAGTACCGATCGTCTTCTTCTTTTCTCTAATACCATCATTATTAACAATCCAACCGGCTTTGTCAAGAATGTTTTCGGCAAGGGTACTATTAGCCGGGGCTGGTACTGAAGAATCAGGTGCGGACGTGGGCAAAAATGCTGGCGGTATTGGCCCACTAATAGCCAGAGCGCTGTTGCCAAAAACATTGGCTACTATGGCGGTGCGGTCAACGGCCGTGTTGAGGGCTTGGCGAACGGCCGGGTCAGCTAAAACACTGCTATTGGTTTGGTTGAAAAAAATACCGAAAACGCGGGGCAGGGAAAATTCGTTAATAAAAAAGCCGCGTTGTTGTAGTGGAGTTATTTGATCGGGTGACACGTTGCTCAATTCATCTATTTGGTGATTTTCCGCGGCAGTCGCGGCCGTTTCCGTATCAGAGAAAAAATGTACCACGAGGCGCCCGAGGTGGGGCGTGCCGAGGCTAAAATGCACGAAGGGTGTGAGCGCATATGCTGAAGGATTATTAGCGGGACCGGTAATGCCGCCGATTGCGAATGGGCCAGAACCAATCGGGCGAGTATTGGAGGCCGCGGTGGCAAACTGTTCGGCCGGAATTTTTTGCCAAGTATGTGCCGGTAAAATGCCGACCGATGTATTTTCAATAAAAGGCGCGTAGGGCGCGGGTAAAATAAATTGCACCGTGTGCGCGTCAATTTTTTTAGCAGTCACCCCCGCCCAGTTGGCGGCTAACGGGCTGTGCAGGGCCGGATTTTGGATGGCATTTACCGTAAAAAGAATGTCGTCGGCGGTAAGTGGCGTGCCATCCTGAAACGTCAGGCCGGTTTTAAGTATAAAAGTGTATACGGTGTCGTCGGGTGAAATAGCCCAACTTTCAGCCAGGTCGGGAATCAGTTTCTGTTCTTTAATATCCCAGCGGGTCAGGCCGGAATATACCAAAGCATCCATGTCTTTGTCGGGCACGCTTACGGCTAGCACGGGATTAATGAGTCGGGGTTTGCCAACGATGCCGAGTGTGACGGTGCCGCCATTCATTGGCACGGTCACTAAAAAAGAAGCACTTACGTCGCATACCAGCCATACAACTGCCACCACAAAAAGCACAATGAGCGCGCCCAGAATAAATCGGCCCAATGAGGAGAGGTTGCCAATGGCGTCTGCTATCTTAGTAATGATGGTCGCGCGGAGGTCGCGCATAGGCGCAGGTTAAATAAAAAATAAACCCAAAATCAAGAAAACTAGTGAAGGACCAGGCCACCCAAAACAGAAAGGGCAAAAAGGATGCCGACAACAATGGTGAGATAAAAGAGGGCACGCTCCATGCCGCGGCGAGTGTGGGTTGGGGCGCCAGCTAAATCGCTACCGCCGAAAGCGCCGCCCAGGTCGGCATCGGATTGCTGGAGGAGCACCAAAAGCACCACGGCCACAGCCAGAATGATTTGAATATAGGGGATGAATGCAATGACTTTGCTCATGCGGGGATACTACCACTATTTTTATTTTGAGGCAATTGGGGATTTAAGCGTCAGTTTAGCCAAACAAAAACTCCGTAATGCACGGAGTTTTTGATGGACTCACTTTCGTGGTCTTGTTCCTGCCTTTGACAAGTATAGTAAGTATACCCCTGTATTTTTTTTATGCAACTATACAAACGTAGACCAATATTGTCCAAAATGGTGGATGTGACGGGAGTCGAACCCGCGAGCCCGCTTGTCAAAGGCAGGCCCCAAGAACCGCTTAGCACACCCACGATCCGGAAAATTCCTTAGAATTTTCCGGCGTGGCATAGGTATACCAAGCAGGTGTTAAAATTCTCATCAATTTTTCTTAAAACTTTCTTAAAATACAGAGAAGAAATGCCTCACCACAAAATTTTTTGTACTCATGTCAAGATGACACGGGCGTAGTCACTCTATATAATGCAGTCCTCTCGGTATTCTTATTAGCATAAATTCTCGTAATACTATGGCCCAAAAGAAAGCAAGGAAAACTCCTCCCAAAGTGGCTCTTAAGCCGAAACAGAAGCCAAAAGTGGCGGCCAAGCATGTAATTAAGCAACCCATTCAACCCTTGGGCGACCGGGTGCTTGTGCGCCAACTAGAAGGCGAGCTGGAAAAAACAGCTGGCGGTATTTTCATTCCTGATACAGTGAAAAAAGAAAAGCCGGAAAAGGGCGTGGTAATTGCCGTGGGTGAAGGTCGTCGCGAGGATGGCCGACTTGTGCCGCTTTCCGTAAAAGTGGGCGACACGGTGGTATTTTCAAAATACGGTTTTGATGAAATCAAAAATGGCGTTGAGGAGCTCCTCATTATTAAAGAAGACCACATCCTGGCTATTATCAACGAAAAATAATTCTGAAATCCTATGGCTGCAAAAAAAATTCTCTACGGCGAAGATGCACGACGGCTTTTGAAAGCAGGTGTTGATAAAGTTGCTGATGCGGTGAAAATCACCATCGGCCCGCGTGGCCGCAATGTGGTGCTTGATAAGGGCTGGGGCTCGCCGACGATTACCAACGACGGTGTTTCTATTGCTAAGGAAATCACTCTCAAAGATAAATTTGAAAATTTGGGCGCGGAGATTGTTAAGGAGGTAGCTACGAAAACTAATGACATTGGCGGCGATGGTACCACCACCTCGGTTATTCTCACCCAGGCTATGGTGGCGAGCGGCGCTAGCCGCATCAAGAGCGGTGTCAATGTGATGGCCGTGCGTGCTGGTATGGAAAAAGCCGTAACAGAAATTGTTGATATTTTGAAGGCCTCTGCCAAGCAGGTAAAAACCGACGAAGAAATTCGCCAGGTAGCCACCGTTTCCTCCGAGTCGGAAGAAATCGGAAAAATTGTTGCCGACACGCTCAAAAAAGTCGGCAAAGATGGCGTGGTAACGGTTGAGGAATCACAGTCGCTGGCTATTGAATCGGATGTTGTGGAAGGCCTACAGTTTGATAAGGGCTACGTTTCCGCGTACATGATTACTAATGCCGAGCGCATGGAGGCTGAGCTGAAGGACCCGGCCATTCTCATTACCGACAAAAAAATCTCTACAGTTAAAGAAATTCTGCCGCTTTTAGAGGCTTTGGTTGCGACTGGCAAAAAGGATTTGGTGGTTATCGCCGACGACGTTGATGGCGAAGCACTCTCCACTTTTATTGTGAACAAGCTCCGTGGTGGTTTTAATGTGCTTGCGGTGAAGGCTCCAGGCTTCGGTGATCGTAAAAAAGAAACATTAGAAGATATTGCCGTTACGGTTGGCGCCACGGTTATTTCCGAAGATGTCGGCATTACCTTTGAAAAAGCTACGCTTGAAATGCTTGGCAAAGCCACTCGCGTCGTGGCCACTAAAGACAACACTATTATTGTAGGTGGCAAGGGCAATACTAAGGCCATTAAAGACCGCGTGGCTCAGCTCAAAAAAATGAGCCAAAACGCGGAAAATAAATATGACAAGGAGAAAATAGACGAACGTGTCGCCAAGCTTGGCGGCGGCGTCGCGGTGATTCGAGTTGGCGCGGCCACCGAAACTGAGATGAAATATCTTAAGTTGAAAGTTGAGGACGCGGTCAATGCCACTAAAGCCGCTATTGAAGAGGGGATTGTCGCCGGTGGTGGCACGGCTCTCTTGCGTGCCGCCAACGCTGTGCGGGCCAAGCTGGATAAATCTTTCAAGGAAAGCAAAGCGGCCCGCTTTATTTTTGACGAAAATCGCATCGGCTACGAAATTGTTTTGGACGCTTGCAAAGTGCCGCTTGCGCAAATCGCCGCCAATGCCGGCGTCGGCGACGGTACGCAGGTTGTTGAAGAAGTGTCGCACCAAGAGGGAATTCATGGCGGTTTCAATGCCACCACCAATGCTCTTGTTCCCGACATGCTCGTGGCCGGCATTATTGACCCGGTGAAAGTGACGCGCTCGGCTCTGCAGAACGCCGCCAGCGCCGCCGCCATTTTGCTCACTACAGAAGTGGCTATTTCTGAAGACCCGGAGGAAAAACCAGCCGCCAGCGCCGGTCGCGGCGCGCCGGGTGGCATGGATTACTAATACTACAAAAAGAATGCTCCGCAGTGGTGCGGGGCTTTTCTTTTACTGTAAATGTTGTACAATTCTCCTGTCTTCGTCGTATTAGCAGAGTAGCTGTTGTTAACAGCGCGGCGCCACTTTGTTGCGCCCTAATTAATTAAACATATGATCGTTCTCTATATTGTTTTAGCTATCATTATTATCGCCGTTCTCTGGCTGGCCCTTTCCTACAACGGTTTCATCACGCTTACTAATCGCGCCAAAGAGGCCTGGGCTGACATTGACGTTCAGCTCAAGCGTCGCTACGACCTCATTCCGAACTTGGTTAATACGGTGAAGGGCTATGCGTCGCATGAAAATACCACGTTTGAAAATATCGCCTCTGCTCGCTCGGCTGCTATGAGCGCGGGTACTGGTGCCGCTGCCGGCGCCGCGGCCACTCCCGCCACGGTTGCCGCCCGGGCTCAAGCTGAAGGTGCTCTTTCCGGCGCGCTCGGTCGCCTTTTTGCCGTTTCCGAGAATTATCCGGAACTTAAGGCTAATCAGAATTTCTTAGATTTACAAAATCAGCTGACCGACACGGAAAACAAAATCCAGGCCGCTCGCCGCTTCTACAATGTCAACGTGCGCGATCTTAACACTAAATGCGACAGTTTTCCTTCCAATCTCATTGCTAACAGTTTCCACATTCAAAAAATGGCTTTCTTTGAACTTGGTGACAGCGCTGCTGATCAGGCCGCCCGCAACGCACCCACTGTAAACTTCTAGAAGTGAAGGTAGAAAGGCTTTTTGCAGGGGCTTGCATCGTTCATCTCCCCGAAAAAAGTCTTTCTACCGTCTATTATGGATATTTACAAGCAACAATCACGAAACATCTGGAGAACGTGGTTCATCATGTTCTTATTCGTGGTGGTCGTTATCGGCATCGGTTATGTTTTTGCCGAGGCCTTTAATGATATTCTCATTCTCTATATTGCCATTGCGTTTGCGATATTCATGAACATCTTCAGTTACTGGAATTCCGACAAAATAATTCTCTCGCACTACAAGGCCCAGCCCGTAACGCGCCAGTCCAACCCAATGCTCTACAACACGGTTGAAAACTTAGCGATTACTGCTGGCCTGCCCACGCCCGCTGTTTACATTATTCCCGATGGCGCGCTCAACGCTTTTGCCACTGGTCGCAACAAAGAACATGCTGCAGTCGTGGTCACCGCCGGCCTCTTACAAGTACTTAATCAAACAGAGCTTGAGGGTGTCATTGCTCATGAGCTTTCGCACGTCAAAAATCGCGACATCTTGTTGTCTACGGTTGTGGTGGTGCTCGTTGGCTTCGTTAGTTTAATGGCCCATTTCTTTCTGCGAGCCTCGCTTTTTGGCGGCGTCGGTGGAGGCGGTCGCGGTAAGAATAACAACAACGCTATCTTTATTATTATCGGTTTGGTTCTGGCTATTCTTTCGCCAATTGCCGTCACGCTCATCCAGCTGGCTATTTCTCGCCGGCGCGAATACTTGGCCGATGCAAGCGGTGCTTTACTGACGCGTTACCCCGAAGGCCTGGCCAGCGCTTTGCAAAAAATTGGTACCTATAGCCAACCCATGCATGATGCCAATGAGGCCACCGCCCACCTTTTCATCGCTAATCCGTTCGGCAATATCGGCAAACATATCAGTACTTTATTCAGCACTCATCCGCCTATAGACAAGCGCATCGCTATTCTGCGGGGCATGGAAGAAAAATAATCAATCCCATGAAAAAAATCCTCACAATCATCCTTACAGTAATTGTGTTTGGGGGAATATTCTGGTATCTCTACGCTTTGTCGCAAACGGGCGCGAAGCTAAGCATCCCGGCTAGCCCAGCTCTAACGCTCGCTCAAGTGGAAAGCGTTACGAATAATTCTATTGTTACCGATACTAATAATGCGCCACTCGCGGCCTTTGGTGACCTTACTGGTGACGGGGCAGGGGACGCAGCGGTTATTGTCCCCAACCTTACCAACAGTGCAGGGAACATTCTGGAAATCTTTGCGCTTAGCACGAGCACCTCACTCACTGAAAACGGTCAGCCAGTTCTCATTGCTACAACGAGTGATTTCCGCGTACCGTCGGCGCTTGGCGACTTGGGTATGGGTACACTTCTTAATCCAATCACTACTATTGCTATCAATAATGGCGGTATTGCACTCGGTGGCCAAACGAGCGCCAGCGGCGCGAGTGCTACAAGCGTGACGGCCACTATTCAATATAAGATTGTTTCTGGTGTGTTGGTTAAAAATGGCCCACCATTTTCAATCCCTTCTCTGCCGACAGGAGTAAGCGCTATTGGCACGGGTGCATCCTGGGGTACCTATACCGACACGGCCGACGGTGTTAGTTTTGACTATCCGAGCGGTGTCGTTAATCTTTCCACTAAATCCAGCGACATTAAGCAAATAAAAAGTTATCTGCCTATTGACCCATCAGCAAAAGCCGTTCTCACTCTGCCCCCCTCGCAATATCCCGCAAGCACGACGGTGCACGATATTGCTGTAACTTTCGCCACCTTTTCGGCGCCCGATTTTTCTTCATGTAGTAGTGCCGCGCAAGGCGACTATAAAGCAGCTCCCGTTGAAACGCCCATTATGCCGCCAAGCACAGGCCTCACGTCTGCGGTTAATTTCTACCAACTCCCTGGCGTCACGAGCGGCGGGTGTTGGGCCGGCGGTTGCGCTTATGGCACGCTTTTTATTACCTATCAAAACGGCATTTGTTATCAATTCGGCCTCCAGGCCGCTGTCACCGACCCTGGCGCCATTGTCACCAGTCAAAGCCAGTTTCAACAGATGGACAAGAATAACCAGGTTTTCGAAAGTCGCGTAGCCGCGCTCTTCTATCAGATTCTTTCCACCATCCGATTTCGGTGATATAGTAGGCCGTATTAGGGCGAATTGCTCTATAAAAGGAGGGTTCGCATAGTGGTCTAGTGCACAGACCTGGAAAGTCTGCGTGGGGCAACCCACCGAGAGTTCGAATCTCTCACCCTCCGCAATTTCAGTAACAAGGTTTTTTCATCAACAAACGGCGATAGGCACGGAGCA